>NZ_JAEQMY010000014.1 GCF_016743775.1 Microvirga aerilata | reverse complement strand
TGGCGCCAGCCTTGTTGCCGGTTCGCATCATCGCTGCCGCCCGCGCGACACACCAGCCTCACCCTGCTTCTTCCTCAACCCCATATGCGGGCGCGGTCCCTCAGGCGAAGCGGGCAGGGGGAGCAAACCTGTCAGAACTCTCGAAGGTCAGCTCAGGGTCAAACTCAACCTTGGAGCGCAGCCTTGAGAAGGCTTGCTGCCGAACCTGTTCCAGACATTCGCGGCAGTTTCGCCGGTCGGGCTTTGCACCCGGGTGCAAAAAAGAAGCGACTCTCAAGAAAATCAATGGCTTGGAGGAAGCTTGGTGGAGCTGAGGGGATTCGAACCCCTGACCTCTGCAGTGCGATTGCAGCGCTCTCCCATCTGAGCTACAGCCCCGGTCACATGGAGACCAAGTGGCGCAAGTTTTAGGCCCGCTCGCTTCGGTCTGTCAATCGGCCGGAGAAGGGCTTTCGGGCCGTTTGGGGCGCGAACTGCCGTCTCGTGAAACGGTTATGGGTTGTTCAGCCCCGCTTCAATCGTTACATGAGCAACGCCGATCCCTGACAGGTTTCCCATGCGCGCCCTTCTCAACGTCATCCTGCTGGCCCTGCAGCTCTATACCTACCTGATCGTCGCCTCGGCGATCCTGAGCTGGCTGGTGGCCTTCAACGTGGTCAATACCCGCAACGACTTCGTCCGCTCGATCTGGAACTTCCTCGATGCCGTGACCGAGCCGGTCCTGCGGCCGATCCGGAACATCCTGCCCAATCTGGGCGGGGTCGACATTTCCCCCATCATCCTGATCCTGCTGATCATTTTCATCCAGAATCTAATCGTCGACTATCTGATGCCCATCGCCTTCTGAGCGGGCCCTTAGCCTTGCCCTGGCGCGTTCGCCCCGACGGCCTGGAGATCAGGGTTCGCGTGACGCCCCGGGGAGGGCGGGATTCGCTCGACGGGGTGGAGAGCCTCTCGGACGGCAGGGCTGTCCCGAAGGTTCGGGTCAGGGCGGTGCCGGAGGACGGGGCGGCGAACGAGGGCGTGCGGCGCCTGCTCGCCAAGGCGTTGGGGCTCCCGGCCTCGGCGGTGAGCCTCGAGGCGGGCGCAACCGCCCGGCTGAAGACGTTTTTGATCATGGGCGAGCCGGAAAGGCTGGCGGCTGCCCTCGCGAAATTGACAGGACGGAGCCCATGAGCGCCACGATCATCGACGGAAAAGCCTATGCGGCGGGCCTGCGCGGGCGCATCGCCGGGGCGGTCGGAACCCTGGCCGGGCAGGGCGTGACGCCCGGGCTCGCCGTCGTCATCGTCGGCGAGGATCCGGCAAGCCAGCTTTATGTGAAGAACAAGGCCCGCCAGACCGTCGAGGTGGGTATGCGCTCCTTCGAGCACGTGCTGCCGGCCTCCACCTCCGAGGCGGAGCTTTTGGGCCTCGTCGCCCGGCTCAATGCCGACCCGGCCGTGGACGGCATCCTGGTGCAGCTGCCGCTGCCGGGGCAGATCGATGCCCAGAAGGTGATCGAGACCATCGATCCGGCAAAGGACGTGGACGGCTTTCATCCGATCAATGCTGGGCGCCTCATGACCGGCGTGCCGGGCCTCGTCTCCTGCACGCCCTTGGGGTGCCTGCTGCTGGCACAGTCGGTGCGCCGTGATCTCTCCGGCCTCAACGCCGTGGTGGTCGGGCGCTCCAATATCGTGGGCAAGCCCATGGCGCAGCTCCTCGTCGCCCAGAGCTGCACCGTGACGGTCGCCCATTCCAGGACCCGCGATCTCCCGGAGGTTTGCCGCAGCGCGGACCTTCTCGTCGCCGCCGTCGGCCGGCCCGAGATGGTGCGCGGCGATTGGGTGAAGCCCGGCGCCATCGTGATCGATGTGGGCATCAACCGGGTGCCGAACCCGGCGGCCGGCGAGGGCAAGACCAGGGTGGTGGGCGACGTGGCCTACGGGGAGGCGGCCGAAGTCGCCTCCGCCATCACGCCGGTGCCGGGCGGCGTCGGTCCCATGACCATCGCGTGCCTGTTGCGCAACACCCTAGAGGCCGCATGCCTGCGGCGCGGGCTCACCGTGCCGGCGGTGGATTTCGCCTGATCAGTTGGCTGCAAAGCAGTAGAACAGGCCCGCGCCGCCGGTGCCCCGCAAGGCGTCCTGGCTGCACCCGCCGCGGGTCGCGTGCGACGAGTTCCAGGATTTGGCGGGCGGCGACTCGTCCAGGCCCATGCGGTCGTGATGGCCCGTCATGGCCGCCCCTTCGGCGCCGCTCTTCGTCCAGTTGCCGCAGGTCATGTCCTGGTTGCCGGCAAATGCCGTCCCGTCGGGCTGGGAGCCTGTGAGGATGTCGTGCTGGTTCGGCTGGTCGCCACGGCCCTTCACCATCTCGCCCTTCTCGGTAAGCGCCGTCTGCTTGGTGAGATTGTTGCCGGGGCCGTGCAGATCCGCCACGTCCTTGGCGATGACCGCGCCCTTGGCGTTCTGCCACGGCCCGCGCCCGATGCGATCCCGGGCATTGACGGCCGTCGCGCCTTGGGTCGAGAGATAGGCCCGCCACATCTTGCCGCGAATGCCGGCGGCTTCCGCCAGGGTCTCGCAATGCCGGTCCGCACCGTCGAGGCCGCCGAGATCCGCGCCCTTGCCGGAGCCGACGCTGGTCACGAAGAAGGTGGTGTCGCCTGGGGCCGTCTGTGCCCCCGCCGACCCAACGGACGCCAGGGCAACGACCCCGATGGAAGCCATGATCGATAGGGTGCTCGTTCCGCGCATTGTTTCCTCCCGGATGGAATGACGATCATCCTCGCTCAAGACGGACGCTTCCGAGAGCGCAATTATTCCCTCCTCACGGCGATTTGAGGGTAAGGGGCCCCGTCCGCTCCTGGCCGGAGCACGGTCGCGGCGTCACGCCCCCCGCCGCAGGTGCTCCACGAGCTGCCGCGCCGAGGGGGCGAGGTCCTTGAGCGAGCGGATGCACAGGGTCAGGTCGCGGGCGGCCCAGGGGTCCTCGAGATCGACCGCGGCGATCGCCATGGTGCGGGCGGCGCGGCGCGCCGTGGTTTCCGGCACGATGCCGAGGCCCACGCCCGCTTCCACCATGCGGCAGACCGCGTCGAAGCTGCGCAGCTGGACCCTGAGCCTGATGGGCCTGCCGATCCGGGTGGCCTTGCCGGCCAGGAAGCGCTGGAGGGCGCTTGCCCGGTCGAGGCCGACGAAGTCGTGCTCCAGCACCTCGGCGAAGGAGATGTCGGCCCTGGCCGCGAGGGGGTGGCCCTTGGAAACGACGAGCACGAAGCGGTCGCTGCGGAACGGGTAGGTTTCGAGCCGCCCCGTATCGACGGTGCCGGCCACGATGCCGAGATCGCCGACGCCCTCCGCGATCAGCCCCACGATCTCGTCGCTGAGGCGCTCCTCCAGGTCGATGGACACCTGCGGGTGCCCGGCGAGAAACGCCCCGAGCGCCTCGGGAAGGAACTCGGTCAGGGCATTGGTGTTGGAGAGGATCCGGATCTGCCCCGTGAGGCCGCCCGTGTAGGATCCCAGGTCCTCCCGCAGGCGTTCGGCCTGCGCCAGCAGGGTGCGGGCATGCTGGAGCAGGGTCCGGCCGGCCGGGGTGGGGGTCACTCCGGCCCGGGTCCGCAGGAGGAGGGGGGCGCCGAGGGACTTTTCCATGTTGCGGATGCGGGTGCTGGCGGCAGCGAGCGCCAGGTGGGCCCGCTCCGCCCCGTGGGTGATGCTTCCCGCCTCGACCACATGGCGAAAGAGGCTCAGATCGGTCAGATCGAATTGCATGGTTTCCTTCGTCATCGGCGAAGGGAGATAAGAATAATTAAAAATTGTGCTTTGGGCGAGCCTGAAGCATTCTTCGCGACTGACGAAGTGTGTCCTGCTGTTGCCCCGTTGGGCAGAAGGCGCATTGCGGTGTTGCCGCGCATCCGATACGAACCATTCCAAACGACGCGCGACTTAGCCGTCGCCGACCAGGAGTGAAACCTATGGCTGAGGCGAAAGTGGCTCCCAGGCCCCTGTCCCCGCATCTTCAGATCTACCGGTGGAGCTGGACGATGGCGATGTCCGTCGCCCACCGCATCACCGGCGTCGCCCTGTATGGCGGCATCGCGATGTTCGCGATCTGGCTCGTGGCGCTCGCCTCCGGCCCCGATGCCTTCGACACGGTGCAGTGGTTCTTCGGCTCGCCGGTGGGCTACCTGATCCTGTTCGGCTACACCTGGATCCTCATGCACCACATGCTCGGCGGCGTGCGCCACCTGGTATGGGACTTCGGCTACGGCATGGAAACGGTCCAGCGCATCAACATGGCCCGCTTCACCCTCGTCGGCTCGATCGCGCTCACGCTGGCGATCTGGGCTGTTGCCTTCCTGTTTTTCTAAGGAGACCGGACCATGGCCGACAACAGGGCTGACACCCGCGTTTCCATGCGCACCCCGCTTGCCCGCGTGAAGGGCCTCGGCGCCTCCGGGCACGGGGTCGAGCATTGGTGGCTCCACCGGATGACGGCGGTGTCCAACATCCCGCTCATTATCGCCTTCGTGATCGTCGTGGCGGCGCTTGCCGGCTCCTCCTACCAGGATGCCATTGCGATCATCTCGCACCCGCTCGTCGCGATCATCCTCATCCTGGCGGTCATCTCGGTGACGAACCACATGCGGCTCGGCATGCAGATCGTCATCGAGGACTATGTCCACGCCAAGGAGCTGAAGATCGCGGCGATCATCGCCAACAACTTCTATGCGGTGATCATCGCGGTCGCCTGCCTCTACGCCATCCTCAAGGTCAGCCTCGGCCGCATCCTGGTTTAAGGACAAAACTCATGGCTCAAGCAACGAACGGCGCCGCCGTCAACGGCAAGGCCTACACCATCGTCGACCACAGCTTCGACGTGGTGGTGGTGGGCGCGGGCGGCGCGGGTCTTCGCGCCACCGTCGGCTGCTCGCAGGCAGGGCTTCGCACCGCCTGCATCACCAAGGTGTTCCCCACCCGCTCCCACACGGTCGCGGCGCAGGGCGGCATTTCCGCGTCCCTGGGCAATATGGGCCCGGACGACTGGCGCTGGCACATGTACGATACCGTGAAGGGGTCGGACTGGCTCGGCGACCAGGACGCCATCGAGTATCTGTGCCGCAACGCGCCGGCCGCCGTCTACGAGCTGGAGCATTGGGGCGTTCCCTTCTCCCGCACGGCCGAGGGCAAGATCTACCAGCGGCCCTTCGGCGGCATGACCACCGAATACGGCAAGGGCACGGCGCAGCGCACGTGTGCCGCCGCCGACCGCACGGGCCACGCGATCCTGCACACCCTCTACGGGCAGGCGGTGCGCAACCAGACCAACTTCTTCATCGAGTACTTCGCCCTCGACCTGATGATGAACGACGAAGGCCGCTGCATCGGCGTCGTGGCCCTCAACCAGTCCACCGGCGAGATCCACCGCTTCCGCGCCCACATGACGATCCTGGCCACCGGCGGCTACGGGCGCGCCTATTTCTCGGCCACCTCCGCGCATACGTGCACGGGCGACGGCAACGCCATGGTGCTGCGCGCAGGCCTGCCGCTGCAGGACATGGAGTTCGTGCAGTTCCACCCCACCGGCATCTACGGCGCGGGCTGCCTCATCACCGAGGGGGCGCGCGGCGAGGGCGGGTACCTCACGAACTCGGAAGGCGAGCGCTTCATGGAGCGCTATGCGCCTTCCGCCAAGGACCTCGCGTCCCGTGACGTGGTCTCCCGCGCCATGACCATGGAGATCCGCGCCGGCCGCGGCGTGGGCAAGAACAAGGACCACATCTACCTGCACCTCGACCATCTCGACCCGAAGATCCTGCACGAGCGCCTGCCCGGCATCTCGGAAAGCGCCAAGATCTTCGCGGGCGTGGACGTGACCAAGGAGCCGATCCCGGTCCTGCCGACCGTGCACTACAACATGGGCGGCATCCCGACGAACTATCACGGCGAGGTGCTGACCCTGAAGAACGGCAACCCGGACACGGTGGTGCCGGGCCTGATGGCGCTGGGCGAAGCCGCCTGCGTGTCCGTGCACGGCGCGAACCGTCTCGGCTCCAACTCGCTCATCGACCTCGTGGTGTTCGGCCGCGCGGCCGGGCTGCGCTGCGCCGAGATCCTCGAGCCCAACGCCAGGCATGCCGAGCTGCCGAAGTCGGCCGATGAGCTCGCGCTCTCGCGCCTCGACAAGTTCCGCTACGCCAACGGCTCCACCTCGACCGCGGAGCTGCGCCTCCAGATGCAGAAGACCATGCAGAACAACTGCGCGGTGTTCCGCACCGGCGAGGTGCTGGAGGAGGGCAAGCAGCTCATCCACCAGGTCTGGTCTGCCGCCGCCGACATCAAGGTCACGGACCGCTCGCTGATCTGGAACACCGACCTCCTGGAGACCCTGGAGTTCGACAACCTGATCGGTCAGGCCGTGGTGACCATGGAAGGCGCGGCCAACCGCCAGGAATCCCGCGGCGCGCACGCCCGCGAGGACTTCTCGGACCGCGACGACAAGAATTGGATGAAGCACACGCTCGCCTGGCTCGACGACACCTCCCACAAGGTGACCCTCGATTACCGGCCGGTGCACACCTACACCATGTCGAACGAGATCCAGTACATCGAGCCGAAGGCTCGCGTGTACTGATCGGGTTGAAGACGCGCATGAAGTGCCGCATCTGGCGTACCCAAGTCGTTCAAGGACGGTTCGCGGAATACGAACGGTTCGCCCGCGAGATCTCGCTGCCGATGTTCCAGTCCCAAGCTGGTTATCGGGGTGTGATGATGGGGGGCGACGGCCCGGATCGGATCGTCATCACCCTTTGGGAGAATGACGACGCCATTGCGGCACTCGACGCATCGTCCGCCTATCGCGACACGGTTTCGAAGATTATCGCCACAGGCTTCCTGACAGGCGATCAGTCCGTTGAAGTTTATGACACCCACCTGTCGGATCTCGACGCGATCCGCGCGTGAGTGATTTGAAGGATTAGTGAGAAGTCGCCCATGGCCCAGTTCACGCTTCCCAAGAATTCCCAGTACACCGAAGGCAAGACCTGGCCGAAGCCGGCCGAGGGGGCGAACCTTCAGGCGTTCCGCATCTACCGCTGGAACCCGGACGACGGGCAGAACCCGCGCATCGACACCTTCTACGTCGACCGGGACGATTGCGGCCCGATGGTTCTCGACGCGCTTTTGTGGATCAAGAACAACGTCGACTCAACGCTGGTCTTCCGCCGCTCCTGCCGCGAGGGCATCTGCGGGTCCTGCTCCATGAACATCATGGGCAAGAACACGCTGGCCTGCACGCTGGGCATCGATGATTGCGACAGCGACACCATCAAGATCTATCCGCTGCCGCACATGCCGGTGCTCAAGGATCTGGTGCCCGATCTCACCAGCTTCTTCGCCCAGCACGCAGCCATCGAGCCCTGGCTCCAGACGCAGACGGCGGAGCCCGAGACCGAGTGGCGCCAGACGCCGGAGGAGCGCTCCAAGCTCGACGGGCTCTACGAGTGCATTCTCTGCGCCTGCTGCACCACCTCGTGCCCGAGCTACTGGTGGAATGGCGACCGGTTCCTAGGACCCGCAGCCCTGCTTCAGGCCTATCGCTGGCTCATCGACAGCCGCGACGAGGCCACCGGCGAGCGCCTGGACAACCTGCACGACCCGTTCCGGCTCTACCGCTGCCACACGATCATGAACTGCGCCAACACCTGCCCCAAGGGGCTGAACCCGGCCAAGGCCATCGCCGAGGTCAAGAAGATGATGATCGCGCGGGCGGTCTGATCCCGCCGGTGACGCCTCCTTGCAACATCTCCATGAAAAGGCGCCGCGAGCGCCTTTTTTTGCGCCGCGCGATCCCATATCTCGAAGCCAGAACGATGTTGACCTAGGTTCATATTCCTTCCGGTAGCGTTAGACTGCGTAGAATGCCGGCCCAAGAGGACGGCAACGCATGAGAGGACCACGATGACGAACTCCATCTGGCTCACCACCGCGGTGATGTGCTCCGCTCTGGCGCTCGGCGCCTGCACCTCGACCCGTCTGGGCGGCGGTCCCGTCCGGGGTGCTGCGGCTGCTCCGGTGGTGGAGCCGGCACCGGTCGAGGCCGTGCCGTCGGGGGCCATCGAGGCGGCTCCCTTGCCGCCCATCGCGGGCGCGCCTTTGGCAGGCGATCCCATGGCTCCGGCGCCCGGCGCGGACGTCGCCGGCCTGCCGCCCGCGCCTCCGCCGCCGACCGTGGCGGCCCCCGCGCCGGCGCCCGCTCCCTCGAGCCGTACCGCCATGGTTGGCAACTGGAGCGCCCAGACCTCCGGCGGGAGCTGCCGCATCCAGCTCTCGAGCTCCCCCGCGCTCGACCTCTACCGGGCCTCGGCCTCCGGCTGCTCCAACCAGGATCTGTCGAAGGTCAATGCCTGGGATTACCGCGACGGCGAGGTCTATCTCTACCAGACCGGTGGCGCCGTGGCTGCGCGCCTGCGCGGCTCCTCCGCGTCGCTCAGCGGCGTGCTGGCCAAGTCCGGAGCCCCGCTGACGCTCGCTCGCTGATGGCGTCTGTCCTCCTCGCGGGGTCGAGGGTGGGGTGAAAAGCCGAAGCGCTGCGCGTCATTGCACCCTCCGTCATCATCACCGGCACGGAGCCGGTGATGATGACGATGTGGAGCACCGCGCCTCTCCGGATCGGGATGGCCGGCACAAGGCCAGCCATGATGTGAAGGTCTCACCCGGTCGCACCTCTCTTGCACCCTCCCCACGAGGGGAAGGGCAAAAGCAGCGCGGGGCTTTCGAGGGGCCGGCCCCTGGGAACGGAAGGCTTTCCGCGAAAGCGGCCTGAAGACGTTT
The DNA here is from genome assembly GCF_016743775.1 of Microvirga aerilata. Taxonomy (GTDB): domain Bacteria; phylum Pseudomonadota; class Alphaproteobacteria; order Rhizobiales; family Beijerinckiaceae; genus Microvirga; species Microvirga aerilata. Next base: position 132,566 of record NZ_JAEQMY010000014.1, on the reverse strand, counting down.
GCGCTGGACCCTTGAGGAAGGTATCGATTGAGCCGTGAACGACACCTCATTTTCCTCGCCCCAATCCATCACGTCCCGCTACGGCGCCCTGGTCAAGGCCGGCGCCATCGAGCGCGACCCGGCGCAGGTGGCGCTGCTCAAGCGGCTCGAAGGGCTGGCGGAGGCTCTCGGCTCCTATCGCCTGGCCCGCAAGCCCAGCGCGCTCGGCTGGCTCTTCGGCAAGAAGAGCCCGGCGCCGCCCAAGGGGCTATATGTCTGGGGCTCGGTCGGGCGCGGCAAGACCATGCTCATGGACCTGTTCTACGAGGCGCTGCCCGTCAGGCGAAAGCGCCGGGTCCATTTCCACGCCTTCATGGCGGACGTGCATGAGCGCATCCACGCCTACCGGCAGAGGCTGAAAAACGGCGAGGTCTTCGGCGACGATCCCATCGGGCCCGTGGCCGAGGCCCTGGCCGAGGAAGCCTGGGTGCTCTGCTTCGACGAGTTCACCGTTACGGACATCGCCGACGCCATGATCCTCGGCCGCCTGTTCACGGCCCTCTTCGCTCACGGCGTCGTGGTGGTCGCCACCTCCAATGTGGAGCCGGACCGGCTCTACGAGGGCGGGCTCAACCGTTCGCTGTTCCTGCCCTTCATCGGCCTGCTGCAGGAGCGGATGTCGGTGGCGAAGCTCGACGCCCGCACCGACTTCCGGCTGGAGAAGCTTGCCGGCAGCCCGGTGTTCTACACGCCGGCCGATGAGGACTCCCACGCGGCCCTGAGCCGGGCCTTCAGGAGCCTCACAGGGCGCGACCAGGGCAAGCCACTCACCCTGACCGTCAAGGGCCACCCGGTGGAGGTGCCGCAGGCGGCCGGCGGCGTGGCGCGGTTCTCCTTCGAGGATCTGTGCTCCAAGCCCCTGGGGGCCGCCGACTATCTGGCGGTCGCCGAACACTTCCACACGGTCATCCTGGAGAACATTCCGGCGATGACCGTGGAGCTCCGCAACGAGGCGAAGCGCTTCATCATGCTGATCGATGCCTTCTACGACGCCCATGTGAAGCTGCTGGCCTCTGCCGAGACCGAGGCGCCGGAACTCTATCAGGCGGATTCCGGCCGGGAGGCCTTCGAGTTCGACCGCACCGTGTCGCGGCTGATCGAGATGCGCTCTCAAGGATACCTCTCCCTGCCCCATGGCCGGGCCGACTCCGCCGACCGGGGGCATTCGACCGGGCTTGCCGAAACATGAGGCGGCCCAGCGGCGGCTCCTTCCGGATCGCCGAGGCCGCTCCGGCCGACACCCGGCTTCTCGCCATCGCGGCCGACCAGCTGAGAGAGGTTGGGCCGAAGCAGATCACGGTCGTGGGCATCGCCGATGCGGCGGGCATGACCCATGCCAATGTCTACCGCTACTTCGCCAACAAGGCCGCCCTTATCGATGCGGTTGCCGGGCAGTGGCTGCGGGGCATGGAGGCGACCATCGCCGACATCGCGGACTCCCCCGATCCTGCCGACGACAAGCTCGAGCGCCTGATCCAGGCCTGGGCCGGCGCTCACCGGGAGCTCCTGCACGACAACCGGCATCTCTTCGACGTTTATTGCATGGCCACCGAAACCGCCCGGCCCCTTATCCGCAAGCACCGGTCGCGGATGCGCAAGCTGATCGAGAGGGTGCTGGACGAGGGCATCGCCACAGGCAAGTTCGAGCCCCGGGACCGGGAAAGGGCCATCGCCTTCATCAGCGATGCAGTCTACCGCTTCATCAATCCGCTCACCGTCCGCCTGGATGCCGACGTGCCCCAGGACGTGCTGGACCAGCGCCTCGCCACCATGATCCGGGTCATTCTGCGGGCGCTGGGCAACGGCAGCGTATAGGGCAAATTACAAATTCCCAAAATTGTAACATGAAATTGAGGAACATGGCCGTTCGGCTAAGTTGTTGGAGCCGTGAAGGAAATCCTTAAGGATAAGCTTGTTCTGTCTGGGTCGCAGCCGCAAAGCCTTGCCTGTTAACCTTTTGCTGGCTTGAAGCTACCCCATCTCTCATGTCAAACAGCGCCACCTTATAAAAGGCTTTTGCCTTCTCAAAACCCAAGGACAGACCATGGCCCGGAAAAAGATCGCGCTCATCGGTGCAGGCCAGATCGGCGGTACGCTCGCCCATCTCGTAGGCTTGAAGGAACTCGGCGACGTCGTTCTCTTCGACATCGCAGAAGGCATCCCCCAGGGCAAAGGTCTCGACATCGCCGAATCCGCGCCGGTCGACGGGTTCGACGCCAAGTACAAGGGCGCGAACGATTACGCCGATATTGCAGGCGCCGACGTGATCATCGTCACCGCCGGCGTGCCGCGCAAGCCCGGCATGAGCCGCGACGACCTCATCGGCATCAACCTGAAGGTCATGGAAGCTGTCGGCAACGGCATCAAGCAATATGCCCCGAACGCCTTCGTGATCTGCATCACCAACCCGCTCGACGCCATGGTGTGGGCGCTGCAGAAGTTCTCCGGCCTTCCCCCTGAAAAGATCGTCGGCATGGCCGGCGTGCTGGACTCGGCCCGCTTCCGCCACTTCCTGGCCGAGGAGTTCAACGTGTCGGTCGAGGACGTGACCGCCTTCGTGCTCGGCGGCCACGGCGACGACATGGTGCCGCTGGTGCGCTACTCCACGGTGGCCGGCGTCCCGCTGCCCGATCTCGTGAAGATGGGCTGGACCACCCAGGAGAAGCTCGACGCCATGGTCGAGCGCACCCGCAAAGGCGGCGGCGAGATCGTGAACCTGCTCAAGACCGGCTCTGCCTTCTACGCGCCGGCGGCGTCGGCCATCGCCATGGCCGAGAGCTACCTCAAGGACAAGAAGCGCGTCCTGCCCTGTGCGGCCTATCTCTCGGGTCAGTACGGCGTAAACGACATGTTCGTGGGCGTTCCGATCGTGATCGGCGAGAACGGCGTCGAGCGCATCGTCGAGGTCGCGTTCTCCGCCGACGAGAAGGGCATGTTCGAGAAGTCCGTCGCCTCGGTGCAGGGCCTCGTCGACGCCTGCAAGCAGATCAACCCGGCCCTGGCCTAAACATCAAAAGACGCTAGGCCGGGCATGTCCCGGCCTTCTCGCCTTTCAACCGCTGCTGCGGAGAGAAACGAATGAACATCCATGAATATCAAGGCAAAGCCGTTCTGAAGGAGTTCGGTCTGCCGGTCTCCCGCGGCGTCGCCATCTTCTCCGCCGACGAGGCCGAGGCCGCCGCCAAGGAACTCGGAGGCCCGCTCTGGGTCGTGAAGTCCCAGATCCATGCGGGCGGCCGCGGCAAGGGCAAGTTCAAGGAATCGGAAGCCGGCGAGAAGGGCGGCGTGCGCCTTGCCAAGTCGGTTGACGAGGTGAAGCAATTCGCGAAAGAAATGCTCGGCAAGACCCTGGTGACGATCCAGACCGGCGAGGCCGGCAAGCAGGTCAACCGTCTCTATATCGAGGACGGCTCAGACATCGAGAGCGAGTTCTACCTCTCCATGCTGGTCGACCGCGCCACGGGCCAGGTGGCCTTCGTCGTCTCGACGGAAGGCGGCATGGATATCGAGCAGGTGGCTCACGACACCCCCGAGAAGATCCTCACCTTCTCGGTCGATCCCGCGACCGGCGTGATGCCGCACCACGGCCGCACCGTCGCCAAGGCGCTGGGCCTCAAAGGTCCGCTCGCCAAGGAAGCCGAGGACGTGGTCGCCAAGCTCTATAAAGCCTTCACGGCGAAGGACATGGAGATGCTGGAGATCAACCCGCTCATCGTCACCAAGGACGGGCACCTCAAGTGCCTCGACGCCAAGATCTCCTTCGACGGCAATGCCCTCTACCGTCACGCCGACGTGGTGCAGCTGCGCGACATCACGGAAGAAGACGACAAGGAAATCGAGGCCTCCAAGTACGATCTCGCCTACATCGCGCTGGACGGCACCATCGGCTGCATGGTCAACGGCGCGGGCCTTGCCATGGCGACGCTCGACATCATCAAGCTCTACGGCGAAGAGCCAGCGAACTTCCTCGATGTCGGCGGCGGCGCCTCCGAGGAAAAGGTGACGGCGGCGTTCAAGATCATCACGGCTGACCCTAACGTGAAGGGCATCCTGGTCAACATCTTCGGCGGCATCATGAAGTGCGACGTGATCGCCCGCGGCGTGATCGCTGCGGTGAAGACGGTGGGCCTGCAGGTTCCGCTGGTAGTGCGCCTCGAGGGCACCAACGTGGAAGAGGGCAAGCAGATCATCCGCGAGTCCGGCCTCAACGTGATCCCGGCGGACGACCTCGACGACGCCGCCCAGAAGATCGTCAACGCCGTGCGCGGCGGAAAGTAAGGTTCAGGCTGATGTCCATTCTCATCGACAAGAACACCAAGGTCATCTGCCAGGGCTTCACCGGCAAGAACGGGACCTTTCACTCCGAGCAGGCCATCGCCTACGGCACCAAGATGGTCGGCGGCACCTCGCCCGGCAAAGGCGGCTCTACGCACCTGAACCTGCCCGTGTTCGACACGGTCATGGAAGCCCGCGAGGCCACCGGCGCCGACGCCTCGGTGGTCTACGTGCCGCCTCCGGGCGCGGCCGATGCCATTTGCGAGGCCATCGCGGCCGAGATCCCGCTCATCGTCTGCATCACGGAGGGCATTCCGGTGCAGGACATGGTGCGCGTAAAGCGCTCGCTCCAGGGCTCCAAGTCGCGCCTCATCGGCCCCAACTGCCCGGGCATCGTGACGGCGGGCGAGTCGAAGATCGGCATCATGCCGGCCAACATCTTCAAGCCCGGCTCGGTGGGCATCGTGTCGCGCTCCGGCACGCTCACCTACGAGGCCGTGTTCCAGACCACCAACGAGGGCCTCGGCCAGACCACGGCGGTGGGCATCGGCGGCGACCCGGTGAAGGGCACCGAGTTCATCGAGATGCTCGACATGTTCCTGTCCGACCCGAAGACCGAGTCCATCGTCATGATCGGTGAGATCGGCGGCTCGGCCGAGGAAGAGGCGGCCGAGTTCATCGCCCGCGAGGCCAAGAAGGGCCGCAAGAAGCCGATGGTCGGCTTCATCGCCGGCCGCACGGCTCCTCCCGGACGCCGCATGGGCCATGCCGGCGCGATCATCTCCGGCGGCAAGGGCGGCGCGGAAGACAAGATCGCCGCCATGGAGGCCGCGGGCATCCGCGTGTCGCCGTCGCCGGCGCGCCTTGGAAAGACCTTGGTCGAGGTCCTCAAGGGCAAGTAACCGACGAGAGGTCGCCCCGAACCTGGGGCGGCCTATCCTGCATTTGGATTGAGTATTGCCATGGCACGCCAGGACGCCAACGAAAACTTTCTGAACACCGCTTTCCTCTATGGGGCCAACGCGTCCTATATCGAGGATCTTCATGCCCGTTATGAAAAGGATCCCTCCTCGGTCGACGCCGAGTGGCAGGCTTTCTTCGGCGCCTTGAAGGACGACAAGCAGGCTGTCGAGAAGGCCGCCAACGGACCGTCCTGGGAAAAGCCGAACTGGCCGATCCACGCCAACGGCGATCTCGTCTCTGCGCTCGACGGCAACTGGGCCCAGGTCGAGAAGGCGGTGGGCGACAAGATCAAGGCGAAGGCCCAAGCCAAGGGCGCCGAGATCAGCCAGGCCGACGTGCAGCAGGCGACCCGCGATTCCGTGCGCGCCATCATGCTGATCCGCGCCTATCGCGTGCGCGGCCACCTGCACGCCAAGCTCGATCCCCTCGACATCAACCCGCGTCCGAGCGACCAGGAACTGCACCCGTCGCATTACGGCTTCACGGAAGCCGACTGGGACCGCAAGATCTTCCTCGACAATGTGCTCGGCCTGGAATTCGGAACGGTCCGCGAGATCGTCACGCTCCTGGAGCGCACCTACTGCCAGACGCTGGGCGTCGAGTTCATGCACATCTCCGATCCGGCCGAGAAGGCCTGGATCCAGGAGCGCATCGAGGGGCCGGACAAGGAAATCACCTTCACCAAGGAAGGCAAGATCGCCATCCTCAACAAGCTCGTCGAGGCGGAAGGCTTCGAGAAGTTCCTGGATGTCCGCTACACCGGCACCAAGCGCTTCGGCCTCGATGGCGGCGAGTCGCTCATTCCGGCGCTCGAGCAGATCATCAAGCGCGGCGGCAATCTGGGCGTGAAGGAAATCGTGCTCGGCATGGCCCATCGCGGCCGCCTCAACGTGCTCACCCAGGTGATGGGCAAGCCGCATCGCGCCCTGTTCCACGAGTTCAAGGGCGGCTCCTTCGCCCCCGACGACGTGGAGGGCTCGGGCGACGTGAAGTACCATCTCGGCGCGTCCTCGGATCGCACCTTCGACGGCAACAACGTCCACTTGTCGCTCACCGCCAACCCGTCGCACCTGGAGATCGTCGATCCCGTGGTGCTCGGCAAGGTGCGCGCCAAGCAGGACCAGCACGGCTGCACGCCGGAGAACCGCGTGGCCGTCATGCCGCTCCTCATCCACGGCGACGCGGCCTTCGCGGGCCAGGGCGTGGTGGCGGAGTGCCTCGGCCTGTCCGGCCTGCGCGGTCACCGCACCGGCGGCTCGATCCACTTCATCATCAACAACCAGATCGGCTTCACCACCGATCCGCGCTTCTCGCGCTCCTCGCCCTATCCGTCGGACGTGGCCAAGATGGTGGAGGCGCCGATCTTCCACGTGAACGGCGACGATCCGGAGGCCGTGGTGTTCGCGGCGAAAGTTTCGGCCGAGTACCGCCAGCGCTTCCAGAAGCCTGTCGTCATCGACATGTTCTGCTACCGCCGCTTCGGCCACAACGAGGGCGACGAGCCGTCGTTCACCCAGCCGCTCATGTACCGCAAGATCCGGTCGCATCCGGCCATCGTGGAGCTCTACTCCAAGAAGCTGATCGCCGAGGGCATCGTCACCGAGGCCGAGGTCGACGAGATGAAGTCGAGCTGGCGCTCCAAGCTCGATGCCGAGTTCGACATCGCTTCGAACTACAAGCCCAATAAGGCCGACTGGCTCGACGGCCGCTGGTCGGGCATGAAGGCCGTGCGCGAGGATCAGGACGATCCGCGCCGCGGGCAGACCGGCGTCGCGGTCGAGACCCTGCAGCAGATCGGCAAGGCGCTCACCTCGATTCCCGAGGGCTTCCACCTCCACCGCACGATCCAGCGCTTCCTCGACAACCGCAAGAAGATGCTGGAAACCGGCGAAGGCTTCGACTGGGCCATGGCCGAGGCTTTGGCCTTCGGCTCGCTCCTGCTGGAGGGCCACCGGGTGCGCCTGTCCGGCCAGGACGTGGAACGCGGCACCTTCTCGCAGCGCCACTCGGTTCTCACCGACCAGGAGAACGAGGAGCGTTACACCAACCTCAACCACATTGCCGAGAACCAGGCCCGCTACGAGGTCATCAACTCGATGCTCTCGGAGGAGGCGGTGCTCGGCTTCGAGTACGGCTACACCTTGTCCGAGCCGAACGCGCTGACCCTGTGGGAAGCCCAGTTCGGCGACTTCGCCAACGGCGCTCAAGTTGTGTTCGACCAGTTCATCTCGTCGGGCGAGCGCAAGTGGCTGCGCATGTCGGGCCTCGTCTGCCTGTTGCCGCACGGCTACGAGGGCCAGGGACCGGAGCATTCCTCGGCCCGGCTTGAGCGTTGGCTGCAGATGTGCGCCGAGGACAACATGCAGGTGGGATACTGCTCGACCCCGTCGAACTACTTCCACATCCTGCGCCGTCAGCTCAAGCGCGACTTCCGCAAGCCGCTGATCCTGATGACGCCGAAGAGCCTGCTGCGCCACAAGCGCTGCACGTCCTCGCTCAGTGACATCTCGGAAGGCACGTACTTCCACCGGGTTCTGCAGGACGATGCGCAGCTCGGGCGCGACGTGGTCAAGCTGGTAAAGGACGACAAGATCCGGCGCGTGGTGATCTGCACCGGCAAGGTCTATTACGACCTGCTGGAGGAGCGCGAGAAGCGGGGCATCGACGACGTGTACCTGCTGCGCGTCGAGCAGCTCTATCCGTTCCCGGCGAAGTCGTTGGCGGCCGAGATCTCCCGCTTCAAGAAGGCCGATGTGGTGTGGTGCCAGGAAGAACCCAAGAACATGGGCTCCTGGGGCTTCGTCGAGCCTTACCTCGAATGGGTGCTCAAGACGGCAGGCTCCAAGGTGGATCGTCCCCGTTATGTGGGCCGCCCCGCTTCTGCCGCCACCGCCACCGGCCTCATGTCCAAGCACATGGCCCAATTGCAGGCATTCCTCGACGAGGCTTTCGCGGGGTAACACCGCGAGAGCTCTCACCCGATTCCGAGGGGCTCGTCCGAGCCCCGCAAAGACCAAAAGACGATCATGGCAACCGAAATCCGCGTACCCACCCTTGGCGAATCCGTTTCAGAGGCCACCATCGGCCGCTGGTTCAAGAAGCCCGGCGACCCGGTTAAGGCCGACGAGCCCGTGCTGGAGCTCGAAACCGATAAGGTGACCCTCGAGGTCAACGCTCCGGCGAGCGGCACGCTGGGCGACATCGTCGCCAAGGACGGCGAGACGGTGAGCCCCGGCGCGGTGCTCGGCTCAATCGTCGAAGGCAACGGCGCTGCGTCGGCTGCCGCACCTGCTCCCAAGGCCGAAGCTCCGAAGGCTGCACCGGCACCGGCTCCCGCAGCGGCGCCTGCGCCTGCCGCGGCTCCTGCTGCTGCAGCCTCCCGTGACAATGGACCTGCCGTCAGCCGCTTGGCTGCCGAGAGCGGCGTGAGCCCCGCCAACGTGACAGGCTCCGGCAAGGACGGCCGCGTGACCAAGGGCGACATGCTTGCGGCCATCGCCACGGGCGGCGCCCAGGCTGCTGCGCCGAGCGCCCCGGTCCAGATGCGGGCCCCGTCCGCTCCGGTCGATGCCGAGCGCGAAGAGCGCGTGAAGATGACCAAGCTGCGCCAGACCATCGCGCGCCGCCTCAAGGACGCCCAGAACACCGCCGCCATGCTGACCACGTTCAACGACGTGGACATGAGCGCCGTGATGCAGTTGCGCAGTCAGTACAAGGACGTGTTCGAGAAGAAGCACGGCACCAAGCTCGGCTTCATGGGCTTCTTCACCAAGGCGGTGATCCAGGCCTTGCGCGACGTCCCGGCGGTGAACGCCGAGATCGACGGCGGAGACCTCGTCTACAAGAACTACTACCACATCGGCATCGCGGTCGGCACCGAGAAGGGCCTCGTGGTTCCCGTGGTGCGCAACGCGGACCTGCTGTCGGTAGCCGGCATCGAGAAGAGCATTTCCGATTTCGGCCGCCGTGCCCGTGACGGCAAGCTTTCCATCGACGAGATGCAGGGCGGCACCTTCACCATCACCAACGGCGGCATCTACGGCTCGCTCATGTCCACGCCGATCCTCAACGCGCCGCAATCGGGCATTCTCGGCATGCACCGCATCGAGGACCGTCCGGTCGTGCGCAACGGCCAGGTGGTGGTGCGCCCGATGATGTATCTCGCGCTGTCCTACGATCACCGCATCGTCGACGGCAAGGAAGCCGTGACCTTCCTGGTGCGGGTCAAGGAGGCGCTGGAGGATCCGGCGCGTCTCGTGCTCGATCTGTAAGTTTTCATCATTCCTGTCATGGCCGGCCTTGTGCCGGCCATCTCGATCGGAGAGGCATCGTGCTTCACCGCATCGGGATCACCGGCACAAGGCCGGTGATGACGAAGCGAGGGTTCAATCAATGTCCTACGATCTCATCGTCATCGGCACCGGCCCCGGCGGCTACGTGGCCGCCATCCGGGCAGCCCAACTCGGCCTGAAGACCGCCGTCGTCGAAAAGCGCAAGACCCATGGCGGCACCTGCCTGAACATCGGCTGCATTCCGTCCAAGGCCCTGCTGCATGCCTCGCACATGTTCCAGGATGCGCAGCACTTCGCCGACATGGGCATCGGCGTCAGCGCGCCGACGCTCGATCTCGCGAAGATGCTGTCCTTCAAGCAGGAGGGCGTCGAGGGCAACACCAAGGGTGTCGAGTTCCTGCTCAAGAAGAACAAGATCGACGCCTTCATCGGCCATGCTCGCATCGCCGCCGTGGGCCAGGTCGAGGTGACCGGCGAGGACGGCTCGAACCAGATGCTGGAGACGAAGAACATCGTCATCGCCACCGGCTCCGACGTGACGCGCCTGCCCGGCATCGAGATCGACGAGAAGGTGATCGTGTCCTCCACCGGAGCGCTGGAGCTGGAGAGCGTGCCGAAGCGCCTCGTGGTGATCGGCGCCGGCGTCATCGGCCTGGAGCTCGGCTCCGTGTGGCGGCGCCTGGGCGCGGAGGTCACCGTGGTGGAATATCTCGACCGCATCCTGCCTGGCATGGACGGCGAGGTCGCCAAGAACTTCCAGCGCATCCTGGGCAAGCAGGGCTTCCAGTTCAAGCTCGGCTCCAAGGTGACGGGCGTCGAGAGAACCGCCAACGGCGCGACGCTGACCGTCGAGCCTGCCGCCGGTGGGACGCCCGAGACCATCGAAGCCGACGTGGTGCTGGTCGCCATCGGCCGCGTGCCTTACACGCAGGGTCTCGGCCTCGACCATGTGGGCGTCCAGCTCGACAACCGCGGCCGCATCCAGACGGACGCGCATTTCTCCACCAACATCACCGGCATCTACGCCATCGGCGACGTGATTGCCGGCCCCATGCTGGCCCACAAGGCCGAGGACGAGGGTGTAGCGGTGGCCGAGATCATCGCCGGCAAGGCGGGCCACGTGAACTACGACGTGATCCCGAGCGTGGTCTACACCTTCCCGGAGGTCGCCTCCGTGGGCAAGACCGAGGAGGAGTTGAAGGCTGCGGGCATCGCCTACAACGCGGGCAAGTTCCCGTTCACGGCCAACGGCCGCGCCAAGGTGAACCGCACCACGGACGGCTTCGTGAAGATCCTGGCCGATGCCTCGACCGACAAGGTGCTCGGCGTCCATATCGTCGGCCCGGAAGCCGGCAACCTCATCCACGAGGCGGCCATCGCCATGGAGTTCGGCGCCTCCTCCGAGGACATGGCCCGCACCTGCCATGCGCACCCGACGCTCGCGGAGGCTGTGAAGGAAGCAGCACTCGCAGTGGAGAAGCGCGCCATTCACATGTAAGATGGTGAGATGGCAAAGCTCCACTTCATCTACTCTGTGATGAACGCAGGCAAGACAACCCATCTCCTGCAGGTTCGCTACAACTACATCGAGAACGGCGGCAACGTGCTGCTGTTCACGAGCCTGATCGACGACCGTTTCGGCGTGGGCAAGGTGAAATCCCGCATCGGCCTCGAGGCCGATGCGATCCCCTTGCGGAAGATCGACGACATCGGCGCCATCGTGGCGGCCGAGCATGCGAAGAAGCCGGTCACGGTGGTGCTGGTCGATGAAGTCCAGTTCATGACCGCCGATCAGGTCCGCCAGCTCGCCTGGATCGTCGACGAGCTGAACGTGCCCGTGATGGCCTATGGGCTCAAGAACAACGTCTACGGCACCCTGTTCAGCGACGCGATCATCGCCATGATGGCGCTGGCGCAGGATTTTCAGGAGATCAAGCAGCTCTGCCATTGCGGCCGCAAGGCCACGATGATCCTGAAATACGACCGCAACGGCGAGGCTGTGCGCTCGGGTCCGGTGGTCGAGATCGGCGGCGAGGGCCGCTACGTTTCGGTTTGCCGTCCGCACTGGACCAAGGGCGACATCGGACCCGCGGCGCGGCAGCTGCTGGCTCAGCCGGTGGCGGCGGAATAAACAACGGCAGGTGTCATCCCGGCGGTCCGTGAGGGCCGGGACAGGGATCCATGGCGCTGAGCGTGTGAGTGGATCCCCTTCCCCTCCGCTGACGCTGCGGCCGACAATGACACGGCAGGGAGCACCACGCAGTCATCCCCGGCGAGCGAAGCGAGGGAAGGGGATCCATACCCGCGGACGGTGCAGAGCAAGAGCAGCGCATGCCGCCGCGCATTTCCTCCGACCGTCGTGGTTCTGGATCCCGCCTGCGCGGGAATGACACCGTCGAGGCAGCAGCGCTTTATCCTGTACGCGATCACGGATCGGCTCCGCCGTCCAGGATGATGCCTGACGCTTTACTTGACCCGCGCCCGTGGATGCGCCGCGTTGAACGCATCCATCAACCGGGCCGCGTCCACCTTGGTGTAGAGCTGCGTGGTCGAAAGCGAGGCGTGGCCCAGAAGTTCCTGGATGCCCCGCAGGTCGCCGCCCCGGGCGAGCAGATGGGTGGCGAAGGAATGGCGCAGGGCATGGGGGGTGGCGCTGTCGGGCAGGCCAAGCGCCCCGCGCAGTTCCTCGACCGCGAGCTGGATGATGCGGGGCGAGAGCGGTCCGCCGCGGGCGCCGACGAAGAGCGGGCCCTCCGGCGGGATCGCATAGGGGCAGAGCGCCAGATACTCCTCCACAGCCCGTTGGGCTGCCGGGATCACCGGCACGCTGCGCATCTTGCCGCCCTTGCCGGTCACGGTGATCGTGTCGAGCCCGTTGATGGGCGCATCCCGCCGCTGCAGGCCGAGCGCTTCGGAAATGCGCAGGCCCGCCCCATAGAGCAGCGACAGCACGGCGGCGTCCCGGGCCAGGATCCAGGGCTTGCGGTTCTCCGACGCCCTCGTTTCCGCATCCGTCACCGCGACGGCCGAGGAGGCGGACAGCGGACGCGGCAGGTTCCTGTCCACCTTGGGGGTGCGAATCGCCGCAAAGGCGGAAGCCGTGCCATGCCCCTCCCGCTCCAGGTGACGGGCGAAGGAGCGAAGCGCCGCAAGCTGGCGCATGAGGGAGCGGCTTCCCACCGAATCCATGCGCCGCGCTGCCAGGAACGCGCGGATGTCCATGGGCTTCAGATCCAGGATCCCTTTGACGCTCGGCGGCTCCCCGAGATGGTTCGTCAGAAAGGCCAGGAATTGGCGCAGGTCCCGCGCATAGGCCTCCACCGTCTTGGCCGACAGCCGCCGCTCCTTGGCGAGCGAGGCGAGCCATGCCTTCGCCTCCCGGCGCGTGTCGTCCGCGCCGGGAAGAACGAGATCCAAGATCGAGGATGGAGTCTTTGCATCTGCCACAGATCCACTATCGGCGCACGGCGTTGCCAAATTGTGAACTGTGGCTTGCAAGGCGATGAGACGATATTCAGGACATGAAAGAGCAAGCGGAGAAGCAGGATGAGCCAGGGCAAGGGCAGCGTTCCGGGAACGGCGGGTTACGCCGAGCAGGCCGATGATCTCGTCGAGTCGTACGAGAGCGTGATTTTCGACGATCTCTACCGGCCTCTGATCGAGCTGCTGCCGGAGGGCGGCAAGGCCATGGATGTGGGCGCCGGCACAGGCCGCGATGCGGCTGCCCTGGCGCGACGCGGCTTTCGGGTTCATGCCGTTGAGCCGACCGCCGAGCTGCGAGCCCATGCCCAGCGTCTTCATCCTGATCCGAATATCGTCTGGATCGACGATTCCCTGCCTGACCTGCCGCAGGTTCACGCCAGCGGCGAACGGTTCGACCTCATTCTCATGACGGCCGTGTGGATGCACCTCGACGAGAGCGAGCGAAACCGTGCCTTGTCCCGGATCGCGCGGTTGCTGGCTGTCCGGGGCAGGATCTTCATGACGGTCCGGAAAGGACCGGTGCCTGCCGGTAGACGGATGTTCGAAGTGCTCATCGATCCTCTGGTGGCACAGGCGCAGGATGTTGGGCTAAAGCTCCTGCGAAGATATGAATTCGCCGATATGCTTGGCCGCAGGGACGTGAGCTGGACCATGCTTGCGTTCGAGAGGGAAAATCGGGTCTAAGCGTTATGTTCATGCTGTCTTTGTTCATGTCTGTTTCCTGATGGTCGCCAAGATCGCCGATGTCCTCATCCCGCTGGCGCTGGACACGGCCTATTCCTACGCCGTGCCGGACGGCCTCGCCCTCGAGGAGGGCGACGTGGTGCAGGTGCCGCTCGCCAATCGTGAGGTGGCGGGCGTCGTCTGGAGCATGCGGGAGGGGCAGGGCGGCAACCTGAAGAAGGTGACGGGAGTCATCGACGCGCCGAACCTGTCGCCGAAGATGCGCAAGTTCCTGGACTGGATCGCCTGGTATACGCTTGCGCCCAAGGGCTCGGCGCTCGCCATGGGTCTCAAGATTCCCGACATGGATCGGCAGGAGGTGGCCCGGGTCGGCGTGAAGCTCGCAGGCGCATTGCCCAAGCGCATGACGCCGGCGCGGCAGAAGGTGATCGAGGTTGCCCAGGACGGGGCCGTTCGGCTCAAAAGCGAGCTGGCCCATGCGGCAGGGGTCAGCAACGGCGTGATCGACGGCCTCATCGACGAAGGGACGCTGGAGACAGTGGCTCTCCTGGCCGAGCCCGTGGCCGAGATGCCGGATGCGGGCTTCGGCCAAACCGGCCTCTCCGACGGCCAGCGCGACGCGGCAAACGAGATCGTGGCCAGCATGGGCGAGGAGCATCCCCCCGTGATCCTGCTCGAGGGCGTCACGGGCTCTGGCAAGACGGAGGTGTATTTCGAGGCCGTGGCCGAGGCCGTCCGCACCGGGCGGCAGGCGCTGATCCTCATGCCGGAGATCGCGCTCACGGCCCAGTTCCTCGACCGGTTCGCCGCCCGCTTCGGCGTGAAGCCCGCCACCTGGCATTCGGGGGTCACGGGCCGCCGGCGCGAGCGGCTCTATGCGGGCATCGCGTCCGGCGAGGTGAAGGTGGTGGCCGGCGCCCGCTCGGCCCTGTTCCTGCCCTATGCGGATCTCGGCCTCATCGTCGTCGATGAGGAGCACGAGACCGCCTACAAGCAGGAGGACGGGGTGCATTATCACGCCCGCGACATGGCTGTGGTGCGCGGCAAGATCGAGCACGCTCCGGTGCTGCTTGCGTCTGCGACCCCGTCCATCGAGAGCCGGGTCAATGTGGAGCGCGGGCGCTACCGCCATGTGAAGCTGCCTGAGCGATTCGGCGGGCGCTCCATGCCGAAGATCCGGGCCGTGGACCTGCGCCGGGAGGAGATCCCCAAAGGGCGCTGGCTGTCGCCGACCCTGGTGCTGTCGGTGGAGGACACGGTGGCCCGCGGCGAGCAGGCGCTGCTCTTCCTCAACCGGCGCGGCTATGCGCCCCTGACCCTCTGCCGGGCTTGTGCCCATCGCTACGAGTGCCCGAACTGCTCCTCCTGGCTCGTGGAGCACCGGTTCCGGCGCTCCCTCGTGTGCCACCATTGCGGCCATGTGGAGCGCACGCCGCAGGCCTGCGTCGAATGCGGCAGCATCGATTCGCTGGTGCCCTGCGGCCCCGGCGTCGAGCGAATCGCCGAAGAGGCGGCGGCGCTGTTCCCGGACAAGCGCTGCATCGTGCTGTCCAGCGACTTTCCCGGCGGCACGGAGCGGCTGCGGGCGGAGCTCGCCGCCATCGCGGCGGGCGAGTTCGACATCGTGATCGGCACCCAGCTCGTGGCCAAGGGCCACAATTTCCCGCTGATGACCCTGGTGGGCGTGCTCGACGCCGATATCGGCCTCACCTCCGGCGATCCGCGCGCCGCCGAGCGCACCTTCCAGATGCTGCAGCAGGTGACGGGCCGGGCCGGGCGGTTCGAGAAGCCCGGGCGAGCCCTGGTCCAGACCTGGCAGCCGGACCACCCCGTGATCGCGGCCCTGGTGTCGGGCGACGCGGAGCGCTTCTACGAGGAGGAGACCCGGGTTCGCGAGATGGCGGGCCTGCCCCCCTTTGGGCGCTTGGCCTCCCTCATCGTCTCGGCCGCCGACCGCGAGGCGGCTGAGGCTCATGCCCGTGCTATGGCGCAGGTGGCCGAGCCGCCCCCCGGCGTCACCGTGCTCGGCCCCGCCGAGGCGCCGCTGGCTCTCATCCGCGGCCGCTACCGCTACCGGCTCCTGGTGAAAACCGAGCGGGAGGTGGACCTCCAGGCCTATCTGCGGGGTTGGATGGCCCGCTGCCCCAAGATCCGGGGAAACACGCGGGTGTCCATCGACGTGGATCCGCAGAGCTTTCTCTAAGTGTGATTTTCAAGCTCATCCTGGGCTTCTCTGGAGAATGCTCCTATCCAGCTGGGGGTGCTTAGCCGCCCTCCAAAGAGGTTTGGCGTGTCTGGAACCTAAGTTTTATCGAGATGGTGTAATCGTAAGAGTTTATTCTCAATTAGAGCTACCAGGGTCCTGAAACTTGAGCAGAATTAACATGTTGTAACAGTAAGGCAGGCGTGGCCTGCCACTTCTGCGTTTTTACCAGGTTGCAAAATGGCCTCTGTTCTGCTGATCCCGGCTCGCTACTCGGTTCTCCTTCTGGCTGCTCTGCTTCTCCTTCTAGCTGCTCTGCTGCTGCTTCCCTCGATCTTGCCCACCGCTTCCGAGGATGCGCGCTTTTCCATCTCTACTAAAGCGGAGGGTCGAAGGCTTCTCGTGATTGGCAATAACAGTCTCAATCACGATCTGATATGTGATTACAGCGTCAGTCTGCGCATGGGCAAACTCAACCCTGAGGACCAGTCTGCCGCGAATGTGCGGCAACTGAATACGCCTCATGGCCCGATCTCCGTGGGGACATCTGACGAGAATTTGAGCAGCATCGGTCGGCAGGGCGCACGATTTCCCAAGGGCTCCCTAGGCTATGTGTTGGAAAGCCAGGAATTTCGGGTCGAGATCGTGAGGGCGGATCTCACCTCATATGGCTGCCGTCTGAAGGAGACGTTCGCGGGATCTGAAAAGGATCAGTCTCAGCCTCCGTTCGACAAACGGTAGCGTCCGTCACCCCTTGCGAACCACGTCAGGCCGGTCCAAAAGGCCCCATGCCCAAAATCGTCCATTGCATCCGCCACGGCCAATCCACCTTCAATGCCCACTGGGCCGAGCACGGGGAGGACCCGGGGCATATCGATGCGCCCCTGACGGAACTCGGCCGACAGCAGGTCGCCGAGCGCGCCCCGGAATTGCGCCAGCACCCCTATGAGCTGGTCGTGACCTCGCCGCTGACCCGGGCGATCCAGACCACCATGGGGCTGTTCGGGGACCATCCCGCCTCGCCTGCGATCCTCGTGGAATGCCTCCATCGCGAGCACCTGGAGAGCAGCTGCGACGTGGGCCGTGCCGTCTCCCACCTGGCTCAGGACTTCCCCCACCTGCATTTCGGCCATCTCGAAGAGGTCTGGTGGCACAACGAGGGCGAGGTGAACGAGCGGGGCTTCGTCTACGAGCCGGCCCACGTGTTCGAGGAGCGGGTCGACCGGTTCCGGGCTTGGCTGGCCGAGCGGCCCGAGACCATGATTGCGGTCGTGGGGCACGGCACCTTCTTCAGCAGGCTCGTCGGCCGCTTCCTGAACAACTGCGAGGTCGCCGCCTTGGAGCTCTGAGCCGTCGCCTTAACCAGCTTGCCCGTTTTTCCTGGCCAAGCAGGGGCTTGCTCGCCTTGCGCCTCGGAAAAACCCATGCTAGTGCACCCTCGCCTGACGGGCGGAGAAGGCTTTCGTCCCAGGCTCATTTCCACACCTCACGGGTTTCCCGAGAGCCTTCGAAGGCTCTCCCGGTCCGAGGCCCGTTAAGACACGAGAGAGACGGTTACGTGGCGCAAAGCGGTTCGCATGAAGGACCCCTCCTGTCGGGCGTAGCGTTGCGCTATGCTTCGGCGCTGTTCGAGCTCGCTCGGGAAGCGAATGCCGTGGACGCCGTTGCCGGCGATCTCGATCGCTTCGATCAGATGATCCGGGGCAGCGAGGACTTGCAGCGCCTGATCCGCAACCCCATTTTCACGGCCGAGGAGCAGTCGAACGCGATCGGTGCGATTCTCGACAAGGCGGACCTTTCGGGCCTTGCGGGCAATTTCATCCGCCTCGTGGCATCCAAGCGCCGGCTCTTCGCCTTGCCCGACATGATCCGCGCCTATCAGAACCTCGTGTCTGATGCGAAGGGCATCGTCCGGGCGCAGGTGACCCTGGCGGAAACGCCTTCCGACACCGTAATGAACGAAATCAAGGCGGCGCTGCGCGACGTCGCTAAGGCTGACGTCTCCGTCGACGTCAAAATCGACCCGAGCCTCATCGGCGGTCTCATCGTGAAGATGGGCTCCCGCATGGTGGATGCCTCGGTGCGCACCAAACTCAATTCCATTCGTCTAGCGATGAAAGAGGTCCGATAATGGACATTCGAGCCGCTGAGATCTCCGCGATCCTCAAAGAGCAGATCAAGAACTTCGGCACCGAGGCTGAAGTCACCGAAGTCGGTCAGGTGCTGTCCGTCGGCGACGGCATTGCCCGTTGCTACGGCCTCGACAATGTCCAGGCCGGCGAGATGGTGCAATTCGAGTCGGGCGTGCAGGGCATGGCCCTCAACCTCGAGACCGACAATGTCGGCGTCGTGGTGTTCGGCTCCGACCGTGAGATCGCCGAAGGCCAGACCGTGAAGCGGACCGGCTCCATCGTGGACGTGCCGGTCGGCAAGGGCCTGCTCGGCCGCGTCGTCGACGCGCTCGGCAATCCCATCGACGGCAAGGGCCCGATCGTGGCCACCGAGCGCCGCCGCGTGGACGTGAAGGCGCCGGGCATCATCCCGCGCAAGTCCGTGCACGAGCCGATGGCGACGGGCCTCAAGTCCATCGACGCCCTCATCCCGGTCGGCCGCGGCCAGCGCGAGCTGATCATCGGCGACCGCCAGACCGGCAAGACCGCGATCATCCTCGACACGATCCTCAACCAGAAGCCCCTGAACCAGGGCGACGACGAGAGCCAGAAGCTCTACTGCGTCTACGTCGCGGTGGGCCAGAAGCGCTCCACGGTTGCGCAGTTCGTGAAGGTTCTGGAAGAGAACGGCGCGCTGGAATACTCCATCATCGTCGCTGCGACCGCCTCGGATCCCGCTCCGATGCAGTTCCTGGCGCCGTTTGCCGGCTGCGCCATGGGCGAGTACTTCCGCGACAACGGCATGCATGCCGTGATCACTTACGACGATCTGTCCAAGCAGGCCGTCGCCTACCGCCAGATGTCGCTGCTGCTGCGCCGTCCGCCGGGCCGCGAGGCTTACCCGGGCGACGTGTTCTACCTGCATTCGCGTCTGCTCGAGCGCGCCGCGAAGCTCAACGACAGCCAGGGCGCGGGTTCGCTCACCGCTCTGCCGGTCATCGAGACGCAGGCCAACGACGTGTCGGCCTACATCCCGACCAATGTGATCTCGATCACCGACGGTCAGATCTTCCTCGAGACGGACCTGTTCTACCAGGGCATTCGTCCGGCCGTGAACGTCGGCCTCTCCGTGTCTCGCGTGGGTTCCTCGGCCCAGACGAAGGCGATGAAGAAGGTCGCGGGCAAGATCAAGGGCGAGCTGGCGCAGTATCGCGAGATGGCGGCCTTCGCCCAGTTCGGCTCCGATCTCGATGCCACGACCCAGCGCCTCCTGAACCGTGGCTCACGTCTCACCGAGCTCCTGAAGCAGCCGCAGTTCTCGCCGCTGAAGATGGAAGAGCAGGTTGCCGTGATCTATGCCGGCGTGAACGGCTACCTCGACAACCTGCCCCTCAACCGGGTGCGGGCGTTCGAGGACGGGCTGCTCTCGCTCCTGCGCGGCAAGCACGCCGACATCCTGGGCGCCATCCGCGCCTCCAAGGACCTTGCGAGCGACACGGAAGCGAAGCTGAAGGACGTCGTCCAGAACTTCGCCAAGTCGTTCTCGTAAGACTGCGTACTGTTAAAGATCCAGCCGGATTTCCGGAGAGGGTAGGGCCGCTCGATGCCGAGCTTAAAAGACCTTCGTAACCGCATCGCCTCTGTCAAGGCGACGCAGAAGATCACCAAGGCCATGCAGATGGTGGCCGCCGCGAAGCTGCGCCGCGCGCAGACCGCGGCGGAGGCCGCGCGTCCTTATGCGGAGCGCATGTCCGTGGTGCTCGGCAATCTCGCGTCCGGCATCACTGTCGGGCCCGAGACGCCCCGTCTCCTGGCCGGCACCGGATCGGACCGCGTACACCTGCTGATCGTCTGCACTGCCGAGCGTGGCCTGTGCGGTGCGTTCAACTCGTCCATCGCGCGGCTTGCCCGCGACCATGCCAACAGGCTCATGGCCGAGGGCAAGACCGTCAAGATCATCTGCGTGGGCAAGAAGGGCTACGATGTCCTTCGCCGCCAGTTCGCCGAGCAGATCATCGAACTCATCGATCTGCGCTCCGTGCGCCAGCTCAGCTTCGAGCAGGGCGACATGATCGCCCAGAAAGTGCTCGCTCGCTTCGAGGCGGGCGAATTCGACGTGGCGACCCTGTTCTACTCGCGCTTCCGCTCGGTGATCGCCCAGATCCCGACGGCGCAGCAGATCATCCCGGCCCAGATCGAAGCCAGCACCGGCTCGTCCGATGCGGTTTACGACTACGAGCCCGAGGAAGGCGAGATCCTCACCACGCTCCTGCCGCGTAATCTCACCGTGCAGATCTTCCGCGCGCTGCTGGAGAACGCCGCCTCCGAACAGGGCGCCCGCATGAGCGCCATGGACAATGCGACCCGTAACGCGGGCGAGATGATCAAGAAGCAGACGATGACCTACAACCGGTCCCGTCAGGCGATGATCACCAAGGAACTGATCGAAATCATTTCGGGCGCCGAGGCGCTCTGACAAGCATCCGAGAGGAGCCACCTATGGCCAATACCGCCACTACCCCGCGCACTGCGACCGGTCACATCACGCAGGTTATCGGCGCCGTCGTCGACGTGCAGTTCGAAGGCCACCTGCCGGAGATCCTCAATGCCCTCGAGACAACCAACGGCGGCAACCGCCTGGTGCTCGAAGTGGCCCAGCAGCTCGGCGAGAGCACCGTGCGCTGCATCGCCATGGACACATCCGAAGGCCTCGTGCGCGGTCAGCCGGTCACCGATACCGGCGCGCCGATCTCTGTGCCGGTCGGCCCCGGTACGCTCGGCCGCATCATGAACGTCATCGGCGAGCCGGTGGACGAAGCCGGACCGATCCCGTCGGAAGGCATCCGCGCCATCCACCAGGCAGCACCGACCTACGCCGAGCAGGCCACCGAGGCCCAGATTCTCGTGACGGGCATCAAGGTCGTGGACCTGCTGGCTCCTTACGCAAAGGGCGGCAAGATCGGTCTCTTCGGCGGTGCAGGCGTCGGCAAGACCGTGCTCATCATGGAGCTCATCAACAACGTTGCGAAGGCGCACGGCGGTTACTCCGTGTTCGCCGGCGTCGGCGAGCGCACCCGCGAGGGCAACGACCTCTATCACGAGATGATCGAATCGGGCGTGAACAAGCATGGCGGCGGCGAAGGCTCCAAGTGCGCCCTCGTGTACGGCCAGATGAACGAGCCCCCGGGCGCCCGCGCCCGCGTTGCGCTCACCGGCCTGACGGTCGCCGAGAACTTCCGCGACCAGGGACAGGACGTGCTGTTCTTCGTCGACAACATCTTCCGCTTCACGCAGGCGGGCTCCGAGGTGTCGGCGCTTCTCGGCCGTATTCCTTCCGCGGTGGGATACCAGCCGACGCTCTCCACCGACATGGGCATGCTGCAGGAGCGCATCACCACCACCAACAAGGGATCGATCACCTCGGTGCAGGCGATCTACGTGCCCGCCGACGATCTCACCGACCCTGCTCCGGCCGCTTCCTTCGCCCACCTCGACGCCACGACCGTTCTGTCGCGCTCGATCGCCGAGAAGGGCATCTACCCGGCGGTGGACCCGCTCGACTCGACCTCGCGCATGCTCTCGGCCGCCATCCTCGGCGAGGAGCACTACAATGTGGCCCGTTCCGTCCAGCAGATCCTGCAGCGATACAAGTCGCTTCAGGACATCATCGCGATCCTGGGCATGGACGAGCTCTCGGAAGAGGACAAGCTGACCGTGGCCCGCGCCCGCAAGATCGAGCGCTTCCTGTCGCAGCCCTTCTTCGTGGCCGAAGTCTTCACCGGCTCGCCCGGCAAACTCGTGGCTCTTGAGGATACCATCAAGGGCTTCAAGGGTCTCGTGGAAGGCCAGTACGACCACCTGCCCGAAGCAGCCTTCTACATGGTCGGCAGCATCGAGGAAGCGATCGAGAAGGCCCAGCGCCTCGCGGCCGAAGCGGCTTAATCAAGATCAACAAGGGTCCCGGAGCATGGGCGTCCATGCTCCGGAACTTCTGTCGAGCGTATCTCCCAAACGACTCCCAGCCGCCCTGCTGCGGCGACCGGGATGACGAGGAGCTCCAATGGCTACCTTCACCTTCGAACTCGTCTCTCCCGAGCGGGTGCTGTTCTCGGGCGCCGTCGATGCGGTGGTCCTGCCCGCCACGGAAGGCGACATGACCATCCTGGCAGGCCACGCGCCCACCATGACGGCCCTCAAGACCGGCTTTCTCGTCATCACCAGCAACCCCGGCAATGGTCGGCGGATCCTGGTGCGCGGCGGTTTTGCCGACGTGAACCAGAACGGCCTCACGGTCCTGGCCGAGCGTGCTCTCCCGGCCGAGGAACTGACGCAGGATATTCTCGACCGCGAGATCCTCCAGGCCGAGATGGCCTATGACGCCACCAACGAGCCGGCCGCGAAGCATGCGGCGGAGTCAGCCGTCGCGCAACTGCGCGAAGCCAAGGCGGCCTTGAACTTCTGATGTGAAACAACCCGGCCCCGAGCCGGGTTTTTCATTTATGGACCAGATAGCGCCGCTCATTCTCACGCTCCGATTCGACGAGCGTTCCTTCGCGTTTTTCAACGAGCAGAGGAAACGCTACTTTCCGCCGGAGCGGAACTTCATCCCGGCGCATCTAACGCTGTTCCATCATCTGCCGGGCGAACATCTCATTGAAATCCAGCGTGACATCGCAGCCAGCGCCTCACGCCAGAAGCCTTTTCCTCTGGAGGTCGTGAGCCTGCGCTCCCTCGGGCGAGGCGTTGCCTACAACCTTGCATCACCAGAACTCAGCGGGCTGCGCCGTCATCTTGCGCAGCTATGGAATGACTGGCTCAAGCCTCAGGACCGGCAGAAGCATCAACCCCACGTGACGGTGCAGAACAAGGCTGATCCTACCCAGGCCAGGGCCTTGCTGGAGGAACTGACGGAAGGCTTCCAACCTTTCCAGGCTACAGCCATCGGGCTGGACCTGTGGTGGTATCGCGGCGGGCCATGGGAGAAGGTGAGCAGCTCCCTTTTCGCAGACGAAATCCAACCCGCTAAGTCATAGCAGGGCCTGTTGCGGCCATAACGAACATGAGGCCGCAACGCCTTCGATCAGAAGCACCGGCACAAGGCCGATGATGACGAGGGGAGTGTCATTCACGGCCCTTGGCAAGGGGAATGACATGCACGGCCTACTACGTGCTCCGCTCGAACGGGGAGAGAGCTCCGCCCGCCTACTCCCCCATAGCGATAAGATTAGCATTGCCGCCGGCCGCCGCCGTGTTGATCGTCACGGTCTGCTCGGTGGCAAAGCGCAGGAGGTAGTGCGGCCCGCCTGCCTTCGGGCCCGTGCCGGACAGGCCATGGCCGCCGAAGGGCTGCACGCCCACCACCGCGCCGATCATGTTGCGGTTCACATAGACGTTGCCCACCGACAAGCTCTCCACGATCCGCTCGACGGTGGAATCGATGCGGGAATGCACGCCGAGCGTCAGGCCATATCCAGTGCCCTCGATCGCCCGCAGCACCTCCTCCAGCCGGTCGGCCCTGTAGCGCACCACGTGCAGGACGGGGCCGAAGACTTCCTGGGCCAGATCGTGCGGCTTGTTCAGCTCGAAGATGTGCGGCGCAACATAGGTGCCCGTGGTGGGCGCCTCACCCGCATAGTGCACTTTGGCCTGGCGCTTCATCGCCTGGATGTGCGCGTCGAGCTTGTCTTTGGCCTCCCGGTCGATCACCGGGCCCACATGGGCCGCAATCTCGCGCGGATCGGCAAGCTTCAGCTCCTGGGCATTGCCGGCGATCATCTCGATCATGCGGTCGGCCACGTCCTCCTGCACGCAGAGCAGGCGAAGAGCCGAGCAGCGCTGGCCGGCCGAGCGGAAAGCGGAGGTCACCACATCGTCGGCGACCTGTTCGGGCAGAGCCGTGGCGTCCACGATCATGGCGTTGATGCCGCCGGTCTCGGCGATCAGCGGCACGATGGCCGCATCCTTGTTCGCGAGCGTCCGGTTGATGATGCGGGCCACCTCGGTCGAGCCGGTGAAGACCACGCCCGCCACGTCCTTGTGCTCCACGAGCCGCGCGCCGACGCGCCCGTCGCCCGGCACGAGGTGAAGGGCCGTCTTCGGCACACCGCCTTCATGCAGGATGCGCACCGCAAGATCGGCGATTAGTGGCGTCTGCTCGGCAGGCTTCGCCACGACCGCGTTGCCGGCCATGAGCGCAGCGCTCACCTGGCCGAGGAAGATGGCCAGCGGGAAGTTCCAGGGCGAGATCGCCACGAACACGCCGCGGCCACGCAGGCGCAGCACGTTGCTTTCACCCGTGGGGCCCGGCATGAGGTCGCCGTTGTCAAAGAGACCACGACCCTGCACGGCGTAATAGCGCAGGAAATCGACCGCCTCGCGCACCTCCGACAAGGCATCGTCCAAGGTCTTGCCGGCTTCGATTTGCAGCAGGTGCAGCAGCGCGCCGCGTCGCTCCTCCAGCAGACCGGCTGCGCGCTCCAGCGCCTTGGCGCGCGTGTCCGCGTCCGTTCGGCTCCAGGCCCCAAAGCCTGCGCGGGCTGCCGCCATGGCATGGTCGGCAACCTCGGGCGAAGCCTCGGTGACGGAGCCTGCGACGGTCGTGCCGTCGATGGGGCTGACGACAGGGCGGGTCTCGCCGGACGCGGGCTTGCCGTCGATCAGCACCTCCGCCTTGTAGCGCTGCTGCGCGCTCCGTTTGATTTCGGCAAGAAGTCCATCGAGCGTGGCCTGATGGCCGAATTCCACGCCCTTGGAATTGGGCCGCTCCGGCCCGTAGAGATCCCGCGGCAGGGGGAGCTTGGGATGGCGCGCCTTGTCGGCGGACACGATGATGTCGGCCGGCCGCTTCAGGAGCGCCTCGACCGGAACGTTCGGATCGGCCGCCACGGAAACGAAGGAGGAGTTCGCGCCGTTTTCCAGCAGGCGCCGCACGAGATAGGCCAGGAGATCGCGGTGGCCGCCCACCGGCGCATAGGCGCGGCAGGCCAGCCCCGGCTTGTCCTCGATCAGGCGGGCGTAGAGCGCCTCGCCCATGCCGTGCAGGCGCTGGAACTCGTAACCCTCCGTGCCGCCGGCGCGCTCGATGATCGACGCGACGGTGAGCGCATTGTGGGTGGCAAATTGCGGGTAGATGCGCGGACGTAAGCTGAGCATCTTCTCGGCGCAGGCGACATAATGCAGGTCCGTCATCGCCTTGCGGGTGAAGACCGGATAATCGTCGAGGCCGCGCTCCTGGGCGCGCTTGACCTCCGTGTCCCAATAGGCGCCCTTCACGAGGCGCACCATCAGCTGCCGGTCGTAGCGCTCGGCCATTGCGGCGATGGCGTCGATCACCGAGCCGGCGCGCTTCTGATAGGCCTGGATGGCAAGCCCGAAGCCTTTCCAGTCGGCAAGCGACGGATCGGCGAGCACGGCGTCGATCACCTCGAGGGAAAGTTCGAGGCGGTCGGCTTCCTCCGCGTCGACGGTGAAGTTGAGGTCGTAGGATTTTGCCTTTTGCGCCAGCTCGATCACGAGGGGCACCAGCTCGCGCATGACCCGCTCGCGGCTCGTGGCCTCGTAGCGCGGATGGAGCGCGGAGAGCTTCACCGAAATGCCGGGGCGATTCGGCAGCGGCTCATTGCCGGCCGAGCGGCCGATGGCGTCGATGGCGGAGGCATAGGATTCGAAATAGCGGCGGGCGTCGTCGGCCGTGCGGGCGCCTTCGCCCAGCATGTCGAAGGAATAGCGGTAGACCCGGCCCTTGGCGGAACCCGCACGCTTCAAGGCATCCTCGATGGTCTGGCCGAGCACGAAGTGATTGCCCATCACCCGCATGGCCTGCCGGGTGGCCGTGCGCACGGCCGGAAGGCCGAGGCGCTTGGTTACCTGGCGCAGGATGCCTTCCGGGGTCTCGCCCGGCTGGATGACCCGTGCCGTGATCCCGAGCGCCCAGGCCGATGCGGAGACCAGGAAGGCGTCCGACTTCGACTCATGGCTGGCGAAGTCGGCCTGTCCCAGCTTGTCCTCGATGAGCCAGTCGGCGGTGGCAGCATCCGGCACCCGCAGCAGGGCTTCGGCCAGCACCATGAGGGCAAGGCCCTCCTTGGTGGAAAGCGCGTATTCGCGCAGCATCTCCTCCACGCCGCCGAGCCCGCCGCCCTTGGCGCGGATGGCCTCGATCAGGCGGGTCGCCTGCTCGTCCACCCGTTTCTCCCGCTCCGGCGTCAGCCGCGAACCGGCCAGCAGACGGGACGCCATGGCCTTGTCGTCTTCCGCATAGGGAGGGTTGAAGGGCATAGGATGGCTTGGGGCAGGGTGCATCGGGAATCCTCTGGGGTTTCCTCGAATATATGAAAGAACGAGCCGCGTTTCGATGGCATTATTGGCGTGACGGGCTTAGGATATCCGGTGAAGCAGCATCAGAACCCCGATAATGACGGATTTGGACAAGATCGATCGCAAGATCCTCAAGAACCTCCAGAGCGATGGCCGCATCGCCACCGTGGAACTGGCCGAAAAGATCGGCCTGTCGCCCACATCGACGGGCGACCGGGTCAAACGCCTGCAGCGGGAGGGCTATATCGCCGGGTTCGGCGCCCGGCTCGATCCGCACCGGCTCGGCCTCGAGCTCCTGGTGTTCGTGGAGGTCTCCCTCGACAAGACCACGCCGGACGTTTTCGAGAAATTTGCCGAGGCCGTGAAGCGGGCGCCTGAGGTTCTCGAGTGCCACATGGTGGCGGGCGGATTCGATTATCTGGTGAAGACCCGGGTGGCCGACATGGCCGCCTACCGCCGCTTCCTCGGCGAGACCCTTCTGGCTCTGCCGGGCGTGAAGGAGACGCGCACCTATGCGGTGATGGAGGAGGTCAAGAGCGACGGGATGCTGCCGGTGTAATCTCCTCACCGGGGCATGGCCGGGCTCGTCCCGGCCATGCCGATCATGAGAAGCGATGCGCTCTTCAAAGTGAGATCACCGGCATGAGCCGGTGATCAAGGGGAGGGATCGTTAGCCGGAAACAGCCTGCTGCTCATCCCTCGTCTTCCACAGGGAGAAGACCACGCCGCCTGCGATCAGGGCGAGAGTCACGCCCAGCGAGATGGTGGGATCGAGCTTGCCCACGAGCTGGTTCCAGAAGATCTTGCCGCCGATGAACACGAGCACCAGCGCCAGGGCGTACTTCAGGTAATGGAACCTGTGCACCATGGCGGCCAAGGCGAAGTAGAGCGCCCTTAAGCCCAGGATCGCCATGATGTTGGCCGTGTAGACCACGAAGGTATCCGTGGTGATGGCGAAGATGGCCGGCACCGAGTCCACTGCAAAGATCAGATCGGCGACGTTAATCACCACGAGTGCCAGAAAGAGGGGCGTCGCCCAGGAGACGAGTTTGCCTGTCTTGGGATCGGGCTCTCGCACGAAGAAGTGCTGGTCGTGAAGCTGATGCGTCACCCGCATGTGTTTGCGCAGGAAGCGGACGAGCGGGTTCTTCTCGATGTCGGGATCGCTCTCGGGCACGATCAGCATCTTGATGCCGGTCGCGATGAGGAACGCGCCGAAGATGTAGAGCATCCAGGCATATTCCTGCACCAAAGCCGCACCCAGAGCGATCATGATGCCGCGCAGAACGATGACGCCGATAATGCCCCAGACGAGAGCACGGTACTGGAAGCGTCGAGGGATCGCGAAATAGCTGAAGATCAGCGAGATCACGAAAACATTGTCGATGGACAGGGACTTCTCGATGAAGAAGCCCGTGAAGTAGGAAATCCCCGCGTGGCTGCCGTCCTGGGTCACCAGGAGGCCGGTCTCGAACGACCACCAGATATAGGCACCGAAGAGAACTGCGATGCCGATGTAGAAGGCAGACAGGAGAAGGCTCTCCTTCACGCCGAGTTCTTTGTCCTTCCTGTTCAGGACACCGAGATCGAAAGCGAGGAGAAAAACGACAAGGCTCAAGAAAGCCGTCCACATCCAGACGGGCTTTCCCAGCCATTCCATGAGAAGGAATTCTGGCATAACCGGACCTTTGATTGCTTATGTTCAAGCATCGGCTCCGACATCGCAGTCGCTTATGCGTCCTGCCAGAGGGGCCCGGTCGCCGATGGGAATCAACGTGGGGAGAGCTCTCAGCCCCGTCAAGAGTCTTCCCGTTGAGAATTTCTGCTCAATTTTGCGTCAAATGCCGGCTGAGATGGCAGGGATGCCCGGGCAAGAGACTTGACCCGCCGCACCGATCTGCTTGCATGGTCGAGAACAGGGCAGACGGCAGAAAGAGTGCCACGAGGCTCCGGAGCATAAAAACAGAGGTGACGGTGATGTTTGCGGATCGTTCGACGAAGGTGCGGTGGATCAAGGGGATGCTGGCGGGTGCTGCCGTGCTTCTCGGATCCGCTGCCGCCCAGGCCCAGACGCCGGTGCGGTTTTCCCTGGACTGGCGCTGGGAAGGGCCAGCCGCCCCCTTCGCGGTTGCCCTCGACAAGGGCTACTTCAAGGCGGAAGGGCTCGACGTTACGATCGATCCGGCCGCAGGCTCCCGCGAGCCGATCTCCCGGGTGGCGTCCGGCACCTATGACGTGGGCTTCGGCGACGTGAACTCCCTCGTGCGCTTCCGGGACGAGAACCCCGGCACCGAAATCAAGGCCGTGATGGTGATCTACGACCGGCCGCCCTTTGCCATCATCGGCCGCAAGAGCCGGGGCGTCACCAAGGAGGTGTCGAGCCTGAAGGGGAGAACCATCGGCGCACCGGCCGCCGACGGGGCTTATGCGCAATGGCCGATCTTCAAGGCCGTGAACAAGATCGACGATGCCGGCATGAAGTTCGAGAATGTGGGCTTTCCGGTCCGTGAGCCGATGCTGGCGCAAGGCGAGGTCGATGCGGTCTTCGGCTTCTCCATGTCGTCCTACATCAACCTGAAGTCCCGCGGCGTCCCGGCCGACGACATCGTGGTGATGCTCATGAGCGATTACGGGGTCGATCTCTACGGCAACACCATCATCGTGTCGCAGAAGTTCGCGCAGGAAAAGCCGGAGGCCGTGAAGGGCCTGCTGCGCGCCATCATGAAAGGCGTGCAGGATACCGTGAAGGACCCGTCGAGCGCCGTGGACGCGGTCATCAAGCGCAACGACGTCGCCAAGAAGGACGTGGAGCTGGAGCGCCTCAGGATGGTGCTGGACCAGAACATGATCACGCCCTGGGTGAAGCAGAACGGCTTCGGCGGCATCGACAAGGAGCGCTTTGCCCGGGCTCTCGACCAGATCGGCCTGACCTTCACCTACAAGGCGAAGCCCACTCTGGAGGCGGTGTTCACGGAGGAGTTCCTCCCGGCCGCCGACCAGCGCAAGGTGAACTGATCCCACAGGCCCGGCTCCATCGGCAGCCGGGCTTTTTCTTTTTCGAACGGCATCCCATGAAACCCTTCGTCGACATTCACGACGTCACCCACGTCTATGCGCGGGCCGAGGACGGCCTGCCTGCCGTCAGGAACCTGAACCTGAAGGTGAACGAGGGCGAGTTCGCCGCCATCGTCGGCCCCTCGGGCTGCGGCAAGTCCACCCTCATGAAGCTTGCGACCGGGTTGCAGTTTCCCCGGGAGGGAACCGTGATCGTCGACGGCAAGGAGGTCGGCGCTCCCGTCAAACTGGCCGGCATGGCCTTCCAGAACCCGACCATGCTGCCCTGGCGCACCACCCTCGACAACATCCTGCTGCCGCTGGAGATCGTGGAGCCGCATCGCTCCCGGCTGCGCCGGCACAAGGCGGAGTATGTGGCCAAGGCCGAGGGACTTCTGGCCCAGGTCGGCCTGAAGGGGCAGGGCGACAAGTTTCCCTGGCAGTTGTCCGGCGGCATGCAGCAGCGCGCCTCCCTGTGCCGCGCGCTCATCCACGAGCCGAAGCTCCTGATGCTCGACGAGCCCTTCGGGGCGCTGGACAGCTTCACCCGCGAGGAGTTGTGGTGCGTGATGCGCGATCTTCACGCGGCGCAGAAGGTGACGATCATTCTCGTCACGCACGACCTGCGCGAGGCGGCCTTCCTGTCGGACCGCATCTTCTGCATGAGCGCGCGTCCCGGCCGCATCGTCGCCGAGCGCGAGGTGGAGTTCCCCCGCCCGCGCGATCTCGAAATCACCTACACGCCGGAATTCGCCGCTCTGGTTCATGAATTGCGCGGTCATATCGCGCAGGCGCGCAACGCCGCTTGAGACACCCATGAAAACCAAAAATCAGCTTGCTCTCGCGCCCTGGGTTTTTACCGTCGGGTTCTTCATTCTGTGGGAGGTGGTCTGCCGCGCCCTGAAGGTGTCGAGCTTCATCCTGCCTGCGCCTTCCACGATCCTTCTGGCCGTATGGGAATACCGCAACCAGCTCGCCTATCACGCCATGCATACGCTCTGGATGACCCTGGCGGGGTTTGGTCTGGCGGTCGGTTTCGGCCTTCTGCTCGGCATGGTGCTCGGCTCCTCGCGGCTCATCAATGCGGGCAGCTATCCTCTGCTCGTGGGCTTCAACTCGATCCCGAAGGTGGCCGTGGTGCCGATCCTGGTGTTCTGGTTCGGGGTCGGTTGGGTGCCGCCGGTGCTGACGGCCTTCCTGATTTCGTTCTTCCCCATCGTGGTGAACGTCGCGACCGGCATCGCCACCGTCGAGCCGGAGATGGAGGATGTGCTGCGGGCGCTGGGCGCCTCGAAGCGCGACATCGTCTTCAAAGTGGGCGTGCCCCGCGCCATGCCGTATTTCTTCGGCTCCCTCAAGGTGGCGATCACGCTCGCCTATGTGGGCTCCGTCATAGGCGAGCAGAACGCCTCGAATGTGGGCATCGGCAACCTGCTGACCCGCGCGTCCGCCGCTTTCGAGGTGCCCCTGGTCTGGGCCGCCCTCGTGGTGCTCGCCGTGCTCGGCGTCGTCATGTACGCGGCCACGGCCTACGTGGAGCAGTCCATGACCGGCTGGGCGCAGCGCTCGCAGATGGCGGCATAAAAATAGGATCCAACGTGTCATTCCCGGCCGGAGCGCAGCGGAGGGGAAGGGAATCCATAGCGCCACGTCTGGGAGCGGATCCCCTTCCCGGCCTACGGCCGCCGGGGATGACACCGTTCCTGCTTCTTCCCGGCAAGGACAGCTAGAGGCGTTTACCGCCTCAACGACAGCGGATTATCCGCCAGCGCCGCCGCGTCGGGTTGATCGACGGCAGGCTTGCCCAGAAAGGCGTTCCAGAGCTTCTCCACGGTGTCCCGTTCCAGATCGTCCACGATGAAGACGATGCGGCTGCGCCGGTCCTCGCTGGGCCAGCGTGGCAGCACGGCCGGCACATGGATCACATGCTGCACGCCGTGAATGACCACCGGGTGCTCCGGGTCCTCGGCCAGGGCCACGAGGCCCTTCACGCGCAGGAGCTTTGCCCCTTGCGACGAGCGCAGGAGGTCGAGGAACATGTCGAGGGTGCCCTGGCGGATCGGCTGGTCGCTGGTGAGGCAGAAGGCGCGGATGCGCTCGTCGTGCCGGTTCACGTCATGGTGGTGATGATCGTGCCCATGATGGTGATGATCGTGCCCGTGCCGATGGGCGTGGCTGCGGTGCTCGGCCTCCTCGACGGCCTCCGTCTTCAGCCATTCGGCCACGTCGGCGATCTTGCCGTCGAGGTCGAAGAGCCCGCCGGCAATGATCGTCCCGGCGGGGGCCTCCGGGTCCAGGAGCGCCGCCCCGGGATTGAGCTGGCGCAGCCTCGCGCGCAGGGCCTCGAGGCTGGCCTCGTCCTCGACGAGATCGGTCTTGGTGATGACGATGCGTTCGGCGACGGCCGCCTGCTTCACGGCCTCCCGATGCGCATCGAGGGTGGCCGCGCCGTTCACCGCATCGACCACCGTCACCACCCCTTCCACGGCGTAGCGCATGGACAGATACGGATGGTAGAGCACCGCATGAAGGATCGGGGCCGGATCGGCGAGGCCCGTGGTCTCGATCACCACGCGCCGGAAGGGCATGATGCGGTCGTTGTCGCGCTTGCGCAGGAGGTCTTCGAGGGTTGCGATGAGATCGCCCCGCACGGTGCAGCAGAGGCAGCCGGCGGAGAGGAGCACCATGCCCTCGTCGATGGTCTCCACCAGCAGGTGATCGAGGCCGATCTCGCCGAACTCGTTGATGATCACCACCGTGTCCTGCAGGGCCGGGTCCTGGAGGAGGCGGTTGAGCAGGGTGGTTTTGCCCGATCCGAGAAAGCCGGTGAGGATGGTGAGCGGGATGGGGGCGGGTGGGGTCGTCGGGCTGTTGGTCATCTCGTCAATCCGCAATCGGCACCAGGGGAGCGTCCTTCGGGCGGCGCTGTTCCATCAGAACGTTGGCGAGGATGGCCGCCAGCACAAGAGCACCGCCTGTGATTTGCAAGGGCGCCAGGGTCTCGTTCAGGATCAGGGCCGATGAGATCGCCGCCACCACCGGCTCGGTGCAATAGACGATGCCCGCGGCAACGGCCGTGATCCGCCCGAGCGCCAGGAACTGGAGCACGAAGCCGAAAATGTAGCCTCCAACCGTTATGGCGACCGCGAACGGCGCAACGACCAGGGCCGAAGGCGGCACGAGCTGTCCTGCGGCCAGGCTGATCAGCACTGCTGTCGGGAGGACAAGAAGGTGGATCCAGAACGTCTTCGCCATCACGCCGGTCCTGCGGCAGCGCGCGGCGGCAAAGAACTGGATCGCCGTCGCAACGCTTGCGCCGAACGCCAGGGCCAGGCCCCGCCAGTCGAGATCCCCGAAGGCCGGGCCGACCACGAGGGCGACGCCGAGGGTTGCCACCGCCACCACGCCGAGCAGGGCCGGCGTGAGCCTCGTGCCCTCCACGAAGGGGCTCGCGAGGACGATGAGGATGGGAAAGGTGTAGAACACCACCGCCGCCACGGTGACGGGAATGAAGGCTACCGACGAGAGATAGCAGATGCCCACGAAAGCGGTGGCGACGCCGAGGAGGACCAGGGTGCCCCGCTCCTCCCGCGCCATGGCCAGGGAGCGCCGGGCCAGGGCCGCCACGATGCCCACGAGCACCAGCATCAGGAACACCCGGTAGACCACGATGGCCGACCCGCTGGCCCCGGCGAAGGACGCGATGCGGGCATAGACGATGTTGAAGCCGTAAAGGCTTGCCGATCCGAGGGCGAAGAGCAGGCCGGTGGCAGGAGAGGAGCGGGTCATTGCGACAGAGGTGATTTGCGGGACGCCGCACCGTTCGCCCGGATCGCCTGCGAATGCAAGGGAGCAAGCAAAACGCCCGGTCGGTGACCGGGCGCTGTAGGAGATCGAACCGTTCTTCGGATCAGTTCGCGACGGATTTGGGCTTTCCCGCCGCTTCGGCCTTCTGAGGCGCCTTCGCCTTGGCGTCGGCCGGGGCTTTTGCGGCAGGTTTGGGCGTGCTGGTCACCGGCTTGACGGTAACGCTGACCCGCGGCTGAGCCTTGCCCTTCGGCGCGGCCTTTTCGGCTTCCTTCTCGATCACCGGGGTGACGGCGGGCTCCTTGGGCTCGGCCTGCTTGGCGGCCGGCTTATTGGCCTTCTTGGGAGCCACGGCCTTCTTGCTCTTGGCCCGGCGCGCCTCTTCGGCTGCGGCTTCCGCCGCAGCCGCGGCTGCGATTTCCGCTTCCGAGGGAGGATTCAGGCCAACCCAGACCCGCTCCGGCTCGACGGCGGTGCGGGGGCCGAGAACGGTGCGCACGGGCTTCTGGGCGTCGCCCGCAAAGGCCATGACCTCGGAGGAGAAAAGGTTGGGGATGTTGCTGTCCGTTTCGGCAACGGCCGGGGCGTCCTCTTCCTGCGGCATCGGTCCGCGCCGGTCGCAGATGACGGGACGCATGTCCGGCGGGGTCACGTTGGACGAGGCCGGCAGGGCAGCGAGTTCCGGATTGGTGAAGTTCACCTTGCTGTTGAAGCCGCGATCGAAGAGTTCGGCGGCCTTGATCGTCCGCTCATTGGGCGACTGGGCGCCGAACACGACGGTGATCAGATGGCGGCCGTTGCGGGTGGCGGTGGCCACCACGTTGAAGCCGGACGAGCAGATGAAGCCGGTCTTCATGCCGTCGGCGCCGGGGTAACGGCCGATGAGGCCGTTGGTGTTGCGCATGATGCGGCGACCGAGCTGGACGGCGCCGATGTCGAACAGGTCCTTGTGGTCCGGGAACTCCGTCAGCAGCGCGCGGGCGAGGATTGCCATGTCGCGGGCCGTGGTCTGATTGCGCTCGTCGGGCAGGCCATGTGGGTTGGCAAAGCGGCTGCTGACCATGCCGAGGCGCTGGGCATGGGCGTTCATCAGCTCCGAGAAGCCATCGATCGAGCCGCCGATGTTCTCCGCAATGACCGCTGCCATGTCGTTGGCCGATTTGACCAGCATCATCTTGAGAGCATTGTCGAGCCGGATCTCCGTGCCGGGCTTGAAGCCCATCTTGGACGGGGGCAGGGCGGTCGCGGACTCGGACACGATGAGCAGCGTGTCCATGGACATCTGGCCGGAGCGCACCTTGTCGAGCGCCACGTAAGCGGTCAACAGCTTGGTGATGGAAGCCGGGAACCAGGGGTCGGTCGCCCGCTCCGCGTGCAGGACACGGCCGGACTCGAGTTCGACCACAAGAGCAGGACCGCCAGCGGCCCAAGCCGAACCGCTCGTCAAGGCGGCAAGGGCAAAGGCTGTCACGCGGAGGGCTCGGCTAACGTTCATACGGAACGACTCCTTGTCTTCGTTCGACGATCGGAGGGGATCTCGAAAGCCCGCCGGTCAGCTGGGCCATATTGTTATCCCAGAACCTTGGCCTTGGCTAGGTTCGGCAACTTATTGCTTATCGAAGCCACCCTTCTTAAGGAAATCCGTGGCAATAGAGTGGCAAGAGCCGCGCGGATTAAAGATCGGTCATGGGTGCATCTCTCCTCTGGATTCCAGTCACTCTGGCGGCCGCAGCGGCTCAGACCGCCCGCAATGCTACCCAGCGCCGGCTGACGGAAACCATCGGGACCGTGGGGGCAACCCAGGTGCGGTTCCTGTACGGCTTTCCTTTCGCGCTCCTGGCTTTGGCCGGCATGAGCCTTGTCACCCAGGAAGCAATCCCTGGGCCTAATGCAACGTTCCTCGTCTATGTTCTGATCGGCGCCGTCACGCAGATCCTCGCCACGGCCCTCATGCTCTCAGCCATGCGGGAGCGCGCCTTTTCGGTGGTCACAGCCTATACCAAGACCGAACCGGTGCAGGTGGCCCTGTTCGGGCTGGCGCTTCTGGGCGATCCCCTGACGCCCGCCATGGGATTGGCCATCGCGGTTGCCACCTCGGGCGTGCTGCTCATGTCGGTGAAGCCCGGCACGAGCCTGGCAGCCTCGGGGATCCGGCCCGTCGTTTTCGGCCTCCTGTCCGGCGCTTTCTTCGCCCTGGCGGCGATCGGGTTTCGCGGCGCGATCCTGTCGCTCGAGGAGGGCTCGCCCCTGATCCGGGCCTCCACCACCCTGGTCTGGGGGCTGGGCCTGCAGACCGCAATCCTGCTCGTCTGGCTTGGCGCGTTCGACCGGAGAGCCTTGATGGCAAGCCTTGCGGCCTGGCGTCCGTCTCTCGGGGCAGGCTTTCTTGGAGCCCTCGCGTCCCAGTTCTGGTTCATCGGCTTTGCCCTCACGACGGCCGCCAATGTGCGCACCCTCGCGCTCGTGGAGGTGCTGATGGCGCAGGCGGTCTCCCATCGGTTCCTGGCGCAGGCGACGAGCCGGCGCGAGCTTGCTGGAATGCTCCTGATCCTGGCCGGAGTGGGCCTGTTGCTGCTGGCGCAACGTTAGCTTGTCGCTGCGGCAGTCACATGATAACGAACAACGTTACATAACATGAACGTGTTTCGGACCCGCTCCCATGACAGACGCTGCTGCCCCTGCATCCATGCAACCTGCCTACCGTGTTCTTCAGGTTGGCGATCCGGTTCCCTGGTTCAAGCAGGCTTCAACCAGCAACCCGCAGTTCAGCTTCGACACGGTGGCGGGCCGCTATGTGGTGCTGTGCTTCTACGGAATGGGCTCGGATGAGGTTGGGCGCGCGACCCTTGCGTCGTTCCAGGAGCAGCACCGTTCCCTGTTCGACGACGACAAGATCGCGCTGTTCGGCGTAAGCGTCGATCCTTCAGACAGGTCGGAGATGCGCGCCAGGGAGATCATCCCCGGCATCCGCCATTTCTGGGATTTCGACGGAAGCGTGGGGCGCCTTTATGGCGCGCTGCCTCGCAACATCTCGCCCGGCCAGGGATCGGTTCCCATCCGGCGCTTCTGGATGGTGCTCAATCCCACCCTGCGCGTGCGGGCCGTCTTCCCGTTCAGGGACGATGGCGGCGATCGTGAGGAGGTCATGGCCTATCTGCGGGCTCTGCCGCCGGTCAGCCACTTTGCGGGCTTCGAGATTCCGGCTCCCGTTCTGGTGATCCCCGATGTGTTCGAGCCCGAATTCCGCCGGCACCTCATCGGCCTCTACGAGCAGCATGGCGGAGAGGAATCGGGCTTCATGCGGGAGGTCAACGGCAAGACCGTTGCGGCGCACGATCCGAACCATAAGCGGCGCAAGGATTACACGATCACGGACCCGAACCTGATCCGGCAGGTGCAGCACCGCATCATCCGCCGCATCAATCCCGAGATCGAGCGGGTGCATTTCTTCAAGCCTTCGCGCATGGAGCGCTACATCGTCTCCTGCTACGCGGCGGAGGATGGCGGCCACTTCCGTGCGCACCGGGACAACACCACGAGCGGCACGGCCCATCGCCGCTTTGCCGTCTCGATCAACCTCAACAGCGAGTTCGAGGGCAGGGAGGTGAGCTTCCCGGAATACGGGCCACGGGGCTACAAGGCTCCGGCCGGCGGCGCGATCGTGTTCTCGTGCCCGCTTCTCCATGCGGTCTCGCGGGTGACGGCGGGCCGGCGCTTTGCCTTCCTGCCGTTCCTCTACGACGAGGAGGCCGCCAAGATCCGGGAGGCGAACAACCCCAATCTTGGAGAAGGTGTCGGAGCCTATAAGGCCTGACGGGACCGGATCAGCGCTCGCCTGCTTTGATCCACTTGTCGACCTTGGGCGGCTCGTAGACGCGAATCGCCTCGATCAGCGCGGCAGGCTCCTTCTCGACGATCAGCATGGCCCGGTGCATCGACTTGACGAAGCCGCGCTCGACCACGTCGTCGAGGAAGTCCGTGAGCTTGTCGTAGAAGCCGCCCGCGTTGAGCAGGGCGCAGGGCTTGCGGTGATAGCCGAGCTGCGCCCAGGTCCAGACCTCGAACAGTTCCTCGAAGGTGCCCAGGCCCCCGGGCAGGGCGATGAACCCGTCCGCGAGCTCGGCCATGAGGGCCTTGCGCTCGTGCATGGAGCCCACCACCCGCAGGTCGCTCAATCCACGATGGGCGATCTCCTTCTCGACGAGCGCCTGCGGCATCACGCCGATCACGTGCCCGCCCTTCGCGAGAGCCGCATCGGCCACCGCTCCCATGAGGCCGACCGAGGCGCCGCCATAGACCAGTTCGATGCCCTGGCCGGCCATGATCTCGCCCAGGGACCGCGCCATCTGGAGATAGACGGGATCCTGGCCGGCATTCGAGCCGCAGAAGACACACAGGCGCATGGGGGGATCCTTCGTGATTCGCGTCATCCATCGATGAACGACAGGACGAGGTCGGGCTCAAGCCCCAAGCTCAACCCCCAAGCTCAAGCCCTAAGCTCAAGCCTTTGGCCCCACGCCTTTAAAGCGTGCCTGACCTGCGCTGGTGCGGCTTGCTGAATGCCCAAAAGAGGGCCACCTTAAGGTCAACAACATATCTTCGAGGAGACATCCATGACCGCCTGCATCGTCGGCTGGGCTCACACCCCCTTTGGCAAGCTCGAGAACGAGACCGTCGAGAGCTTGATCGTCCGCGTCACGGCCGAGGCCCTGGAGCATGCCGGCATCGGGCCTGAGGATGTGGACGAGGTGGTGCTCGGCCATTTCAACGCCGGCTTCTCGGCCCAGGACTTCACCGCCTCCCTGGTCTTCCAGGCCAGCGACCGGTTCCGCTTCAAGCCGGCGACCCGGGTCGAGAATGCCTGCGCGACCGGTTCGGCTGCCGTGCATCAGGCGATCAAGACCATCGAGGCCAAGCGCGCCAGGACCGTGCTGGTGGTGGGCGTCGAGCAGATGACCCGCACGCCGGGGGCCGAGATCGGCAAGAACCTGCTGAAGGCCTCCTACCTTCCGGAGGATGGCGAGACCCCGGGCGGCTTTGCCGGCGTGTTCGGCAAGATCGCCGGAACCTACTTTCAGCGCTACGGCGACCAATCCGATGCGCTCGCCCTCATCGCAGCCAAGAACCACAAGAACGGGGTCGACAACCCTTACGCGCAGATGCGCAAGGATCTGGGTTTCGAGTTCTGCCGGGCCGAGAGCGAGAAAAACCCCTTCGTGGCAGGTCCCCTGAAGCGCACCGATTGCTCCCTGGTGTCCGACGGTGCCGCCGCCCTGGTGCTGACGGACACCGAGACGGCGCTGCGCATGCCCCGCGCGGTGGCGTTCCGGGCCTCGGCCCATGCGCAGGACTTCCTGCCCATGTCGAAGCGCGACATCATCGAATTCGAAGGCTGCGCGGAAGCCTGGCAGCGGGCTTTGGCCCAGGCCGGCATCCAGCTCTCCGACCTCTCCTTCGTCGAAACCCATGACTGCTTCACCATCGCCGAACTCATCGAGTACGAAGCGATGGGCCTGACCCCTCGGGGGCAGGGTGCGATTGCCGTAAAGGAAGGCTGGACCAACCGCGACGGCAGGCTGCCGGTCAACCCGTCGGGCGGCCTCAAGGCCAAGGGTCATCCCATCGGAGCCACAGGCGTCTCCATGCACGCGCTCTCCGCCATGCAGCTCTGCGAGGAGGCCGGCGGCATCCAGGTGAGGAACCCGGTGCTCGGCGGCATCTTCAACATGGGTGGTGCCGCGGTGGCGAACTACGTGAGCGTGCTTGAGCGGATCAAGTGACCAGGCAGGGGCTTGGTCATCCCCGGCGGTCCGCAGGACCGGGAAGGGGATCCATGCTGCTGCGCGTGTGAGTGGATTCCCTTCCGCTCCGCTGCGCGTCCTTCCGGGAATGACACCGGCCTTCGCCTCTACTCCCCCGGCGCCTTGGCCTGGATCGCCAGGGCGTGCAGGCCCTTGTCGAAAGTCTCCTTCAACACCTCGTTCACGAGGCGGTGACGGGCGACCCGGCTCTTGCCGGAGAAGGCCTCGGACACGATATAAACGTGGAAGTGAGTTTCACCGCCCTCCCGCCATCCTGAATGGCCGTGATGCTGCTCTGATTCGTCGGTGACGGTCAGCTCTGTCGGCTGCAGGCGCTCCTGCAATGTTTGTGTGATCCAGCGGGCGAGGGTCATGCTGATTTGTAAACCTTTTTGAACGGGTCTGCGGCGAAAAGCTCTCAGGCCTTGGCGCAAGGCCTCAAGCCACTCATAATCGCTGAATCATGGATCTCAACTCGCCTCTTTTCGACAGCATCCGCATCAAGCCTTCCTCGGACGAGCCGCAGGAAGCCAAGGGACCCGTCTGCGAGCACCCCTCCTGCAAGGCCGCGGGCGAATACCGCGCGCCCAAGGGGCGGGACCGGGAGGGCCAGTACTGGCGCTTCTGCCTGCAGCACGTGCGCGAGTACAACGCCTCCTACAACTATTTCACCGGCATGTCAGACTCGGCCGTGGCGGCCTACCAGAAGGATGCCATCATCGGCCATCGTCCGACCTGGGCCATGGGCGTGAACGCCGCCGGGAACGGCGAGGGGCAGAGCGCCCAGCAGGAGACCCGGGACTGGGCCTATGTGGATCCTTTGGGCATTCTCAAAGGCGAGGACTTCACCCAGGCCAAGGCGCGCCGGGCGCCGGCCGAGCCGAAGCGTCCGCGCTACACGGGAGCGGTGCGCCGCGCCCTCGACATCCTCGGCCTCGACGAGACCGCCGACGGGCCGGCCATCAAGGCCCAGTACAAGTCCCTGGTGAAGCGGTTCCATCCCGATGCCAACGGGGGCGACCGCTCCTTCGAGGAGCGCCTGCGCGACATCATCAAGGCGCACGACACCCTCAAAAGCGCCGGCCTGTGCTGAAAGCATATCCTTTCAGACAGGCTCGCTAGGCTTATTAGGAAATTGCACCATCTAGTCATGGGGTTTAAGAAGCCCATGACATCGTCACGACACTGAACAAGACCGAGAGGCCCCTATGACGGCACATACCGAGACTGCGACCCTTACGCCGGACATGAAGGTGTCCGTGCGACAGGTCTTCGGCATCG
The DNA here is from genome assembly GCF_016743775.1 of Microvirga aerilata. Classification (GTDB taxonomy): domain Bacteria; phylum Pseudomonadota; class Alphaproteobacteria; order Rhizobiales; family Beijerinckiaceae; genus Microvirga; species Microvirga aerilata. The sequence continues at coordinate 92,257 of NZ_JAEQMY010000014.1, read as the reverse complement.
ACTCGGATCTGGAGGTCCCGGCCTTTTCGCAAGCCGAACAGCATGTGCCCGATCTCGATCCCGACTACCTGTTCGACCGGGACACGACCCTGGCCATTCTGGCGGGCTTCGCCCGCAACCGCCGCGTGATGATCACGGGCTACCACGGCACCGGCAAGTCGACCCATATCGAGCAGGTGGCCGCCCGCCTGAACTGGCCCTGCGTGCGCGTGAACCTGGACAGCCACGTCTCCCGCATCGACCTCGTCGGCAAGGACGCCATCGTTCTCCAGGAGGGCAAGCAGGTCACCGCCTTCCAGGACGGCATCCTGCCCTGGGCGCTCCAGAACAACGTGGCCCTCGTGTTCGACGAGTACGATGCCGGCCGCCCCGACGTGATGTTCGTGATCCAGCGCGTGCTGGAGCAGTCGGGCAAGCTCACCCTTCTCGACCAGAAGCGCGTGATCCGGCCCCACCCGGCCTTCCGGCTGTTCGCCACCGCCAACACGGTGGGTCTCGGCGACACCTCGGGCCTTTATCACGGCACCCAGCAGATCAACCAGGGCCAGATGGACCGCTGGTCCATCGTCACCACCCTGAACTACCTGCCGCACGACAAGGAGGTGGACATCGTCCTCTCCAAGGCCCGGCACTACCAGGAGGATCCGGCGGGCCGCGACATCGTCAACAAGATGGTGCGCGTGGCGGATCTCACCCGCTCGGCCTTCATGAACGGGGATCTCTCCACCGTCATGAGCCCGCGCACGGTGATCACCTGGGCCGAGAACGCCGAGATCTTCGGCGACACGGGCTTTGCCTTCCGGGTCACCTTCCTCAACAAGTGCGATGAGCTCGAGCGCGCTCTGGTGGCCGAGTTCTACCAGCGCTCCTTCGGCAAGGAACTGCCGGAGAGCGCCGTGAACATGGTGCTGTCGTAGCACGAACCCTGTCATTCCGGGGCGGCGAAAGCCGAGCCCGGAATCCATAACCGCTAACGCCGAAGGGCTGGAATACGGCCCGTGTTTATGGATCCCCGCCTTCGCGGGGATGACAAAGCGGGAATGACAGGAGAGGTGAGATGTCCATCTCGAACCGCAAGCCAGGTGAGAAGAAGGAAGCGCCGGCGGAGCCGCTGAAGCGCTCCATCGCCGGCACCATGAAGGCGATCGCCCGCAAGCCCGACCTCGAGGTGGCCTTCGCGTCCGACCGTCCGGTGCTCATGGGCCAGGACAAGGCCCGCCTGCCGGAGCCGCCGCGGCGGCTCACCGCGCAGGACGTGGCGATCCTGCGCGGCAATGCCGACGCCATGGCCCTGCGGCTCGCCTGCCACGACACCACCCTTCACCGCAAGCTCGCCCCCGAAGGCCAGGCCGCCCGCGCCGTGTTCGACGCGGTCGAGCAGGCGCGTGTGGAATCTATCGGCTCGCGGCGGATGGCCGGCATCTCGTCCAACATCTCGGCGATGCTGGAGGACCGCTACCATCGCGGCGGCAAGTACGAGGACATCACGGACCGGGCCGATGCGCCGCTCGAAGACGCGCTCGCCCTCATGGTGCGCGAGCGCCTGACCGGCGCCAGGCCGCCGGCGGCCGCCGCCAAGATCGTCGATCTCTGGCGCGACTTCATCGAGGACCGCGCCGGGCGCGACCTCGATGGACTGCTCAAGAACATCGAGAACCAGCGCAGCTTTGCCCGCTCCATCCGTGAGCTGCTCTCCTCCCTCGACATGGCCGACGATGCAGCCCTCGACTCGGAGGACGAGGAGAACGAGGACGAAAACGAATCCGAGCAGCAGGAGCAGCAGGGCGAGGGCGAATCGGAGCAGGAGAGCCAGGGCGACCGCGCCGAGGTGGAAGTCAGCGAGGACGCGAGCGACGACATCGAGGACGGCGCCACGGAGGAATCCGACGGCCCCTCCGGGGAGCTGCCCGAGGAGTCCGAGGAGGCCGATTCCGAAGATGCCGGCGAGTCCTGGCGTCCGCCGTCCCGATCCAACGAGGCGCGCGGGCCCGACTACAAGGCGTTCAGCCAGAAGTTCGACGAGATGATCCATGCGGAGGATCTCTGCGACGCGGACGAGCTGACCCGGCTTCGCGCCTATCTCGACAAGCAGCTCGCACATCTCCAGGGCGTCGTCGGGCGCCTCGCCAATCGCCTGCAGCGCCGCCTGATGGCGCAGCAGAACCGGTCCTGGGAGTTCGACCTCGAGGAAGGCACGCTCGATCCCGTGCGGCTGCCGCGCATCATCATGGATCCATACCAGCCCCTGAGCTTCAAGCAGGAGCAGGACACCAATTTCCGCGATACGGTGGTGACGCTGCTCCTCGACAATTCGGGCTCCATGCGCGGACGCCCGATCACCGTGGCGGCCACCTGCGCCGACATTCTGGCCAGGACGCTCGAGCGCTGCGGCGTGAAGGTGGAGATCCTGGGCTTCACCACCCGCGCCTGGAAGGGCGGGCAGGCGCGCGAGACCTGGCTGCAGGCCGGCAAGCCCGCCAATCCGGGCCGCCTGAACGATCTGCGCCACATCATCTACAAGTCGGCGGATGCCCCTTGGCGGCGGGCGCGGAAAAATCTCGGGCTGATGATGCGCGAGGGCCTGCTGAAAGAGAACATCGACGGCGAGGCCCTCGACTGGGCGCACAAGCGCCTCCTGGCGCGGCCCGAGCAGCGGCGCATCCTGATGGTGATCTCGGACGGCGCGCCGGTGGACGACTCGACCCTGTCGGTCAATCCCGGCAACTATCTCGAGCGGCATCTGCGCTTCATCATCAACGAGATCGAGACCCGCTCGCCCGTGGAGCTCATCGCCATCGGCATCGGCCATGACGTGACGCGCTATTACCGCCGCGCCGTGACCATCGTGGATGCGGAGGAGCTCGGCGGCGTCATGACCGAGAAGCTGGCGGAGCTCTTCGAGGAAAACGCGGCACCCCCGACCCGGGGCGCGGCGCCCCGGCGCAAGGTTCACGCTTGAGGCTCAGCCGGCGCAACGTCCTGATCGGCGGCGGTGCCGCCGCCGCCGCCCTCACCTGCGCGGGGGTTGCCCTGGCGCAGCGCCCGCAGGCCTTCGGCAGCGCAACGGCGGTGAAGGTCGAGGCGGAGCCGATCAGCCAGCTCTCCACCACAGACCCGGACCGCACCCGCTTCGGGGCACTGCAGTTCCGCTCAGGAGTCGACTTGAGATCGCCGGTCTCGGCCTTCGGGGGCTTTTCCGGCCTGTGGCGGTCGGGCGACGGTCGGGACATCATCGCCCTTGCGGACAATGCCCAATGGCTGAAGGCAAGGATCGAGACCGCGGACGGGCGGCTCGCCGGCCTTTCGGGCGCCGTGCTGTCGCCCCTGCTGTTGAGCAGCGGCACGCCTTTGCGGCGCTCGCGCTTCTACGACACGGAGAGCCTCGCCCTCTCGGCGAATGCCGCCTTCATCGGCGTGGAGCGCAACCACGCCATCATCCGCTTCGAGCGCAGCCGAGCAGGCGGCCTGGTGCGGGGCGTTCCCATTCCGGTTCCGGAAAAGCTGAAGGATCTGCCCAGCAATGGCGGCCTGGAGGCCATCGGCATCGCACCTCAGCGCTCGGCCTTGGCCGGCGCCCTCGTCGGGCTTGCGGAAGGCGGCCGCGGCTTCATCCTCACCGGTCCCCGCGCCGGCGTCTTCGAGGTGGTTCGGTCCGGTGGCTTCGATACGACGGATCTGGCCTTCCTGCCCGGGGGCGACGTGGTGATCCTGGAGCGCCGCTTCTCGCTGTTCGGCGGCTTCGGATGCCGCCTTCGCCGGATCGAGGCCGCCTCGATCAAGCCGAATGCAGGGGTGGACGGCGAGGTGATCTACGAGAGCCAGGCCTCCCATCAGATGGACAACATGGAAGGCCTGGCGGTTCATCGGGAGGGGAGCGAGATCGTTCTCAGCCTGATCTCGGACAACAATTTCAGCGCGCTGCAAAGAACATTGTTGCTGGAGTTCTCGCTCGTCGAATAGCTCTGCGGGCGAGGCTGCCTCTTTCCTGCGCATCTGCCCCTTTTCTCAGCGTCACCTGCCGCCGGTATCCCTTGGTATCGCTTGAAGTCCCACGTTTTAGGCAACTAAGCTTTCATGAAGCGGGCCTGGCACAAATCTTTGCACCGGGTGTTTGCTTAAAAGAAGCTTGAGGAGACCCGGTGGCGGCACGTGCGATCTTCGACGAGATGAACGGCCATGACGGTCAGAGCAGGGATGCCTACCGGGTCCTTCAGGACTGGCTGAAATCCGCGCCGCCGCAACTGCTGGAGCACCGCCGCGAGGAGGCGGAGCTTTTCTTCCGCCGGGTGGGAATCACGTTCGCGGTCTACGGCAACACGGAAGCCGAGGAACGGCTGATCCCGTTCGACATCATCCCGCGCATTCTGTCGGGACAGGAATGGGCCCGCCTCTCGCGTGGGCTCGAGCAGCGGGTCAAGGCGCTGAACATGTTCCTGAAGGACATTTATGGGCCCCGGGAGATCCTGCGCGCCGGGATCGTTCCGCCGGAGCTCGTTTATCTCAATCCTTATTACCGGCCGCAGATGCATGGACTGTCGCTCAACAGCGACATCTACGTGCAGGTGGCCGGCATCGACATCGTCCGGGTCGACGACCAGGACTTCTACGTGCTCGAGGACAACCTGCGCACCCCCTCCGGGGTCTCCTACATGCTGGAGAACCGGGAGGTGATGATGCGCCTCTTCCCCGAGCTCGTGGGGATGCAGCGCATCCGGCCGATCGAGAATTACGTGGACGAGCTGCTGGGCACCCTCAAATCCGTGGCTCCGTCGAGCAGCCCCTGGGACCCGACCGTGGTTCTTCTCACGCCAGGCGCCCTCAACTCCGCCTATTACGAGCACAGCTTCCTGGCCGACCGCATGGGCGTGGAGCTGGTCGAGGGGCGGGATCTCTTCGTGCGCGACGAAATGGTCTACATGCGCACCACCGAAGGGCCGAAGCGCGTCGACGTGATCTACAGCCGCATCGACGACGACTTCCTCGACCCCCTGGTGTTCCGCCCCGATTCGGCTCTTGGGGTGCCAGGCCTGATCGCCGCCTACCGCGCCGGCAATGTGGCCATCGCCAATGCGCCGGGGACGGGGGTTGCCGACGACAAGGCCATGTACTCCTACGTGCCCGACTTCGTGCGCTTCTACATGGGCGAGGAGCCGATCCTGAAAAACGTGCCCACCTGGCGCTGCCGCGAGCGGGAGTCGCTTTCCTATGTGGTCGACAACCTGCACGAGCTCGTCGTCAAGGAGGTCAACGGCTCGGGCGGCTACGGCATGCTCGTGGGGCCTCATGCGACGAAGGAGGCCTGCGAGCAGTTCAAGTCCCGGGTCCTGGCAGCTCCCGACAACTACATCGCGCAGCCGACGCTCGCCCTCTCGACAAGCCCGGTCTTCACGGAAAAGGGCCTTGCACCGCGCCATGTGGACCTGCGCCCCTTCGTCCTCACGGGCCGGGACGGCGTTCGGCTCGTGCCGGGCGGCCTCACCCGCGTGGCGCTGACGGAGGGCTCCCTCGTGGTCAATTCGAGCCAGGGCGGCGGAACGAAAGACACCTGGGTGTTGAGCGAATGAGCAGGGAGCCTTTGTCGTGCTGAGCCGTGATGCTGACAGCCTCTTCTGGCTCTCCCGCTATGTGGAGCGGGCCGAGAACACCGCCCGCATCCTCGATGTCGCCTACCGCATGGCATCCATGCCGATCTCCTATAACGGCGTCGAGACCAATGAGTGGGAATCAGCCCTCATCACGGCCGGCGCCCTCGATGGGTTCCTCGAGGTGTACGGTGAGGTCAGTCCCGAGAACGTGATCGAGTTCCTGGCCTTTTCCGAGGCCAACCCGTCGAGCATCCAGAACTGCATCGATACGGCCCGGCAGAATGCCCGCTCCGTGCGCAGCGCGCTCACCTCGGAGATGTGGGAGGCCATCAACTCCGCCTGGCTCGATCTGCGCCGCTACAAGGCGCGAAAGATCAAGGTGGAGGACCTGCCCCGGTTCCTGAACCTCGTGAAGGAGGCCTCGCTTCGCTACGACGGCTCCGCCATGCGGACCATGCTGCGCAACGATGCCTACTGGTTCTCAAGGCTCGGCCTCTATATCGAGCGGGCCGACAACACCGCCCGTGTGCTCGACGTGAAGTACCACGTGCTCCTGCCGCAGGATGCGGCGGTGGGCGGCGGCATCGATTATTACCAATGGGCCGCCATCCTCCGCTCGGTCTCGGCGCTGGTGAGCTATCAGTGGGTCTATCACCAGAACCTGAGGCCCTGGCTCGTGGCGGATCTCCTGATCCTGCGCGAGGAGATGCCGCGCTCGCTCGCCGCCTGCTACGGCGCGCTCTCCCGCCACCTGGACGACATCTCCCATCGCTACGGCAAGGCCGGCGCGGCGCAGCGCCAGGCGCGCGCAACCCATGCCCGCCTGACGAACCGCAGCATCGACGACATCTTCCAGCACGGGCTGCACGAGTTCCTGGAGGAGTTTCTCGCCGACAACAACCGCCTTGGGCTTGCCATCACCAGCCAGTACCTGTGTTGACCCATGCGCATCCGGATCACCCACGAAACCGTCTACAGCTACAGCGAGCCCGCCAAGTCGGCGATCCAGCTCCTGCGTCTCACGCCCCGCGGCCATGAGGGACAGACGGTCCTGTCCTGGGCCATCGACATGGACGGCGACGCCCGGCTCATGCGCCAGGAGGACTGGTACGGCAACATTATCCACAGTCTTTCCGTTCCAGGCCCCGTCAGCCAGATCGTCCTGAAGGTCGCAGGCGAGATCGAGACCACGGACACGTCCGGCGTCATCCAGGGAGGGGTGGAGCGGTTTCCGGAGGTCTTCTACCTGCGGGAGACTCACCTAAGCCGGGCCGATCCCACGATCCGTGAGTTCGCCGAGACCATGGCCGGCCATCTGACGAGCCCCCTGGAGCAGAGCCATGCGCTCATGGCCGGAATCCAGGAGCGCCTGCGCTTCGACACGGACGCCACGAGCGCCACCACGGTTGCCTGCGATGCCTTCTCGGCGGGGCACGGGGTCTGCCAGGATTTCACGCATATCTTTCTGGCCGCCGCGCGCCATCTCAGGATCCCGGCACGCTATGTGTCCGGCTATCTGCATAAGCCCGGCGAGGTCGAGCAGGGGGCGGGCCATGCCTGGGCCGAGGCGTACATTTCAGGGCTGGGATGGGTGAGTTTCGACCCTGCCAACGCCATTTCCGCAACGGAACATTACGTCCGGCTGGCCATCGGGCTCGATTATCTTGATGCAGCCCCCGTTCGAGGAAGCTATTACGGGATCACCCGTGAAGCGCTCGACGTTCGTTTGAGGATCGAAAGCGCCCGTCAAGCACAGGCGTGAGTATGGCCTCGACAACGCAGCAACTCGACCAGAAGGCTCCTGGAGGAACCCCCATGACGTATTGTGTCGGCATCCTCGTGCGCGACGGCCTTGTCATGGTCGCCGACACGCGCACCAATGCGGGCGTCGACAACATCGCGACCTTTCGCAAGCTGCACCTGTTCGAGAAGCCGGGCGAGCGCGTCATCACCTTGGCCACCGCCGGCAATCTGTCGGCGAGCCAGTCGGTCATGTCGCTTCTGTCCGAGGGGATCGAGAATCCCGAGACCGGCGAGGCCGAGACGCTGCTGACCGTTTCCAGCATGTACAAGGCGGCCCAGCTCGTGGGCCGGGCGATCCGCCACGTCTATGAGATGGACGGGGTCGAGATGGAAAAGCGCCACATGACCTTCGACGTTACGATGCTGCTCGGCGGCCAGATCGGGGAAACGCCGATGCGGCTTTATCAGGTCTATGCGGCGGGCAATGCCATCGAGGCCACCCTCGACACGCCGTTCCTGCAGATCGGGGAGCCGAAATACGGCAAGCCGATTCTGGACCGGGCGATCTCCCATGGCACGAGCCTCGTGGAAGCCCTGAAGCTCGGCCTCATCTCCATGGACTCGACGCTCAAATCCAATCTCGGCGTCGGCCTGCCCATCGACATCGTGATGGCCAAGCGCGATGCCCTCAGGGCCGGCGTAACCTACCGGATCCAGGAGGACGAGCCCTATTTCCGGGATCTGCGCGAGCGCTGGTCCGCCGCCCTGCGCGCGGCGCATCAGGCCATTCCCCATCCTCCCTATGTGGAGGAAGCTCTCTGACGGGGGAGAAGGAGCCGCCGATCAGGCGGCTCGCTGGAGCCTGGGGCGCATGAGCGCCATGACGGCTCCATAAGGCGCAATGGCAATCGCGGCGAGCGCCAGCTTCACCCCGTAATCGGCAACGGCCAGATTGACCCAGGGCAGGGCGATGCATGCGTCCGCGATGCCTGCCTGCCCCAGCATGTCGCTGACCGTGAGACCGACGCCCGGCACCGGTCCGCAATAGAAGGCGACCGAGAAGAAGATCGCCGTATCGAGGCCTGACGAGATCACCGAGGACACGAAGGGCGGCATCCACCAGGCCTTATCGCGCAGGTGGGCGAAGATGCCGATGTCGATCAGCTGAGCCGTCAGGAAGGCCGCTCCCGACGCGATGGCGATGCGCGGCGTGGCCAGAACCACGGACAGCGCCACGGCCAGCACGAAGCCGACATAAACGATCCGGCGGGCGCCTTGCGTGCCGAAGCGCCGGTTCGCCAGATCGGTGACCAGGAACGAGAAAGGATAGCTGAAGGCGCCCCAGGTCAGGTAGTCGCCCAGACCCCAATGGGTGAAGGGATGCTGAACCAGGATGTTCGACGAGAGAACGACCAGGGTCATGGCCACAAGGGCGATGAAGAAGTCGCGGCGGTCGAGCTTGGTCATATCGGCCCTCGTGGCTGCAGCTGAGCCTTAAAAGCAACGCAAAACGGGCGGCCCCAGGGCCGCCCGCCGTGCAGAATTTGTCAGAGACCTGAGATTAGCTCGCGGCAGCGAGCTTCTTCTCGATCTCGCGCTTCACGCCCAGAGCCGTCGAGGACAGCTCATCCGCCTTGGCCTTGGCCAGGAAGGCGTCGAGGCCGCCGCGGTGCTCGACCGAGCGGAGCGCATTGGCGGAGATGCGCAGGCGCACGGAGCGCTGCAGGGCATCGGACTGGAGCGTGACGTTGCAGAGGTTCGGCAGGAACTTCCGCTTCGTCTTGCGGTTCGAGTGGCTCACCAGGTGGCCACTCAGCACGGCCTTGCCGGTCAGTTCGCAACGGCGCGACATGGGTTCAATCCTATATCAAAAAGGGTCGCGGCCTCGATTTCGCGGGTTTGCTTCATCGCAGATCCCACGGGGCCGGACACCAGAAGTCCTTGGAAGGTGCGAGCCTATAGGCCAAAAAAGGGGAGCGCGTCAAGAATAGTGCGGCGTCGCACCTCGTTTTTTTGCATCATCATGGTCATGATTTATTCTGAATCGCATGCGATGCAACAGAATAGACTAACGGGAAAGCCTTAATGCGCCTCATCGCTTCTGCTCTTGTAACCTTGGCTTTTGCCGGTGCGGGCTCGCCTGCGCAAGCGCAGACCCTCAAGGTGACATACGATATCTCCCTGGCCGGCCTTCCCCTGGGCACGGCGGACCTGTCCTCGTCCTTCAACGGCTCGAAATACCAGATGACCGGGAAGGCGAAGCTGACGGGGCTCGCCATGGTGCTGACCGGCGGCAAGGGCGAAGCGGCGGCCTCGGGCTCGCTCGCCGGAGCGACGCCCCGCTCGGCGAACTTCGAGGTCGTGTCGAAAACATCCGACAACCAGCGCAGCGTCCGCATGGGCCTGAAAGGGGGCCGGGTGGCCAAGGTCGAGATCGATCCGCCCCTCGAGCCCCGGCCCGACCGCGTTCCCGTCAAGCCTGCCGACAAGAGAGGGGTCGTCGACCCCATGAGCGCGCTCCTCATGCCGGCCTTGGCGTCGAAGAGCCTCACCGATCCGGCCAATTGCGACCGCACGATCCCGGTTTTCGACGGCGCATCCCGCATGAACGTGATCCTCACCTATGCGGAGACGAAGACCGTCGAGGTGCCCGGCTATTCCGGGCCCGTCCTCGTCTGCAACGCCCGCTACGTGCCGATTTCCGGCCACCGGAGCGAGCGCCCGGCCACCAAGTTCATGCAGGAGAACCGGGACATGTCCGTGTGGCTGGCGCCCGTGGAGGGCCCGCGCCTGCTCTTTCCCCTCAAGGTTTCCGTGCGCACGATGATCGGCATGGGCGAGCTTTATGCCTCGCTCTGGTCCCTGGAGGGCGACGCCAAGGCATCCCGCCGGGCCGTGAAGGCGGAGGAGGCCGTCAAGGCCGAGGCGTCGCAATAAGCCTTGAAATTCCTTAGGAAACTGCGTGCCGCCGGGTAGCGAAGGCTACAGGCCGCCCCATATAAGAGGTTAGCCTGCAACCGGTTGCCCTGGCTCCGGCTGCTTTGTGAGAAGGCTGCTTGCACCGGCGTCCGGTCCTGGAGCGTCTCGAATTTCTCAATCCGGGATCCTTTCCGCATCACCCGACATCAAGGCATGCCTCGCCGTTCCCTTCCTCCGCAAGTGCGCGCGCGCGGCGTGACAGCCGTGCTCGGCCCCACCAATACCGGCAAGACCCACCTGGCCATCGAGCGGATGCTCGGCCATGAGAGCGGGATGATCGGCCTGCCCCTGCGCCTGCTTGCCCGCGAGGTGTATCAGCGGGTCGTGGAGAAGGCGGGACACCACAACGTCGCCCTGATCACGGGCGAGGAAAAGATCAAGCCCGACCGCCCGCGCTACTGGATCTCCACCGTCGAGGCCATGCCGCGCGACCTGGATACCGCCTTTGTGGCCGTGGACGAGATCCAGCTCGCGAGCGACCTCGACCGGGGCCACGTATTTACCGACCGCCTCCTGAACCAGCGCGGGCGCGAGGAAACCCTCCTCATCGGTTCCGCCACCATGCGGCCCCTGATCGAGGCGCTGATCCCCGGTGTTCACGTGGTCACCCGGCCGCGTCTCTCGAATCTCTCCTTTGCGGGCGAGAAGAAGGTGTCGCGCCTGCCCCGCCGCTCGGCCATCGTCGCTTTCTCGGCGGAGGAGGTCTACGGCATCGCCGAGCTGATTCGCCGCCAGAGCGGCGGCGCCGCGGTTGTTCTGGGGGCGCTCTCGCCCCGCACCCGCAATGCTCAGGTCGAGCTCTACCAGAACGGCGACGTGGACTATCTGATCGCCACCGATGCCATCGGCATGGGTCTCAACCTCGACGTGGACCATGTGGCCTTCGCGTCCGACAAGAAATTCGACGGTTTCCAGTTCCGCAAGCTCAACAACCCGGAACTCGCCCAGATCGCCGGCCGCGCCGGCCGCTACATGCGCGACGGAACCTTCGGTACCTCGGGCCGCTGCCCGCCCTTCGACGCCGAAACCGTCGAGGCGCTTGAAAACCACACCTTCGACCCCGTTCGCATCCTGCAGTGGCGCAATCCCGACCTGGACTTCTCGTCGCTGGCCCGCTTGCGCGATTCGCTGGGCCAGCAGCCCCGGGAGCACGGCCTCGTGCGGGCGCCGACCGGCGAGGATGTTGCGGCCCTCGAGGTTCTGGTGCGGGACGACGACATTCAGGCCTATGCCCGCTCGCAATATGCCGTGGAGCGGCTCTGGCAGATCTGCCAGGTGCCGGACTACCGGAAAGTTTCCCCGCAAACCCATGCGGATCTCGTCGGCCAGCTCTACCGATTCCTGATGAAGGACGGAGCCATCCCGGCGGACTGGTTTGCCCGCCATCTGTCGGCCATGGACCGTACGGACGGCGATATCGACACCCTCTCCAACCGCATCGCCCAGGTCAGAACCTGGTCCTTCGTCGCTAACCGTCCCGACTGGTTGAAGGATCCAGAGCATTGGCAGGATGTTGCGCGTCAGGTAGAGGACAAGCTATCGGATGCGCTCCATGAACGCCTCGCCCAGCGGTTTATCGACCGGCGGACGAGCGTTCTCATGCGGCGCTTGAGAGAGAAAACGATGCTCGAAGCGGAAATCACGACCACCGGCGACGTCACCGTCGAGGGTCAGCACATCGGTCACCTGCACGGCTTCCATTTCGTGCCTGATCCCCAGGCCGACACGGCGGAGACCAAAACCCTGCGCAATGCCGCCAGCAAGGCGCTGGCCGGCGAGATCGAGGCGCGGGCGGACCGGTTCGCCGAAACCCCCGACGCCATGCTCGTGCTGTCCAACGACGGCACCATCCGCTGGATGGGCGACCCGGTGGCCAAGCTCGACGCCGGCGACAAGCTGTTCGATCCGCGCCTGCGCATTCTCTCGGACGAGCATCTCACGGGTCCGGCCCGCGACAAGGTGGAGACCCGCCTGCGCGCCTGGCTGAAGGCCTATGTGGTGCGCCTGCTGGGTCCCTTGCTTCAGCTCGAAGACAGCACCGAGCTCACGGGCCTTGCCCGGGGCATCGGCTTCCAGATCGGCGAGGCGCTCGGCGTCCTGGAGCGCTCCAAGGTTCTCAACGAGGTGCGCAGCCTCGACCAGGATGCCCGCGGCGCCCTGCGCAAGGCCGGCATCCGCTTCGGCGCCTACCATCTTTATCTGCCGGCCCTCCTGAAGCCCGCCCCGCGCGTTCTGGCAACGCAGCTCTGGGCGCTCCAGAACGGCGGCCTCGACCAGAAGGGCATCGACGAGATCGCGCATCTGGCCCAGTCCGGCCGCACCTCGATCCCGGTCGATCCCGAGATCGCCCCGGGCCTCTACCGGGCCGCGGGCTTCCGCGTCTGCGGCGGCCGGGCCGTGCGCGTCGACATCCTGGAGCGGCTGGCCGACCTGATCCGGCCGGCCATCGCCTACCGCCCGGGCATCACCCCCGGCGAGCCGCCGGCGGGCGCCGCCGATGGCGAGGGTTTCGTTCCGACCGTGTCCATGACATCGCTCGTCGGCTGCGCCGGCGAGGATTTCGCCATGATCCTGAAGTCCCTGGGCTATGTGGTGGACCGCCGCCCCGGCCCTGCCATCACCGTGCCGCTCGTCGAGGCGCCGAGAGCCGTCGAGCAGCCCATGCCAGCGCAGGCCGAGACTGCCGCGCCAGCCGAGACCGAGGTGGCGCCGGTTGAAGCGTCCGATGCGGCGGCCGGTTCGGAAGAGATCGGCGCCGTTGCCGTGGAGGCTCCCGAGGCATCAGTATCCGAGCAGGAGATCGAGGCGAGCGCTGCCGAGGCGGTTGCCTCGCCCGAGGGCCAGGCCATGGCTCCGGCTGAAACCGCCGCCGAAGCCCCCACTGAGGCGCCGGCCGAGCCTGAGATGATCGAGGTGTGGCGCCAGGGCCGCCGCCAGCACGAAGGCGGGCAGGCCCGCCACGGCCGCGAGCGGGATGCCCGCGGAGGCCGTCACCAGGAGCGGTCCGACCGCGGCGAGCGGCCCGATCGCGGCGAGCGGCAAGACCGCGGCGACCGTCGTCCCCGGCAGGGGGAAGCTCAAGGCGAGCACCAGGGCGGCGACCGTCGCCCGCGCCAGGATCGCCGAGAGGCGCAAGGGGAGGGCGGACGTCCGCAGAACCGGCCGCCGCGCGGCCCGGGCCGTGGCGACGACCGTCGCGGGCCTCGCCCCGACAAGCGCCCGGACAACCGCCGCGACGGCGGGCACGAGCGACGCGAGAAGCAGCCCGATCCGAACTCGCCCTTCGCCAAGCTCATGGCCCTCAAGGCCCAGCTTGAGGACAGCAAGAAGTGAGGCCCTGAGCCCATGCGTGAGGACCGGCAGCGTCTCGACAAGTGGCTGTGGTTCGCGCGCTTCGCGAAAACCCGGACGCTCGCGGCCAAGCTGGTCGCGAGCGGTTTCGTGCGGCTCAACGGCCAGCGCACCGACAATGCCGCCAAGGCGGTGGCCGTCGGCGACGTGGTCACCATCGCGCTTCCCCGGACCACCCTCGTGGTCCGGGTGGAGGATCTTGGCGAGCGCCGCGGCCCTGCACCGGAAGCAAGGCAGCTCTACATGGATCTCAACCAGGACAACGGGGCGCTTGTCAGCGACCCCGACAAGAGCTAGAGCGGCGGCGCATCGCCTTTGCTCATCCTCTCGAACAGACCCTCAGAAGGACCGTTCATGACTTACGTCGTCACTGAAAATTGCATCAAGTGCAAATACATGGACTGCGTCGAGGTATGCCCGGTGGATTGCTTCTACGAGGGTGAGAACATGCTCGTCATCCATCCCGACGAGTGCATCGATTGCGGCGTCTGCGAGCCGGAATGCCCCGCGGAGGCGATCAAGCCCGATGCGGAGCCGGGCCTCGAGCAATGGCTGAAGCTCAATGCCGACATGGCCAAGAGCTGGCCCAACATCACCCTCAAGAAGGACGCACCTGCCGACGCGAAGGAATTCGACGGGGTGGCCGGCAAGTTCGAGGCGTACTTCTCGCCCAATCCGGGTGACGGCGATTAAGCGGCAAGCTCGGCCAGAAACGAAGCTTCTTTACGCTATTCCTTGAAATATTTTTGCTTTTTCGGCCGGACTGTGATAGGGTCCGTGAATGCCGTCGCTTGCGCTCAAGCCGTGCACCGTCTCCGCAGACCGGCGGTTCACACGATGAAGCAGATATTCACGTCCTTTGACTTAAGGGAGCGTCGCTGCCTAGGTCAAGGGCATGAGCGTTTTTAGCCGCTGGCTTACATCAGGGAGACGAGCGGAATAGTCAAGTTCCGTGACACTCATCTCATCTCGCTCCCCTGGGACCCTGCCCAGTGGAACCACAGCTCCCCTCGCTGCAAGCGAGGACCATGCAAGGAGGCCTCTCTCGCATGACAACCGCCAAGAAGTCCGCCCAGCGCCTTGGGTTCAAGTCCGGCGAAGCGATCGTCTATCCCGCTCACGGCGTCGGCCGCATCACGGCCATCGAAGAGCAGGAAATCGCGGGTTTTAAACTGGAGCTGTACGTCGTCTCCTTCGACAAGGACAAGATGGTTCTTCGAGTCCCGACGGGCAAAGCTTCCAGCGTCGGCATGCGCAAGCTTGCCGAGCCGGCTCTGATCCAAAAAGCTCTGGACGTGCTGACGGGCCGGGCACGGGTGAAGCGCACCATGTGGTCGCGCCGGGCGCAGGAATATGAGGCCAAGATCAATTCCGGCGATCTGATCGCCGTGACGGAGGTCGTGCGCGATCTTTACCGCTCCGAGGCTCAGCCCGAGCAGTCCTACAGCGAGCGCCAGCTCTACGAATCCGCCCTCGACCGCGTGGTTCGCGAGATCGCGGCCGTGAACAAGATCACCGATACGGAAGCCCTGAAGCTCATCGAGCAGAGCCTCGCCAAGTCCCCGCGCCGCGCCAAGGGCGCCGAAGGGGAAGGCGATGGCGAAGGCGACGACCTCCAGGAAGAGGCGGCCTGATCGCGGGACCCCTGCACGGGCTACTCGCCCAAGCCTTTCAAGAGCCCGGCCCCGCGCCGGGCTTTTTTGTATCGCAGAGCCTTGTTTTCCTGTGCCCAAAATCTATTTGGCAGAACTTGGCTGTAAGAAGTGAACTTTTTGCGGCCTCGCTCGTTGTGTCTCTGCCAAGGGAGAGCACACAATGGGAGAAATCTCAGGGGTTCGCCGCCGGTTCGTCCGCGCAGCCATGAATGCACCTTTTCTTGAAAGAGAAGAGGAGCATCTTCTTGCTGTGCGCTGGAAAGAGAACCGCGATGAGGCGGCGCTTCATCAATTGACTGCTGCTCATATGCGCCTTGTCATCGCGCTGGCAGCCCGTTTCCGTCACTATGGCCTACCGATGGCCGATCTCGTCCAGGAAGGCCATGTGGGTCTTCTCGAGGCGGCGGCCCGGTTCGAGCCCGAGCGGGAGGTTCGCTTCTCGACCTATGCAACGTGGTGGATCCGTGCCTCCGTACAGGATTACATCCTTCGTAATTGGTCAATCGTCCGCGGCGGAACGAGTTCCGCCCAAAAGGCGCTTTTCTTCAACCTGCGCCGCCTGCGTGCCCGTCTGACCCGTGGCGGAGAGGAGCGCATCTCCTCTGAGGTGCATGCAAAGATCGCGGAGGCCATCGGCGTCTCGAAAGCCGACGTTGCCCTCATGGACGCCCGCCTTTCGGCGCCCGACACCTCCCTGAACGCACCGGTTTTGGACGCGGACCCCTCCAATTCCGCAGAGCGGGTCGAGTTTCTCGTCGACAACAGCCCCCTGCCGGACGAAAGCGTCACCGACGTGATCGACACGGAACGCCGCGTGCGCTGGCTGCAGCAGGCCCTCGAGGTTCTCAACGAGCGTGAACTGCGCATCCTGCGCGCCCGTCGCCTGGACGACGAACAGGTCACCCTGGAATTCCTGGGCGACAGGCTCGGGATCTCCAAGGAACGTGTTCGTCAGATCGAGAACCGCGCCTTGGAAAAGCTCAAGCGCGCCCTGATGGAGCGCTACCCCCAGGCCTCGGGCGCCTTCGTGTAAGGCAACCCCGGGGAGGAATCCCCTTCAAATCTCAGGCAGTCTCTCATATCGGCGAAGCATGCTTCGCCGATATTGCATTGGGGCTTTGGGTTTCGAGCCGCTACTCCACGACGATCTTGTAGCGCTCGCCCGGCTTCAGAGGTTCGTTCCTTTCGAGCCCGTTGAGGAGCAGAAAGCGCTCCAGGGCGCGGTCGACCGGCATGCGGGCGGCCAGGGTCTGAGCGGTGTCGCCCCTCTGGGCTGCTACGATGTGGAGCTTCAACGGCCTGATCCGCCGTGCCTCCTCGGGCTGCACCTGCCGCACGCTGTTCAGGGTCTGCTGGAAAATTCCTTCGAGATCGCCCCTGTTGCCGCGGGTGGCCATGATCAGCCGATAGGTGGTGCTGCCGATCCGGATCGCCGAAAGGCGGAAGGTCCACTCCTTGCCGTTCGACAGAGCGGTCACCAACGGCAGGCCGTTCACCGTGCCGGTGGTGAGGCTTCCCGGCTCGATCGTATCGGTCCAGGTCGAGCGCAGCACATCTTCCAGGCTCTGCCCATCGGGCGTGTCGGCGGCGTCGAACAGCAGCCGTCGTTCCCCATCGGCGGACGAGCCGAGCACGGCCTGCGAGGTGTTTTCCAGGGAAAAGCCCTCGGGCGCCTCGAACGCCACACCAAGACGCGAATGAATGAAGCGGCGGCCCTTGACCACTCCATCGGCCGGATCGTCCCCATAGGCGAGGCCTTCGAGGGCCGTCAGATAGGCAAGGCGTCCCGTCTCGCCTCCCGAAACCTCCGCGCGCCGGGCGGCCTGGAGCGCCCGCGCCACCCGGTCATTGGTGCGGGGATGCGAGGCCGTTCGATCCGCGGATGAGCTGTCCGAGCTCGTTCCCGAGCGCCCCAGGGCCGTCAGGAAGCGGGGCGCGCCGAAGGGGTCGAAGCCCGCCCGGGCCAGAACCTTGACGCCAGTCTGGTCCGCCTCGAGCTCCTGGGCGCGCGAGAAGCTCGCCAGCGTCGAGCGTGCCTGGCTCTGGACCATGGCCGCCTCTTCGGCATCGTTGAGCACGTTTTCGGCCACGCGCTCGATCAGCTGCGAGCGGGCCTGAAGCTCGCTGCGCTGGGATGCATGGCGCAGGGTCACGTGAGCGATCTCGTGCGAGAGCACCGCCGCAACCTCGGAGGTGTCGTTCGCGAGGGCAAGCAGGCCACGAGTCACGTAAAGGCGTCCGTTCGGCAGGGCGAAGGCGTTGACCACCGGCGAGTTGAGAATGGTCACCTGGAAGGCCTCGTCCGGCCTGTCGGTGGCCATGACGAGCCGGTTCGTCACATCGGTCAGGATCTGCTGGAGCTGAGGCGCCCGGCCTTCACCGCCGAAGGCCCTGACCAGGCGAACGTGATCGCGATCCCGGTCGGGGCTGATCACCCGCGGGGCATTGGGCGGCAGGGACACATCCCCGCTCAGCCCGGAGCAGCCTGCCAGAAAGGCTGCGAGCATGAGGCTGCCGAGGATTCGGATGCGACCTGTTTGACGTGTTGTGCTCATGCTCGTTCATCGCGGCGGGCGGTTGCCCTCAAGACGTTCGATCATCTCCGGCACTTCAATGGAAAGAGCTGCCCCTTGCCAAGACTGCAAAATGCCTCGGGCCCTGATCCAGCGATTCTTGAGCGCCTCGGCGCCCAAGCCGCGATCGGCCATCAGCTTCCAGGTCTTTCGGGGAATGATGATCGTGAAGTCTTCTGCCCAAAGCCCCCCCGAAGTTCAAATAAGTGCGTTGCTCGCGCTCGCCGATGCTCCTGACGCGGCCTTCGACCAGCACAAAGCTGCCGACCCGGTCCTTCAGGTGATCGACTTGACCAACATCGATGGGGTTATAGCCGTCATCCGCCCAAAGACCAAGGCGTCGTTCGCGGGCCGTTGCCTCTAAAGCCAGCAATTCGGGTTGGCAGAACGCCGGCTCCAGCCCCGGATCGACCAGGGCCAGCCCGGCCTCGACCAAGCCGTGGCCGAGATCGAGGTGGTTCGAGGCGGCCAGGATACGAACCCGCGCCGATACCCTGCCCCAGCGGTCGCGGCTGTCTTTCGCCTGCACGAGGATGGATCGGCCGGCCTGTTCGCGCAGCCAGGCCAAGGCCAGATCCCGGTAGGGCGGCCTGTCGGGAAGCCTGATTCCTGCCAGCTTGGCCATGCGACCCGATGCAAAGGTCAGATCGCCCTCAGGGCCGATGTCCTGGAGGCGGTCGGGCTGCGCCTCGATGGCACAACCCGGCCTAGTCTTTGCCGGGGAGGAGGCGGGGGAAGCGGACTGCGCCCGGCCTGCCACGGGCAGGACCGCCAGCGCAGCCCCGATGCTGAAGGCGCAGAAAACCCGAATGGCCGATCCCGTCATGGGACAGGATCATAACCATTCCGCAGGCAACAGCCATGCTTAAGCCAGGGACTGATGCCCTGGCTTAATGCTTTTCCTGTGCCGGGCTGTGCTGCTGCGGCTTGTGACCGCTCTGGCCCGCATCGTTGTGCTTGTTGTGGTCGCGGCTCTCCTGATGCGTCTCGCCGCCCTGGCGGCCGACCTCGGGGGTGCCGCTTGCATTGGCATGGGCCTGATCGTCCTGCTTGTCCGGATGGCCCGAGATACGGGTATCGTTCGGATTGCTTCTGTTGCCCTTGCTGCTCATGACTTTTTCTCTTGCTGCCGCTTCTGGGCGCCGTTGCCGTCGTTGCCCTGCTGAGCTTGGGTGCCGCGGGTGTTCGATCCGCCATGGCCTTCCTGCGGAATGCCTTCCGGGTTGGTGCGGGTGCCTGGGATGTTTTTCGTCATGGTGAAATCCTGACTATGTCCGTTGCCGGCATCGAGGAATGACTGCGGCCCCCGGGATGCCGCGGCATGCCCTGTGGCCGTTCTCAGGGGAGTCAATGGCAGGAAGGACAAAGCGTTGCGGCCAAGATCCGCAGATTTTTCGGGCGAAATCCCGCCGCCCTCGGCCTCCTACCAGCGAACCACCACCACCCTCTGACTGCCGTTGCCAAGCTCGACCGCCTCGGTACCTTCCGCCTTCAGATCCTCCGCCCTCGCATCCTCCACGATCTCGACCTCCGCCACATGGGCGGCGAACGCCTCGTCCACCTCCGCCACGCAGACCAGGGTGTCGGGGGGGAGATTTTCAACCTGTTTCAGAAAGTCTCGAAGCGTTTGAGCCATGGTATGCCTCCGGTTCAAATCACAAACCGGTCGGGTGGCGGTGGGTTCCTTTGGAGGGGCGAGGCCGCCCCCGAATCTGCTGGCCCGCAAAGGCCGGGCGGGCTTCCAGGGGCAGATCCGGCAGGCCCCCGAAGAGGGTCTAGTCCACCGCCATGGAGCGTGCTATCTCAAGCCCAGTGTGGTCCCGTAGCTCAGCAGGACAGAGCAGCGGTTTCCTAAACCGAAGGTCGGAAGTTCGAGTCTTCCCGGGATCGCCAGTTAAATCAGATGCTTAGCCCCTCCATATCGAACCTTGTCGAGCTTCCGGGGTAAACCTGGGGGTAAACTTTGCACAAGATCCATCGTGATCACTGGCCGGTGATCTTCCTGTTCTCCTGCTTCGGTTTCCTCAGTTTTCTCTTCGTGGGCTCGGCCCTGAGCGACGCCAATGCCCTCTGTGGGGCCGACGAGCGAATCAATCTCGCCGTCTGCGCAAGGAATTGGGTGAACGCCGCTGGCAACCTACTCGCGGTAGTTGGAGCGTTCGTAGCCGCCGTGTTCGCATACAGGCAGTATAGGGAGGCACGTCGCCAGACCGCTATCGCTCGCCTCCCCATCGCTGAGGCTACCCTCCTTGAGGCGCGGCAGATCAGCGGAGCCCTCTTTGGAGCCGTAGTAGGCCTGAACTCAATGCGCGATGCCGTTGAGACCATCTTGAAGGAGTTTTCGGCCGATGAGTCAGATGGGATCGACTTCGACAACATGCTGGTCTCAGCGCGGCATTACTTCTCGATGGACCTCCAGATAGCCCCGCGCATCAAGGCGTTTCAGGAGACGTATGCGGAGAAAGTCCTAGACAATGCCCTGCGGGCCGCGATCCGTCCAAACTGGTTCGAGTTCACCATCGTGCTCCTCGAAGTGGAGCGGATAAGTAATGCCTTGCTCCGTCCGCTGGCCGAAGGTCGTGCCAGTGTCGAGGAGCCAGGGTTCAACTTTCAACCTCTCCGTGATGTCATAGACAATCGAGAGGTCTTAGAGAGCCTCGTCGCTGCGCTTAATGAAGGGGCAAGGCTCTCAAAAGCTATGGGCGAGAGCGTTAATGCTCTGGATCCCAGTTTCGAAGCCGCTCGCGACAACCTTCTTGAGGTTATTAGATGATCATGAGCCATCGTTAACAGCCACGTAGAACCTCACAAACAGTGAGCCTTTCACGAGATGATCGAATCTTTATTTTCTTGGTTCGAATATCTGGACTTTTATTCTTCATTTTCCCTGCATGTTGACGGTTTTCCATTAACCCCTTTTTAAGGTCTTTGCCCATCCACGCGGCGAAGTGTTGAATTTTGGTCACACTGGGGCGGAGATCGGACGCGACTCGGGACGGAAGCACGTCTATTCGCTTGATCACGAACTCGTGCTGGATAATGTGGCTGCAGCGACGGGGGCTCCCCAGTCGTGATCCGGCGGGTTCAGCCGAAAAGGCGGACTTGTCGGGTACTAGGGGAAAAGGGACGTGTTTAGGGCTTCGTTGAAGCTATCGAGGCACAAAAACCCGGCCCCCCAGGGTCTCAACACTTTGGAGGTTTAACCATGAAGCTCGCTAAGAGCCTCTTCCTCGGATCGGTCGCGGGTCTCGCGGCTGTTGCCGGGGCTCAAGCTGCCGATCTTCCCGTGGCCAAGGCTGCTGCCGTCGAATACGTTCGCGTCTGCTCCACCTACGGCGCAGGCTTCTTCTACATCCCCGGCACCGAAACCTGCCTTAAGGTCGGTGGCCGCGTCCGCGCCGAGTACCAGTACCTCGAGCCGCAGTTCCGCGAAGACGCTTCGATCGGCTTCCGTGCTCGTGCCCGTGTTGCTCTCGACGCCCGCACCGCCACGGCTTACGGCCTCCTGCGCACCTACATCCGCATGGAAATGGACCGTAACACCGGCGTGTACAACGGCCAGGCTGGCGGCTTCGGCACCTCGCCGAACATCGCTCAGGCTTACATCCAGTTCGGCGGCCTGACCGCTGGTCGCACGACCTCGTTCTTCACGAACGGCGATATTCCGAACGAAAACATCACCACGCTCCGCTTCTACGACTATCCGGACGTGAACCTGCTCGCCTACACCTTCTCGTTCGGCAACGGCTTCTCGGCCACCCTGTCGCTCGAAGAAGGCGCCTTCGCCGGTAACCGCCTGACTGGGCCCAGCGCTTTCGACCCGACAGTAAGCGTCGCCGCTGGACAGCGTTGGCCCGACCTCGTTGGTAACGTGAAGTACGCTGGTACGTGGGGCTCCGTGCAGCTCTCCGGTGCTCTGCACCAGACCCGTTCCAACGTTCTCGTGGACGGCGACTTCGAAGACGACTTCTCGGATGAACTCGGCTGGTCCGTTGGCGTCATGGGCCACTTCAACCTGCCGGCTCTCGGTGCAGGCGACGCCCTTTGGTTCTCTGCTGCCTACGCTGACGGCGCTCTCGGCTACCTCGGCTTCGGCTCGAATGTGACGGGCGTTGGTCTCTCCGGCGCTACCGGCACCGTCCGCTCGGTTCCGGTCGTTGATGCCTATCTCGATGTTGATGGTGATATCGAGAAGGGCCGCGGCTGGCAGGTCGCCGGTGGTCTGCGTCACTACTGGACCCCGACCGTGCGTTCGAACGTCCATGGCTCGTATGCGAGCGTTGAGTACAGCGGTGGCACGCTGCTGTCCGACTTCGACGAGTGGCGCGTTGGTGTCAACACCTTCTGGACCCCGGTTTCTGGTCTTAACATCGGTGTTGAAGTTCTCTACGCGAACATCGACGTCCAAGGTGTTGAGCTTGAGGCCGAGGACCGCTGGGAAGGCCGTCTGCGCATCCAGCGCGACTTCTAATCGGCTTGTCCTGATTGGATAAGGAGACCCCGGTGGAAACACCGGGGTTTTCTTTTGCCCGCTAGAACTTCGTAAACCGAGGGATCCAAGTGTCAGAGACAATCTTTGCGCGGAAGATTTACCAGCGACGCAAGGAAATGCGGCTCTCGCTGCGAGAAATCGCGCGTATCACCGGCATTGCGGCGTCCACGATCTCCCGCGTCGAGAATGGACTCTTGTCGCCTACTTTGGACATTGCGACAAAGCTGGCGACGGCGCTGAACCTAGAGCTACCCGCTACCCCTGCATCCACACCTTACAAAACGGAACCGGCGGTTGGAGAAATCAACAGGGCGCACGACACACCTGCAAAGTTAGTAGAGTACCGAAAGCTAGGACACACGATCCTTCGGGGAGGAAGACGCCGCGACCTGAGCAGGATTGCGGCCAGCAACGGCTATGAGATGGCTATCCTTCTGAGAGGCTATTTCCAGCTCCGGACAAACGACGGGTTCCGAGAGAACTTGAAGCCTGGGGCTACTCTTAACTGTAAACTGCTCGCCAAGCATACATACTTCGGCATCGCCTCCGAGGAGGCCGAGCTGCTTTGGGTCGGGTGAAACGGTCCTAAGTGAGCGCCGAAAGCCGAAAAAACGGTCATTGAACGCAAAGAAGAGGCTTCAGGTAAGGTAGGATCCACCGGAGCCTGAAATCCTGCCAGCCACCGTTTTTCAGCGGTGCTCGTCGTCCTCTTGCTCCTTGGGATCGACGATCCGTCGGGTGATCATCGTGACCTTGGGTTCCCCGTTGACGTTGTTCTGGATCAGCGTGGTCGGCTCGTCCTTGAACATCCCGAGGTGCTTCCCGAGAAGCTCCAGGGCCTTCGTCGCGGCCTTCGGGTTGTAGACGGTTCCCGTCGTGCACCGCCTGACGATCTCCTTTAACTCCCTGACCACATATTCCTGATCGACTTCCGCCCTCTCTTGGAGGGCCTTCTGCCCTTGCTCCACCATCGCCTTGACCTCTGGATCGTCGAGCAGGCGGTTCGCTTCGGTGTGAGCGCCTGACACTGCGTAGCCCGCACGGATCGCAGCCTGCGTGCCGTTCAAATCGATCAGGTATTCCTGAACGAACCTCTCCTGCCTCGGGGTCATCGTGCCCCTCGTTCCACGAACCGGGGAGGGTCATTTTCATAGGTCCAGCCGCTCTTGTCCTCTCCCACGAGGGGAGGAACGACGCGCCACGGCCAGTTCTTCGGAATGGGCGTGAAGCTGCAATGGCAGTTCTTCCTCGGGCAGCGTTCCAGAAACACTCCTGACGCCTGCTCCAAGATCCAGGGACACTCCTGGCGTACGTTCATCGGTCTATTCCTTCATGGGAGAGAGTGGCCGGAGGAGGACAGGGAGAACTCCTCCGGCACCCGAGATCCCTTGATGCGTCGCCACCAAGGAGCCTCAACGGTTGAGAGAGAGGAGATCGGCAGGCGACCGTCCTCCCTCGAACAGCGATTGGCTCTTCGTCCGCCAGTGGCCGGGAAGAGAGACGCGCAGGGTTAGCGGGTCATCTCCAGCGAGCGCCGCGGGGATCGCGATGGGGGGCTTTCCATCGGGCCGATTGGCGTTGACCACCTGGACTTCCAGAACCGTCTCCAGGCTGACCTTGAACAGCAGGGCAATTTCCTTCGCCAACTGCGGGTAGCGCGTCTCCAGGGCCGCTATCACGTCATCCATGCGACGGGAGGCCGTCTCATAAGCTTCCAGGCGGCGCTCCTGCTCCTCGCGGTACTCCGCATCGGCTAGAGCCTTTTCCAGCATAGGAAGGCCGGCCTTCAGGCGCTCCACGAGGAAGAGAGCGTTATCCGAGCTGACCCGCAGATCACTCGCCAGCGCCGTGTCCGTTCGAGGATCGAGCATCTGAGCGTTGGCCTTGGAGACGATGGCCTCTACCTCGGAGATCCTGGTCCGAACGCCGGAGAGGACTTCCCTCACCTTCGAGGAAGGATGGTTCTCGGCCGCAAGCAGGGCGGCGACGATCTCGAATAGGTCGCTCATTTCTTTGCCTCTGCGCGTGCGGCTTTCGCCAGCCCGAGGATG
This sequence comes from Microvirga aerilata, assembly GCF_016743775.1. GTDB lineage: Bacteria > Pseudomonadota > Alphaproteobacteria > Rhizobiales > Beijerinckiaceae > Microvirga > Microvirga aerilata. Next base: position 67,828 of record NZ_JAEQMY010000014.1, on the reverse strand, counting down.
TAATCGCCAGCCTTCCCGCCGACCATCTGGGCCAGCTGGATCAGGTTTCGAGAGGCGTTCTCCACCACGAAGGAATCGGGGTGGTTCAACTGGCCTTCCAGATAGACGAGCGTCCCTCTGTAGTGCTCGTTCATCCTGGCCAGGATCTTCTGCGTCTCCGTCTCGCTGTCGTTCAGCAGGAGGCGAGGGCCTTCGGCCCTGTCGTTTAACCGGAAGGTCAGGTGCGCGAACGCCCCGTCAGGAAGGGGCTTGCCGTCCTCCCATGGGATGACCGTTCCATCCCGAAGTCTGATCATCGTCTTCATCTCTCGCTCTCCGTGCGTCCTATGACAATGAACTAATTCCTATGAGCAAGGTTTAGTTCATGTTATATCAGGAGATTTTGATGATCGACGTTCCAACCCTTCTCCTCTCCGACGTAGCCAAGGCGGCAAGGATCGATCTCGGCATCCTTCGCCAGTGGGTCAACCGAGGGGCCTTTCCCTTGGGGCCGAAGGATAAGGCAGAAGGCATCCGTCTCGTGACCCGCAGGACAGCTTTCGCACTGACGGTCGCGGCGAGGCTCGTGGAACACGCCATCCCGATCTCTCGGGCAGCGAACGCCGCTGCGGTCGCCTCCGAGGATTTCGACGAGGGAGAGGGAGAGCCGTTCCTGATCCTCTACACGCCGCCTGCGGACCTACGAAAGGACGAAACAGCGATCAGGTTCGGCGTATGCTTCGGAGAGGAAGCCTTGATCCAAGCCCTCACCGGCGAGTCAGACGACCACGTGAAGACCGTCGTTCGCTTCTCCCGCATCATCAGCGCTTTCAAAGACGAGGAAGCTACCGCCACAAGTGATGGCAGGCCCCTGGAAACAAGTAGTCCCGAGTACTAGATTAGTGATTACAGAAGGGTTCATACCTTTCTGATCTCCAGGCAGCGCAAGTGCATAAGCCCTGACCGCCCCGCACAGCGGGCACACCTCCGACATACAGTGGGGTGCCATAACTCCCGGCCTTGGAACGGCGTCGTAGGGAGCGCAGCAATCAAGATCCCTCGTTTGAGGAATCTCTTTGCCGTGCGCTCTACAAGCACATCCGCGCACGGTCGGGAAGATGAACATGCAACCCGATGACCTCGTACCCGATCCCCGCGTCGCCCAGGAAATGGGAGGCGTTCGCCTGATTACCCTATGGCGCTGGTCTAAGAAGAAGGAGCTGGGCTTTCCACCCGCTATCAAGATCAACGGCAGGAACTACCGCAAGCGCTCAGAGCTCGAAGCGTTCAAGCAGCGCATGGCCTCCTCCAAGGAGGTCGTGTGATGGGTCAGGAACAGAAAACCCTCGACATCGGCCAGGATGTCGAGGGCTTGGAAACAAGTTCACTTTGGTCGGCAGAACAAGGCAGCAGAGTAAGTGCAGAGTGTAATTTAGATAAGTCCTCCAGCACTTTCCAGGCAGGAGGTCAGTCATGAGTTATGACCTCCACGACATCGCGTATCTCTTCAATGGAGAGATCGTGGGTGACCAAGTATCTTTCCCCGGTCCAGGCCATTCCGCAAAGGATCGCTCGGCTAGGTTCATGATTGCCCCTGAGAGGAAAGAGGGCTTCATCGTTCACAGCTACAGTCCGGACACGACGGACATGGAGTTGAAGAGGCACGTCGAGAAGGTTCTAGGCGGTGAAGTTACCTTCACGCCTGCCCCTCGCGGGACCCCAGAAGATGACCAGAAGAAGCTCCAGCGCGCCCTCAGGATCTGGGCGCACAGCTTCGATCCCAAGGGAACGCCTGTCGAGAAGTACCTGAACCGGAGAAGGCTTTCCCTTCCTCCTGAGGCTAACTCCGCCATCCGGTGGGTTCCCGCTTGCCCGTTCGGTCCAGACAAGTTCGTCCCGGCGATGGTCTGCCTCATTCGGCACGTCCGAGAGGACATTCCCTTGGGGATCCATCGGACGGCCATCACCCACGAGGGAGAGAAGGCTTTTCACACCATCGGGGACGGGAAGCGTCCGCAGGACCGGATGATCATGGGCTCCGGCTCCGATGGGGCGATCAAGATCGGCAAGCCGACCGATACGCTCGGCATCGGAGAGGGCCTGGAGAGTACTCTGAGCCTTCGAGCCTTCAAGGGCCTCGCGGACATGCCGGTCTGGAGCCTCATCAGTGCCAACGGCGTCTCAGGCTTCCCTGTCCTCGATGGGATCAAGACCCTCTGGGTCGCGGAGGACAACGACGAAGCCGGAAGGAAGGCGGTCGCCAGCCTCTTCAAGCGGTGGGTCGCAGCCGAGAGAGAGGTCAATCCGCTCACTCCTCCGAACGAAGGTGAGGATCTCAACGACCTCATCCGAAAGGGAGGCGTCGATGGATGACGTGGCACTAGAGCGCAGCATCCCCGCCTACCTGCGTCACAGACAGGTGGAACTCGGTAGGCTTCGAAAGGAACAGGTTGCTACAGAGCCGAAGGAGGAGAGTTTCGTCGCCAAACCCAAGGCCGACGACACTCCTCAGGCTAAGGCGGAGAACGCTCCACAGGCTCCAGTCGCTGCTCGGGAGATCTCCCCGGAGATCGTCAAGCGGAAGGAGGAGCTGGAGAAGGAGGCGGAGGCCCAGAAGGTCAAGGCATCCGCTTTCGTGTTCCGGCCTGCGTCGGAGATCCCTCGGAGGCAGTTCATCTACGGAACCCACCTGATCCGGCGCTTCGTGTCCACGACCATCGGTCACGGCGGCGGTGGCAAGTCGGCCCTCGCCATCGCGGAGGCTCTAGCTATGGCTAACGGAAAGCCTCTCCTCGGAGAAAAGCCGTCCCACTCTCTTCGGGTCTGGTACTGGAACGGCGAGGACCCAATGGAGGAGATCGAGCGGCGCGTGGTCGCCACCATGCAGGAGTATCGCATCACGCCCGAGGACATAGGGGATCGCCTGTTCATCGACAGCGGTCGGACTGCGCCCATGATCATCGCAGAGCAGACCCGCGAGGGAGTGAAGATCGCAGACGTGACGGTCAAATCCATGATCGAGACGATCGAGGAGAACCGGATCGATGTGGTGATCGTCGATCCCTTCGTCTCCAGTCACAGGGTCACGGAGAACGACAACAACGCCATCGAGACGGTGGTCAAGAAGTGGGCTCACATCGCAGAGCAGACCAAGTGCGCCATCGATCTGGTCCACCACTCCCGCAAGACGGGCGGGGAGGAAGTCTCGGTCGAGGACGGTCGCGGGGCCTCTGCCCTTCTCGCGGCGGTCCGGTCTGCTCGGACGGTCAACACCATGACCAAGGACGATGCGACCAGGGCGGGGATAACGGACGAGCGCGGGCGATACTTCCGCGTCGATAACGGGAAGGCCAACCTCGCCCCTCCCTCCGAGAAGGCGACATGGCGTTACTTCCGATCCGTCCCCTTGGATAACGGGGACTTCGTGGGCGTCCCGGTCCCTTGGGAGATGCCGACCGTCATGGCGGGTCTGACCCAGGAGAACATGGAGCGCATGGAACGGGAGGTCGGAACCGGAGGGCCGTGGAGGAAGTCCGATCAGGCCAAAGACAAGTGGATCGGCGTCCCAATCGCAGAGGCCCTCGGGCTCGACCCCGAGGAGGATAAGGGGCGGGTCAAGAAGATCGTCGCGGAGCTGGTCAAGGACAAGAAGCTCGAAGAGTACGAGGGCACGGACGAGAACCGGAACAAGCGCCCCTACTACCGCTGGAACTCCGCCCTCTGACGGGTGCCCCACCGAACCCTTTTTAGGTGGGGCAGAGGTGAGGCAACCCCTTCTGCCCCACCTCTCTTTTCCAGGTGGGGCAGAGGTGGGGCAACTTTCCCTCCGAAAAGTGCCTAAGCCCTTGAGTTTGTTAACCTTTCAGTCTGCCCCACCGCAAAAATGGACACGGGTGCCCCACCGGATCCTTTTGAGGTGGGGCAGACGTGGGGCAAATTCTCTCCTATGAGGGAGAGAAGTCTTTGAAATATTTAGCGTATTTCTCTGCCCCACTTACATCTTTTAAGGTGGGGCAAAGGTAGGGCAGCCAAACAGACCACTCGTCTGCCCTACCCAGAAAGACCCCCTTTAGGGGGTCCTGGTGGGGCAAGGGAGTTTCTCCCGAAATTTCCTCCCTCGCGGGAGGAGAAAGACCATTCCGAAGCGCGGTGGAAAGCCCCTCCCGCCCTCGTGGGAGATCTGGAAAGCTCCGAGGATCGCAGCAAACGAGCCGCTGACACGCTTTGTGGGGCTACGGGAGGGGGTAGACCCGAGAAGCCCAGAAAGTGTGCCAGTGACCGTTTTTTACGGATAGGGGAAAGAGGCAGTTAGAGGAGGGGCAGGAGCCGGGGTTGCCCTACTCAGAGATGCGAGGTGGGGCAGAGGTGGGGCAGAGGTCCAATGCTTAGGGATGTTTAGGACGCTCTGGACGCTTACTCTTCGTCGGAGATCGCCTTGGAAGGCTAACCACTGGATGCGCTCCACAACTTAAGGTAGTTTCTTCACGAGCAAGGGACCTTGCTAGTGGAGAGACACCTATGACCGAGGGGAAGTTCGTCGCTTACTACCGCGTCTCGACAGAGAAGCAGGGCCGCTCGGGTCTTGGCCTAGAGGCCCAGCAGAAGGCCGTTCGAGACTATCTGAACGGCGGGGCTTGGGATCTCTGCTCCGAGATCGTGGAAGTTGAGAGTGGAAAGAACAGCGACCGCCCGAAGCTCCAGGAGGCGCTGATGCTCTGCCGCCTCTACAGGGCGACCCTGATTATCGCAAAGCTGGACCGCCTCTCCCGAGACGCGCACTTCCTCTTGGGCCTGGAGAAGGCGGGCGTGGACTTCGTTGCCGCGGACATACCCTCTGCGAACCGGGTCACGGTCAGGATTATGGCTGTACTGGCTGAGGAGGAGCGGAACATGATCTCCGATCGGACGAGGGTCGCTCTTGCCGCAGCGAAGGCTAGAGGGGTGAAGCTCGGCGGGGATAGGGGGAACATTCGAGCCATGGCCCAGGAGGGCCGAAGGACCGCTGTAGAAAGGCGGAAGACTGACGCCGAGGCCCGAGCCCGCGACCTTGCTCCTCAAATCAAGGACCTACAGGCACAGGGCGTCTCTCTTCGTGGGATTGCTACTGCGTTCGAGGAGAGGGGATATAAGACCCCACGCGGCGGGAAGTGGACCGCTACGCAGGTCAGCAGGGTCCTGAGAACCCGCATGCCGGATCGGTACTCTCCCATAAAGCAGACGGGCGCGGATGTACCGTCAGAAACTAGCGCCATCTGGTTAGGCGATGTGCACACTGGCCTTTAAGCGAGTCGTCACGGATCGAGCGCCTGCTCACACACGAGGTCTAAGTCATCAAACCTGTTGCCTAGATCAGAGAGATCCCCGCTACCTCCCTTTAGGAATGACATTTTGACTTTTGGGGGGAGCCCTAAGGTGACATCGAGGACCGCTGTTCCCATTGCCATCGCTTTTTGCATCCGTTTCGCAAGAACAGCATTGGAAATAAGAGCCGTACTAAGAGCTCCACCTCGGTTTGTCGCGGAAATACCCGAGATGGTTGCCTCGTCTAAGTCGACATTTTTTGAGCGAAATCTTAGTTTCGCTTTGGGCGGTAGAGCCATTTGAACGCGGAATGTAGCGATCTCAAATCCTAGCTTCTCAAGTACTGGGGCCGCGGCAGATACCTGTTCGGTGAACTCGTCCAGTGTCCCCGTTGCGAGTTTTGTGATCTCTGCCATTTCGGGTAACACAGGCATGCTTGGAAGAGACGGAACGAGAGAGCCAGCTGTATCAGTTGCACTCTTTGCATTGTCGCGAAGTATGTCCATCACCCCTTGGGCTTGAGCCTCATGATGTTGTGCCATAAAAATTAACGCACTCGCCAATAAGGCAGTGGTAGATACTCTGATCATCATTTTCCTCAGATGCACGTGAACTGATTTACAAGACAAAAGCTGATCAAGATTTATAGGAATGTGCAACTATCCTCTCGGGTAAATAGCTTGTCTCTGACAAATTCATTTGCTCGAAACGATGCTATGAACGTGGAAGGACCACCTCTCCAGCGCCTCTTTCCTCTCCACCGTGTACGCCTCGACGTTGTAAGTTCCGGCCACTCCTGCCTTCGCTCCCGAGACGTGATTGAGCGCCGCCTCGACGATGTGAGGAGGGACGCCGAGGCCAGCCATTCCGGTTGCCGCCGTCCTTCTGAGGTCGTGGAGACGCCAGTCTTGGACGGTCATAAGGGAATCGAGCCGAGCCTTCGCCTTGCTGAAACCTGACACAGGCGTCCTGCCGTTCGTGGAGAAGACGTAGGGGCATCCCTCGATGGGCTTTACGCTCTTGAGAACCTCCCGCGCCAGCGGTGAGAGATAGACGACGTGCGGCCGCCCGTTCTTCGTGCGATTTCCCGGCAAGTGGAGCGTGGAGAGATCGTCGCTCAACTCACTGCGGGTCATCTCCGCGATCTCGCTGAGGCGACACCCGGTCAGAAGCAGGAGCCGGAAGAGCGGCCCGAAAGGCTGGCCCATGATCCCGGTCGCGGCCCAAAACTGCCGAAGCTCGTCGGCCTGTCTGATCTCTCCCCTCGCGTTCAGGACCCGCTGCCGCTGAGAGGGCGGGGCAGGGCGCCAGACCCCGGCCATCGGGTTGACGTGGATCGCGTCCCTTCTGTGCCTCGTGGCCCACCTGAAGAGAGCCCCGAGGGCATCCCCCATCTTCCTGCCCCGGTTGTTGCTCGTGCGCGGGGCGGCACCCATCCCGGGAACTCCTGTCTTGATGCACTCCGCGATGACCGCGTGAACGTCGTTGGACGTGATCTCCCCGATGCGCTTGTTTCGCCACCGATCCGCCAAGCCGCCGGGAACGGGGGAGAGGTCCTCGGCCAGTCCGAGCATCCGGGCGATGTCGGCCCAAGTCCTCCGGTCCTTGTGGTCCTTGATGAAGTCTGCCGCGACCTCAATGAACGTCTCTCCGACCTGCTTGCGGAAGTCCACGCCTGCTGCCCGTTTCCGGGTGACCTCTGTCGCAAGCCACCGAGCCTCGCGGAGTGTAAGGGGCGCTCCCATGACGGGCGTTCCCGTTCCCTCGCGGCCTGAGAGATCCACGGGGCCGAGGGTCAGCTTGGCGTGCGTGCCATCGGGACGGCGGAACCGCATGGCCCAGGACTTCGCACCCGAAGGCTGGATGATGAGGCGCAAGCCGTCCGATCCGGTGTCGGGTATCTCCTGCCTCTTGTCTGTGGGCTTCAGCTTCTCGACGGCGGCGGCGGTCAGTTTCTTGGTCACAGAGGCCTCGGGGTAAACTTGGGGTAAACAAGAGCCCTGTTATATCCAGAAATGGTGTTAAAGTGAATCGAGGTCGGAAATGGCCCAAAAACGAGGAGACACAAGGCTTTCACAGGGTGGCGATGTAAGGGTCAGAAATCCCGAGAAAGCCTGTACCACCGGTTTCCTAAACCGAAGGTCGGAAGTTCGAGTCTTCCCGGGATCGCCACAGGTTCAAGAAGGATGCATGCCGTGCTTCAGCATGCATTCAGGGGGCTCCGATAGTCTCCGGGTTGAGTTTTCAGGCTGGCTTGGCCCCTGACCGTGCCGGTTCGGAAGTTGGAAGCTCCCACCCCTCCAGAACTTTCTGAATGGCAAGAGGGTATAGGGCTGCGAATCTGTTGTAGGTCCGGCCCCTCGGGAGAGGCCGATATGCGTCGCATATTCCTCGCCATGAACCGAAACCGGGCTACGCTTGGAAGCATGAGGTGACGGCAAAGCCCTGCCTCCGCCCCCTCAAAGCTTCTCCTTCAGCGCGCCCCGACCCGGCGGGCACCGCGTGCTTTGATGCCCAGCGTGTCTTGAAGGGCTTCGTCGATCCTGTCCTGGATGCGGAAGGTTTCATCGATCGCGCCGACGATCCGTCCGTATGCTTTCAACTCATCGAAGGTGAGCAAGCGTCCCTTCCGGTCTTTGAGCCACTTGTGCGCCACAGGATAGCCGCCCACGGTGAACTCCCAGACAGACCTGGGCATGCCCTGGAAGAATTGCTCGTCGTTGATGGCGACCTGGCCTATCTCGGGGTGCTTCGGGTCGGGGACGAACTCGACCTTCTCGACCCTGTTGCTTCCGGCTTTTGGGAATTTCGTGATGCTCGGGGTGGTCTCCCGCATCAGGTGGAGCGCGATGAGCTCATGCCCCAAGGCCGCAACGGTTTTGAAAGCGTCGGCGCTCCGGGGGATTGGAATGCGGGGAAACGACCGCTTCAGAAAGTCCGCATAACGCGCACGGTAGCCCGGCGCGTAAAGGACCGCGTAGATGTAGGCGAATACGTCCTCAGGCTTCAGCCTCATGCTCCCGACAGCGCCCTTCAAGGCGGTGAGATAAGCCGGGGAAAGATTTGCCGTGCGCTCGGCTGCGCCCTTATTGCGCAGGTCTTCTGCCTGATACAGCCACAGCGGCAAGACGAAAGCGCCGCCGCGCCTGAACAGGTTCAGCTCGACGGGACGATCGGCGCAGAAGACACCGTCAAAGTGAGCGGACCCGGATGATTCCTGATTTTTGGGAATGCAAAGCGCCAGGTTGTCCCTCAGCAAATGGGCCGTGACCCGTTCGCGGCGGTGAACCAGAACGTTTCGATCATAGACGCTGAAGCGCGTGTCGAAAGGACGATAAAGAACCTCGATGGCGGCCTCATCGAGATCGACCAGGGGCAGTTGAGCCCTCGCCCGGTCATAGGACCATTGGGATTGGGCGCAGAGGGAAAACAGCTCCCTTGCCTCAGCCTCCGACCTCGTCTCCAGAAGCTGCTCCACCTTCCGGCGCGCTTCATCACAGGTGAAGGAAATCGCGAATTCATCGTGCTGGGTGGCAAAGCCAGGAGCCGGCTCGCCGTTGGGCTTGAAAATATCGGCGACGCTCCAGGCCTGATTGTATTCGACGGCGAGCCTCTCGTCCTGTTTCACGAACAGCCAGGGAGCGGCAGACGGGGTTACGTCCTCCCAATCCGTATCCAGTACATCGTGGTCGGCGAGCCAGGCGTACTTCCCGGTCCTGCCGCCCCAGAGATCCGCGCGCCGAACGGTGCAGCGGCTCGCCCGCTTGGTTCTTCTGACGAGAAGTGCGATCGATACGCCTTGCTGGATGTCGAAGATGTTCTCGTCCTTGCCGCCGCCCGGGGTCTTTTCCTTCTTCTTGCCGTTGCCGTGGAGGTCGAGAACATAGATGTCGTCGAAGCTCGACATCAGGCTCGCGCGCATATCGAGGAAGGTGGGGTTGTCGAGATAGCTGTGGTTCGTGATGAAGGCGAGGATGCCATGGCCCGTCTGCTCGATCCTCCATTGGGCGAACCGGATGAACTTTACGTAGTCGTCGGACAGCCACTTGGCTTGTGCCGGCTTCTTGAGCTCCGGGCTTTGTTTGTAGCTTTCAAGCAGGCCTTCTATCCACTCTCCTTTGTTCGCGGAGTGCCCGGAATACGGCGGATTGCCGACCACAACCATGATCGGGGCGTTCTTCCCGACGTCCCTTGCGGCCGCGGCTTCTTCCGCAAGCCACTGCGTGAAGAGGGGAAGCCCTGCGATCTCATGCGCTTCCTCCAGCGTGTTGGTCAGGAACACGCGCAGCCGCTCATCCGTCGCGAAGTCGTAGCCGCTCTCCTTCAATTGCAGCCCAAGCTTCATGTGAGCTATCGCATACGGAGCCATCAGCAGCTCAAACCCATGCAATCGCGGCAGCAGGTGCTGAGCGACGTATCCGGGCCAAAAGCCCGGATTGCCGGAAAACTGTTCATGGATGCTGGCGATGATGGCGTGCAGGAACGTTCCGGTGCCGCAGGCCGGATCGAGGATCTGCACACGGTGACTGTCGCAGGCTTCCTCACCCTTGCCGTTTGCTTTTCTGCGCTTCAGCCTGATCTTGCTGCTGTCGGCGATGCCGTCCGCAAGCTTGAACTCCCGTTTCAGGAGAGCGTCCACCGAGCGCACGATGTAACCCACGGCTGGTTCAGGAGTATAGTAGACCCCGCGCAGCTCACGGAGCTTAGGGTCGTAGGCTTTCAGGAAGGATTCGTAGAAGTGGACGACCGGGTCCGTCTGCTGCGTGGCGTGGCCGAAGTCTTCCAGGATCGCCGCCATGTCGGCCTTCGCCAGGAGCCCGGAAAGGTCGTCGACCGCCCAGGCGATCCTTTCATCGAGATCGGCGCCCGCGATGGTGTTGAAGAGGCGTCGCAAAAAAGGGTTCGTTTTTGGAAGATCCTTGCCCGCAAGCTCGCGCATGAAGCCCGATCCGACGTGATTGCATCGCGCGGCAAACAATCCGTATGCGATCGTTTGGGCATACATGTCGGCGAACTCATCGACCGACAGGCTCGGGATCAGGATCTTTCGGACAGCATCGTACTGGGCGTGAAGATCGCCCGGCTTGCTTTCATGACCAAGGGTCTGGCGGATCAGGTCGTCAATCAGCCTGGCCAGGCGGGCCATGCGCTCGGCCAGTTCCCTGGGGGTCTTGATCACCGGCGCCCGGGCATCGAAAAAGGCGTCAAGAAGCAGGATGAGCTGCTCTGCTCCGTTGGCGGAAATCCTCAGGTCGCCGCTTGTCTGCACGCGCGCAAGCCGCGCCGATCCGACGCGTTCGCCATCTCGGTATAGGCGGAACTCAAGATGATCCGTGAGGATCACGTTGTGGAGGCTGCCGAGGCAACGCTTCAGCTGCGGGGTATTCTCCGCCTCGTCGAGGTCTGCTCCTATGTTCGTCGTCTCGATATAGCCGAGCGGAATACCATCGTGGGTAATGATGAAGTCCGGCGCTCCGCAAGCAATCCGCTGTGGTTCGTTCGTTGCGATAAGCTGTGGCCGGAGCGCCTCGATCAGTGCTTTCAGGGCAGGCTGACAGGCATGCTCCGTCCCGTTTCCTGCTTTTAGAGCATGCTCAATACGCTTGAGATAATGCGCGAATGGCGATGCCATCGTCATCCGCCCCGTTGGCTTCAAGCCACCAATTGCATGCATCTCCTTGCGCAGGGCTATGGGCTCCATGTTCCCTAAGGGGTGCTCCGGACCCGCTCGGGCCCGCTCCATGGGCTCAGTCCGGCCTGTTCCAAGGTCGGGGTTCGGTGTGTCCCGCTTCCTACCGTCCCACCCGCGCGACGGCGGCCTTGGCGTCGTCGAGGTCCGGCGCGTCGATGTGGCGGTAGCGCGCCTGCACGAGGCCGAAGAGCCCAAAGGCGAAGAGGCCGATGGCGGTGAGCGCCAGGAGCACCCAGCCATAGGGCTGCTGCTGCAAGGCCTCGAGCGCGCCGCCGAGGCCGCGCACCTGCGAGGAGGAGCTGTGGAGCGCGGCAAGAACCAGAAAGCCGCCGATCAGCAGGAAGACCACGCCGCGGGCGGCAAAGCCCATGCGGCCAAGGGAGACGATCCATTCGCGCTTGTCGGACGGCAGGGACAGGCGGTCCGCCACATTCCCGCGCCACGCCTTCCAGATGAAGGCGATCCCGGTGCCGGCAACCACGAGGCCCACGAGGCCGACGAGCCATTGGCCGAAGGGCTGGCTCATGAGCCAGGCCGTCCAGTCCTGCGCGGCCTGGTCCTCGCCGCTGCCCCCGGAGCCCCGGCCGAGGGCGAGCCTCAAGGCGGAGACCGCCAGGCCCGCATAGATGACGCCGCTGATCAGGTGGGCGCCCCGGACGCCCCAGCCCTTCATGTCGGAGCCGCGGTTGTCGGCGTCCGTGAGCGCTTCGAGGATGCGCCAGGCGCAGAAGCCGAACAGGCCAAGGGCGATCAGGAAGAGCCAGACCTTGCCGAAGGGCTGCGAGACGAGGGTCTGCAAGGCGCTGCGGCTGCCGCCTGTCTGGCCGCCCGAGCCGATGGCGGCCAAGAGGGCCAAGCCGCCGACGAGACCATACACGACGCCGCGCGCCCCATAGCCGAAACGGGCGAGGCTCTCCACGGGGTGACGTCTGATGTCGGACATGTTTTGCGGCTCCGCTTTGTCAGAGGAGAACCGCCCAGCCTCGATCTATGTTCCTTGGCACGGCAGCCGATGCTTCGCCCTACTGCGCGACGCTGGTGGAGACGGCGGCGCGCCGCTCCATCGGCGGAATGCGGAAGGTCCTGACGATCTCGGCCTCGCCGGCCGGCTCCGCAAGGGAGCTGCCGCCCACGAAGACCTGGATGGCGCCGGCCTCCACCAGAGTGGTGCCGTCGTCGAGGTGGAAGCCGAGGGATTCCACCGGCACGCGCAGGGTGACGCGCTTGGTCTCGCCGGGCTTCAGGGCGATCTTCTCGAAGGCCTTCAGCTCACGCAAGGGACGGCTGCGGCTTGCCACCGGATCGCGGGTGTAGAGCTGCACCACTTCCTGGCCTTCCCGCGCGCCGGTGTTCCGGACGCTGACCGCAACCTCCAGCATTTGGCCTGCATCCAGCCGCTTTTGGGCGATCGTCGTGTCGGAGTAGGCGAACTGCGTGTAGCTCAAGCCCCAGCCGAAGGGATAGAGCGGGGTGATCGCCTCGTCGATGTACTGCACGGTGAAGCGGTTGTCCGGCTTGGTGGGGCGGCCGGTGGGGAGGTGGTTGTAGTAGAAGGGCAGCTGCCCCGTGGCGCGGGGCCAGGTGACCGGGAGCTTGCCGCTGGGGCTGACGTCGCCGAACAGCACGTCGGCGACCGCCGGTCCCGCTTCGGTGCCCGGATACCAGGTCATGAGGATCGACGGGATGCGCTCGGCCACCGGACCCAGCACCTGCGGACGGCCGCCCATGAGCACGAGGGCCACCGGCTTGCCGGTGGCGGCAAGCGCCTCCAGAACCTCAGCCTGCCGGCCGTTGAGCTCGAGATGAGCGCGGGAGGCGGCCTCGCCCGACAGCTCCTGCGGCTCGCCGAAGACGGCGATCACCGCATCCGACCGGCGTGCCGCCTCGAGAGCGGCTTGCAGCCCATCCGTGTTGCGGCAGAAGAGATCGCAGGCCGGCGCATGATTGACGGCGATCCCTGCTCCTTGCGCGCGGCGGCGGATGCCCTCCAGGATCGTGACGCTGTCCTCCTTGTGGCCCCGGGCCGCGTGCGGTCCCATCTGGTCGTGCGGCGCATCGGCCAGGGGGCCGACCACGGCGACGGAGCGCACGCCCGGGCCAAAGGGCAGCACGTCCCCTCGGTTCTGCAGCAGCACGAAGGTCTCGCGGGCGACCTCGCGGGCGGCCTGGCGCGATTCCGGCGACGGGAAGGCCGCATCCGAACGGGATGGGTCGATATCGGGGCGGTCGAACAGGCCCATGCGGAACTTGGTGCGCAGCACGCGCCGCACGGATTCGTCGATCACGCTTTCCGGCACCCGGCCCGCCCGCACCTCCTCGGGAAGGTGCTTGATGTAGAGCTGGCCCATCATGTCCATGTCGACGCCGGCGAGGATCGCCTTGCGGGCGGCCTCCGCGCCGTCCGCCGCAATGCCGTGGTTGACCAGCTCGCCGATGCCCACCCAGTCGGAGGTGACGAAGCCGTCGAAGCCCCATTGCCTGCGCAGCACGTCGGTCAGCAGCCACGGATTGGCCGTGGAGGGCTCGCCGTTGAGCGCATTGAAGGCGGCCATGAAGCTTGCCGAGCCCGCCTCCACGGCAGCCCGGAACGGCGGCAGATAGGTGTCGTACATCTCCGCGCGCGGGATGTAGGTGGTGTCGTAGTCGCGTCCGCCCTGCGGCGCTCCGTAGCCTGCAAAGTGCTTCGTGGAGGCGGCCAGGCCCCCTTTGCGGAAGCCCTCCACGCGGGCGGCGGTCAGCACGGCCCCGAGAGTGGGATCCTCCCCGAAGCCTTCGACGATGCGGCCCCAGCGGCTGTCCCGGGACAGGTCCGCCATGGGCGCGAAGGTCCAGTTCACGCCCACGAAGGCTGCTTCCTTCGCGGCCCACTCCGAGGCGAGCCGGGAGATGCGCGGGCTGAAGGCTGCGGCTTCTCCAAGGGGAAGCGGAAACTGGGTGCGGAAGCCGTGCAGCACGTCGAGGCCGAACAGGGGCGGGATCTTCAGGCGGGTCTGGCGGGCGAGCGCCTGGGCGCGGGCCACGTCCGGGGCGCTGTTGAAGTTCAGCAGGGCGCCGGCCTTGCCCTCGGAAATGTCCTCCCAGCGCAGGGGCGGACCGTGCGAGACCAGGTTCAGCTGGCCGATCTTCTCCTCCAGGGTCATCTGCCCGAGAAGCTCGTTCACGCGGCGCTCGATGGCTTCCTGCGCTCCTGCCGTCGGGACAGAAAAGGCCGTCAGCGCCAGCGCAAGCGTGAATTGCGTCAAGCCGGGGACATCAGAAAGCCGCACAATGATCTCCTATAGGGGCAGTAACACTTAATCGCGAAGGCAACCTCGCTTGCTGCCGGTTCGTGCTACACAAGATAAGCGTTGCAAGTGGCGTCTCGAGGACGCGAGGTCAATTCATTCTTTAGAAAAACGAGATGCATCCGCTGCCTGCCTCCCTGAAGCTGTCCCTCCTGACCTTTTCCTTCGCCCTGATCATGTCGGGTTTCGCGCTGGCCGGTGCTGCCTTCGTCAGGGATTCCGCGCTGGTTGCGATCTTCGCAGGATGGTTTCTTCTCATGGCCGCCGGAGCGCCGCTGCTGATCGGCCAGCAGCTCAGAGCGATCCTTCAGGATCGGGACGACCGCGCATCCGATGAATTGTCGGTGTTCGAGGAGGTGACGGTCGACCGGCCCGAGCCGCTCGCCTCGTTTCCTGCTCCCGAAGAGGCCTCCGCGCCTGACGGGGAGGAGGCCCTTCGGCGGATTCAGAAGACGCAGGCCGTCGATCGCCTGCGCGACGGGATCACCCATGACCTCAACAACCGGCTCATGGTGATCAGCGCCAATGTCGACGCCGCGGCACGGCAGATGAAGGACCAGCCGATCCTCCAGCGCAAGCTGCTCTCCGCGCTTGTGGCCTCCGATCAGGCCGCCAAGCTCATCGCGCGATCGACATCCTTTGCCCGGCAGAGCGAGGCCGGGTTCCAGTATCTCGATCTTGCCGAACCGGTGAGCGCGATCGCCGACCTGATGAGCCGCTCGCTCCTGCGCGACACGGTCGAGCTGCGACTGGCCCTGGCGGACGATCTCTGGGCGGTCCAGGCCAATCCGGACGACATCCAGACGGCGCTTGTCACGCTGAGCGCCCATGTTCGCGACGCCCTGCCGCAAGGAGGCGCGATCACGCTCGAGGCGCGCAACGTGCAGGTTCCGAGAGGGACTTTGGCAAACCTGGCGCTCGAGGGCGATTTCGTTCAGCTCGCCATCCGCAGCACCGGACCGGACAGGGAGGCTCAAGCCCACGAGGCGCACGGGAAGGAAACTCACGGCAAGGAAACGCACGGTCGGGAGGTTCACGGGGAGCAGGCCTTTGCCCTGCGGGATCTGGACCTCTCGTCATGGCTGACCTTGCGTCAGGGCCTGCACTTCCTGCAGGGGCTTGGCGGAGCGTCGGAGGTGCGCCGCGATGGGGCCGAGACGGCCATCATGCTCTACATCCCCAGAGCCGAGGCCACCACCTTGCTGCCGACCGGCTCGGCGGGCGAGGACGACACGCCTGACGCGAGCGTGCCGAACCGGACGGAAGTTCTCGTGGTGGATGACGAGCTCGAGGTCGCACTGGCCTTGCAGTCCACCCTGGAGGAGTTCGGCTATGTGACCACCATCGCCACCGATGCTCCCCAGGCCATGAAGAACCTGCACGCGCGCAAGCCCACCCTGGTGCTGGCGGATGTGGCCATGCCCGGAACCATGAACGGGGTCATGCTCGCGCGCGAGGTCCGTCAGCTCTTCCCGGACCTGCCCGTGCTGCTCATCACCGGCAATCCCATGGTGGCCGATGAGAGCAGCGAGTTTCCGCTGCTCCATAAGCCCATCATCAGCCGCGACCTGCATGGCGCCATCCAGCGGCATCTGACCGTGCGCGGCGACAACAAGGTCATCCCGCTTTTCCCGCGCCCCTCGCAGCGCGCCGGCTGATCTACTGCGCCAATGCGGCTGCGCTGAGCGGCTGCGCAACCTCGCGAGCCGCATCGGCAAGGGCCCCGAACAGGCGCTGATGCGGCCTCTTCCAGACCAGAAGCTCCGGGTGCCACTGAACGCCGAGCAGGAACGGGGCGCTCTCGCTTTCGATGGCCTGCACGATGCCGCTCTCGTCGGTCGCGGCGATCCTCAGGCCCTGCCCGAGCCGGTCCACGGATTGGTGATGGAGCGCATTCACCTGGCAGGGATTGCAGCGCAGGATGCGGTCGAGGCGCGAGTCCTGCGCGATGGACACGGTCTTTCGCGGCAGCACGGTGCGCATCTTGGGCGCCTGCACATAAACCTCGTAGATGTCCGTGTGCAGCGTGCCGCCGAGCCCCACATTGATCATCTGCGATCCGCGGCAGATGCCGAGGATCGGCAGCCCGGCCGGAAGGGCGGCCTTGAGCAGGCCGAGCTCCATCTTGTCCCGCTCCGGGTCGATGCGCACGTCGGGCAGAACTTTTCCGCCGTAGATCTCCGCGCCGATGTCGTCCCCGCCGCCGATGATGAGGCCCTGCAGCGGTTCCGCAGGCAGGGGGTTTCCCGGCATCAGGCGAATGGAGCGCGCGCCCACGCGGGCAAGCGCCAGCCGGTGCATGAGATAGCTGCGCCATCCGCCGCGCCGGGATGTGGTCACACCGATGAGCGGGCTCGTCATGACCGTACGATCTGCTCCACCACGTTGGCCCAGCTCTTGTCCTCTCCCTCGAAGGACAGGTAGGCGGAGCCGACCGCGTCGAGCCTCTCGCGGTCGGCGGCAAGCCGCTCGACGCACACCCAGCGGTTCCAGTCCGGCGCGATGCTCCAGCCCGGATCGCTCACCCGGGCGTCCGGCAGCCGGTAGTGGAAGGTGGGACGGCCGTTGATCTTCTCGTTCGGCAGCACGGCGCGCACCCGCTGCGCGTCGAGATGATGCAGCAGCGGCAGGAGGTCGAGGTCGCGGTTCCGGGTCGGATTGAGGCTGAGGTAATCGTCGATGAAGGTGGAAATGTCCGGCCAGTAGTCCAGCGAGACGATCCTGCGCACGTAATCGGCCGGAAATGGGTCGGCAAAGCCCAGCAATTCCCTGGTCCTGTCCGGCGAGGCCTCCCGGCGGAGCCACGGGTTGAGCAGCGCGAAGCTCTTCATGAAGGCCGTGAGGGTTGCCGCATCCTGGCGCGGGATCTCCGGGTTGAAGTGGAGCCCGAAGGCATAGAAGGGCGCATCCTGCGTGCCCCTGGCGCCGAGCCTCCGCAGGATCGTCAGGATCCGGTTGAGGTCCTGGAGACGGTCGAGCCGGGTCGGCGACGTCACGAGCTCGCAGGGGACGAGATAGCTTGCCGCAAATCCGAACAGGGCCGCGATCTTGGGCAGAACCCCGCGTTGGCTCCCGGCCTGCTTGCCCGGATGCAGGATCCGGCTGTCGAGCTCCACCGTCAGGTCCCCGATGGCCGACTCCCTGAGCGCGAAGGCGTGGGGATCCTCCTCGATCAGCCTGCCTCCGAGCGCCTCCTGCAGCGCCTGCACGGTTTTCTCGGCGGAGGGGCCGACGAACTCGATTTCGACACCCACGGTACGCATCCGCCCCTGTTCGTTGTGCAGGATCGGCGGCAGCGCGAAATCGATCGAGGTGGAAAGCGCCGGCTGCGCCATCAAGGAACTCCAGGGAACACGAAAGCGTGAGTGAAAGGATGAACGGACACCCTTCCGCCCCGGTTCCTTTTTTCGGGAACATGCCTGTTCGGCCATGCATGGGGTGGCGCTCCAGGGGCCGTTCGGGCTACAAGCCGGCCATTATGATCTCTCGCATCGCACCCACCGAGCGGGCCGCCTGGATGGCGGAGCTGCGCGCCACGCTGGCCCTGGGCTGGCCTCTCGTTCTCGCCACCATGGCGCAGAACGCCCTGATGACGTCGGACGTGATTCTGATGGGCTGGATGGGCTCGGAAGCCCTGGCGGCCGGTGCGCTCGGCACCAACCTGTATTTCGCCTTCCTGATCTTCGGCATCGGCCTCGTCAACGCCACCTCGCCGATGATCGCCGAGGAGCTGGGCCGCAAGCGCCACTCCGTGCGCGAGGTGCGCCGCACCGTGCGCCAGGGTTTGTGGGCCGCGGTGACCGTTGCCATCCCGATCTGGATCGTGGCCTGGAACGGGGAAAGGATCCTTCTCGCCATCGGCCAGGAGCCCGTGCTCGCCCACAACGCCGGCGAGTACATGCGGGCCCTCCAGTGGAGCCTGCTGCCGTTCCTGCTCTTCCTGGTGCTGCGCTCGTTCCTGTCGGCGCTGGAGCGTCCCGGCTGGGCCCTCGTCATCGGCCTCCTGACGATTCCCGTCAATTTCGGCGCGGCCTACGTGCTGATGGTCGGCTCGTTCGGCCTGCCGGCCCTGGGGCTGATCGGGGTAGGCCTCGGCACGGTGCTCTCCAGCACCTTCATGTTCCTGGCGCTCGCCCTCGTGATCGTCCTCGATCCGAAGCTCAGGCGCTATCACATCTTCGGGCGCTTCTGGCGGGCCGACTGGCCGCGCTACCGGACCCTGTGGCGGATCGGCATCCCCATCGGCCTGACGCTGATGTTCGAGGTGACGATCTTCAACGCGGCCGCCATGCTGATGGGCTGGATCGGCGAAAGCGAACTGGCGGCCCATGCGATAGCCTTGCAGATCGCCTCCTTCTGCTTCTCCATTCCTCTTGGAATCGGGCAGGCGGTCACGGTGCGCGTGGGGCGGGCCTACGGTGCGCAGGACGCGCAAGGGGTCACCCGCGCCGGCTGGACCTCCTATGCGCTCGGCACAGGCTTCATGGTCCTGACGGCGTCTCTCATGATGTTTGCGCCTCATCTGCTGCTCGGGGCCTTCCTCGACATGAGCGACCCCAAGAACGCCCTGGTGATCGACCTGGCGCGCTCGTTCCTGGTGGTGGCCGCCATCTTCCAGCTCGTGGACGGCGCGCAGGCGGTCGGAGCCGGGATGCTGCGCGGGCTGCAGGATACCCGGGTCCCGATGATCTATGCGGCCTTGGGCTACTGGGGCGTCGGCCTGCCGCTCGGCATCATCCTGGCCTTCGGCACGAGCCTTCGGGGCATCGGCATCTGGATCGGGCTCGCCAGCGGGCTTGCGGTGGTGGCCTCGCTGATGCTGTGGCGCTGGCTTCGCCGCGACCGGCTCGGGCTGGTCACGGCAACGCCGCAGGGCCTTCAGGAGGCGTTTGCGAGCTGAGACACGAGGCGCGCCAGGTCGACCGGGGCGAACTGCGTGTCCTCATGGGTCACCCGCACTTCCTCCACGGTGAGGCGGCGCCACTGCGCGAGCTGCGCCAGGGCCTCCTGGATCAGGTCCTCGGGGGCCGAGGCCCCTGCGGTCAGGCCGATGACGGCAGCGCCCTCGATGAAGGACAGGGTCAGGTCCTTGGGGTCCTGCATCAGAAGGGCCGGGCGGCCCTCGCCCGCCGCCACCTCGCGCAGGCGGTTGGTGTTGGATGAATTGCGCGCCCCGCACACGATGATCCGCTCCGCCCGCTTGGCGATGACGCGCACGGCCATCTGCCGGTTCTGCGTGGCGTAGCAGATCGTCTTGACGTCGGGGCCCTGGATCGCCGGAAAGCGGCTTTTGAGGGCGGCGATGATCTCCCGCGTATCGTCCACCGACAGCGTGGTCTGGGTGACGTAGGCGATGCGCTCAGGGTTCGCGACCGGCAGGGTGAGCGCCTGCGCCACGCTGTCGATCACATGAACGGTCCCGTCGATCTGCCCGATGGTGCCTTCGACCTCCACATGGCCGCGGTGGCCGATGACGATGACCTCCCGGCCGGCCCGCGCATGGCGCTGCCCTTCCATATGAACGCGCCGGACGAGAGGGCAGGTGGCGTCGAGCACCGACAGCCCGCGGCCTGCGGCCTCGCGCTCGACAGCCTGCGGAACCCCGTGGGCGCTGAAGATGGCGACCGCCCCGTCCGGAATTTGCGAGATGTGCTCGACGAAGATCGCGCCCTTTCGCTTGAGCTCCTCGACGACGCGGCCGTTATGCACGATCTCGTGCCGCACATAGACGGGCTTTCCCGTCTGCGCGAGAGCGTCCTCGACGGCCCGGATGGCGCGCTCGACGCCGGCGCAGAAGCCGCGGGGAGCGGCCAGCAGGACGGTGAGCGGCGGATGCTCCTGGATCATGCGGCATCCTCCGTCTTCAAGGAGCGTTCACGGGAAAGAGGCGGACGGGCGCACCGGGCGTGGCGAAGGATGGAGGCTGCGTGCTCCCCGGCCATGACCGCACTCTCGATGGTGGCCGGAAGCGAGCCGATCCAGTCGCCCGCGAGAGCAAGGTTCGCAAGCGGCCGCAGGGGAGGCTGCGGCAGCGTCTCGGCCGCCTGGCGGATCGTGGCGCGCTTTTCCTTCACCACCCGCGTTTCGGGCTGACGATCGACGGATGCGTCGAGGCCGAGCGAGCGGAGCGCCGGCACGATCTCGCGCCAGATCCGGGCCGCCGCATTGGAGGCATTCTGATCGACCACATGATCGGCCGCCGAGACGGTGACGCTCACATGATCGGGGCGGATCAGCGCCCACTGGGCCAGCGTGCCCGTGAACCCGAGGAAGCGGGGGGTGCTCAAGCCCGCCATGCGGAAATGCACATTCAGGATGGGCTCGAACGTCTTCGGCACCGGAAGCGCCGGCAGGAGCCGCTCCACCTCGTAGGGCGGCAGGGCCAGAATGACCCGGTCGTCGGGGCCGAGCATCACCGTGCGGTCCGTGAGCGCGAGCCCGATCACGCGCTCCTGGCTTGTCAGAAGCATGCGCAGGCGCTGCCCCGTGAGGACGGCAGCGCCCCTGGCCTGCAGGGTGGCGACGGCCGGCTCGATCAGGTCCTGGCTCAGCCCGTTCCGCGCCACCAGGAGCCTGCCGGCGCCGGGCCGGATGAACTGCCGGAGAGCGCAGGCGAGCCGCTGCGACGAAGCCTGCGACGTCGGGGTGTTGAGCACCGCCACGGTCAGGGGCTCGATCAGGTTGTCCATGATCGGCCCCTTGCCGATGATCGACGCCACGGGGCAGTTCCTGGAGGTGAAGACAAGGCGAAGGATGCGGCCGAGATCGGGCAGGGTCAGGCCCCGCGGGCGGCGCGACGGCAACAGCCAGGACCAGGGGGAGAGCCCGACCCTTCGGGTTTCCCCCGTCGGGCCGTCGTACAGGGTCAGACCCTTGGGCTCGGGCTCGAACCAGCGGTCCCGCGCACCGATGGCCTTCAGAAGATCGAGCGTGTACCCGTTGGCCGTGAACAGCACATGGGTGCCGTTGTCATGGGTGAATCCGTCTTCCTTGCGAAGCGTCCGGCAGCGCCCGCCGGGCTGCGGCGCGGCCTCGTAGATAATGGCCTCGCCGCCCTCGGCCGTCACCGCAAGGGCGGCGCTCAAGCCCGCGATGCCCGCTCCGATGATATGGGTGCGCCTCGTCGTCATGCAGGCCTCATGGCGCGGGTGATGAGCTGGAGCCGGTCCGTGGCGCTCAGGCGAAGCTTGCCCTGGCGCACGCCCCAGCCGCGGGCCGCGAGGCGTGCGAGCACGCGGCGGTAATTCTCCATCATCAGGATGGCGGGCTTGAGGGCTGCGCGGTCGAGGCGCGTCAGGGCCTCGTCCGCGGCCGCGAAGCCGGCGCGGGCTTCCTCGGCAAGGCTCTCGCAGACGCGGGCGAAGCGCGGATCGGCCACGAGGGCTGCCGCCGGGGCGTCCTGCAGCCCGAGCTGCGCGAGGCGCGAAAGGGGAATGTAGACCCGCTCGCAGGCCGCGTCCTCGTCCACGTCGCGCAGGATGTTCACGAGCTGCAGGGTGCGTCCGAGATTGAGGGCGAAGTCATGGGCGGCGGGCGCGCCGAAGATGCGGATCGAGAGCGCTCCGACGGAACCTGCCACCCGGCGCCCATACAGGCCGAGCTCATGGTCGCTTGCCAAGCGGACCCGGTCGGCGCAGTCCGTTTCCATGCCGTCGAGGAGGGCATGGCATTCCTCCAGCGGCAGCTTGAACAGGCTCGAGGCGCGGGCGAGCTCGCGCCCGATGGGCGTTTCCGGAGCGCGGTGCAGCCGGTCGATCTCGCAGCGCCAGTCGCGCAGAAAGGCGCGCTTCTCGGAGGCGGGCGCGGCGCCGTCGGCGATGTCGTCCGCGGCCCGGCAGAAAGCATAGACCGCATGCATGGCGCGGCGGCGCTCCCGCGCAAGGCTCTGCATGCCCAGGCGGAACGACGAGCCTGAGCGGCGCACCACCGCTGCCGTGACCCGATGGTCGCCGTTCACCGGCGCACGCGCCAAGCCGCCGAGCCCGCGCAGGAAAGCCTTGATGGCATCCGGCTTGTTCACCTGCACGCGCTGGACAACCGGATCGGCGAGACGCAGGCGCTGGCTCAGGCACCGGGCCAGGGCAATCGTGGCGATGCTCTGAGCCCGCAGGCGCCTGCTCTGCAGATGCTGCGGCAGGCATTGCGCCTGATCGATCAGGGCATCGACCCGGTCGAGCATGGCGTCGAACACGCTGCGGCGGATCGTGGCCTGCGACGGATCGAAGAAGGCGGCCTCCGAGCCTGCGGCCATCATCCAGCGGATCGGGATGTAGATGCGGCCCAGGCGCTCCCGGTCGTCGCCGCAATCCTGGAGGTGGTTGAGAATCTGGAGCGCCGTGCAAAGGGCGTCCGCCGGCGCCTGCGCGGCAATGCGCTCCCCATGCAGGGCAAGCAGGAAGCGGCCGACCGGATTGGCCGAGAGGCGGCAGTAGCCGACCAGCTCCGCCCACTCGTTGTAGCGGGCCTTGACCACGTCCTGGCGGAAGGCGCGCAGCAGGTCGCGGGCCTGAACGAGGCCGGCCTTGTGCCGCCTGTCGGCCGCATGCAGGCGCGCGGCCTCTGGAACGGTGGGATCGCCGGACACGAGCGCCTGTTCCAGCGCCTCGAGGCGCGCCAGCTTTTCGGCGGCTCCCAGGTCGGGAGCATCGGCCACATCGTCGGCCAAGCGCGCGAAGCCATAGAACGCGAGGGCCGCATCCCTGTGTTCGGACGACAGCACGAGAGACGCCACGGGAAAGTTCTCGTTCCGCGGTTTCTTCGATGCCTCTTTGGCGCCCGTCTGCATTGCGTCACCCTACGGGATAAAGCCTCCCTTTCCATCCGGCACGGCGGGCCCTGCCGATCCGCAGGAGAACGCTCCATTGGATGGCAAGTCCCACGAGGGTGGTGAAGGGATGCAAGGGAATGGACCAGGGATTCTCGCGCGTCACGACGGTGACCACGGCGCGGGACGAAAGCGACAGAAACGCCGCAAGGGCGATGGGCCATGCGGGCCAAAGCGGCAGGAGGGCGAACGGGAGGACGTGCCCGCCCAAAAGCAGGATCGTCCAGACGGGCAGGGCCACCGGCGTCGCCATGCCCTCATGGGCGTTCTTGGCAAAGCCGATCCACGCCTCCCGGAAGCCCGCATACATCCGGCACGAGGCCAGCCGCTCGCCGGGCACGAGATCCGTCATGAGCCCCTTGCGGCGGAAGAGCCGCGCCAGCTGAATGCCGTCGTGAATGCGCGAATGGATCGCCGCGTGGCCTCCGCTCAGGCGATAGGCCTCGCGCTCCACGAGCATGAGCTGACCGCAGGCGGCGCCCAGTCCCGGATCGCGGGACAGGCGCATGAAACCCATGGGCAGGTAGCCGAGAAGCAGCAGGTTGATCGTGGGCACGGTGAGCAACTCGCCGGGCGAGCGCATGATCTGGCGCGGGACGGCGCTCACGAGACCGGCATCGGTTGCCTGCGCGTGGCCCGCGAGCAAGGCTGCCGCATGGGGTTCAAGCCTCACGTCTGCATCCACGAACAGGAGGTGCGTGCCGCGCGCCGCCTCGGCCAGGTGGTGGCAGGCATGGACCTTGCCGGTCCATCCCTCTTGCAGGGGCGGGGCGGTGAGAAGGCGCACCCGCGCGTCGCGGGCCGCATAGGCGCGCACGATCTCCGGCGTCTCGTCCGTCGAGCCGTCGTCCATCACCAGGATCTCGACGGGCACGCCCATGCTTTTCAGGGCCGCATCGAGCGCGGGGCCGATATTCGCCGCCTCGTTCCGGGCGGGGATGAGAACCGAGACGAGAACGTCGCCTTGCGGGAGATGCCGCGGCGTCGCGCGCAGGATGTTCAGGTTCATGACGACCAGCACCGCGGGAAGCGCCGCCAGCGCCAGCAGGATGAGGCCGAGGATCACCATCATGCGTGCCCCTCATGCGAGGGGTCGAAGGTGCGCCCGCGCAGGGCGGCCGACAGCCTGCGCCAACCATCGTAGACCCCGCCGATCCCGGCGCGACCCTCGAGCACGGCGCGGAACCGGTCCGGATCGCGGCTCTGCACGTCGGCGCTCAGGCGGTCGAGGGTTCGGGTGAGGTCTGCCTCCAGGTGCTCCAGGCGGGCAGGGCGCGCAAGGGCCAGAAGATCGCGACCCTGCATGGGAGCCCCGAAGGCCATGAACGCCTCCGCGCCCCGCTCCAGCCAGAAGCCGTACTCGATGGCAAGCGGCAGAACCGTGCAATCCGGCGCCAGCTCGATCAGGCGGGCCACACCGGGCTTCAGCCCCAGCGGCCGCTCGCGCACGTCGCTGAAGCGTCCCTGCGCGGTGATCCAGAGGGAGCGACGGGGCGAGGCGAGGATCTCCCGGCTGGTCTTCAGGAAATTCGCCGCGCCGCGCGGGGTGTGGAGGTCGACGCCGAAGGCGCCGATGCGGCCGAAGATGCCGTATTGCTTCAGCATCTCGGCATCGATGGGAGCATAGCTCTCATAGGCCGGAAAGAACCGGTCGGCCGCGACGATATAGACGGCCGCATCCCACCAGGCGGGATGATTGGAATAAACGATGACGGGACCGCCGGGAGGCGCAGCGGGCATGCCCCACTGCGCGACCCGCAGCGCGTTCATGTGCCGGGTGAGATAGCGCCGGAAGGTGGAGACCATGAAGCGGTGAAGCAGGGCGGAGCGGCGCGCGACGGGAGAGGCTCCCGCGTCCTGGGAGGGGGAGCGCTCCGTGGCTGCCTGATCCGCTTCCTGATTCAAGACACGTTCCGTAGATTCTCGGCCTTGTGATCCGCATCGAGCGCGTCGGCTGCGATCCAGCCCGACATCATGACCATCGGCATGCCGGGGCCGGGATGAGCCGCGCCGCCTGCAAGGTACAGGCCGCGCACCTGCCGGCTGCGGTTGCCCGGCTTGAACGCGCCCATGAACTTGCCGTGGCTTGCAAGCCCGTAGATCGCGCCGTTGAGCACCTTGTAGCGGTCGTGAATGTCCTGCGGCGTGAGATGGCGTTCGACGACGATGCGCTCCTCGATGTCGCTCATGCCGGCCGTGCGTTTCAGCTTGTCGAGAATGACCTGGCGGTAGGCCGGGAACATCTGCGACCAGTCGTGGTGCGGGCGAAGATACGGCGTGTGCACGAGAACGTAGAGCGCCTCGCCGCCTTCCGGCGCGACGCTCGGGTCCGTGGCGGCCGGGGCGGCCAGATAGCAGGTGGGATCGGGCGCAGGCTCGCCCCGGCGGTAGATGTAGTCGAACTCCACCTCCGGATCGCGCGAGAACACGAAGTCGTGGTGGAGGATGTGATCGTAGCGCTTCTTAAGGCCCAGATAGAGCACCACCCCGGAGCAGGCGGGCTCGAAATCCTTCCGGGCGTAATGCTCGCCCACCTCGCCGCCGACGAGTTCGCGATAGGTGCGGATCGAGTCCATGTTCGAGATGACGCTGTCGTACTGCGCCACGTCGCCGTTGGCCAGCACGAGGCCCGTTACCGCACCGTTCTCGATATTGAGCGAGGCCACGTCGCTTTCGGTCTTGAAGGTCGTCCCAAGTTCCGTCGCGAGCTTCGCCAGGGCCTCCGCCACGGCCCGGGTGCCGCCCATGGGATACCACACGCCGTCGGCCGCCTGCATGTGGGCGATGGCGCACAGCACGGCGGGGGAGCCATAGGGCGAGGAGCCGACATACTGCGTGAAGTGGTCGAGCATCTGGGCCAGGCGCTCGTCCTTCACCTTCGAGCGGATGGTGCCGGCCACCGAGGAACCCATGCGCAGGGACAGGACATCCCGCAAGGTTGCGGGATTCATGTTGGCGCGGATGTTGATGGTGTCGAACAGATCCTCCACCGGCTTCCAGAAGAAGAAGCGGTTCGAGATGTCGTGGAGACGGGAAGAGATCTCCTGAAAGCGCTTGTAGCCGTCGCCCGCACCCTTGCCGGGCGCGAAGCGGTCCATGACCTGCGCCATGGAGTCGATGTTCTCCTCCAGGTCGATCTGCGTGCCGTCATCGAAGAAGCAGCGCCATTGCGGATCGAGCCGCACGAGGTCCACATAATCCGAGAGGTTGCGTCCGGCCTCCGCGAAGATGCGCTCCAGCACGCGCGGGACGGTGAGGATCGTCGGCCCCATGTCGAAGCGAAAGCCGTCCTCGTGCAGCACCGCCGCCTTGCCGCCGATCCAGGCGTTCTTGTCATAAAGCGTAACCTTGTGGCCGCGGGCCGCCGCGACGCAGGCTGCAGCCAGCCCGCCCAGTCCTCCGCCGATGACGGCGACCGAAGTTCCTTGAGCGCTCACGAAGTCCTCCCGCGGGGCACGAGCCTATCGTTCATGGGGCGCATGTCCAGTCGTCTTGGTTCTAGGAAGCCCATCCTCCACTTCAAGGCAGTTCACGCAGGTTTGGGCGGCGGGCGCAGATCATGCGCAGCGAACGGCCTCCGGGAGCGCGGATCACCGGGGCGAAGCCGGCATCGATCAAGCGTGGCCGCATATGGTCGATGCCGCGTGTGTTGCCTCCCCACAGGAGGTTCTTCAGGCGGTTGACCGCAGGCGCGGTCCCAGGCCCCTCCTGGGCGAGAGCGGCGACCAAAAGCCAGCCGCCGGGCCGCAAGGCGCGAAAGATCCGCTCGGTCGCATCCTGGATGATCGCGTCGGGCAGGAACATCTGAGGCAGGAAGGCGAGATCGAAGGCGCCCGTGTCCTCCAGGTCCTCGACCCGTTCACGGCGAATGACGATGCGGTCCGTCAGACCGGCCTCCCGCACATGCCGCTCACCGATGGCGGCCGGATGAGGGGCGGGCTCGAGCGCCGCGGCCCTCAGATGGGGAAAGCTTTCGCAAAGCGCGATCGACAGGCCTGCGGCTCCGGCCCCGACATCGAGGAGCGCTGCCCCTGGACTTTCCAGGCGCGCCACGAGACCCGGCAGGAATTTCAGCTTCGGAAGCGCCTTCGTGGTCCAAAGCCGCGTCAAGGCGCCTTGAGCCTCGATGACGGCTTCATCCGTATGGGACCAACCGTCGAGCGCGAGGGTGCCGTCGGCGAGCCTGCGCCGGAAGTCATCGGTTTGAAGAAGGGGAGCGCGCAGGGCCGCCCGGAAGGTTGCGGCGCCTTCAGGGGACGTGAAGGGCAGCAGGGCCGGTGCGGCCATCGCCCGTTCCTGTTCCCACACCACGAAGCCGAAGCCTGCAAGCACGTCGAGCAGGCTTCGCACGAGGGCCGGCGGCAGGGACAGGTCCCTGGCCAAGGCTTCCGGCGCCGCCGGCTGTCCGAGGCGGGTGAGCAGGCCGCTCTCGGCACAGGCCGCCAAGGCGCTCGCCGTCCAGATCGCGGTGTCGGCTTCCTCGAGCGCCCTCAGGACATCGTCGGCTTTTCGACAGGGGGCGCGGCCACGGAGCGGCCGCCAGGAGCCCCACCGGAGGGAGCCCAGCCCGATGCGGTCTCCGCCGTGTGACAGGAGGGCATAGGCGCGCCACCACATGGCCGCCTACCGGATCGTGCGGGTTGTCGCTTGGGCGGGCGCGACGGCTGGAAGAACTCCGGTCATTCCGGCGCGTCTCACGGTTTGCTCCCTTACAATGCCGCTTCGCCGGTTGCCGCAATGGCAGGCGCCGGCTCCTCGTCCCGTCCGACCCGGCGACGCGCCCGGTCCTCCAGGAGAAGCCGCGCCGTGATGCGCGCGCCCTCGTAGATCACCGGCAGGCCGCTGCCGGGATGCGTGCCGCCGCCGACCAGATACACGTTGCGGCCGAACCGGTTGTGCGGCCGGAAATAGAGCATCTGCGTCAGGTTGTGCGCGAGGTTGAATGTGGCGCCCTCGAAGACGGCGAAATCGTCCTGCCAGCCGTTCGGCGTCACGACCCGCTCGAAGCGGATGCGGCTCTCGATGTCGGTAAGCCCGAGCAGCTTCAAGCGCTCCAGGGCGATCCTGCGATAGCGCGGAGCCTCGCGGGCCCAGTCGACGTTGCAGCGCAAGTTCGGCACGGGCACGAGCACGTAAAGGCTCGTATGTCCCTTGGGCGCGAGGGAAGGATCGGACGCGCCCGCATGGTGCACGTAGATCGACGGCTCCTCGGGAAGGATGCCGTTCGTGATCTCATGGATGTTGCGCTCGTAATCCTTCGACAGGAGAATCGTGTGATGGGCCAGATCGCCCACATCGCCCTCGATGCCGAGATAGAGCATGAAGGTCGAGCAGGAGAGTTTGGCCCGATCGAGCTTCTTGTTCTTCCAGCGCGGGCGCATGGCCTCCGGCACGAGCCGGCGCATGGCATGGCCGAAGTCGCCGTTCACCACGACGGAGCCGGCCGCGAACCGCTCTCCGGCCGCCTCGATTCCAACAGCCTCGCCCTGCTCATAGACGATGCGGTCCACCGGCGTATTCAGCCGAATGTCGACGCCCATCTTGCGGGCGACCTTCGCCATGGCCTCGGAGACCGCGCCGCAGCCGCCCATGGGATGGAAGACGCCGTGCTCGTATTCCAGAAACGACAGGATGGTGAACAGGCTCGGGCACTGGAACGGCGACATGCCGAGATATTTCGTCTGGAACGAGAAGGCCAGGCGCACGCGCGGATCGGCGAAATAGCGCTTGAGATCGCTGTCGACGCTGGAGAACGGCCGCAGCTTCGGCAGGGCGGCCAGCATCCCTGGCGAGAACAGGTCGGCGGGACTTGAGAAAGCCTGCTCCAGCACGGGCCGAAAGGCCTCGAGCTTCTCCCGGTTGTCGTCGAGGAACCGGCGCACGTTGCGCGCATCGGCCGGCGCCAAGCGGGCGATCTCCTGCTCGAGGCGTTCCAGATCGTAGGTGGCGCGGATGGCGCCGCCGCCTTCGAATATGAGATGGTATTGCGGATCGAGGCGCTTGAGCTCGACGTGATCCTCCAGCCGCTCGCCGCAGGCCTCGAAGATGTCCTTCAGAACCCGGGGGTAGAGAAAAAACGTCGGGCCGATGTCGAACTTGTAGCCGCCCGGTGCATGGATGGTGCGGGTGCGGCCGCCAACAGCCGGCTCCCGCTCGAACACCGTGACGGGAACGCCCTCACGGGCCAGCAGCATGGCCGATGCAAGCCCCCCTGGGCCTGCGCCGATCACGGCAACACGCGGCGATGGGGAAGAATTCAGCATGGACCGGCAGCCCTCAACCGTCGTGGGACGACGGCTGATTCACCTAGATCAGCCCGGCCCGATGGGTAGAGGCGGCGGCCAAAAAATATTCTCAGTATTCGATGATATTGCTAGGAAAAGGAAACATTATTCAGGCTATATCCTCAAGGCGTTCATCCCGGTGAGGCTAATATTGCCAATAGCCGCATGACTCAAAAGGATTATCCGGGGCATAAAAAACCGTAACGCCTTATTCTTGCCTTTTTAAAGATCAGCTTCACTTCCAATCAAAACGGAAGGGGAATATGACCTTGAAGAATATCCTCACCCGAGCATCCGCGGTGGTGCCACTTCTATTCATGGCGGCGTGCAACACGACCGCTTCCAACGACCCTACGGTGACGGGATCCATCTCCCAGGCGAATATCGAAACGGGAAGGGCCTTTCAGCGCGGCACCGCCTCCTGGTACGGACCGGGTTTTCACGGCAGGAAAACGGCCAGCGGGGAGCGGTTCAACTCCTACGACATGACCGCAGCCCACCGCTCCCTGCCGTTCGGCACGAGGCTGAAGGTCGTCAACGAAAACAACGGCCGCTCGGTGGTTGTTCGCGTGAACGACCGCGGCCCCTTCGCCCATCGGCGCATCATCGATCTCGCCAAAGGACCGGCGCAGGCTCTGGGGCTCACATCCGCGGGTACGGGCTACGTGTCCCTGCATCGGCTCGATTAGGCGCTTCTTAATCCCTTCCGGCGATTCTTGGCCCGATTCGGGACCAAGGGTTGCTTACATGGAATCGAGATCGTCTCATCCGACGAACGTGGTCCGCTTTCCGGGCGCGCGCCAGTCGGCCAATCCCCGCCGCGATCAGCGGGGCCTCATGGATGCGGTTTATGCCGCGGGCTCTCTGCCGATCGAGGCGGGAGACCGGACCACCAAGGCTATGGCGACGCGGCTGAACATCTTCGGCTTCGTGGTCATCGACGAGGTGCAGGCCGATGGTTCCGCCCGCCGGCTGCGTCCGTCCGAGGCGATCCATGGCTGCACCGCCCGCCCATGGCGCGTCTCGAAGCCGTCCGGCCGCTACCGCATCGATGACGGCTTGCCCGAGTCGGACCGGGATCTCTTTGCCGTCCTGCAGGCCTAACGAGCCCGTAGGACTCGCCTTTCTCATCGCCTGAACTATTTCCTGCGCCAGCCAATGGCGTTTCCAAGGGAATGGCGATGCACCTGGTTCAGATTCTCCTGCCGCTTGCCGACAATGCGGGCCGCCGCTTCGACGGCGCGGCCTTCGGGCGTGTTCGAACGGAGCTGTCCGAGCGTTTCGGCGGCATCACCGGCTTTACGCGCGCGCCGGCCGAAGGCGTCTGGAAAGAGGGCGGCCACACGGCTCATGACGACATCGTCGTGTTCGAGGTGATGACGCGCGAGCTCGATCATCCCTGGTGGGAGCGCTATCGCGCGGACCTGGAACGCCGCTTCGATCAGGAGACCATCGTGATCCGCGCGATCCGCGTGGAAATGCTGTGACGGCGGAACCGGACCTGCACTGCTTCGCTTGTTGTTGCAGAGCGGAGCATTACGATGGCCAAGCCCCTTATCGTTTCAATTCCCCACAATCTCGGCAAGGCCGAAGCGACGCGGCGGCTGCAGGGCGGCATGTCGAGCGTGAAATCGCAGTTCGGGGACAAGGTGGCGTCCATCAACGAAACCTGGCGCGGGGACCGCATGGATTTTCGCGTCGGCGCCATGGGGCAGACCGTCAACGGCCATCTCGAGGTCATGGAAGAGCAGGTGCGTGTTGAAGTTCAGTTGCCCTGGATTCTTGCCATGATCGCCGAGAAGGCAAAGACCTTCATCCAAAAGCAAGGCACGCTGCTTCTGGAGAAGAAGTGATGCGAGCTATAGTCATGAATAACCGTTCACGAATATGAACGCAAATGGAACCAAACTGCTCCGTCTGCGTTAGGTAATCGATTGCGACCGCGACCCTTCGCCGGTGCGCTTCACTAAAGTCATCGCTTTATTCGCCCCGGACCGTGTTCTTCCGTCCGATCGTGACAACACAGCTGTTTTTGAGGATCGCGCTATGCATGAGCGTTTGATGACGCAGTCCCATGCCCTTCGTACGCCTATTCAGGCCGGTTCAGAAAAGCCTCTCCTTGTCTGCTTTTCCCATCTGCGTTGGGACTTCGTCTGGCAGCGCCCGCAGCACCTCCTCAGCCGAGCCGTCAAGCACTACAACGTGCTGATCATCGAAGAGCCGTTGTTCAAGCCGGGTGTGAAGCCGCATATGGATCTGAGCGACCGGCCGCAGGGCGTGACCATCGCTGTGCCGGTTCTGCCCGAGGGCCTGTCCCATGAGGATGTTCTTGCCGAGCAGCACGATCTCATCGAGGAGCTGATCGGGCGCGAGTCCACGGGATCGCGCGTGTTCTGGTACTACACGCCGATGGCGATGGCCTTCACGAGCGATCTCGAGTGCGATCTGTGCATCTACGACAACATGGACGAGCTCTCGCTTTTCCGCGGCGCCTCGCAGGAGCTGCTCGACCTTGAAAGCGCACTGTTCGCCCGCTGCGATCTGGTCTTCACGGGCGGCATGAGCCTTTACGAGGCCAAGCGCCACCGCCACCGCAGCGTTCACGGCTTCCCGTCCTCCATCGACTTCAATCATTTCTCCCAGGCGCGCTCCATCGACAAGGATCCCGAGGATCAGGCGCATATCCCTCACGTTCGCCTCGGCTTCTTCGGCGTCGTCGACGAGCGCATGGACATCGACCTGCTGGCTCAGGTCGCCGGCTTGCGCCCCGACTGGCAGTTCGTGATGATCGGCCCGGTGGTGAAGATCGACCCCGCTTCTCTCCCGCAGGCGCCGAACATCCACTGGCTCGGCGGAAAGTCCTACAACGAGCTGCCGCATTACCTTGCCGGCTGGGACGTGGGCTTCATGAACTTCGCCCTCAACGAGGCGACGAAGTTCATCAGCCCCACGAAAACCCCTGAATTCCTGGCAGCCGGCGTGCCGGTCGTCTCGACGGCCATCACCGACGTGGTCCGGCCTTACGGCGAGAAGGGCCTGGTCGAGATCGCCAAGGACGCCAAAGAGGTTGTCGCGAAGGTCGAGACCATTCTGGCCCGGCCCAAGGAGGCCTGGCTCGCAAAGGTCGACCGCCACCTTGCCGCCGGTTCCTGGGACAAGACCTGGGGCGCCATGCACAAGCTGATGCTGGATGCCACGGGCGATGCAACGGCGGACCGTCCCGCGTCTTCCCTTTCGATTTATGCCACCACGCCTGCGGAGTGATTGAGAATGTACGATTGGCTGATTGTCGGCGCCGGCTTTGCAGGCAGTGTTCTGGCGGAACGTCTTGCAACCGAGCGCAACGAGCGCGTGCTTCTCATCGACCGCCGCAACCATGTCGGCGGCAACGCCTATGACCGCTACGACGATGACGGCCTGCTGATTCACCAGTACGGGCCGCATATCTTCCACACCAATTCGAAGCAGATCTTCGATCACCTTTCCCGCTTCACGGAGTGGCGCTTCTACGAGCACCGGGTGCTCGCCGAAGTGGACGGCATGCAGGTGCCGATCCCGATCAACCTCGATACGGTGAACAAGCTCTATGGCCTGAACCTCACCTCCGAGCAGCTGCAGGACTGGTTTGCCGAGCGCGCCGAGAAGATCGGGGAGATCAAGACCTCCGAGGACGTGGTGGTCTCCGTCGTCGGACGCGAGCTCTACGAGAAGTTCTTCCGCGGCTATACCCGCAAGCAATGGGGCCTCGATCCATCGGAGCTCGACAAGTCGGTGACCTCGCGCGTGCCGACCCGCACGAACCGGGACGACCGCTACTTCGCGGACGAGTTCCAGTTCATGCCGAAGCACGGCTACACCCGGATGTTCGAGAAGATGGTCAGCCATCCCAACATCCATGTGATGACGCAGACCGACTACGAGGACGTGAAGAACGTCGTCCCGCATCGCCGCGTCATCTATACGGGACCCATCGACGAGTACTTCAACTTCCAGTTCGGCAAGCTGCCTTACCGCTCCCTGCGCTTCGAGCACGTGACGCTCGACAAGACCTGGCACCAGCCGGTCGGCGTGGTGAACTTCCCGCAGACCAACGACTACACCCGCGTGACCGAGTACAAGCACCTGACAGGTCAGGAGCACGCCAAGACGGCGCTCACCTATGAGTACCCGTCGGCGGAGGGCGACCCCTACTACCCGATCCCGAAGGCGGAAAATCAGGAGCTGTTCAAGAAGTACGAGCGCCTGGCGCTTGCCACGCCCGACGTCTGGTTCGTGGGGCGCCTTGCAACCTACCGCTACTACAACATGGACCAGATCGTCGGTCAGGCGCTCGCCACCTTCCGGCGCATCAACGAGTCCCTGCCGGTCGGGGCGGACACATCCACGGTCAAAGTCATGTCGTCCTCGGCAGGCCTCGT
The DNA here is from genome assembly GCF_016743775.1 of Microvirga aerilata. GTDB lineage: Bacteria > Pseudomonadota > Alphaproteobacteria > Rhizobiales > Beijerinckiaceae > Microvirga > Microvirga aerilata. The sequence continues at coordinate 34,046 of NZ_JAEQMY010000014.1, read as the reverse complement.
CTCTTAATGGAAAAAGACATCGAACTATCCGCGCTAAGAATAGTTGTCGAACGCTTAGTGAATTAGCTCGGAGTTGGATGATGAAACGATCACTAGAGCTTTGGGGCGGTCTGGAATGTACTGTCGCAAGAGTTGGCGACGACTACCGCGACCAAAGCCTGGAGACCGGTCATCAGGATCGTATCGAGGATCTTGATCGTATCGCCGAACTCGGCATCCGCACGCTGCGTCACCCGGTGCTCTGGGAGAAGATCTCTCCCGAGAGCCCGGACCGCACGGACTTCTCCTGGCACGACACCCGCCTGAAGCGCCTGCAGGAACTCGATATCCGAGCCATCGCGGGCCTGTGCCACCACGGCAGCGGCCCGCGCTACACGCACATGCTCGATCCGGCCTGGCCCGAGCTGCTGGCCCGTCATGCAGCGAATGTGGCCGAGCGCTATCCGCATCTCGATCTTTACACGCCCGTCAACGAGCCGCTCACCACCGCGCGGTTCTCCGGGCTCTACGGCCATTGGTATCCGCACGGCACGAGCCTGGAGACCTTTCTCAAGATCCTGGTGAACGAGTGCAAGGCGACCGTTCTGTCCATGCGGGCCATCCGCAAGGTGCGTCCGGATGCGCAGCTCGTGCAGACGGACGACATGGGCAAGACCTTCTCGACGCCCGCATTGGCGTATCAGGCCGAGCACGAGAACCAGCGCCGTTTCCTGAGCTTCGATCTCCTGTGCGGCATGGTCGACCGCGATCATCCCTGGTGGAACAAGTTCATCGAGAGCGGCGTGAGTGAAGCCGATCTCGAGCTCCTCCTCGAGGCCGATGCCGCGCCGGACATCATCGGCATCAATCATTACCTGACAAGCGAGCGCTATCTCGACGAGCGCATGACGCGCTACCCCGAGCACCATTGGGGCGGCAACGGCAAGCACCAATACGCCGACGCGGAAGCGGTCCGCATGCCGCTTCCGGCGGCGGATCTCGGACCGGCTGCGCGGCTGCGCGAGGTTTGGGAGCGTTACAAGCGCCCCATCGCCGTCACGGAAGCCCACCATGGCAGCACCCGCGACGATCAGCTCCGCTGGCTCATGGAGGTGTGGAACGACGTCAACGCGCTTCGTGACGAAGGTGCCGACATCCGTGCCGTCACCGTCTGGTCGCTTTACGGCGCCGTGGACTGGAACAGCCTTCTGACCCGCCGCAACGGCTTCTACGAGCCGGGTCCCTTCGATGTGCGAACATCCGTGCCGCGGCGGACGGCCCTGGCCCATGCGGCCGAGTCGCTTGCCAAGACAGGCACCTACGACCATCCGGTTCTCGACCGTGCCGGCTGGTGGAAGCGCGACATCCGCTTCTACAAGCGTCCATCGAAGCAGTCGCGGTCCTGCTGGCTCGCCGACGAGCCGCGCCAGCTTCTGATCACGGGTGCAACCGGTACCTTGGGGCGGGCCTATTCGCGTCTCTGCGATTTCCGCGGCCTCAATCACGTCCTGCTCTCGCGCCGCGACATGGATATCGCGGATCCGAAAAGCGTCGCCAAGGCTCTCGACTGTCACAGGCCCTGGGCCGTGATCAACACGGCAGGCTATGTGCGCGTGGCGGAGGCCGAAGACGACGCGGAGGCCTGCTTCCGGGAGAATGCTCTGGGCGCCGAGGTCTTGGCCAAGGCCTGTGCGGATCTGGGCATTCCGCTCGTCACCTTCTCGTCCGATCTCGTCTTCGACGGGCGCCTCGACCGGCCTTATGTGGAGAGCGACGCGGTCAATCCGACCACCGTCTACGGTGAGAGCAAGGCCGAGGCCGAGCGTCGGGTTCTGGCGGCGCACGAGCAGGCCCTGGTCCTTCGCACGAGCGCGTTCTTCGGCCCCTGGGACCGCTACAACTTCGTCTGGTCCATTCTCAACACCCTGAGCAGGGGCGATGGCGTCGAGGCCAGCGTCGACCTGGTATCTCCCACCTATGTGCCCGATCTCGTGAATACCTCCCTCGATCTTCTGATCGACGGCGGCACGGGCATCTGGCACATGGCCAATATCGGCGAGACCTCCTGGCGCGATCTGGCCGCCATGGCGGCGGAGCGCGCAGGATACGATCCCGGCCTCGTGACCGCGGCAGGAGACGAGCCTTCCCTCAATACGGCGCTATCCACCGAGCGCGGCATCCTGATGCCGCGGCTCGAGGGCGCGCTCGACCGCTTCTTCGGCGACAGCGAGGTCGACTGGTCGGACGAAGCCATGAAGGTGGCGGCCGAGTAGACGGTTTTCGCAGCAGACATTGGGAACAAGGCCGGCCTCGCGCCGGCCTTGTTTTTTGTGAGCAAAAGAAAAGCGGCGCGGAGAGATCCGCGCCGCTCTTTTCGATGCGGGTTCGAAGCGAAGGCCTCAGGCCGCTGCCTCCGCCGCCCGGACAGCCTCTTCCAAGCGGGCCGCCCGCGACTCGACGGCGAGCTCCACCAGGGCGTCCAGCAGCATCGTCGCGCTCGGATCGGCCATGGGCTCGTCCCGGAACAGGCGCAGGGTCGAGGCCACCAAGCGTCCGCGGCCATAGGAGCGTTCCACGCCCAAGGCCACCGGCTTGTGGATCCAGCCCACCACGAGGCCGGCGAAGACGCGGGCCTGGAAGTCGAGCAGGTTGCAGCCCGAGATCACGAAGTCCGGCAGCACCCGGTCCATGGTCTCGTCGAGCAGAGGCCCGGATGGGAAGCGGGCGAAGTGGCCCGAGCGCCTCAGCCAGCCGAAGGACGAGGCCCAGTCGCCGGACCAGAGGGTGCCGTGGCGCGCCTGAACCTTCACGGCCTGCCAGTGCGGGAAGAACGGATAAAGGCTCATGTCCTCTTCCGGCAGAAGCAGGAGCTTGGCGCCCGCGCGCACATGGTCCGCGATGGCCTTGTTGTGCGTCCGGGCGACGATCAGGGTCGATTCCTCGAAGGCCCGGGCGAGGGTGTAGCCCAAGGCCCGGAAGCGCTCGCGGATGTCTTCGTCCGGCGACCACACCAGCTCGCGCGCATGCGCCGGCCGCCCGCGCTTGGGGTGGATCGCGATGTCATGGTGGTTATGCGCGATCAGGCGTCCGTCGGAGGCGCGCACGTCGAAGCTGATGCGCCGCAACGAAGGCTCCTCCATGGCAGGCAGCTGCAGCTGGATGCTGCCCAGATCGAGCACCTCCGGAGCCTCGATGCGGGGCAGGGGAATCTGCTGGGTCTCGCCGCAGACCGTGATCTCCAACTGGCAATCTTCCAGAACGGGTCCTGCTCCGTGGGCGACCGCCAGCTGCAGGGAAACCTTCTCGCCGGACCAGTAGGAGGCGCGCTCCCATTTCGGCACGATCACGGTGTCCGAGTTGACGATGTGGAAGAGCTCGTGGAACACGCGCGGATTGCGGCGCATGTCCAGAAGGCCGTTCGATTCCCAATGGCAGTCATGCAGCTCGGTGATGACGTAGCCGGCGAGATTCGGCTTCCGGCGCATGGACTCGATTTCGTACTTGAAGGCGCGGAACTGCTGCCACTGGGCCGCGATGACGAAGCGGCGCAGGTCGCCGAACACCCGGTCGAGGCTCCAGTCGGAGAAGCGGTTCTCGACCCCGTGGGCATACATCACGCCCTCGCCCCAGTCGTGGCCGGTCTCGAACCACCAGGGCTCCTCGCCATTGGCGTCGCGCAGGTCCTTCGGATAGGGCAGGCCCCAGTTGCCGAACTCGGAGCACATCAGCGGCTCGCGGCCCGTGATCACCGCATCGCCGTGGGGCGAGTAGAGCCACGAGGCGCGCCCCGACAGCTCGTCCACGAACTGGTCCCACTGCTCCCGGTGGTCGGGATAGGCGGCGTAGAAGTGATAATCCGCGATGTCGGACTCCACGTGGAAGCTCGGCGCGAGCGGCGAGTTGTCGACCACGAGGCGTGTGGGGTCGTAAGCCTTGAGCCAGGCGAAGGTGCGCTTGAGCCAATCGCGGTGGTCCGCGTCGTTGACGAGATCGACGCCCCAGTTCTCGTTGATGATCGTCCAGATGATGATCGAGGGATGGTTGGCGTCGCGGTCGACGATGCCCTTCAGGAGCTTTTCCTTGCGCCCGCGAGAGCGGTCGGTGGCCATGCCGCCGTTGGGCAGCTCCGTCCAGATGAGCATGCCCATCCGGTCCGCCACTTCATAGTAGTGCGGGTCGGCCGCCTTGATGTGGCAGCGCAGGCAGTTCAGGCCGAGCTCCTTCGCCTTGCGGAACTGATCCTCCAGGAACTCCACGGACGGCACCGTGCAGATCGTGTCCGGATAGTAGTCCTGGTCGAGGGCGGAGCGCAGGTAGAGCGGCTCGCCGTTGAGATAGAACTTGCCGTTCCGGGTCTCGATGGTGCGGAAGCCGAAATTGTCGGCGATCTCGTCCATCACCGCGCCGTTCCGCATGAGCTCCAGGCGGATGCGGTACAGGTTGGGGTGGTCCGGCGACCAGGGCTGCACGTCGCCGACCGTGAACTCGAACGGCATGCTCGTGACGCCCACCTGCGTCTCGTGCATTTCGTCGAGAACGACCTCGCCTGAGGGCGCCGTCACGGTGATGCGGATCTGGGTGGCATCCGTCAGCGGGCGGGCGAAGAACACGCCCGACGTGACCCGGCCCGTCGCCAGGCTGGGCACCAGGCGGACGCGGTTCATGTGGTCGGGGATGCGGCGTTCGAGATAGACCGACTGCCAGATGCCCGAGAGCGGCCCGTACCAGCTCTGCTTGCCGAAGGGAATCTCGGCAAAGGGCGAGTCCGGGAACTCGGCCGGGTTGTCGGTGGGCGAGTCGACGCGGACCTTGATCTCGTTCGCCCCGGGCTTGAGGTGAGCGGTCGCGTCGAAGGAGAAGGGCAGGAAGCCGCCCTCGTTATGGCCGATCACGTGGTCGTTGATGAAGACCTTGGTGTTGTGGAAGACGGCCCCGAAGCGGATCCAGACGCTGTCGTGCAGCCATGCCTCGTCGATATGAACGGTCTTGCGGTAGATGCCGATGCCTGCGCGCATCCGCAGATCCGAGAACTGCGCCTGCCAGGGACTTGGCACCGTGATCTGGCGAACCTCGGCCGGGCCCGACAGGCGATCGTCGGCCACGTGCAAAAATTCCCAAGTCCCATCCAGACTGATGCGATTGTCCTGCATGACATCTCCTTGAATCAGCGGTTACCCAAGGGGTTCGAAAACGGCGAAAACATGGCTGAAGACGAGCAGAGTGAAAAGGTGCCCGACCTGCGACACCACGTGCCGCTGAAGCTTGCTCGACCCATCGGCCCCTCGTTTCCGACAGTGGTTAGTGGCCCGTTTCGAACAACGGCGAAGCGCTGTATTTGATCCCAGGTCCGGGCCCCCGCTCCAGGGAGGAGCCGGCCATGCGCATCCGGCAGGAACCCCTCCGGACATGTGGCGTTGCCCTGATAATGCCGAGCCTTGTTGCTCGCCCTGCAACCCACGCTTTCCAAAGAGGCTACAGATGGCTCAATTGATTCCCGACGATCGCGCCCGGCAGGGAGCTTCCGGCCGCCCGGTTCTGGGCGTGCTGATCGGCTCGCTTCTCCTTCTCGCCGTTGCCGTGTCCGGCTACATGATCTGGGCCGGCTCCACGTCTCCCGACGATCCGGGCACGGATGCGGCCCGCGCGAACACGACCGGCTCGACGACGGGCTCGTCCAACGGCAATCCCACCAACCGGATCGCGCCCGAAAACCCGGCCTATCCCGCACCCGGCGCCCAGCCTTCGGCGAACGAAACCCCGAAGCGGTAACGCATACCCTATCGGAAAGCCGGGAGGACGGTCCTTGCCGCTCCCGGCTTTTTTGTTGCGCTTCGTCCGCAGGGCGGCGAGTTTTCGCCGTAATGATTCGCAAAGAAGCCACCGCAAGGGGCTGCGATAAGGCGGACTGAATGACTGGTGTTGGAATGGGGCGGCTCCTCCGGGCGGCCATGATCGCATTGAGCGTTGCGGCGGGCGGACTGGCCCAGGCGCAGACGTCTTCCCAAACGCAACCTGCCCAAACGCAGCCCAGCCAGGCTCAACCTGCTCCCCAAAGACAAACCGCGCCGCAGGCCCAGCCCCAGGCTGTCCCGCCTGCTGCCGCAACGGACGCCCCGGGCGCCTCGGTCTCGGCCGAGACGAAGGCCGCCCGAGCCAAGCTCGACGGCTACAAGGCCGACCTCGACCAGAAGGAGGTCGCGATCCAGGGCCGGACCATGTCCGATGCCGACCTGCAGAACCTTCGGCAGCAGATCGATCCGGTCATCGGGGAGATCCGCGCCGTCATCGAGGAGCAGGCGCCGAGGCTGGAAGCCAGCAGGCAGCGCCTGACCCAGCTCGGGCCGAAACCTGCCAACGGCCAGCCCGAGGAGAGCGCCGACGTGGCCCGGGACCGGGCCGAGCGCGAGGCGGCCGTGGCGGAGCTCGACGAAACCCAGCGGCTCGGGCGCGCCCTGCTCGTTCAGGCCGAGCAGCTCAGCGCCCAAATCAGCGACCTGCGGCGGGCAGGCTTTGCGCGCGCGCTGTTCGAGCAGAGCGAAGGCCTCTTCAGCCCCGGCCTCTGGATGAACGTGATCCAGGCCGTCCCGCGGGAGTGGCGTGCCCTGCGGATCATCGGCTCCGATGCCCTGGACCAGTTGCAGCGCAGCACCACGCTGGGCGTCCTGCTCATGCTCGGGCTGGCCATCGGCGTGGCGATCGCACTTTACGTGGGCCGCCGCTCCATCGCTCCGCGCCTGGTCCGGCGCGATCCGGCGATCGCCGAACCCCTCAAGCGCAGCCGCCTGCTCGCGGCCCTCGGGGTTCTCGTCCTGGGCGCGGCTCCGGCCATTGCCGGAAGCTGGATCGTCTGGGTGGCCTTCGACTCCGCCGATCTGGTCCCGCCCCGGCTGGAGCAGGTTTTCAGGGCTACCTTGAGCGGATTGGCCTTCATCGCCTTCGTGCGCGCGCTCATCGACGCGATTCTGGCGCCGGAGCACACATCCTGGCGCCTCATCCCGGTTCGTGATGCGTCGGCCACCCGGATCATGAGCTTTTCCGTCACCCTGGCCACCGTCATGGTGGTCGGCAAGGTGATCGAGGCCTTCAACAAGGCGATTGCCGCCGCCCTGCCGATTACGGTGATCACCCGCGCGGTCTTCGCGCTCGCCGCGGCTCTCATTTTCGCCGAGCTCCTGCGCCGGTTCGCCGCCCGGGAGTCCCAGGACGAGGCCTGCCTCGGCCCTTACGTGGCACAGGACGTGGATATCGGCGGACCGGTGCGAAGCCTCGGCTGGTTCGTGGTCGCCCTCGTGCTCGGCAGCGTGCTCGGCGGCTATGTGGCGCTGGCGTCCTTCCTGGTCGATCAGGCCCTGTGGATCTCCATCGTCGTCGCCTTGCTGATCCTGTGCATCGCCTTCGCCGACGAGTTCATCGGCGGCTCCCTGCGCAGCCAGAGCCGGCTGGCCACGGCCCTGCAGGCCAATACGGGCCTGCGCCGCCGCTCCCTGGAGCAGATCGGCGTTCTGGGAAGCGGGGTCGCGCGGCTGGCCCTCATCGTCATCGGCTTCCTGCTGGTGCTGGCGCCCTGGGGCATCGAATCGACCGACGTGACCGGCTCCCTGCGGGCGGTGTTCTTCGGGTTCAACGTGGGCGACGTCACCATCTCCCTGTCGTCGATCCTCATCGCGGCCCTGCTGTTCGCCGCAGGCTTCACCATCACGCGGATCATCCAGCGCTGGCTCGACAACACCTTCCTGCCGGCAACCGATCTCGATGCGGGCCTGCGCAACTCGATCCGCACGGCGGCAGGCTATGTGGGCATCATCACGGCGGGCGTGATCGCCTTCACCTATCTGGGCCTGAGCCTTGAGCGGCTCACCATCGTGGCCGGCGCCCTCTCGGTGGGCATCGGTTTCGGCCTGCAGTCCATCGTGAACAACTTCATCTCGGGGCTCATCCTGCTCTGGGAGCGGCCGATCCGCGTCGGCGACCTCGTCGTCGTCGGCGACGGGGAGGGCTATGTGCGCCGGATCAATGTGCGCTCCACGGAGATCCAGGCCTTCGACCGCTCGATGCTGATCGTGCCGAATTCCAACCTGATCTCCGGCATCGTCCGCAACCGCGTGCGCAACGACCGCGTCGGGCGGGTGCTCGTCTCGATCCCGGTTCCCCGCGCGTCCGATCCGGACCAGGTGGCGGAGGTGATGCGCAAGGCGGCGCTGGCGCACCGCGAGATCATGAGCGAGCCGAGCCCCCGCGTCCTGTTCAAGAAGGTGACCGAGAACACCATCGATTTCGATCTCGTCTGCTTCGTCGACGACATCGATGCGGCCGGGCGCGTCTCGAGCGATCTGTATTTCGACGTCTTCCGCGGGCTGCGGAAGGCCGGGATCGGCGTGCCGTCGGCCGCACCAGCGCCTGAGCCCGAGGACGAAGCGACGGACAAGGCCGCGAAGACCGAGGCGAAAGAGGACGAAATCTTAACCCTTCTCAAGGATAAGACGCCTGCATGAAGCGTCTCATCACTCTCAGCCTGTCCGCCCTCGTCTTGGCCGCCTGTCAGAGCGAGAAGCCCGTCACGCAGGGCCAGACCCCGAGCTTCTACGTCTCCATGGCCAGGGCCGACGCGCAAGTGGATGCCGCGATGGCTAGGGACATGATCGGCGCCTATCGCGGCAACAACCGTCTGGGACCCCTTACGCTCGATCCCCAGCTGCAGGCTGCGGCCCAGGCGGAGGCCGATGCCATGGCGGCGGCCGACAAGCCAAGCTCGGCGGAAGCCTTCAAGGCCCGCTTGGCCGCAGCCGGCTTTGCGGCTCCGGCGGCGAACCTCTCCGCCGGCTACCACACCCTGGCCGAGGCCTTCTCCGGCTGGCGGGAAAGCCCGCAGCACAACCGCGTGCTCCTCGATCCCAGGGCAGGCCGGATCGGCATCGCCACGGCCTATGCGCCGGGCTCCAAGTACAAGGTCTATTGGGCGCTTGCCGTCGCGGCCGACAAGCGCTGATTGTCCGGCAGCCCCGATCCATGCAACCCCGGATCGGGGGCGGCGTTTCCTGCACTCAAGCTCCGATCCAAGGTTTGCAGGAAAGACCCGATGCGGATGATCCGCCTCTACACCCGCGTTCTCGGTCAGCTCGGGTCCGATCTTCGCATAGGCGTTCTCCTGGCGGTGGCCAACGTGGCGCTCGCGATCTCGGCCTTCGCGGAGCCGATCCTGTTCGGCCGCATCATCGACCTGCTCACCCGCGCCCAGGTGCCGGGTACCGCACCCGTGACCTTCGGGGTCCTGACGCCGCTGATCCTCGCCTGGGTGGCCTTCGGGCTCTTCTCCATCGGCGCCGGCGCTCTCGTGGCGCTCCATGCGGACAGGCTCGCCCACCGTCGGCGCCTGGCGGTGGTGGCCAATTACTTCGAGCACGTGCTCGAACTGCCGCTTGCGTTCCACACCTCCACCCATTCGGGCCGCGTTCTGAAGGTCATGCTCGAAGGCTCCGGCGGCATGTCCTGGCTCTGGCTCGGCTTCTTTCGCGAGCACATGTCGGCCCTGATCGCGCTCGTCGTCCTTCTGCCTTTGACCGTGTTCCTGAACTGGCGCCTGGGGCTTCTGCTCGTCGCGTTGGTGACGGTCTTCGCCGTTCTCACCGCCATCGTGCTGCGCAAGACCGAAACCCTGCAGGGCTCCGTCGAGCGCTATCACTCGAACCTCGCGGAGCACGCCTCGGACGCGCTGGGCAACGTGCCGGTGATCCAGTCCTTCACCCGCGTCGAGGCGGAGACCCGCTCCTTGCGAGGCATCATCCACCAGCTGCTCCAGGCGCAGAACCCGGTGCTGTCCTGGTGGGCGATTGCGTCCGTGGCCTCCCGGGCCTCCGCCACCATCACGGTCACGGCGATCTTTCTGCTCGGCACCTGGCTGCACCTGAACGGACTGGCCAGCATCGGCGAGATCGTCACCTTCATGAGCATGGCCGGCATGCTGATCGGGCGGCTGGAGCAGGCGGTGAGCTTCATCAATCAGCTCTTCATGCAGGCGCCGAAATTGCGCGAGTTCTTCGACATCCTGGACACGACGCCCGCCGTCCATGACCGGGTGAATGCCAGGAACGTGGAGCGCTTCCGCGGCGATGTGGCCTTCGACGATGTGAGCTTCTCCTATGACGGCAAGCGCTCCGCCGTGCAGGACGTGTCCTTTGCCGTCCGGGCGGGAGAGAACGTGGCCCTGGTGGGTGCGACCGGCTCCGGCAAGTCCACCACCTTGGGGCTGCTGCACCGGGCCTTCGATCCGCAATCGGGCAGCATCCGGATCGACGGCTTCGACATCCGCGACGTGACCCTGTCGTCGCTTCGCCGGAACATCGGCGTGGTGTTCCAGGAGCCCATGCTGTTTGCCCGCACCATCCGCGAGAACCTGCAGGTCGGGCGGCCCGACGCCACGGATGCGGAGATGATCGAGGCGCTGGAGCGGGCGCAGGCCATCGAGTTCATCTCCCGCCAAACCGACGGGCTCGGCACGGTGATCGGCGAGCGCGGACGCTCCCTGTCGGGCGGCGAGCGCCAGCGCCTGTCGATCGCCCGTGCGCTCCTGAAAAACCCGCCGATCCTCATCCTCGACGAGGCGACGAGCGCGCTTGACGCCGCCACCGAGCAGAAGCTGCAGAAGGCCCTGGACGAGGTGATGCGCGGCCGCACGACCTTCGTGATCGCCCACCGTCTCGCCACCATCCGCAACGCCAGCCGCATCCTCGTCTTCGATGGGGGCCGTGTGATCGAGACCGGCACCTTCGACGAGCTCGTGGCAAGGGGCGGCCGCTTCGCGGAGCTTGCCAGGGCACAGTTCATGGCTTCCGACGAGCCGGCCAAGCGCACGATCAGGATCTCGGAAGGCCTGACGGCATAGGAGCGCGAGCGCATGAAACAGGCCTTCGATCCTCATACACCCGGCATCCGTCACAGGACCAACGGCATCGCGCTTCATTGCATCGAGGCAGGGCCGCAGGATGGGCCTCTGGTGATCCTGCTGCACGGTTTTCCCGAGTACTGGTGGAGCTGGCGCTACCAGATCGCGCCGCTCGCCGAGGCCGGTTTTCGCGTGCTCGTGCCGGATCAGCGCGGTTACAATCTCAGCGACAAGCCCGAAGGCCGGCGCGCCTATGACCTCGACACCCTGGCAAAGGATGTGGTCGGGCTGGCGGATGCGCTCGGGCGCGAGACGTTTCATGTGGCGGGTCACGATTGGGGCGGCCTCGTCGCCTGGTGGACGGCCTCCCGCCATCCGGGCCGCGTTGCAAAGCTCGTTGCCCTCAACGCGCCCCATCCGAGCGTCGTCGGGTCCTACATGCGGTCCCATCCGACCCAGATGCTGAGAAGCCTTTACGCGGGCTTTTTCCAGATACCGCGCCTGCCTGAAGCCATGCTGTCGGCCAATGGCCACCGCAGCCTCAAGGATGCGCTCCTGCGCACCAGCCGGCGCGGCACGTTTTCGAACGAGGATATGGCCGAGTATGAAAAGGTCTGGTCTCAGCCCGGCGCGCTCACGGCCATGCTGAACTGGTACCGGGCCCTGCCGCTGCGGCCGGGCATGAAGGATCCCGCCGTGCGATCCCCGACGCTCGTCATCTGGGGCGGCCGCGACCGGTTCCTGGAGAAGGGGCTGGCCGAGGCGAGCGTTGCCCTCTGCACCACGGGCGACATTCGCTGGATTGATGGCGCGACCCACTGGGTTCACCACGAGGAGCCGGAGGCCGTCAATGGGGCGCTCGCGAGCTTCCTGAAAACCTGACGATCACTCCGCTTTGGCGCGGATCGCCGTAAGCGGCGTGATCCTCAGCGCCATGATCCGGTTGCGGGACTTGCGCAGCACCTGGAAGCGGAAGCCGTGAAAGGTGAAGATCTGGCCCGTATCGGGAATGGTCTGCGCCTCGTGGATCACGAGGCCCGCGATGGTGGTGGCCTCCTCGTCGGGCAGGTTCCAGTCCATGGCGCGGTTGAGGTCGCGGATCGGCACCCCTCCGTCCACGTTCACCGAGCCGTTGGGCTGGGGCCGCACGCCCTGGACCGAGAGATCGTGCTCGTCCTTGATGTCGCCGACGATCTCCTCGAGGATGTCCTCGAGCGTCACGAGGCCCATCACCTCGCCGTATTCGTCCACCACGAGGGCGAAGTGGGTTTTCTTGGCCAGGAACGCCTTGAGCTGGTCGCGCAGCGACGTGGTGTCGGGCACGAACCAGGTTTCCAGCGCAATGGCCTCTACTTTAAGCCTGCTGGCATCGCCGCCCACCGCATCGAGGGCCCGCAGCAGGTCCTTGGCGTGGAGCAGGCCGACGATGTTCTCCTGGCTCTCGCGCCACAGCGGCATGCGGGTATAGGGCGAGGAGAGAACCTCCCGCACGATCTCTTCCGACGACAGGTCCGCATTGATGGTGCGCATCTTGGTGCGGTGAACCATCACCTCAGAGACGGTCAGGTCTTCGAGGTCGAGGAGGCCGCCGAGCATGTCGCGCTCCACCTTGGCGACGCCGCCCTCCTTGTGCAGCAGGGCCACCTGGCCGCGGATCTCCTCGCTGGCGGACAGGATCGGCGTGTTCTCCCCGATCCGGATGCCGAAGGGCAGCAGCATGAGGCGCACCATGCGCTCGATGGCGATGGCAAGCGGGCCTAAGAGCGCCACTACCCAGGACATGGGCCGCGACAGGAAGAGCGTGACGGTGTCGGGGGACGAGATGGCGAGCGTCTTCGGCAGGACCTCGGCGAACACGATCACCAGAACCGACATGATGACGGTGGCGTAGATCGCGCCCTCGTCGCCGAAGATCGCCACGAGCACGCTGGTGGCGAAGGCCGAGACGCCGATATTGACGATGTTGTTGCCGATCAGCACCGTGCCGATGAAGCGCTCGCGCATTTCGAGCAGGCGGTTCACCAGCTTGGCGCGCCGGTCGCCGCTTCTCTCCAGCACCAGCATGCGGGAGCGCGATGCCCCCGTGAACGCCGTCTCGCCCGCCGAGAAAAAGGCCGAGAGCAGAAGGCAGAAGACCACGACCAGAGCCGCAAGCCAGAGATTGCCGGAGGATTCTTCGATCATGGCCGTGATGTGTTGGTTTCGTCCCGCAGAAACGCCCGAACGCTCTCGGCCTCGATGCCGGGCGCGATGAAGCTCTGCCCGATGCCGCGCGCCAGGATGAAGGTGAGAGCGCCGCCCTTGACCTTCTTGTCCTGGGCCATGGCGTCGAGAAGCGCGTCCACCGTGCCGCAGCCTCCCGGCACGTCGCCAAGGCGCGTCGGGAGGCCCGCAGCCTTGAGATGGGCCTCCACGCGCTCGGCATCGGCCCTCGGGCAAAGCCCGAGGGAGGCGGAAAAGCGAAAGGCCAGGCACAGGCCGATGGCCACGCCCTCGCCATGGACGAGGCGGGCCGAGTCGTAAGCCGTGATGCGCTCCAGGGCATGGCCGAAGGTGTGGCCCAGATTGAGCAGCGCGCGATCGCCGTTCTCGTGCTCGTCGCGCACCACCACGGCGGCCTTGGCGCGGCAGCTTTGCGCGACGGCCCGGTCCCGTTCGGGGCCGCCTGCGAAAACCTCACGCCAATGGGCCTCGCACCAGGCAAAGAAGCCCGGATCGTCGATGAGGCCGTACTTCACCACCTCCGCGTAGCCCGCGCGCATCTCCCGGATCGGGAGCGTGTCGAGAAGGGCCGTGTCGGCGAGAACCAGGCTCGGCTGGTGGAAGGCGCCGACGAGGTTCTTGCCGTGGCGGGAATTGATGCCGGTCTTGCCGCCCACCGAGGAATCGACCTGGGAGAGCAGGGTGGTCGGCACCTGGACGAAGCGCACGCCCCGGCGCACCACGGCCGCCGCGAAGCCCGCGAGATCCCCGATCACCCCGCCGCCCAGCGCCACCACCAGGTCGCCGCGCTCGATCCTGGCCTCGAGCACCGCATCGCAGACCCGCTCGAGGCCCGCATAGGACTTCGTCGCCTCGCCCGGCGGAAGCACGGTCACGGAGATGCGCAGGCCCTGGGCCTCCAGGGAGGCGGCGAGGGCGTCCGCATAGAGGGGTCCCACATGGGCATCCGTCACGATGGCGGCGGCCCGGGCGCCAAGCGCCGCAATGCGCGCGCCCGCGGTCCCGATCAGGCCGCGCCCGACGAGAATGTCGTAAGCCCGCTCGCCGAGCGGCACCGGAACCGTGATAGGGGCCGAGGGCTCCGCCTGGGCGGCTGCGTGGCTCATCCCTCGTGGCCTCCCTGCTTGTCCCTGTCGAACCAGTCGGCCAAAGCCTTGACGACGTCGGCGACCACCCGGTCGTGCGGGGCCTCATGGGAGTCGATGGTCAGATCCGCCGTGGCGTAGACCGGGTAGCGCAGCTCCATGAGGCGGCGCATGGTGCCTTCCGGGTCGGCGTTCTGGAGCAGGGGACGGGTGGACCGTTTGCGGACGCGGCGCATGAGAACGTCGAGATCGGCCTTGAGCCAGATCGAGATGGCGCATTCGGACACCCGCTGGCGGGTCTCCTCGTTCATGAAGGCCCCGCCGCCGGTGGCAAGCACCATGGGCCCTTCCTGGAGGAGGCGGGCGATCACCCGGCGCTCGCCGTCGCGGAAATGGTCCTCGCCGTGAACCGCGAAGATCTCGGGGATCGTCATGCCGGCCGCCGCCTCGATCTCGTGATCGGCGTCACGGAACGGCAGCTTGAGCGTCTGCGCGAGCCTGCGGCCCACGGTGCTCTTTCCGGCGCCCATGAGGCCAACGAGCACAAGCGATCGCGTGCCGAGCTGGCGGCTGATGGGATGGCCGCGCCGGCTTGCCTGGTTTTGCCCGCCAACTTCATCGAGCGAATTGAAGCGGCTGATACTGTTCATATGCCAGTCGTAGAGCATCAGGCCCAAAAGTGGAATGCACTTTTGGGCGCTATCCGGTGCTCCTTTCTCAAGAGACGCGGCGTGCTTCGAAACCCGATCGGGTCCTGGAACGCCATGCGTCGGGGCGGGAGCGGCGCTCTGTCACAAGGACGTTATTCCCCAGCCGGGCAGAAACTTAACAGGCGAGAAGGACTTGCCTTCGCGGCCCTGGCATGGTTCTAGCGGTCTAACCCTGCAAGAGGCTCCCGTGCCCACCTTATTCCGGTTCTTCCTCGTCGTTGCCGTTCTGGCGGGTCTTGGCTTTGCGGCCATGTTCGCCCTGGCGACCTTCGTCAAGCCCGATCCGCGCGAGATCAACGCCCCTGTTCAGATCAATCGCACGCCATCCTCATGAGCGGTGCGCGCCACGCCAGCCTCTTTCTGGACATGCTGGCGGCCGAGCGAGGCGCCTCCAAGAACACGCTCGATGCCTACCGACGGGATCTCGACGATTACCTGGCCTATCTGGCCGAGGCGGGCGGGGAGCCCGGCAACGCCACCTCCGCCACGGTCCGGGGGTTCATGGCAAGCCTCGAGGAGCGCGGCCTGAAGGCCACCTCGGCGGCCCGCAGGCTTTCCGCCGTGCGCCAGTTTCACAAGTTTCTTTACGTGGAGGGTTATGCGCCCGCCGATCCGACGGCCGCCGTCTCGGCGCCCAAGCGCGGCAGGGCCTTGCCCAAGGTCCTGTCCGTCGCCGAGGTCGACCGCCTGCTCCAGGTGGCCTACCAGGGCGTCGGGCACCCGGAAGCCTCGGCGCCCGAGCGCCTGCGCGCCGCCCGCATGGCCTGCCTCCTGGAGCTTCTCTACGCCACGGGCCTGCGCGTCTCGGAGCTGATCGCGCTGCCCCGCAGCGCCGCCAGGACCCGGGACCGCTTTCTCGTGGTGCGCGGCAAGGGCGCCAAGGAGCGGCTCGTGCCGCTCACCGATGCGTCCCGGGACGCGGCGCAGGCCTATCTGGCCCTGCTGGAAGAGCAGAAGAAGGCCGCCGGCCCCTGGCTGTTTCCCGCCGACAGCCAGAGCGGCCACCTCACCCGCCAAGCGTTCGCGCGCGACCTGAAGGCCGTTGCCGGGGCGGCGGGCTTGCGGGCCGACAAGATCAGCCCCCACGTGCTCCGCCACGCCTTTGCCAGCCACCTGCTCCAGAACGGGGCTGACCTGCGCGTGGTGCAGGAGCTGCTCGGCCATTCCGACATCTCCACCACGCAGATCTACACCCACGTGCTGGACGAGCGCCTCAAAAGCATGGTGCGCGACCTGCATCCCCTGGCGGAGGGCGGTGAGGGCTAGACGCGATGTTCCTGTCCGTCATGGCAAGTGCCTGAGATGCGGTTGCAAGCAGTTCATGAGGCTTTGCGCAGCTCGGAAGCTAAAAAAATCCTGAGTAAACTACACATTTCACTCTCTGTTCGAAGAGGCAAGTCTTCGGTCATGCCACAAGGGAATCTCAATTGTGCATGTCAAAGAGTTGAACAAAGGACCTTCGGACGGGCGCTGTCGATAGATCCAGCCCCTCGGCGTAAACCATGTCGCATGCCTCTTCATGAACAGAATGCCTATAGTGTTGCATTATTATTAGATAAATACGATATAACATAGTATATAGGGTTCAATTGGGAGTTCGTGATGTCAGCCGGACCGACTGTATGGAGTGACGAGGGCTGGGTAGTTCAAGCGTCAAGCCAGAATTCCTCGGCCATGGCGGTCAACAAAGACGGGTCCCTGCTCCAGGTCTGGTCTGTATGGGATCCGGCGCTCAATGCGGACGTGATTATGGGCCAGCTTCTCGCCTTCGACGGCGAGGTCATTCGAGGTCCCTACGTCATAAGTAGCGGGTGGGCCAACGCGCAAGACCCTTCTGTAGCTGCTCTGGAAGACGGGCGATTTGTCGTCACTTATACAACGAGCGACGGATCCGGAACAGGGATTCAGGGTCAGATCCTAGCTGCAAACGGTCACTATAATCCGCTAACCAGCTTCAGCGTCAATGATCTAAAATCTGGTAACCAGACTGGCTCCGAGGTGATTGCAAGACCGGGTGGCGGCTTCTCGGTATTCTGGGACGGGTACGGCAGTACCTCGGACCGTATAGATATCAAGGGCCGGGATTTCGGCTCTGACGGAAGTGCCTCGCTTCCAGAATACCGGGTCAACACACAAACAGGGTCGAGCGAGGGAAACTCCACCGCAACCTACCTTACCAATGGTAGGATGGTCATAGCATGGAGTTCGTCTTCGACGCGCGCCGAGGGGGAGGTCTACAATTACCTCAAGTTCCGCATACTTGGAGGGGGGGCAATACCGAGTACACCATCGCGGAGCTTCCCATCAACCCGCGGAGCGTCGACGTCGTAGCCCTTGCTAACGGTAGGTTCCTCGTCATGTGGGAAGACGCCGGCGGCGTCTTCGGCAGGATCTATGACTCCAATAATCCCACCCAGCCTGTCTCAGGCATCACCAAATATAGCGATAACAGTACCGCCAGCAGCCCTGCCGTAGTGTCGCTTGGCTACAAAGAATTTGGCGAAGACACGTACGTGCTTGTTTGGACCGAGAAGAGCGCGAGCGGCCAGAACGTCATCATGGGTCGAAAGCTTCATGATGGCCGACGCTCTTACGGTGAGTTCGATGCGTTTGTCATCAGCGTGTTCCCGGAGGGAAGCCAGATTGATCCAAAGGTCGCATCCTTAGGGGATGGACGTTTCACGGTCACCTGGACGACGGATTTCGGCCCTGGAGGGGGATCCGGCATCCGAAGCAAGACCTACGACCTGCGGACAACTTCTGAGACGGACCTCTGGGGTTGGGATGGGGAAAACCGCCACGTGGGTGGGGTTGGTCACGACCATATATGGGGCAATGGTGGCAACGACACGCTTTCTGGTCACAAGGGCAATGATTTCGTAGATGGTGGAACGGGCGACGACATCCTGTCGGGTGGTGAAGGTAACGATACCCTCAACGGCGCTAGGGGAAACGACATTCTTAGGGGCGGCGACGGCAACGACTACGTCAGCTATGTTGATGCATCCGCCGGCGTCATTGTCAACTTGAACGACCGGAGCAAGAATTCAGGTGAGGCCTTTGGAGACTCCTATAGTGGAGTCGAGGGAGTCATTGGCTCCAGCCACAGTGACACCCTGACCGGGTCAGCCGCCGTGCACGAAACCATCAAGGGTGGTGGCGGCGATGACGTGCTTGACGGTGGCAGCTTGTTCGGCCGTGACACCCTCGACGGGGGGGAAGGCTCCGACACCTATAGGGTATATGGCAGCGAGGTTCTCAATGATTCCGGTTCGGGCCTCGGCGACATTGATACCGCCCTCGCAATGGTCAGCTACACGCTGGGGGAAAACGCAGCCGGGATAGAGGTTCTTCAGGCGCAGGATGGCGTCATTCACATAAACCTGACGGGCAACAGCCAGGCCAATAGGCTGGTGGGCAATCTGGGCGACAACCGGCTCGACGGCGCCGGCGGGGCCGACCGCATGCAGGGCAAGGCTGGCAATGATACCTATGTCATCGACCATGATGGCGACCGCGTCGAGGAAAATGCCGGCGAGGGCAACGACCTCGTCCAGGCGAACCGGAGCTACACGCTCACGGCCAACGTGGAGCACCTCGAGACCACCAATGCCTCGGGCACGGGCGCCTTCACGCTCACCGGCAACACGCTGGCCAACCGGATCACCGGCAACGAGGGTGACAATTACCTCTCTGGCCTGGAGAACAACGATACTCTAATCGGCGGCGGCGGTAACGACATCCTGAATGGCGGCGAAGGCATCGACCTCATGGAAGGCGGCGCCGGCGACGACACCTATTACGTCAACAGCCGTTTCGACGAAATCAAGGATGATGCTGGCCTGCGGGACAGGGTGATCACGACCATCTCCTACACTTTGACTGACGAGCGCCTGGAAGAGCTCGAGGCCGCGAACGCCGGCACTTCGACCGACCCGCTCGAGCTCACCGGCAATACCCGCGACAACAAGATCACGGGCAACGTGGGCAACAACGTGCTCACCGGCGACAAAGGCAACGATACCCTCATCGGCGGCGGCGGTCATGACGTCTTCAAGGGCGGCGAAGGCATGGACTCCATGGAGGGCGGCGCCGGTAACGACACCTATTACGTGGACTTCCAGGATTCGATTAAAGATACGGGTGGCACCGACACCCTGGTCGCCACGACGGGCGGCACGTATAAGGCCATGTTCGGGATCGAGAACCTGAAGGCTGCCGATAATATCGCCAATATATGGTTGGTCGGCGATGGCGAGGCCAACGATATTGCCGGCAACGATCTCGACAATACCCTTGAGGGCGGCGGCGGCAACGACCATCTCACCGGGCGCGCGGGCAATGACGTGCTCATCGGCGGAGCGGGTAACGACACCCTGGAGGGTGGCCAGGGCGACGACGTCTACTACGCGGACAGCGGCGATACGATCATCGACGGCCTGGGCTCCGATACCCTGATGATCACGACGGCGGGCACGCACACGCTCACCTTCGCGGATATCGAGAACCTGCAGGCAAAAGAAGGCATTGACGGCATCCACCTCATCGGCGACGGCGCGGCAAATACGCTGACCGGCAACGAACGAGACAACACGCTTGATGGCGGTGCCGGGGCCGACATCATGAACGGCGGCGATGGCAACGACGTCTATCACGTTCGCGACCTGAACGACGTTGTCATAGAACATGATGGAACGAACGGCGGCATCGACACGGTCTATGTGTACGAGAAGGGCTTTGACGTCAGTAAACTCGTGAACGTCGAGAACATCGTCATCATGTACGATCAGACACTCGGCGGCGGCGGCGGCAATGATACTCTCAACGGCGGCGGCGGCAACGATACTCTCAGCGGCGGCGGCAACGACACCTACTACATCTACCTTGGAGATGAAGAGGATGTCATTGCTGAGGATAAAGACCCGGCTAAGGGCGGCTCGAACGACAAGGCTTATATTTTTGTCGACAGCTATGAACTGGACGAGGATGTTGGCATTGAGGTTTTGGCTGTCGGCGAGGGGGTTCAGACCGGTGTCTCGTTGCGAGGCAACAACCTCTCCAACACCATAATCGGCGGCATCGGCAACGACACGCTCGATAGTCACGAGGGTGCGCCCGACCTTCTGAAGGGCGGAGCGGGAGACGATGTCTACTATCTGCGCAATGCAGGCGACGTCATCGACTTCAGTGACGGGCGCGATGCAGGCAACGACACAGTGCATGTGTTGTCCGTAAACATAGGAAATGCTGAGGCCGTCAAAGCCTATGTCGAACACCTCTGGGCACATGGCATTGAGACTGTATGGGTCGATGGCCAGATCTACACACCTCCACCGATCAACAATACCTATTACATACGTTTTGGGAGTGACACGATTGGGGAGGATACGGCCGCGAGTGGAGGCTTTGACACGGCCTACATTTTCATTCCCGAGTACGATCTTCAGGACGACGTCGGCGTCGAGGTTCTGGCGGTGGGCGAGACCGTCACCGATGGCATCAAGATCAGCGGCAACCGGTTCGACAACACCATCATCGGCGGCCAGGGCGGCGACCACCTGATCGGCGAAGCGGGCGAGGACAGCATCACGGGCGCAGCCGGCAACGACTCGCTGGAAGGCGGCGACGACAACGATACTCTCAATGGTGGCGCCGACAACGACACCTTGGATGGTGGTGCCGGCAGCGATCTTCTGCAGGGCGGCACCGGTGACGACGTCTACTTCGTCGACCTCGACGACGAGATCATCGACGAGGGCGGCGACAACGATACGCTGGTCGCCACCGAGGCCGGCACCTACAGCCTGGTCGGCCTCACCATCGAACATGCCTTTGCCGGTGAGGCGGCCGGAGCCGTGCATCTGATCGGCAACAGCGGCGCCAACCAACTCACCGGCAACGACTCCAAGAACACCATAGACGGCGGGCAGGGCGACGACACGCTGTATGGCGGCCTTGTTGAAGACAGCCTGACCGGCGGCGCCGACAACGACAGGCTTTACGGGTATGACGGAGCCGACAGTCTCTTTGGCGACGACGGCGACGACTTCCTCGACGGCGGCGCCGGCAACGACACGCTGCTGGGCGGCCTTGGCGACGACACGCTGATCAGTGGGGGCGGGAACGACTCCATTGATGGCGGCGAGGGCAGCGATATCTATCATCTTGACGGCCAAGCCTGGGACATCAACGATACGGGCAGTGCCACGGATGCCGATTGGGCTTATCTTCTGTCAGGCGACTTCGCAGATGTTGCGGCGATCAGTCGGTACGCGAGGCATCTTTGGAGCCACGGCATAGAAAGAATCTTTGTCGATGGTAAGGAGTGGGAAGAAGGGGGGCCGGGCGACTGGTTCGAGGATCTGCTGGAGAACAACACGATCCTTGAGCATCCGTTTACGGACGACGCCGTCGGCTTCTTCAGGTCCGTCAACGAGGAGAGCGGCGAAACCTATACTTACGAGATGATCGGCGGGGAAGATGCGGAGGGCCGCTTCTACATCGAGGGCAATGTCATTCGCGTGAAGGATGGGTTCCGCATCGACTACGAGCAGCAGCGCGTCTTCGAGATCAAGGTGCTTGTCACGGGCAGTGTGCACGGAACAAAGGAGATGACGTACACCATCGACGTGCGTGATCTTGAGGTCGAGGTTGTCACAGGCTCTGATGGAAATGATCTCCTTGTTTCGGCAGATGAGTCCGATGTGCTCGACGGAGGCGGCGGCAACGATACGCTCATGAGCGGCCTGGGCAACGATGCGCTCACGGGGGGAGAAGGACGAGACGTGTTCGTCTTTGATCTCGTGACGTTCGAAAGCCTCAGCAGCGACCGGATCGTGGATTTCAATGTCAACGAGGACCGGATCGAACTTTCCCAGTACCACTTCAGTGTTCTAGCGCTGGGAGCGCTTGCGGCGGAGAACTTCCACATTGGTGCGCAAGCACAAACCAGGACGCAGCACCTCATCTACAATCAGGCGAACGGCAAGCTGTTTTATGATGTGGATGGCTCCGGCCGGAACGCTGCCGTTGAGATTGCGGACTTCGATGCCTGGAACGGGTCGATCCCGGCCCTGACAAGAGAGCACTTCCGCGTCGTGGAAATCCTCTGACCCGAATGGAGGACGAAAGCCCCTCCATTCAGTGAGCTTGGAAATTCCCTTGCTCTGGCTCAGATCAGGGAAAAGGAAAGCCATCAGCGAATCTCGCGAGTGGCTTTTGCGGCGCTACCGCCGCTTGAGCAAAAACACGCCTTGGTCGCCGAGCAGGTTCCAGGCCCACCAGGGCAGGGTCATGCGCATGGGCTGGCCGGCGGCGTTGAGCGCCACCGCCTTTTCCATCTGCGCGCCGACCTCGCGGCACAGCTCCACGAAGTCGCGGATGGTGCAGAAATGGATGTTGGGGGTGTCGTACCAGGAATAGGGCATGTTCTCGGTCACCGGCATGCGCCCGCGGATGCCTAAGTCGAAGCGCACGCGCCAGTGGCCGAAATTGGGGAAGGACACGATGGCCCGGCGGCCGATGCGCAGGAGATGCTCCAGCACCACCCGGGGCTGGCGGGTGGCCTGGATCGTCTGCGACAGGATCACGTAGTCGAAGGCATCGTCCGGGTAATCCGCCAAGTCCGTGTCCGCATCGCCCTGGATCACGGCCAGGCCTTTGGTCAGGCACGCATTCACGCCCTCGCGGGAGATCTCGATGCCGCGCCCGTCGACACCCTTGCGGTCGCGCAGGAGGGCCAGGAGCGAACCGTCGCCGCAGCCGATGTCGAGCACGCGGGAGCCGGGCTCGACCATGTCGGCCACCAGGAGAAAGTCGAGGCGGTGGCCGGACTCGCTGTCGGTCGCGGGCAGGGCGGCGGCGGTCATGCGATCCCCCGGGCGCGCGCGGCCCCGTCGATGAAGCCGCGGGCCGCCGCGAACATCTCGGGCTCGTCGAGCAGGAACGCATCGTGGCCCTTGTCGCTCTCCACCTCCACGAAGGCGACGGAGGCCGCCGCCGCGTTGAGCGCGTGCACGATGGCCCGCGAGTCGGAGGTGGGAAACAGCCAGTCCGAGGTGAACGAGATCACGCAAAAGCGCGTGGCCGAGCCCTTGAAGGCCTTGGCCAGGCTGCCGCCGTGCTCCGCCGCGAGGTCGAAATAGTCCATGGCCCGGGTGACGTAGAGATAGGAGTTCGCGTCGAACCGCTCGACAAAGGAGATGCCCTGGTAGCGCAGGTAGCTCTCGATCTGGAAATCGGCATCGAACGAGAAGGTCGGGGCGCTGCGGTCCTGGAAGTTGCGCCCGAACTTCCGGTGCAGGGCCATCTCGGACAGATAGGTGATGTGCGCGCCCATCCGGGCGACCGCAAGGCCCTTGGAGGGGCGGGTGCCCTCCACGAGATAGCGGCCGCGCCGCCACTCGGGATCGGCCATCACGGCCTGGCGGCCGACCTCGTGGAAGGCGATGTTCTGGGCCGAATGGCGCGCCGCCGTGGCGATGGGGAGCGCGGCGAAGACCCGGTCCGGGTAGGTCACGGCCCATTGCAGCACCTGCATGCCGCCCATGGAGCCGCCGACCACGCAGAACAGGGTCTCGATCCCGAGGCGCTCGATGAGCGCAGCCTGCGCCCGCACCATGTCGCGCACGGTCACGACGGGGAAATCGAGCGCGTAGGGCTCGCCCGTGGCCGGGTTGATCGAAGCGGGGCCGGTGGTGCCCATGCAGCCGCCGATCACATTGGCGCAGATCACGAAGAACCGGTTCGTGTCCACCGGCCGACCGGGGCCGACCATCGGCAGCCACCAGCCGGGCTTGGCCGTCACCGGGTTGTCGTTCGCCACATGCTGGTCGCCGGTGAGCGCATGGCAGATCAGCACCGCGTTCGACCGGTCCGCATTGAGGGTGCCGTAGGTCTGGTAGGCGATCTGCCAGGGGCTCAGCGCCACGCCCGCATCCATCATCAGCGGCTCGTCCGCGCCGAAGCGCATGACGGGGCTCGACGGGTCATCGACCTGGCTTCGCGGTTCGGAGGCAAGGGGGGCAAAGGACATGGTGTGCTGGAAACGTTCGTTCTTTCGAACAACCGGTACTGCGGGGAGGCCACGGCGTCAACGAACATAACGTCCCGGCAAGAGGCTTCGGAGTGTCGCTCCTGGTTGTCCGAAGGGCCGGAAAGGGGATCCACTCCACGCTTGACGCTGATAGATTCCCTTCCCCTCCGCTTCGCTGCGGCCGGGAATGACACCAGGGTCAGCACCACAAGGGCAGCGCCACCCTGTCATCCCCGGCGAGCCGTAGGCGATGGAAGGGGATCCAGAACCGCTGACGCTGCAGAACAGGCACCTCCAATGGCGCCGGGTGGCTCCTGCCGCAAAGGTCGGGTCCGGCTCCCCGCCGGCACGGGATCGCCTGCGGGCGCGTTCTGCTTTTGTTCTTGACTTTATGCCTAACCTTGGCTATGGGTATGCGGGTCCGGTCTCACGAGGGACGCGCCCGAGGCGTCGGTTGTGGAGGCGGGATGCGGTTCCGGCCGCTGCAGGACAAGACGCTGGTCGTGCATGCCGGGGGCCTGAGTGGAGGATGCGAGGCGGCAGCCTGTTCGGGCGGGCTGGCGCCGTCGGCCTTCCAAGCCTTGCCGGCCCGAGGATCTTCATCAAGGGCCGCGCTCGAGAAGCGCCGTGAAGCGGGTCTGAGGGTCTAGTCCCTGATCCCGCCGGAGCGCAAGGCTCAGGGCCGAAAAGCCGTGCGCGGGCGGTGGCCTGCTTCTCATCCGGGCGGATCTCCCGTCCCGACCCCGCTTTCGCGCGCTCTGCCCGAGCAGCGAAGCAGATCCAAGTCCCGCGCTTCCCTCGCCCCACGAGACAAGCCAGGACCAGCCGAAAGCCCTTCGCGCCAAAAGCGCGAAGCCGCTCCCTCCTGTGCGGGCCTGCCCCACGAACCCTGTGCGATCAGGGATGACAAGCGGGGCCAAAATCGTCAAAGAAGGGCGCATTCACGAGGATCCCGCTCATGTCCGCCGACACGCCCGCTCCGTCTCTTGCCGACCTGCGCCAGGAGATCGACCGTATCGACGAGGCGATGCACCGGCTGCTCATGGAGCGCGGCACCATCATCGACCGGCTGATCGCCTCCAAGAAGGCCTCCGAGACGGGCATCAGCTCCGCGTTCCGCCCCGGGCGCGAGGCGTCGATGATGCGGGCGCTCGCCGCGCGCCACGAAGGGCTTCTCCCCCTCGATACGGTGGAGGGCATCTGGCGGGTGATCATCGGCACCTTCACCTATGTGCAGTCCAACTATGCGGTTCACGCCGACATCTCCGGAGGCGACGCGCCCATGCGCGACTCGGTCCGGTTCCATTTCGGCTTCACGGTTCCCTATGTCAGCCATCCGAGCGCGGCGGCGGTGATCGAGGCCGTGGCCTCCTCCCGCGGCGATCTCGGGGTCTTCCGCCTCGACCAGGGCGCCACGAGCGGCGCCTGGTGGCGCACCTTGGCCGACCGGGACCGCCCGAAGGTGATCGCCCGGCTGCCCTTCATCGAGCGGCCGGACCATCCCGCCGGCACCCCGGTCTTCGTCATCTCCAAGCCCCTGGTGGACGCGGCCGTGCGGGACGTGGTGCTCTATGCCGCCCAGTTCGAGCGCTGGCACCGGGGTGCGAACGAGGCCCTGATCCGCCTCGGCGGCGAGGTGGTGGCGAGCGCGGCCGACGCCCATGGGCTGTCGGAGCTCATCGCCGTGCCGGGCACGGTCGAGCCCGCGCAGCTGCGCCAGACCCTGACCAAGGCAGGCGCAAGTCTCGCTCAGCTGGCCGAGATCGGCAGCCATGCCGAACGTTTCCACGTGAAATAAACCTCAGGCTGCGCTAGAGCCCTTTTTGCCCATTCGACCGATCCTGAGGAATTCCCCATGTCCGCTCGTCCCCAGCCCCGTCCCGGCGTGATGCAGATCGAGGCCTACGTGCCCGGCAAGAGCTCGGCCGCAGGGGTGGCGAAGATCTACAAGCTGTCCTCCAACGAGACGCCGCTCGGCCCCTCGCCCAAGGCGGCGGAGGCGGTCCGCGGCTTCAACCATCTCGAGCTTTACCCGGACGGCGGCGCCGCCAGGCTGCGTGAGGCGATTGCGGCCAGGTACGGCCTCGACGCGAACCGGATCGTCTGCGGCTCGGGCTCGGACGAACTCCTGTCCCTGATCACGAACACCTATGTGGGGCCGGGCGACGAGGGCATCTTCACGGAGCACGGCTTCCTGGTCTACCGCATCGCCGTCCTGGCGGCCGGCGGCGTGCCCGTGGTGGCGCCGGAGAAGGATTACCGCACGGATGTGGATGCGATCCTTTCGAGGGTCACGGACAGGACTAGGATCGTTTTTCTCGCCAACCCCAACAACCCGACCGGCACCTACATCCCGTTCGACGAGGTGAAGCGCCTGCATGCGGGCCTGCCGCCCCATGTGGTGCTGGTGCTCGATGCGGCCTATGCGGAATATGTGCGCCGCAACGACTACGAGTCGGGGCTGGAGCTCGTCGCCACCTCCGAGAACGTGGTGATGACCCGCACCTTCTCGAAGATCTACGGCCTTGCGAACATGCGCCTCGGCTGGATGGTGGCGCCCGCCCATGTCGTCGATGCGGTCAACCGCATCCGCGGCCCCTTCAACGTCAACGGCCCGGCCATGGCGGCCGGCATCGCGGCGATCCAGGACGAAGCCCATGTGGCCAGGGCGGTCGAGCACAACGAGCGCTGGGCCGCCTGGCTCACCCGCGAGATCGAGGCCCTGGGCCTGAAGGTGACGCCGAGCGTCGGCAACTTCCTGATGATCCATTTTCCGCAGGACGCCGGCCGGACGGCCAAGGACGCGGACGCGTTTCTCTCCAGCCGCGGCCTGATCCTGCGCCGGATCGATGCCTATGGCCTGCCGCACGCCCTGCGCCTGACGGTGGGCGACGAGGAGGCGAACCGGCTTGTGGTCGCGGCGCTCCGCGATTTCCTGAACGGCACGAAAACCCATGCCTGAGCGTCTCGGACCTCCCCTCGACGCGCCGCTCTTCGAGCGCGTTGCCCTCGTCGGTCTCGGGCTGATCGGCTCGTCGATCGCGCGAGCCGCGCGGCACATGAACCTTGCGCGCGCCATCGTGGCCATCGACGCGGATGAGCGGGTGGTCGCACGGGTGCGGGAGCTGGGCATCGCCGATGAGGCGACCACCGATGCCGCCGCCGGCGTGAAGGATGCGGATCTCGTGATCCTGTGCGTGCCGGTGGGCGTGTGCGGACGGGTGGCCGAGGCCCTGCGCCCAGGCCTCAAGCCCGGCTGCATCGTGTCGGATGTGGGCTCGGTGAAGGCGTCCGTGGTGGCCCAGGTGCAGCCGCATCTGCCCGAGGGCGTGCATTTCGTGCCGGCCCACCCGGTGGCAGGCACCGAGCATTCGGGTCCCGATGCGGGCTTTTCGACCCTGTTCCATAACCGCTGGTGCATCCTCACCCCGCCGGAGGGAACCGACGAAGGCGCCGTCGAGCGCGTGCGTGCCTTCTGGACCGCCATGGGCTCCAATGTGGAGATCATGACGGCGCAGCATCACGATCTGGTGCTGGCCATTACCAGCCACGTGCCGCACCTGATCGCCTACAACATCGTCGGCACGGCGGCGGATCTGGAAACCGTCACGCAAGGGGAGGTCATCAAGTTCTCCGCCGGCGGCTTTCGCGACTTCACCCGCATCGCCGCCTCCGACCCGACCATGTGGCGCGACGTCTTCCTGCACAACCGGGAGGCCGTGCTGGAAATGCTCGGCCGCCTCAACGAGGACATTGCGCTGCTCGCGCGCGCCATCCGCTGGGGCGAGGGCGACAAGCTGTTCGATCTCTTCACCCGCACCCGCGCCATCCGCCGCGGCATCATCTCGTCGGGGCAGGAAACGCCGGAGCCCGATTTCGGCCGCAGGCGCGAGGACAAGGCGTAAGCGGCATTACTCCACCGTCGTTCCGGGGCGGCCAAAGGCCGAGCCCGACCCGAAGGGCCGCGCTGCAAGCGTGGAAATCCATAACCACTACGGGTGCAGAATGAGGTGTAACGCTCCCCGCACTTCTTGAAACGTCGTGTTTATGGACTCCGGGCTCCGCTACGCGGCCCCGGAATGACAATGTGTGGAGCCCCATCAATAAAGCGGCTGCAGCTTCACGTTGGGGATCACGAAAGGCCCCATGGCCAGGAAGCCGTTCTCGAGGCGCAGGGGCGGAAGAGGCGCCAGCTGCGGCTTGGCGTTCGGCTGGGCCGGGGCCCGGCCTTGCCCCAGCAGCATGCCCAACAGGTTGCCGCCGAGCCTGCCACCCGTCAGGTTGCCGAGCAGGCCGTCGAGGCCGGCGGCCGACAGGTTGAGCTGGCCCGCGGGCCGGTGCTGCTCGTCGAGGCGAAGATCCCCCTTGGCCTCGATCTGGCGGGAGCCCTTGGTGGCCGCCAGCATCAGGATGTCGAGCTTGCCGCCCGCGTTGCGCCAGAGCTCCATCTCCTCGGCGATGGTGCCGCCCTTGAAGCCGTCGGCCCGGGTCACGGTGACGTCTGCGGTCAGGTTGGCGGGCTCCCCGCCGCCGATCAGGGCGTCGAGCAAGGGGATCCGGGCCTCCGTCACGGAGGCCGCCACGTCACGGGCCTGCTCGCCCGCCCTGGACGGATTGGGCCGAACGTGAAGCTCCAGGCGGCTGCCGGATCCGGCAATCTCCCCGCCGCCGATTCCCGTGACCGTCACCTTGGGGGCGGTGGCCGCAAGCGACAGGCGCTGCAAGCCGGCCGGCGTGGCATTGATGCTGGCCTGTAGGAGGTCCCAGGTTCCCTGCACCGTCACGGCGCCGTCGGTCACGCGCAAGGGGCCCGCGACCTCGGTGATGATGCGACGGGGCTGATAGATCTGGGCGACGGCCTCGGTGCGCCCGAAGGAGGCGGTCACCGCGCCGCGCTTCAGGTCGAGGGAGTTGCAGACGATCTCGATGCGGAACGGATAGCCGGCGATGGTGCGGTCCCCGCAGGTCCATTGCCGTCCGCTCCGCGCCTCCGCGGCCAGCCAGCCGTCGAGGGCGTCGGCCGCGCGGTTGCGGATCACGAACCAGGCGATGCTCCAGGCGATCGCGAGAAGAAGCAGCAGGACGAAGGGCGTGTAGAGCCAGAAACGGCTGCGGCGAGGGCTTCCCGACGGGGCGGCCTGATCCATGCGCGATCTCCTGTTGTGCGGGTGCTTGGTACCTGCAGCGCCTCGTGCGGACAAGGGGACCCCGGACGTGGGAGCCTCACTTGTGCGCGACAAGGATGCCTTCACCGAAACCAAGCCATCGAATCGATTCCAAAAGTGGTGTCCCCTAGCGGGTCCGATGCTATAGGCCCGAAGCAGGCAAGGTTCGGGCATGGATGACATGAAGGACGCGTCGGAGGATTTGTGGGTTTTCGGCTACGGCTCGCTCATGTGGCGGCCGGGGTTTTCCTATCTCGAACGGGCCCACGCCCATCTCTACGGCTATCACCGTTCGCTCTGCGTCTTCTCCCACGTGCATCGGGGAACGCCCGAGCATCCGGGCCTCGTGCTGGGGCTCGACCGGGGCGGACGCTGCCACGGCGTCGCCTTTCGGGTGGCGCCCGAGGAGGAAAGGGCCACGATCCAGTATCTGCGCGAGCGCGAGCAGGTCACGGCCGTCTATCTGGAGCGCCGGCTGCCCGTGCGGCTCGCCGACGGCCGCCGGGTTCGCGCGCTCGCCTATGTGGTCGACCGCTACCATGGGCAATATGCGGGCCGGCTGTCCTTCGAGGAGGTGCTCCGGTTCGTGCGTCAGGGACAGGGCGTGTCCGGGCGCAACCCGGACTATGTCCGCTCCACCTACGAACATCTCATCGGCATGAATGTCGTCGATCCGCTCCTGCACAGGATCGTGGGCGCGATCGATCAGGAGGCCTGAGTCTCGTTCTCGCGCAGATCCTCGAAGATCGCGCGGCGGTCGGCCTCCGTTTCGGCGAGCCGATGGATGTGCAGCTCGGTGGCGCCGAGCCCCTGAACCTTCGCCAGCCAGCGCATGCGGGTTTGCTCGGCGGGCTCGGCAGCCGCCATGGCGGCGTCGACGATCAGGCCCGCTCCGCTCCGGTCCCGCCTCACGGCAAGGATCACGGCGTCCGTCACTTCCAGGAGTTCCGTCTCGGTGAGCGGATGCACGCCGACGATGTAGCGGCGTCCCGACCGGCCGCGCCAGGAGCTCAAGGTGGAAGAGGAGCGAAGCCCTGCGGTCGCCCGTAGCCTTTCCTCGCGCACGCCAGCCCTCCGCACTCGGTCGTTGCGGAGGTCCCGCATGGCCGTATTCCAGGATATGGTTCGTTTGTTCGCCATATGTTCTTATATGTAAGAACGCCCAGGTGAGTCGTCAAGATTGCCGGAAGCTTGGCCGGGCTTGGGTTTAGGCGTTTTTCGCAAGGATTTGTCATCTCCGTCGCAGGCTGGGCGGGAAGGGGATCCATGGCTGCGTGCACGCAAGTGGATCCCCCTTCTGCTGGCGCGTCCTTTCGGAAGTACCGGCGAGCAGATCCTATCCGGCTTTTGACAGGGAGGCCTCGGACGGCGAGGAGGGAACGAGGCCGAGTTCCCTTTGACCCTCGGCCAGCAGCCGGTCGGAAGCCTCCTCGATCCTCTCCTGGACCTCTTTGAAGAAATCCTCGCGCGGCAGGCCCGGAGGGATGGGATCGAGAACCTCGATCACGACCGTGCCGGGGCGACGGATGAACTGGCGGCGCGGCCAGTAGAGGCCGGTGTTCAGGGCCACCGGAATGCAGGGAAAGCCGAGATTCTGGTAAAGATGCGCAACGCCGTACTTATAGGCCGGAGGAGCGCCTGGGGGCCGGCGCGTTCCTTCCGGGAAGATGATGATCTGGCGCCCGTGGCGGGCCTCCTCCTTGGCCCGCGCGGTCATCTGCACCAGAGCCAGCGAGCCTGCCTTGCGGTCGACCGGGACGCAGCCTGCCTTCCACAGATACCAGCCGAAGAGGGGGATCCACATCAGCTCGCGCTTCAGGATGTAGGTCGGATCGTCCAGGATCGTCACCAGGGTGAAGGTTTCGTGGAAGGACTGGTGCTTGGCCGCCACCAGCGCCCCGCCCGGCGGGATCTTCTCCCGGCCGCGAATCTCGATCTTCGTTCCGACGATCACCCGCAGAAGCCACAGGGACGAGCGGCCCCACAGCTTGACCCCCTGCATGAAGACCCGGGGCGGCACAAGGAGGCCCGGAAACAGCAGGACCAGCCACAGAACCAGATTGGCGTAGAAGGCGACGTTGAACAGGAGGGAGCGGACGATCAGCATGGCTTCATGAAAGGAAAAGCGGAGCATCGCGCTCCGCGGGCGCTCACCTTAGCGCATCGTGCAAGAAAGTGGACCCGGTTTTCCGCCCCGGCTCTAGCGCCAGAGAGGCTCGGCGATCATCTGCCTTTTCGACGGAGCCCCACCGCTGATGATGTGGGCGACCGAGGAGCGCTCCGGGTCGTCCTCGAACCGGGTGCGAACCCAGACCGCCAGGAACTTCAGGTACTCCGTGAAGATCACCCGGGCCACGGCCGGGTTGTGCCACCAGTCGTGCGGGTCGATGGTGGCGGCCACCGGATAGGCGATCTTCTGAAGGTTCGGCAGGGCGTGGTCGAGCTCCACCAGGGTGCGCGGCATGTGGTAGTTCGAGGTCACCACGATGATCGCGTCGAACCCGTTCGCCTCCGTCCAGCGCCGGGTTTCGATGGCGTTGCCGATGGTGTTGCGGGCCCGGTAGTCGAGATCCACGCAGCAGTCGAACAGCCGCCGCTGGCCGGGATTGAGGTTGGAGATCTGCTCGCGGCTGGTCTTCTCGTTGACGCCGGAGATCAGCAGGCGTTTGGCATAGCCCTGCGCCAGAAGGTCGATGGCTTCGCCGATCCGCTGCGCCCCGCCGGTGAGCGCCACGATCCCGTCGGCGCGCGTCTCGGGCGCCCGCTCGAAGCGGTTGAGGCTGTAGACGAAGCCCAGAAATCCGAGGAATCCAACGACCAGGGCAAGGCTGAAGCTCCAGAAGCCGAGGCCCAGCATACGTCTCGCCCACGACCGTCTGGCCTGTGGCTTAGGCGATCCTGACATCGTCCAGCCCCAACCTACGGCCTCTGTGGCGTCCAGGGCGTTCGGCGTCGCCCAACTCTGCGTTCGCGCGGTCATCCTGGACGAGGATAATGGAGAATGCGGCAATGGAGAGGCAACCCTCTATTTCCGTGTTAACAATCACCATCAACCATTTTCGTTAAGAAAGCGTCTCACGGTCAGGCGCGACACGATGCCCGTGACCACCGCCACCAGAAGCGCGATGAGGACGACGACCGCGTAGCCGGTCCAGCTGATCGTGAAGGCGCCGAACAGGGCCTCGATCTGGTCGCCCGCCGGGCTCGCCCGCCAGGAGCGGGCCATGAACCCTAGGAGCAGGGTCAGGAGAAGTGCTGCGCCCGCGCCCAGGGCGCTGCCGCGCAGGCCGAGCCTGAAGAAGTGGCGCTGGAACTCCTTGGCGATGAAGGCATCGTTCGCGCCCACGAAGTGGAGCACGTCCACCACCTCCCAGTTGCCCGCCATGGCGCCCCGGGTGGCGAAGATGACCGCAAGTCCCGCCGCCACGAGCACCAGGGCGACCAGGAACACGCCGATGCTGATGATGGTGTTGGCCATGGTCGAGAGCCGGGAGACCCAGAGCGCGTGATCGTCCAGGGTGGCCCCCGGCACCTCGCCCTGAAGGGACTGCCTCAAGGCGCTGAAATCGGGCTTTGCGTTCTCCCGGATCTTGATCACGATCAGGCGCGGCACCGGCAAATCGTTGAAGTTGAGGCCCGTTCCGAGCCATGGCTCGAGCAGGCGCTCGGATTCCTCTTTGGTGAAGGCCTGGGCCTGCTCCACCCCCGGCGCCCGGCGCGCGAGGGCCACCGCGCGCTCCACGTCCTGGTCGATGGAGCGCTGCGGGTTGGGGCGGATCTGGATGGTGACCTCCCGGGCGATCTCGGAGCGCCACTGGGCGGAGCTTGCGGCGATCAGCTCGGCGCCCCCTGCGCAAAGCGCCGCCAGGAAGGTCAGGATGGCGATGACGGCGGCCAGCGCCTGCCCGCCGGCCGAGTCCACGGGCACGAGGGGGGCGTTGCGGCTGAGCGAGGCGGGCAGGGCCCGCTTCTGCCCGTTCGGGGCCGCGGCCTTTCTGGCTCGCGGTTGGGGCGAGGCGCTCATCCCGCTCACTCGTCGATGTGCAGCCGGCCGTCGCCGAGCACGAGGCGGCGGACGTCGAGCTGGTCCATGAGGCTGAAATCGTGGGTCGCGATGACGACGGAGGTTCCAAGCCGGTTGAGCTCGATGAAGAGGCGCAGGAGGCGGCGGGCGAGCGACGGGTCCACGTTGCCGGTCGGCTCGTCCGCCAGCAGCAGGTCGGGGCGCACGATCAGCGCCCGGGCGATCGCCGCGCGCTGCTTCTCGCCGCCGGACAGCACGGGCGGCAGCATGTGCATGCGGTCCCCCAGGCCCACCCAGCGCAGAAGCTCCACCACTTCGGCCCGGTAGCTCGCCTCCTCCTTGCCCTGCACCCTGAGCGGCAGGGCCACGTTCTCGTAGGTGGTCAGGTGATCGAGCAGGCGGAAGTCTTGGAACACCACGCCCATGCGGCGGCGCAAGCCCGTCAGGTCGTCCTTGGAGATCTTCGAGACGTCCTCGCCGAAAAGGGACACCAGGCCCCTTGTCGGCTTGACCGAGAGCAGGATCAGTCTCAGGAGCGTTGTCTTTCCGGCGCCGGACGGGCCGGTGAGGAACTGGAACGAGTTGGGCTCGATGGAGAAGGTCAGGTCACGCAGGACCTCGGGCCCCATGCCGTAACGCACGCCCACATTCTCGAAGTGCACGGACGGGGCCGCGCCTACCTCATAGTCCTCGTCGTAAAACGCCCTCACGCGTGCCCGAGCCATCCTTAAGGGTTGAAGTCCTGTGGCGGGGAAGCCCGCGATTCGCTTCCTTATCGCTCCTTTATGGTTAGCAAGCCATAAACTTGCGGATCGAGGACGGGAAGCGAGCGCTTCGCGGGACTTTGCCGCAGGAGCCCCGCGAAGCGCGCCGCGTCGTCAGCGGGCGCAGGACCGGGAAGGGGTCCTTGGCGGTCCCTGTGTGAGTGGATTCCCTTCCCCTGCGCT
>NZ_JAEQMY010000149.1 GCF_016743775.1 Microvirga aerilata | reverse complement strand
ACGACCTCCGGCCGTCAGTGGATCGCCAACCTCCACAGCCACATCTTCTGTGCAGAGCACTCGTTTGCTCTGATGGGGCCGCAGCGCTAAACATCCTGTTTGTTTGGCAGTGAAACGTATGCGGAAAGTTGTTGGTTTATCCTGCCCAACAGCTTGGCGTTCACAGATTTGCCCAAGTTCGCGAGAGCGCCGAGGGCTCGCCCGGCTATGGTGTTCAAGTCGATGCCCGGTTGCAGTATGGGGAGCGGCCATAGGCTTGCACTCCGGTGATCCCCGCTCCCGCAGGTAGATCTGTGCCCCTCACTTTACCTAGATCATGCTTCGGATCCTGGTCGCCAGCGCCTTGATCGCGAACGGCGTGGTGATGATCTCCATGCCCTGTTCGAGAAAGCCATTTGCCGCTGTGGCATTCGAGGCATAGCCCGTCTCTGATCCGTGCCTCACGCGCCTCAAGGCGGCCGGATTCGACGTCGAAGCTGTGGAGCACCCGCCTGCCGCGAACGATCTCTGCCTCATAGAGGCGCCCGTGTGGCTGAAGGCCGTTCGGGTGCGGTCAGTAGGCCAGTACGGCCGCTTTCCCGGACAGACGATGTCCTGCCAACGCCTGGGATGGCATCTGCCGTTGGATGTCTCCGGCTCACCCGACCATCAGGAACGGGTCTAATTCTTTACAGCCTCACAGGAGCCAACCTCATGTCCAAGACCGTCACGTGCCTCTACCACGACCAGCAGAAAGCCAGCGAGATCGTTAGTCTCCTCGAGCAGGCCGGCATCTCGCGGGGTGGGATCAATGTCTACTCAGATGCCTCGGACAACCTGATCGATGACCTGGAGAATGCGGGCGTACCCCGGTCCGATGCCCATGCCTATGTCGAGGGCGTACGCCGCGGCGCCTCCGTTGTCGCCGTGGAGTGTGACGATGACGAGGTCGACCGGGTGATCGACATCCCGGACGATGACGGGGTGCTGGACCTCGACGAACAGCGGGCCGCCTGGAACTCGGAAGGATGGCAGGGCCATGACGCCTCGACCCCCGGCAGCACCACAGGCGGACTTGGCGCCGCGGCGGCCGGGCTGGCCGGCAGCCTCACCGGATCGTCGGGCACGAGCCGAACGGAGTCAGGCCACGCCGCCTGCCGCGCCCGGCTCACCGCCTGCGCCCGCACCTGCCGATGACGGCAGCGGCGTCCCCTGGCTCTGGATCATCCTCGGCCTGGCGATCCTTGCCGCCTGATCTGGTACTTCATGCGTGGACGGTCGCGGAGCACGGCTGCCGGGACAACCAGCGCCTCGGGCACGTCCGGCACCTCCACAAGCCACCCCAAGGTGTTCGACAACGACAAGCCCAAGTAGGCAGCCTTTTCCGCCGGGATCTCAGGTCGCCGAGGCCGAGCCCCACCGCTCATGGCCGAGACAGTCCATCCTGGGGTGCCGGTGGCAGGGTCGATGGATGACTGTCCGGGCCGCCAAGCGGATGGTCTGGCGGCTTTTCGGGGGACATTCGCTGCGTCCGGCGCCGCCAAGCCGCCCCTGCCTCCTGCCGCAAGCCCGGCCGCGGCTTCGGGAGGGTGCGCCAGATCAGCAGGGTGCAGGCCTTGCCGACACCCAGGATGAAGGCCAAGCCATAAATGAAGATTGTGGACGAAAAGCTCGCGTCCATGTAACCCCCAAGCTCCGTGTTGCCCGTCGATCCGACGCTCCTGCGGAGGAACGTTGATGAGGATGTGCGGTTGATCTCCTGCGGAGGCAACCTGCGCCCGCGCAGGTCTCCTTGACCAGCTTCCGTAGACTGGGCCCCGTTCGATGGCTCGAACGGGGCTCCTTGTCCCTGCACATCTGGAATGCCTTTGAGGCGCAGCCTTTGCCTGGAGGCAGGAAGAGGCCGCGGTGCGACACGATTGCCTGTCCGGGAACCTCGCCACCCCCTCCGTGTTCATGACGTTCACGTGATGAGAGAGCGGACAATGCAGACGTGGTGGCTGACGGCATTGGGCTTGGCGGCGGGACTGTGCACCAGCCTCAGCTTCGTGCCGCAGGTGCTCAAGGCTTGGCGCGAAGGAGACACCGAGGCGATCTCGAAGCGCATGTACATCGCCTCCCTGATCGCCTACGGCCTGTGGATTGTGCACGGGCTGATGATCGCAAGCGTGCCCGTCATGCTGTTCAACGTTGTCAACGTGGTCTTGGCCGGCCTCATCCTGGTGCTGAAGCTGCGTGGCCTCAAGTCAGCGGGAGTGCGCTGAACCATGGATGTGTCTCTCTCGACGCTAATTGGATCTGCTGCCGGCTGCATTGGTCTTTACAGCTTCGTGCCGCAGGTCGTGAAATGCTGCCGGATCGGCGATGTCGCGGCCATCTCCCTGCGCATGTTCGCGGTGCGCACCTTCGGGCTCCTGCTCTGGACAGTCTACGGCTACGCGCTAGGCAGCCCGCCCGTGCTGATCTTCAGTGCCCTTGGCGTGGTGCTCAGCTCGGTCATCCTGGTCCTGAAGGTCCGCGGCTCGCGCATGCAGCCCGTGAGTGGGGACTGCCGTCATAACCAGCCGGATCAAAAGGACTCAGGCGCGGCTGAACCCGTCGTGGGTTGAGTCCCAGATCACGGTAAGGCCCTTCCCCGGCTCGTCGACCACCACCTGCACCGTCCGGCCGTAGCTCGCGGTCCGCGCGGACACCTGGACCGCCGCCCGGATGGCCTCAGCCACGGTGGGACATCCGGCCGAAATCTCCGGCTTGGTTTTACTTAGGTGAAGGCTGTCGCTCTGCGGAGGGCGCATTCTCAGGATTGTGGATTGGACCTCTTTCATCCCTCGGGACCCATCAGCCTCAGACGACAAGCAAGTCAGCTCCTGAGAGAACTCCCCCGTCGATTGCCCCTCGACGGGGGAGTTTTGACGTCGGTTCCTGGCCCAGGCGCGCCGATCCGCTCCATATCTCCTGCCACGTTTAACCTAAGTGGTGGGGCGATTGGGGCAGACACGTAGGCTCAATTGGCCCGACTTCGGGCGTTTCCTCCTGAAACTCGGCTTCCTCCTGCTCCCTCAGCGGCCAGGGAGTTTTTGGAGAGGGATGTATCGAACAGGAACTGAAGCACCATCTGCCGAGGCGGATGCAGTCTGCGATTTCGCGCAACGCTGGTCATGAAACTGGATTGCATTCAAAGCACATATGCTTCCGTTGTGGCTGGGTGATTGGCTTTTGCAGGCGTCCATTTGCTACCAAGGTCTGTCCGACAGCCCCCTTCGGAGTGCCCGCAAGCCGACCGAGTGAGAGCAGTGTCTCCTGCCTGCTGAACCATTGGCGAGCCAAGGAGTTGGCTCGTACCCTCATCATGGGAACGGATCGCGTGCCCCGGCCCACCTTTTGTCCGTGACGACAGGCATCACGTCATTGTCCTGATCTACCGCAGCAGGAGGCCCTCGTCAGTATGGATGCCATTATCCGCCCGCAGATGCCGGAAGACCAATCTCTCGATCCAGAAGCGTGGGCGGATGCCACCTGTGACGCGAACCAGCCGGGCGACATTTCTGATCGCGGTTGGTTCGACGTTCTCGCCAGGCTGGCCCAATCGCTACGTCGTGACAGCATGTGGCTCCGGTCGGCTGGCGTGGCCTTCTGCGCCATCTTCGCGGCTATTCCCGGCATATCTGTCCCGGTCGCCCTCTTCGGCCTCTTGGGCAACCCGGAGG
Source organism: Microvirga aerilata (assembly GCF_016743775.1). GTDB lineage: Bacteria > Pseudomonadota > Alphaproteobacteria > Rhizobiales > Beijerinckiaceae > Microvirga > Microvirga aerilata. Next base: position 4,539 of record NZ_JAEQMY010000149.1, on the reverse strand, counting down.
CGGTGCATCGCCCCATCGAGATGCTCGGCGGCCTCGTGCCCGGGAGCGCCACCACGTTCCTTGCCGATCAGATGCAGGCGATTGCCCGTACCTCCCGCACGCAGCTTGGAACTGGTCTCGGCGGCGGCGTTCTGGCAGCGCTGTGGGGTGCCTGGTCGGGAGCCTCGGGTCTGATCGCCGCGCTCAACGTCGCCTATCGGGAGGAGGAAGCCCGCACGTTCCTGCGGCGGTCATGGGATGCATTGGTCGTTGCCGTGGCAGCCGGGTTGTTCATGCTGCTGGCATTCGCACTTGTGGCCCTGCTGCCCATCCTCCTCGGTTGGCTGCCGCTCGGTCCGACATTGCAAGCAGTTCTCTCCTTTGCCCGCTGGCCGGCTTTGGCGATGCTCTGCATCGCTGCCTTGTCCATGCTCTACCGCTTCGCCCCGTGCCGGCGCGCCGCCAAGTGGCGCTGGGTCAGCCCGGGAGCGGCGGTTGCAACCGTTCTCTGGCTTGTGAGCGCAACCAGCTTCTCATTCTACGTCTCGCATTTCCCCTCGTACAACCATACCCTGGGGCTTCTTGGGACGATCATGATGCTGCTGACGTGGTCCTACCTGACCGCCTTTGCTGTGCTGCTCGGCGCTGAGCTGAATGCAGAGCTGGAGCGACAGACATCGCGTGACACCACCACCGGATCAGACCGGAGCATTGGTCACCGTGGCGCGGTCGTTGCGGACAGCAAGGTACAAGCCTCGGAAAGAGCTGCATAACACCGCCCCTGGTTCGTCGATCATCCCGTGCAGGTCGTTCGGGAATAATTCTTGTGCTCGATTAGACATTCTGGTGCTCAATGTAGTGGGCGCCTCTTGTCCCCCGCTCCTCCATGACGGCTGTTATGGATCGCTGTCGGCAGCTTGGTGCAGGCCGCCTTGTGGTCTGTCCCCAGCCTCGAAGACCCGATCAGATGCTACATCCACAGAGACATGATCAGCGGCGTCGGTTATGTCGGATCAGGATGGCAGCGGCTCCCGCCAGCAGCGCGAGGAAGATGCCGATCCCCACGATCTCGAACAGGGTCGCAACGTTCTCCGCTCCGGGAGGAGACGGTCCGGCATCGGCTTCCCCGATTTGCGGGATTACGGCAGGTCGGTCCTGGGCCAGCACGTCCATTGTGGTCACCTCGTGCCGGTGGGCAGGGTTACCCGGGCATCATCGCGCGGATGATCGGCGCGATCTCCGCGACGCGGTAGGGCTTGCGCACCAAGCGGGCCTCGGGAGCCTCGCCGCTGAACCTCGGCGGCAGGGCACCCGAGCAAACCAGGATGCTGATGTGCGGGTACCGGGGTCAGATCATGAAATCCACGCAGTCGCAGGAGGCTCGCTTCTTCAGGGGCTTGGACTGTGCAGAAGTCAGTTGCACCCGGCGCTAGGTGACAGCGCGACCAGCGTCGCACGCAGAAGATCCTAAGCCCTTATGTTCGGTCAGTTTCTCGTAGTACGAGGCGGCAATCTGCGGAAGGTCCGCAATGGGTCATCCCAGGAAATTTCAGCCGCTGCGGGAAGGTCTACTGCTCCACGCTTGAGCGGACGTCCGGCGTACTTCCGCGCCGTGCCAGGAGTTGACCTTCCTCACCCAGAAGGATCAGCCTCGATTAGTTTAGAGCATTGGCATCTCTTAGCCCGCCGATGATTTCATTCGCCGAATCTGCTCCCTTGCGCAGGAACACCGCAGGCCTGCCCAGGGGCGCGGATACCCGAGTCCACTCACCGGCCTTCCCCACACTGGCACCTGTCCAGAGATCGGTCCACTCGGCACCTTCCGGCCAGTAGACCTCAACCGATGTAGCGCCCCTGTCCACGACCGGCGCGACCATGAGGTCAGGACCAACCAGATACTGGTAGCGCAGGCCGTAGGTATTGCGGTCATCGGGGTAGTGAAGGAAGAGGTGACGGGTCAGCGGGTGGCCATGCGCCGCCGCTGCCGCCACATGGCGCTTGCGATAGGTCGCCAGCCCCTTGTAGACCCTAGCAAGACGGGCCGTGTGCGCCAGCAGCTCCGGACTTGAATCGACCTGGGCCGAGATGGCTGGAATGAGACCCTCATGAGTGCGCAGGACAGCCGTGAAGGCGTTCAGCTCGCTCCACCGCATCAGCAGCTCCGGCGTGCGTGCGATGATCGGGATCTCCCGCCCGGCGACATCGAACTTGAAGGCGCTGTATCCGCCCGTATCGCTGTGGATCAGGCTGGCTCCCGACATACCTCCAGACAGCATGCCCACGACGGCGGTCTTGATGCCGTCGTACTCGCTCCAGTTCTGGATCTGGTCGCCGAGCCAGAAAAGCGTCGCCGCACCCGGGCTCTGGGTGAAGCCGGATCGGTCGAAGAATACGATGTCGTCCCCCCGCCCTGCCTCCTCGATTGCCTCGCGGGCAACCCGGGCCCATTCCTGCGGGTAGCGATTGTGCCAGACGGCCGAGTCGGCGTCATCGTGGAGCTTGCCATCGAAAGGTAGCGCCTCGCCGAAGTCGTTCATCCAGCCGGAGGAGCCCGCCTTCTCGATCATCTCCCTCTTCATCACGCCCTTGATCCAAGACCGGGCGTCCGGGTTGCTCAGATCGACAAGCGCTGCGGAGAAGGTGGTGTTCCTGTTGAGGAACGGGGTGCCGTCCGCCTTCCTGACGAGGTAGCCCCTGGCCAGAGCCTCGGTGTAGAGGCTGTTGTGGCCTTCCTCCGTCGATAGAAAGGGATTGATATAGGTCAGCATGCGCACGCCCTGGCGCTCCAGGTCAGCCACAAGCTCTCTCCAGCCCGGATAGTAGGTCTCGTCGAGCTGCCAGTTCCACCAGAGCTGCCGTCCGGTGGCGGTGACGCGCACGCCAGGCCAGTCTTGGAGCCAGACGCCAGCAAGCGGGATGCCGGCCTTGTTCGCTGTGTCGATCTTCCGGCGCACGACGTCGGTGCCGCCCTGGGTTCCGAGGATGAGCCCATCATGGATCCAGTCGGGCAGAATCCGCATGCGGCCTGCATACTCGGTAAACGCCTCGACCAGCTCGAGCGGCGTTCTTCCGTAAAGGATGCGGCCGGTCATGGTTGCGGACCATACCTTGATCGCGATCTGGTCCGACTGGCGCATGTCGAAAGTGCTGTACTCGGTGTTCTCCAGGAACAAAGAGCGGAGGCGGCTCGTCAAATAATGGGGAGCTGGGGCCTCGGTCACAAAGGGCGTTCCGCCCCCTTGATTGGCTACGTGATCGATAATCTCGGTGACGACAGGTTGGCCACGCCCGACGCCGTGCTCCTGCACCAAAATCGGCAGGACGAAGCCCTTCTGGTTGGCATAGGTGAGCTGCTGGCCGAAGCCGAAGATGGCTTCATCGGCGACCGAGCCAGCAACGAGCCGGATGCGGTTCACGTCTGCCGCATCCACGGTGATGACGAAGCGCAGGTGAGAGGTCGACACCGGCTCGAATGCTAGCTTGTAACCGATAGTTCGGGTGACCCCTCTGAGCTTCCCCGTCACCAGCGCTATGTTGCCCTCGACCACGATAGTCTCAATCGTGGGCTGCCTGAAGGAGATCGATACGGCATCGGTGATCTCGAAGGATCCTTCCGGCGTGCCGAATTCGCGGATGTGCGGGGTGGCGATCTCGGCGGCGAGGAAATCGCCATCGGCCCCGGTGTCCCAGATGATCCGGTCTGGTGCATTCTTGTGCGCGACCTGCAAGCCTGGCGCTGTCCGGGTGAGAAGAAAGCTGCCGAGCGAATGCGTCTCGACGGCCGGGGCTTGCGCTGCGACGGCGTTGGGCAAAGAGGTCACGGCAAACGCACCCGCACCTATCGTGAGGAAATCACGACGCTTCATGCGAAATCCTTTCTCGGCTCTTTAGGCCGCTACTATCTCACGTGCCGAACTCCCAAGGAATGGCTGCATCGGGTCAGGCAGTGACGACCCCCTGCCCTCCGCGAAGGTCTGGTGTTCCTGCCTAAACCCGATGTTCAGTCTACTTCCGCCTCGTGCCAGAAGCTGCCATTAGGCGGCAGGGCATAGTCCTCGTGAAGTCATCGTGCGGCGACAGTAGCGGGCTGTCGCAGTCCCGAACCCATCGCGGGCTGTACATGATGGCTGACCTGCTGCGCCGTGCGCCGCAGGGTGATGCGCGTCAGTTCGGACGGCCGTCCAAGCCTCAGCGCAAAGCCGGGCCAGAGGGCGGTGCCGTTGTTGACGTAGAGCGTCATGCCACCAACCGCATATCGGCCCGAGACGAAACCGTTGTTGCTCCGCGCAACCAGCCGGTCCAGCCCAAGGATCATGCCGCCATGCGTATGCCCGGACAGTTGCAGCGCCACACCTCGTGCCGCCGCCTGCGCGGCGTTCCTTGGCTGGTGGTCGAGCAAAACGATCGGCACGTCCGACGGTGCGCCCGCAAGAGCAGCCGACAGATCCGGTGCCGGATGGCGGGACCCGGGCGCTGACAAGAATGGTCTTGCTCCGCATTTGTGGAGAGCGGTTTGGCAGCTATCCGGCCAGCCTTTCGAACTGAACCGGACTGACATAA
>NZ_JAEQMY010000148.1 GCF_016743775.1 Microvirga aerilata | reverse complement strand
GAGCCGGGCTGCAGCTTGCGCCACCCTCGTGTGCTCTTCAGGCTCGCAGCCCAAGGCTGCGGGCCCGAAGGCGCTGGATCTTTGACAAACCATCACAGTGGCAGCGCCTAATGACGCCACCCTCACACACGGCCATCCGGTGCTGCGAGCAGAACCGCAGATCGCGGGAAGACGAGGGCGACGAGCCCTCCCCACATGGGGGAGGAAACCAGCGCCGATCACCGATACGGGCAAAGAAAAGCCCGGCACAGGGCCGGGCTTTCGAAACAGCCGAGGGCTGAGCGCCTTACTGCACCAGACGCGGACCGCCCGTGACCGGGTTCTCGTTCTCGGCCAGGATGCCGAGGCGGCGGGCCACTTCCGAATAGGCCTCGACCAGCCCGCCCATGTCCTGGCGGAAGCGATCCTTGTCGAGCTTGTCCTTGGACTTGATGTCCCAGAGGCGGCAGGAATCCGGGGAGATCTCGTCGGCGACGACGATGCGCATCATCTCGCCCTCCCAGAGACGGCCCGTCTCCAGCTTGAAGTCCACGAGCCGGATGCCGACGCCCAGGAAGAGGCCGGACAGGAAGTCGTTGACCCGGATGGCGAGCGCCATGATGTCGTCGATCTCCTGGGGGGAGGCCCAGCCGAAGGCGGTGATGTGCTCCTCCGACACGAGCGGATCGTTCAGGTCGTTGTTCTTGTAGTAGAACTCGATGATCGAACGGGGGAGTTGCGTGCCTTCCTCGATGCCCAGCCGGGTGGCGAGCGAGCCTGCCGCCACGTTGCGCACCACCACCTCGAGGGGGATGATCTCCACCTCGCGAATCAGCTGCTCGCGCATGTTCAGGCGGCGGATGAAGTGGGTCGGGATGCCGATGTCGTTCAGATGCTGGAACAGGTATTCCGAGATCCGGTTGTTGAGCACGCCCTTGCCGTCGATCACTTCATGCTTCTTGGCATTGAAGGCGGTCGCGTCATCCTTGAAGTGCTGGATGAGCGTTCCGGGTTCCGGGCCCTCATAGAGGACCTTCGCCTTGCCCTCATAGATGCGACGGCGACGATTCATAGGCGTGTACCGTGGTTTGAGAAAATCCATTTTGCCGAGGCTCCTTGAGGATAGAAGGGTTCAGGTCCGCGGCTGGCGTAGGCGCGGCTTGACACCGGCGCTCCGCCTGAGGGGCAACCTATCCGATCCCTTGAGCAAGCACAACGAGGAGAGGTGAACGACACGGCAACCGCCCGATGAGGGCACCTTCTACAAGATGGGGGCGGCATGGCGCCGGCGCGAGTGCGCCCTTATATCGCATGAGGATGAATCAGGGAGGATGGACCGATGACCATGTTCAACGAGCGTGAGGACGCCTTCGAGCGGCAGTTCGCCCATGACGAGGCGTTGCGGTTCAAGGCGACGGCGCGGCGCAACAAGCTACTCGGCCTGTGGGCCGCCGAGCGCATGGGCAGGACTGGGGACGAGGCGCAGGCCTATGCGGGCAGCGTCGTTCAGGCAGACTTCCAGGAGCCTGGGGACGGGGACGTGCTCCGCAAGGTCTTCCGGGATCTCGAGGATGCGGGCAAGCCGGTGGACGAGGCCGATCTGAAGGCTAAGCTGGGACAGCTGATGGCCCGCGCCATCGAGGAGATCAAGGCGGGGCAATAATGCCCCTTTCGCCTTGGCGGAGCACCCGCCGGACCATCCACATCACCGAAAGAGCCCCATGCCGATCAATCCGTCCTTCCCCGACCGCCTGCGCGCAGACGCCCCCCTCCTGGTTGCCTGGTGCGGCATGCCGGATCCATCGGTTGCCGGGCTTCTGGCCCGGGAGGCGTTCGATGCGGTGGTTCTGGACATGCAGCACGGCTCCATCGATTTTACCGCCTCGCTCCAGGCGGTGCAGCTGATCGCGGCAGCGGCAAAACCCGCTCTGGTTCGGATCCCTGTGGGGGACTTCGCCACTGCGTCGCGCCTTCTCGATGCGGGCGCCGCAGGGGTGATCGCCCCCATGATCAACACCATCGAGGATGCCCGGCGCTTCGCGAGCTTCATGAAATTCCCACCCATGGGCGAGCGCAGCTGGGGAGCCTATGGGGCGTTGACCCTGTCGGGGCTCGATCCCGGAGACTATCTCCAGCAGGCCAATGGGCTTACCGTCTCATTCGCCATGGTGGAGACCCGCGAAGCCCTGAACATCATCGACGACATCCTGGCGGTGCCCGGAATCGACGGAGTCTTCATCGGCCCGTCCGACCTCTCCATCGCCCTGTCGGGAGGCAGGGGCCTGGACCCCGCCGGCGCCGAGGTGGAAAAGGCCCTGGACCATGCCCTGGCCCGGGTGAAGGCCGCAGGCAAGCTTGCGGCCATCTACGCCGTATCGGGTGCACGGGCCGTCGAGCTTTCCCGCAAGGGCTTTCACATGGTGTCCATCGGCACCGACATCTCCATGCTCAAGGCCGGGGCACAGGCGGCTCTCGCCGCCGCGCGAGGCTAAACTCCCCCGGCAGCGGGGAGCCCGAAAGCCTGAGCCAGGAACAGGCCTCCCTGCCGCAAGCCCTCCGGGTCGATGCCGTGGCCGACGCCTGCGGACAGGTGCCACTGGCAGGGGAGCTCCGCCTCCGCCAGGGCCGCCTTGGAAAAGAAGAACATCTCGACCGGAACCACATCGTCCCGGTCGCCATGGATCAGGAGGATCGGCGGCTTCGACCGCGCGGTCGATCGAAGGCTCTCGGGACCCTTCCCGTCCTCCAGCACCAGAAGGCCCGAATAGCCGACGATGGCCGCCGGGGCGATCTCCCGGCGCAGGCCGACGTGAAGCGCCATCATGGCGCCCTGGCTGAAGCCCACCAGGGCAAGCTTTGAGGCGGGCAGGGCATAGCGGGTCAGCTCCCGGTCCAGAAAGGCGTCGAGGCCCGGGCCCGCATAGGTGACGCCGCGCCAGAACTCCCGCGGGTCCCTCAGGGTGAGGGGAAACCACTCCCGCCCCATGGGAGCATTCCCGCAGGGGTCGGGAGCGTGCGGCGCCACGAAAGCCGCATCCGGCAGCCAGTCCCGCCATTGCTGCCCAAGCTCGATCAGGTCGTTCCCGTCCGCCCCGAGGCCATGGAGGAGCACCACGAGCTGCTTGGGCGTGCCGGATTCGGGAGCAAGGCGCGGACCATCGATAGAAGCCATCACGGATCATCCTTTGATCGTCAGAAGCCGAGGAGTTCCGGGATGGGGCACGCCGCCGGTCAGGCCGGCGCACCCTCCCGCGCCTTGACCACGCGATAATAGGCCCAGAGCACCTTGGCCGCCACACCGCGCCAGGGGCGCCAGCGTTCGGCAAGGGCCGTGAGCGCCCTGGCGTCCGGCCTCTGGTCCAGCCCATAGGCGAGACGAGCCGCCTCCTGCACGGCGAGATCGCCGCTCGGAAAGGCATCCGGGTGCCCGAGGCAGAAGAGAAGGTAGATATCCGCCGTCCAGGGGCCGATCCCCTTCACCCTTGTCAGCAGGCCATGAGCCTCCTCGGCCGAGAGTTCGTGCAGCCGGTCGAGCGGGAGGCGGCCCTCGGTGACCTCTGTTGCGATGGCGCGGATCGTCTTGACCTTTCCGGCCGAAAGCCCGGCAGCCCGCAGGCTCTCGTCGGACAGCCGGAGAAAGGTGTCCGGGGTGGCCGGCTCGAGGATCCGGCGCAGGCGCGCCCAGATGGCGGCCGCACTGGCTGTCGAGACCTGCTGGCCCACCACGATCCAGGCCAGGCCCTCGAAGCCCGGCGGGCGCTTGCGCAGCTCCGGCACGATCCCGTCCGCCACCAGCCCCGCCATGACGGGATCGGCCTTGGCGAGCGCGTCCAGGCCCCTCTTGAGAACCGCGTCCGTTTCGAGGAGGGTGGTCATTGCTTTCATGTTCCTTCTTACCCTCAGGCTCCCGTGACGAAGCCCGTTTTCCGATTCGCCCCCAGCCCTAATGGGCGGCTTCATCTGGGCCATGCCTATTCCGCCCTGCTCAACGATGATTTCGCCCGGCGCTACGGAGGCCGGTTCCTCCTGCGGATCGAAGACATCGATATCACACGCTGCCGTCCCGAGTTCGAGAGGGCGATCTACGAAGACCTCGCATGGCTGGGGCTGGGCTGGGAAAGGCCGGTGCGGCGGCAGTCGGAGCATTTCGCCGACTACCACGCCGCTTTCCTGAGCCTGAAGGGGAGGGGGGTGGTTTATCCCTGCTTCTGCTCGCGCAAGGACATTGCGGAGGGGGTCGCCTGCCGGGAAGCGGGCGGTGAGCCCTGGCCCCGCGATCCCGACGGCGCTCCCCTGTATCCGGGCACCTGCCGGGAAATCTCCATGGGGGAGATCCAACGCCGTATCGGCGCAGGCGAGGCCCATGCGTGGCGTCTGGACGGGATGGCTCTCCGGGCGCTGATGCCTGTGCCTCATACGTACAGACGGTTCGACCGCGAGGGCCGTGAGCAGATCCTGGAGGCGCGGCCCTGGCGCTGGGGCGATGCGGTGATCGTCCGCAAGGACACGCCCACGAGCTATCATCTGTCCGTGGTGGTGGACGATGCGCTCCAGGGCGTCACCCATGTGGTCCGCGGCCGGGATCTCGAAGCGGCGACCGATATGCACGTGCTGCTGCAGACCCTGCTGGCGCTCCCGACGCCGCTCTACCATCACCATGAGCTGGTTCTCGATCCCACGGGCGACAAGCTGGCGAAACGCCGCCGGTCCGAGGCCCTGGCGGAGCTGCGCGCCGACGGCGTCACCCCGCACGCCATCCGGCAGCGCCTCGGCTTCGATCCTCAGCCCACGCCCAGCACGTAGAGCCAGGCCACGGTGGTGCCCAGGGCCAGAAACGTCGAGAGGGTGACCGCGCTCGAGGCCAGGGCCACGCCTTCCCCATAGCGCTCGGCAAACAGATACGCGTTGATGCCCGACGGGCACGAGGCGAAGAGCACCGCAACGCCCGCCCAGACCGGGGGCATGTCGAACACCAGGGTGGCGAGCAGCAGCACCACGAGGGGATGCACCACGAGCTTCAGGAACGAGATCAGGGTCGGCAGCTTCCAGCCCGTCTGCATCCCGTAGCGGCGCAGCGCAATTCCCATGGAGATCAGGGCGCAGGGGACCGCCGCGCTCGCAAGCAGGTCCATGACCTGCCAGACCGGCGCCGGTACATGGCCCGCAACCGGCCGGAAGGCCGATCCGGCCAGGATCCCGACGACGATGGGGTGCGTGAAAAGGCGGCGCAGGATCATGAGAGGAGAGGCCTGGCGCCCCTCCGCCAGGATCGTCGCCAGGGTCATCGTCACCGGCAGATGAACGGCGATCAGAAGAAACAGCGGAACCGCGCCGGCGTCGCCATAGGCCTTGAGGATCATCGGCACGCCCACGAAGACGGTGTTCGCCTGTCCGGCCGCAAACCCGGCAACGACGCCCGAAACACCTTTCACGCCAAAGAAGCGCTTCCCGGTCCAGGAGGCCAGGAGCCAGACGACGGCCACGCCGGCGAAATACGAGATCCAGTACCCCCAGGGCTGGACGGCCGGGATCTCGGCGCGCACGAGCGTGCGGAAGATCAGGCAGGGAAGGGACAGGGTGAAGACGAACTCGGACAGGCCTTCGCCGGCCCGCTCCGACACGAAGCCCGTCAGGCGCGCCGCGTAGCCGATGCCGATCAGGCCGAAGACCGGCAAGACGATCGCAAACAGCTCGACCATGGGGTCTAGCGCAGTTCGGCGCGCTGGGAGAGGCTGGCCGCGGCAACGCTGTGGGCCATCAGCTCATCCACCTGCTCCCGCTGGCGCTTGAACTCCACCAGCCCGCGTCCCTCGAGCTCACGCCCACGGGGGAGGCGGATCTTCAAGGGATCGACGAAGCTGCCGTTGATGATCACCTCATAGTGCAGGTGGGGGCCGGTGGAGAGGCCGGAATTGCCCACATAGCCGATGACCTGGCCCTGCTGAACCCTCTTGCCCGGCGAGATGCCCTTGGCGAAGCTCGACATGTGGGAATAGGCCGTCACATAGCCGTTCGTATGCTGAAGCTCGACCCTGCGGCCATAGCCTGAATCCCACTCTGCCTTCAGCACGGAGCCATTGCCGGCGGCGATGATGGGAGTGCCGACCCTGTTGGCCCAGTCGACGCCTGTGTGGGGCCGCGAATATCCGAGGATCGGATGAAAGCGCGAACCGAAGCCCGAGCGCAGGATACCGTCCGCAATCGGCTTGCGGATCAGGAACTTCTTCAGGGAACGGCCGGATTCGTCGAAAAAGTCGATCGTGCCGTCATCGCCCTGATAGCGGTAGACGCGACGCTGCTCGCCCCCGACGGTGAGGGCGGCATAAAGAACCTCGGGCGTTCCGGCCTCGTCGTCGGAGCCGAAGAAGATCTCGAAGCTGTCCCCTTGCGAGACCCGGCGCTGGAAATCCACGTCATAGCCGAAAATGCGAACCAGCTCGTCCACGGTCTGGCGGGGCAGGTCGTTCTTGAGGGCTGTTTCGTACAGGCTCTCATAGAGCCGTACGCCGCCACGGCCCTCTTCCTCACCCTCTTCCTCGGAGGCTTCGGCGACTTGCTGCGCGGAAGAATCGTTCGGAGGGGTGACGGAAACGAAGATGCCGCGATCGTTGGTGGCCGCAACTCCCTCAATGCCTCGTTCGCCAAAGGCGATGACACGAACGATCTGTCTCGGATCGCCGAGGCGGGGCCCAGGCGCAATGAGAATGCGCAAGCGCTGGCCTTCCGTCATGGCCGCGACCTTGATCCGCGCAGCCAGGGCCGACGTGACCGCGGCGATCTGCTCTGGATTGGCCCCATAACTGCGCAGGGCCGTCTCGAGGGTCTCGCCCTTTCTGAGAACGACATCGCGCTCCTCGATCAGGGGAGCGATGGCCTTCTGCTCGATCTTTGCAAGTTCGGTGACGTTCTCGGGAACGACGCGCACCTCGATCGTGCTGAAGGGCGCATCGACGATGCGCGCATAGCCCAGAGCCTCGCCGAGCACCTCGGGCTGCCGCAGGGTCCGCGACAGCATCTGCTGGGCGGGAATCGGCACCGAGGTTCGGCGTCCGGCCTCGTTGAATAGGCGCCGCTCCTCTTCGAGGATCGCCAGCACGTCGCTGTCGGTCAGGGAGGGGGCGCTCGCCTCGATGGCCACCGAGGCGAGATCGCGCCTGATGACCGAGACGTCGGCATCGGCGATTTCCGGGGTTGGATCGACACGCTCCTCCGTATCCTCGGCAAAAAGGCGCAAGGGATTGAAGGGCGGGATGTCGGACGCATAGGTTCCGGCGGTCAGGGACAGATTGGTGGCAACGCGCACGAAGTGGCGAACCTTGATGGCCTCCCGCTCGCCGTTGCGGATCGTCATGGGAGCCTTGAAGCTTTGCCTTGCGGAGACCGTGTGCTCCGTCATGTTCAGCCGGTCGGCCTTCCGGGCGGCGTTCGACGCGCGTTCCTCGCCAGTGGTCGATGGGGAGAGACCGTTGACGGCGGCTCGCTCGGGAGGAAGCGCGGAGACTGTTGCACCTTCGAGCGCCACATAGATGGAGGCTCCGATCAGAGCGGCGCCTGTCACCCCGGTCAGGACGCTGGCTCCCAGCCAGCGAAGGTTGACGTCTCTCCTGGCGATGTCAGGGGCCGCACTGCCATTGCTGTTCAGGGGCGGCTCATGCCCAAGATCGACCCCGGACGACATCCGCAAGGGCTCTCTGTGCGAGCCTTTGGCATAGTTATCGTCTGGGGGATGTTGGCTCATATGTCTCTGCGGCATCGAAGAGGCGGATTGCGGTCGCGAATACCAGAGGCCATCTAGCACACGAGAGCGCAACCGCACAGGTCAATAGATAAGCTCAAGCCCCCCGCCAACTGTCTGGACGTGGAGCCTGTGCTGCGGCCCTGCTTCAGTCCGCACTGTGTCGGCAGTGAGGCATGGTTCGAAAAACCTGTGGGGCAGGGGCGAAAACCGGGCCGATCGGAAGAATGTCAAAAAACTTGCACAAGGGCGTTGACAGTCCGAAAGGGTTCAGCCTATATACCGCTCATCGACGCCGCCGCTGACGCGAACGGCGCCTAGAACCTCCTCAGAGACCGGGCTGCTGGGCCCGACTTCGGTCGGGAACAAAGTCTGTTCTGCGGAGGGTTCTTTTATCGAGTGCATCGCGAGATGCATCTGCTCTTTGACAAGTGAAGAAAGAAAGAGAAGCGTAGGCGGCGGTGTCCTTGCGGACTGCTTGCAAGAGCGGTCGTTTAAGAAGACATCGACCTGATCTATGCTTTGGTGAGTACACCGCTGTGGGGAAACCCACAGATGGAGGTGCTCTGTCA
>NZ_JAEQMY010000147.1 GCF_016743775.1 Microvirga aerilata | reverse complement strand
AGGCCGAATACATTGATGCAGCTCTCACGTTCGTCAGTCCGCCAACATCATCTTGCGACGCACGGCCGGACCATACACATGGCACGTTCCGGAAGTACGCTGAACTTCTACAAAGGCGCAACGAGCGGACCTTCATCTAGTCTGTCCAATATTGCACTTTGCCCCACTGCGGACCATTGCCGGTCTTGATTTCTGCACCTGCCCGTTCGGTCAGAGGATTGCTCTGGGAGCAGGAGCAATGCAATTGCTACCATGATAGCGCCAGAGATTTGGCTGGTGGCACGTGCACCCTTTGGCCGTGCGTGTAGCCCTGACTGTGAGGACGGGGAAAACGTCGGCATTCTTCTGCCTCCTAAGCCGAACGGCCCAGGGGCGGTCCGAGGAGCTTGCTGGCTGCCACGCCCGTAACGGCTAGGATCACAGCGCCTCCGGCGCAACTGGCTGTCGCCCCGAGGATCGGCAACGCTGCCCCGTACGCAATAGGTCCGATCGCTTGTCCCATGAAGAAGCTGAAAGCGTGCAGAGAGAATGCCGATGCCCTCGCGCTGGGCGCCAGTTCCGTAACCTCAGTCTGCACCGAATTGTGCAAGAGGAAGAAGCCGAACCCGAGCCCCACCATTGACGCCATCTGGGTGGCCCAGCTCACGTCCAGTCCGATGGTCGCCAGCGCCACAGCGGCAATGCTACCACCAGCAGCCATCATCGCAGGCCGCTTCGCGAACCTCAGAATGAGGGGCACAACAAAGGCATACAGGAGGCCTCCGATCCCGAGGCCACCGATCACAAATCCAGCCTCGCGCAACCCGCCGGCTCCCCGCGAGCGCAAGAGCTCGCCAATAAAAGGCATGATGCCGTAGATCGCGAGACCTTCCAGAAAGACGATCGAAAAGCACACGAAGGATCGGGGGTTGCTCAGTACCATGCGGTATCGGTCAACGGCTTGCGCCATGCTCGGCGGCGCTGCCCTTTGGCCGTTCGGCTTGGGCAACAGCATCATCGCCGCGCCGGCCGCAAGCGCGGTCAGAACGGCGGCACACCCGAACACACCGCGCCAGCCGATCCATTCGGCGATCATTCCCCCGACGCTGACACCAACGATCTGCCCAATCAGCGTCGCTCCAATGTAGCGGCTCATCGCCACCTGCCGGACAGCAAGCGGGAAGCTGTCCCCGATCATCGCCATACACACCGGCATGATCCCGCCCGCCGCGATGCCACCGAGAACCCGGGTGATGAACAGCACCGTCAGGTCGGGTGCCAGGGCGGAAGCAAGCAGGCACAGCGCCAGGCTCGCCACGGCCACCTTGACCACCAAAGCCTTGCCGAATGCGTCCCCTGTTGGGCCAAGAAACGGCTGGCTGAGACCGAAGGGCAGCGCAAACGCTGAGGACAGGATAGCCACGACGCCCACGGACGTGGCGAAGTCCGACGCGATGGTTGTAATGAGCGGGTCGAGGAGCCGGGTCGCAAGTGCACCCGAGAACCCACATAGGGAGAGGATGAACAACAGCATGGGTCTAAGCCGTTACATGGACGGCGGCGGCTGTCCACTCCGGCATGGCATGGCGGTGTCAGCACAAGCTCTGCTCTCAATCGAGCGCCAACGGAGTACGGAGTGAGGGCCGGCCCTGAGGATCTGGGCGGAGTTCGAGAGGAGGCTGAGCATAACCCACCAATCGCTGCGGGGCACGTCCAATCCCTACACGCCGCCGGGCTAATGCTCATGCGCGGACAACGTGCGCCAGCGGAACGGCAGCTTCTGGCACGTCAGTGCAACAGTTAGGAAGCAGCATGATCGATGCTCAGTGTCAGGCCACGACCTTCACTGCGTTCCCAGCCAACCTAGGCGTCAGGTTGCACGCCGTACTGCTCGTCCGTCACGTGCTCCAGCCAAGTGACATGGGAACCATCCAGGGCCTCCTGCATCGCGATATGAACCATGCCGGTTTGGGGTGCTGCCCCGTGCCAGTGCTTCTCGCCCGGCGGGATCCACACCGTGTCGCCAGCCTTGATCTCTCTGACCGGTCCACCCCAGGCTTGCACGCGCCCAACGCCCAGGATGACATAAAGGGTCTGTCCGAGCGGGTGGGCGTGCCATGCCGTTCGGGCACCGGGCTCGAAGGTCACACGGTTCGCGCGGATGCGGGCTGGGGGAGGGGCATCGATGATCGGATCGTGCCAAACAGTTCCGGTGAATGCATCAGCCGAAGCCTGCTTGGTCGGGAACGTCCCTGCAATGTGGATATCCATGAAACCGTCTTCCTTTCGAGTGGATGCGTCACAGATGCTTAATGCCGATGCTCACGATCAGCGGAACGAGTTCATCGCGGGCGGCGATGCGATGTTGACGGGCATGTTGGTGGGCCGCGACGGCTTTCCCCTTCCGGATTGCAGCGATAATGTCTCGGTGGGCGGCGACCGAACCCGTCGGCCTGGATCGAAGCCTGAGCGTGAGCATCCGCGCCCGGTGGGCTTGGTCGGTCACCGTCTGCGCTATCCTGCGGATCCGGCCGTTGCCACAGCGCTCCACCAAGGTCCGGTGGAACAGGTCGTCTGCGGCAGCCCACGCCGCGAGGTCATCGTCGCGGAGAGCCTGTTCCATGTCCGAAGTCGCTGCCTCAAGATCGTCGGCTACGAGGTGCCGTTCCTCGGCAGGCAGAGCGGCAAGCAGCTCTGCCGCCATGGCCTCGATTGCGATAATCACCTCGTAGATCTCGCGCATGTCCTCCGGGGCGAGTGGGCAGACGGTGACGCCTCGCTTTGAGAGCACGCGGACCAAGCCATCTTCCTGGAGCCGGATGATGGCTTCATGAACCGGGGTCCGGCTCATGCCGAGACGCAAGGCAATTTCCTGCTCCGAGCCTTGGTAGCCGGGCGGAAAGACATTGTTGCGGATCGCATCCTTGAGCGCCTTGTAGGCGTCCTCGACCAGCGACGGTTTCCTTTCGGGCTCCTGCTTCGCCCGCATGTGCAGCTTGTTCACCAGCATGCCCTCCTGCTTCATTCTGCCCTATTTGGTCCCTTCCATGCAAGTATGAATGGATGGTTGACGAAGCGAGCTCCTTCTGGCATTTCTTAATGTATGCCAACTTCCATGGAAGCCGTGGGGTCTACTCACAGCAAACCTGGCGCTCACAAGAAGCAGCGGCATCTTCAGGAGGAACACGCATGGATCCGATGGTGAACACACCTAGGGTCGGGCTAGAGAGGCCTCACTCAGACCGCTCAAGCTTTGCTGCTCAGCTTCGCGCTCGGCAAGTTGATGGAAGAGATGAACCTGCGCCGCGCTCATCACCTCGCGCAGTGACATAATGAAATTCCTCGATCATCCGATCAGCGCCGGCCTGCTCGCGGTGGCGCTTGTCATCCTCGCACTCCTTCCGACGATCCGGAAGGGACGTGACGAAGTCTTTGTTGAGTAGCAAGTGGCGCGCGTGCGGCGCCGGTAATCCGACAATACCAATCAACCAGGGAAGGAAATGCACATGAAACGAGCTCTCTTCACTCTCGCCGCGGCTCTCGGCTTCGTCGCGACGGCCGCACAGGCACAGGGCACCTATCCGACACGGCCGATCACTCTGGTGGTTCCGTTCACCGCCGGCGGAACGACCGATGTGGTTGCCCGCTTCATGGCAGATCACATGGGCCGAACCCTTGGTCAGCAGCTCGTGGTCGAGAACGTCACCGGCGCCGGTGGTACCGTTGGCGTCACGCGGGTCGCAAAGGCTGAGCCCGATGGCTACACGATCCTGATGGGCAACCTGGGAACCCAAGCGGCGAGCGTTGGTCTTTACCCGAAGCTGGCCTATGACCCACGCACCGATTTCGAGCCGATCATGAACTCGGCGTCAACGCCAATGCTCGTGGTCGCGAAGAAGGACCTGCCGGTCAAGGACTTCAAGGAATTCATCGCCTACCTGAAGGCCAATGCCCCTAAGATGAACTACGGCTCAGGCGGTGTCGGCTCGACCTCGCACCTGACGTGCCTGTTCATGGAATCCCTTCTGGGAGTGAAGCCGCAGCACGTGCCGTTCCGCGGCTCGGGTCCGGCCCTGAATGCGCTGCTAGGCGGCCAGGTCGACTATGTCTGTGACCAGACTGTCGCCATCGTGCCGACCGTCCAAGGAAAGCAGGCCAACGGACTGGTCGTCGCGGTCCAGAACCGCCTTCCGGTTGTCCCGGACGTGCCGACATCGGCAGAGCAGGGGCTGCCGCAGTTTCAGGCGACGGGCTGGAACGCGCTCTTCGCACCCAAGGGCACGCCCAAGGAGATCGTCACGAAGCTGAATGCCGCCGCCAAGGCCGCCCTCAAGGACGAGACCACGCGCAAGCGCCTTCTCGACCTCGGTGCCGAGCTCCCGGATGAGGCCGGCCAGACCCCCGAGGCTCTCGCCCAACTCGTCAACTCTGAAATCGACAAATGGGTCCCGATCATCAAGGGCGCAGGCGTGACGGGGCAGCAGTAGCAACTGACAACCGCGTGGTCGGCGGCCCTTACCGGGTCGCGGTCGCGGCGATTTCAAGCATCAGCCGCGACCGCGCAATCTCATATCGGCCTTTCAGGCACGCTTTACTGACGAACAGGACCTCACATGGCACAGGATCATAAGAAGCGGTATCGGCTGGCGGTCATCCCCGGTGATGGCATTGGCAAGGAGACGACGCCCGAAGGCGTGCGTGTCCTGGAAGCCGCTGCCAAGAAGTTCGGCTTCGGCCTGCAACTCGACCA
Source organism: Microvirga aerilata (assembly GCF_016743775.1). Lineage (GTDB taxonomy): Bacteria > Pseudomonadota > Alphaproteobacteria > Rhizobiales > Beijerinckiaceae > Microvirga > Microvirga aerilata. Next base: position 3,606 of record NZ_JAEQMY010000147.1, on the reverse strand, counting down.
CTTCGACTTCTCGTCCTACGACTACTACGCCAAGCACGGGCGCATGCTGCCGGAGGACTGGAAGGAGCAGATCGGCTCGCACGATGCCATCTTCTTCGGAGCGGTGGGCTGGCCGGAGAAGATCCCGGATCACGTCTCCCTTTGGGGCTCGCTGCTCCAGTTCCGGCGCGAGTTCGATCAGTACATCAACCTGCGGCCCGTGCGGCTGATGCCCGGCGTGCCGACGCCGCTTGCCAACCGCAAGCCCGGCGACATCGACTTCTGGGTCGTGCGCGAGAACACCGAGGGCGAGTACTCCTCCATCGGCGGCAAGATGTTCCCGGGCACTGAGCGCGAGGTGGTCATCCAGGAAACCGTGATGACGCGCATTGGCGTCGACCGCGTGCTTCAATTCGCCTTCGACCTCGCGCAGAAGCGTCCCAAGAAGCACCTGACCTCGGCCACGAAGTCGAACGGCATCTCGATCACCATGCCCTATTGGGATGAACGTGTGGAGGAGATGGCCAAGAGCTATCCGGACGTGAAGTGGGACAAGTATCACATCGATATTCTGACCGCCCATTTCGTGCTCCATCCGGACTGGTTCGATGTGGTCGTGGCCTCGAACCTGTTCGGCGACATCCTCTCCGATCTCGGTCCCGCCTGCACGGGAACTATCGGCATTGCGCCGTCGGGCAACATCAATCCCAACAGTGATTTTCCGTCGCTGTTCGAGCCCGTCCACGGGTCGGCTCCAGACATTGCCGGGCAGGGGATCGCAAACCCCATCGGCCAGATCTGGGCCGGCGCCATGATGCTGGAGCACCTGGGCGAGGGCGAAGCGGCCGCGGCCATCGTCAAGGCGATCGAGGACGTGCTGAGCGAGCGAACCCTGCGCACGCGCGATCTCGGCGGCAATGCCGGAACTGAGACCGCCGGCAAGGCCGTAGCCGAGGCGATCGGGTGAGCCAAGCAAAAGAACGAAGTCAACTCTTGGCCGCCGCATGTCAGCGGCCGCAGCTAGAAGGATACAACGATGAACAGTTATAAGATCGCAGCGGTCCCCGGCGATGGCATCGGCAAGGAAGTCATTGCCGCCGGGGTCGAGGTGCTCCAGGCTCTGGCCGACCGCGATGGGGGCTTCAAGCTCGACTTCGAGAGCTTTGACTGGGGGTCCGACTACTACAAGAAACACGGCATCATGATGCCGGAGGATGGTCGCGAGACCCTGAAGAAGTTCGATGCCATCTACTTCGGCGCCGTCGGCGCGCCCGACGTGCCAGACCACATCACGCTTTGGGGGCTGCGCCTCGCCATATGCCAGCCCTTCGACCAATACGCCAATGTGCGTCCGACCCGCATTCTGCCGGGCATCCAGGGCCCGTTGCGCAATGTGGAGGCGAAGGATCTTGACTGGGTGATCGTGCGCGAGAACTCCGAGGGGGAGTATGCCGGCCAGGGCGGCCGATCCCACCGGGGCTTTCCGGAGGAGGTTGCGACCGAGGTCACGATCTTCACCCGCGCCGGCGTCACCCGCATCATGCGCTTTGCATTCGAGCTCGCGCGCTCGCGGCCGCGCAAGCTTCTCACCGTGGTGACCAAGTCGAATGCGCAGCGGCATGGCATGGTCATGTGGGACGAGATCGCGGCCGAGGTGGCGCAGGACTATCCCGACGTGACCTGGGACAAGATGCTCGTCGACGCCATGACCATGCGCATGACCCTGAAACCCGGTACGCTTGACACCATCGTGGCCACCAACCTGCATGCGGACATCCTGTCGGATCTGGCAGCAGCCCTAGCCGGATCGTTGGGCATTGCGCCGACCGCGAACCTCAATCCGGAACGGCATTTCCCGTCCATGTTCGAGCCCATCCATGGTTCGGCCTTCGATATCACCGGCAAGGGCATCGCCAATCCCGTCGGCACGTTCTGGACGGCCACCATGATGCTGGAGCATCTGGGTGAGAAGCCTGCGGCCGAGCGCCTGATGAGGGCGATTGAACGTGTCACGGTCGATCCGTCGCTGCATACGCCAGATCTTGGCGGCCAGGCCACGACCCGTCAGGTCACGGACGCCGTCATCGCGGCCATCCAAGGCGACAATGCGTAAGGACAGGTGACGCCGATGGTCCAGCCCCGCGCATTCCTGCGATCGTTGTTTGAGGCCGCCATCGCGGCGGCCGACCCGGCTCACTGCGTGCCTCCGAACCTGCCGCCCCCCCGCAGGGGCGCACCATCGTCGGGGCCGGCAAGGCCGCGGCTTCGATGGCGCGGATGGTGGAGCAGCAATGGGCGGGCGATCTCACGGGGCTTGTCGTGACGATTCTGTTGCAGCTTTGAAGGCACCCCTGCTCGGGCTATGACGCTGAGTGCGTAGAGAGGGGCTCGTGGTGAAGACAGGCAAGAACAACCCGTTCAAGGGTCGGCAGTTCACGGCGGAGATCATCCTGTGGGCAGTCCGCTGGTATCTTCAGTTCCCAATCAGCTACCGCGATCTCGAGTGCATGTTCTCCGATCGTGGCGTGCAGGTCGATCACACCACCCTGTTTCGATGGATCCAGGCCTATGCACCGGAGTTGGAGAAGCGCGTCCGCCCGCATCTGCGCATGACAACCGGCCCCTGGCGTGTAGACGAGACATATATCCGAGTAAAGGGCGAGTGGGTTTATCTCTACTGTGCCGTTGATGCGGCCGGGCAGACGATTGACTTTCTGCTCTCGGTCAAGCGGGATGCGACTGCTGCCAAGCGTTTCTTCCGGAAAGCCTTGAAGCAATCACATACAGTCCGTCCGCGGACTATCACGGTCGACAAGAATGCCGCCTATCCTGTAGCGACGAAAGCTATGAAACGTGCCGGAGAGATCTGGCGGTTCGCCAAACTCCGGCAGCTGAAGTTCCTGAACAACATCGTCGAGCAGGATCATCGGCGGATCAAGTGCCCGGTCAGGCCCGGATTGGGCTTCAAGAGCTTCGTGTCTGCCTCACAGACGATTGCCGGCTATGAGGCGGTGGCGATGATCCGCAAAGGTCAGGTTCTGAACGCACCAGCAAACGATATGCGGGCTCAGCGTAATTTCATTGCTGCTCTCCTCGGCGTGGCGGCCTAACCTGAGGTCAATTCCAGCAGTCTCTTGACCTACATCGGGGTTTGCAACAAAACCAAACCTAGTGGCAGGATGGCTATCGGTCTACGTGAGTGGAGCGCACTGCTACTGCGCTGCTCGACGTGCGACGTCTTTGATATCGCTGCGGGATATTCCAAGGTCCGCCAGTTCCTTGTCGGCAAGATATTGCAGTTCCCGCACGGTATCGCGATAGGTGATCCACGCTTGAACCTTTGCGAGAATGAGTGACATCCACATGGGCAGGTTACTCCTGTAAAGGCGTGAACTGGGCGCAGGCTGTTAGCCCCAATCTCTCAGGTGCGGGTAGCGGCGCATTGTGTCGGCTTGCATGTGACGCGTTTCGACCCAGACGGTGCGGATGAGGCGAAAGAAGCTTAGGAGGATCATAGTAAGGCTCCAACAGGCAGAGGACGGGAGATGGTCTTATACCAAGTCCCACTGATCAGAACTGATGCGCCCATTCACGCAAGCCGATGGACATGATGGTCCAGGGCTGATC
>NZ_JAEQMY010000146.1 GCF_016743775.1 Microvirga aerilata | reverse complement strand
GGTTCACCAAACTGAATCACACCCACTCCAGCCCGGGAAATCACGAACGAGTCAGACCTTCAGGGACTTGGTATTACCGGTCTTTTGCATGTAGCCGCAAAATTAGAATGTCCTGAACCTAGGGCATCAGGGCATATTGCGGAAGCTTTCGAAAACCACATCGTAAAAGCCTTCCGTATCAACATCACGGACTACGTAAGCGTTCTTCTGCCGTTTGGTGACACCCCACCAATCGATCACAGTCATCCCAGTTGTCAGAGGCGAAATCGTCTCGACTTCGACATTGACCTTACGACCTGAGAACAATTCCGGCTGCAGTAGCCAAACAACTGTTGTTGGATCGTGCATCGGAGCGCGGTCAGCTCCGTACTTCTGCCAGTCAAACTGCTTGGCATAGGTGAGGAGGTCCGCGAAGATCGGGCCGACCTTGTTCCCCATAGTGCGGAATCGTTCGATCCGATCAGCCGTTACGTGAGCCTTGTGAGTGACATCCAGTGGCATCATCACGACGTGAGCGCCCGAACTCAACACTCGCGCAGCCGCCTCTGGATCCACGTAGCAGTTGAACTCCGCCGCAGGGGTGACATTGCCGCCCTCCGACAGAGCGCCGCCCATCCAGACGATCTGTTCAAGCCGCCCCGCGATGCGCTCGTCCCTTTCGAGAGCCATGGCAATGTTCGTTAAGGGACCAAGAGCACAGATCGTCACCCTCCTTGGTGGACGGCTCATAACCTCCTCAACGATGAAGTCTGCCGCATGTTGAGGTTGGACGGGCATCGACGGCTCAGGAAGATCGTATCCGTCGAACCCGGTTTTGCCATGCACGTACTCGGCCGTGAACAGAGGACGGGCCAGAGGAGCCTCGGCCCCGGCGAAGACTGGGACCTCCTGACGCTCTGCGAGCTCCAGGATCTTGCGGACATTCCGGACGGTATGATGAAGGGGAACGTTGCCGGCGACGGCACAGACCCCGAGGACCTCGATCAGGGGAGAGCCCAGACCCGTCAAGATGGCGACCCCATCATCTGGGCCGGGGTCAGTGTCGAAAATAACCTGCTTCTTCATCGAACTACACCGGATGGGTTATGCTGTTTATCTCACTTCGTGACGCCGACACCCCAGTTCTGCCGGCCTGATACAATCGTATGAGCGAACTTGGCGCCAACCCGGTAAGCATTCGTAACTGCGGGAATATAAAGGCTCTGATGTGATGTCGTAAACTCGAAGTATAGACATCTATAAGAGCCATTCTCGGTCATGGCACGGCGCAAAGCGGTTGATGCTACAGCAGCCAGTCAGCGCGAACTCGCTACCATAAGCAAGTAAAAGCTGACTTCGCGACAGAGCCCAGTAACCACGTCCCCAGTCAAATTTGTGCGTCCCTCCTTCAGCATTAGCGCGGTTGAGATCAATCCCATCGGACGGTTCCAATAAATTAAGCCCCGGTATAGAATCTAGCCTCTCTAGCGTACGCTCAAAAAAGCCAAGGGAACGACAATGAACATCATGAAGAGCTTCGCCGTGGCCGTCATCGCAGCCACCTTCGCGGGTGGCGCGGCTACGGCGCAGGACAGAGTCGTCAAGATTGCCACCGAAGGTGCTTATGCTCCCTGGAACTTCACAGGTGCGGGCGGCAAGCTAGAAGGCTTCGACATTGATCTTGCCAACGAACTTTGCAACCGCATCAAGATGAGGTGCGAGATCGTGGCCCAGGACTGGGACGGGATCATCCCAGCTCTTCAGGCCAAGAAATACGATGCCATCATGGCCGGAATGAGCATCACCGACGAACGCAAGAAGGTGATTGACTTCGCAGGCCCCTATGCCGACTCACCCAATGGCTATCTGGTGGCGAAGGACTCGCCAATCGCCAAGATGCCGGGCACGGGGCAAACCTATAATCTGGTGAGCCAGCAAGCAGAGGCCGAGAAGGCGATTGAGGCTACAAAGCCGCTGCTCAAAGGCAAGACAATTGGCGTACAGGTTTCCACCACCCACCCCGTCTTCGCCGAGAAGTACCTGAAGGGTACTGCGGAGATCCGGGAATATAAGACCACGGAGGCCCATGACCTTGATCTTTTGGCCGGCAGGATTGATGCGGTATTGGCTGACGCCACCGCGATTATCGGCACTCTCGATAAACCGGAATTCAAGGACTATACCCTTGTAGGCCCGGCGATCACCGGCGGCATCCAGGGCGACGGGGTCGGCATCGGACTACGCAAAGAGGACACCGAGCTAAAGCAGAAGCTCAACGAGGCAATCAGGGCAGCCACGAAGGACGGAACCATCCAAAAACTCTCGATGAAGTGGTTCAAGATCAACGTCGCTCCGAATCGCTGACGATCCCGGTGCAATGCTCACGTCCATCAACTTAGACTGACTACCCTACCCTGCGGCCTGAGCGTACGTTGCACCCAACTGTGGGGCTCAAGCCGCGAAACGCTCGATTGAGTAGGGCCTGGGGTCAGTGAAGGTTTCCCGGCCGGTCATCATCTCGGCCAGTAATCGCCCGGTGACCGGCCCAAGAGTCAAACCATGATGGGCGTGGCCAAAGGCGCACCATAGCCCTTTATGTCTTGGGGCCGCGCCAATGATAGGACGCATGTCAGGGAGACAGGGGCGTGCCCCCATCCACGGCCGTGGATCAATGCGCTCTTCAAGAGGGAAAATCTCACGCGCAAGGGGTTCTGTTCGGTCCAACTGCAGAGGAGTTGGTACAGAGTCTCGGTGGGCGAACTCGACCCCCGTCGTCAGGCGAATGCCGCGAGTCATCGGCGCCAGAAGAAAGCCACCATCGACATCGACCACAGGATGGTGCAGGACAGCGTCGGCCCTTGGCCGGAAATGCACATGGTACCCACGCTTGACGGCCAACGGCACGCGATACCCGAGCGGACGTAGGACCGTGTCGGACCATGGTCCAAGAGCAATTACGACGTTGTGGGCGCGGACCAAGCCATCCCGGCTGCGGACGGTCCATTCGATGCCGTCATGTTGGAGCGTGCGGGCCTCGCCGTGAACGAAACGGCCGCCGCGTCGCAGAAACAGATCAGCATATCCTTTGACAAGCCCGCCAGGGTCAGGAACTGTCGCCGGGTCCCGCCAATGAATTCCGCCAATGAGGGTCTCGGACGTGTGAGGCTCGCGCTGACGAAGGGCCTTGCCGTCGAGGATATCGAAATGTAACCCGTAAGGCTCGAGAGCCGCTGCATTCTTCGCTGCTTGGTCGAGAGACTTTGGGCTGCGGAATGCCTCGATCCAGCCTGTCCGGCGCAATTCCTCCAGGAGCCCGGCTTCGGTCATAAGGAGTTCATGCTCTGCGACTGACCGTTCGATGAGAGGCAGCATGTCGGCCGCTGCCTTTTGCAAGGATCCGGGTGCGGATTCACGCCAGAATTGCCAGAGCCAAGGGAGGATCCGGGGCAGGAAGCGCCAGTCGGAACGGACATCTGCGGAGCCGTTCAGGGCGTAGGCGAGGACGGTCCAGAGATCGCGGGGGAACCCATAGGGAATGACACTCGAACGTTCGATCAGCCCGGCGTTGCCGTGGCTCGTTTCCTCACCCACGCCGCGCCGATCCATCATGACGACATTGCGCCCGCGCATCTGGAGATGCAAAGCAGCCGAGACGCCGACGATGCCTGCTCCCAGAACAATGACATCGGCGCGGATTTCAGGATGCGGGTGTGTCATCGGCTTAGGATGCGTGCGAGCTCACGCGGTGGATCTCGAGCGCCATCTTCACGTCTTCGATGCCAAGGCCCATGGACCGGAAGAAGCTGGCTCGATCAGGGGAGGGAGCCTGCGCCCTGCCGATAGCTAGTTCACCCAGATCACCGCGGATGTCGTCGCGAGACCATCCGTTCTCGGAGGCCAGCACCATCTCACCCGCGATGAGCGGGGTGGTCGACCGATCATCGCAATAGACATTCATCCGCGCCAAGGCATCCGGCGGGACTTCGTGTGCCCGTGCGACATTCGTGCTGATCGAGGTCACAAGCATCCCGGGCTTGATATGGTCCATGGATAAAACCGGGTTGCCGGAGGACGTACAAAGCAGCACCACATCGGCGTCGGCCACTGCGCGAGAGCAATCGTCAACGATCTCAGGAACCGGTTGGAACTCACCAAGGCTCGCCTCAAGGACCTCCTTTTTGGCGGAGATATTTCGTGAATGGATACGGATCCGCCGCCACGGCCGAAGCGGCAGCACGTGACGCAGATGAGCCAGAGCAATAGGGCCGCTGCCGATGATCGCCAGATTGGCGGCATCAGATTGGGCGAGGAGGTCGACCGCCAAAGCCGTTGTTGCGGCGGTTCGCTCCGTCGTCAGCGCCAGTGAGTCGCAGAACAGCAAGGGTTGCCCCGTCTCAAGGCTCATCAGCATCGTCGTGGCCGTGACCTTGCCGCCGGACGGGGTGACCACATAGGGCGAAACCTTGACCCCTAAGACACCATCCTCCGGCAAGATCCCTGAGTAGGTAATGAAGTCGCCCCGACTGTCGGGCAGCACGGTGAGAACCTGCGGCGGCTGGGGCACCCGGCCTCGTCCGTGCGCCTCGAAGAGCTCGCGCATCGCCGCGACGGCGTCAATGCGCCTCATCCGATCCAAGACGGCAGTGGCATCGAGCCAGGCAGGGGGAGGCTGTGTCATACTTTGTTCTCCGACGCGATCGGCATGTCAGACCGCCTTGTGCGGATAAAGACTTCGGGGTTGTAAGGAGTGTTCGGGTCGAGTGGATACATCGGTCTCGGAACACGATGGAAGGTGAACTTCGTCAAGTCTGGGGAGGCGAGCGCCCCGCTGTCGCACACCAGAACACGACTTGCGATCGGCTCAAACGCAGCCCGGAAATGCTGCATGGATTTGACACCGACGATCCTCTTGGCGCGAGGGTCGATGTCGAAGGCGAGGAATTGCTGCAGGTCATGACACTGGTGAGGCTCGGTGACGATGACGACCTGAACGCGTCCAACCTTGATCACCGCCGTGGGGCCGAAGGACATACGGACGCCCTCATACATCGGTCCATCACAGGTGTAGCTGCCGTCGGACACGCTCAGCAGCGTGCCAGTAAGGTCAAGGGACTCGCCGCCGAAGGACGCGTTCACTTTGCCACCGAGGCGGATCGATACCGTTTCACCGGGCTTCCTGCTCTGCAGCTGCGAGGCAGTCTCGGGGTCCACAATCGGGCAGAAGCAGGCGTCTGCGTCCGCCGCAATCAAGGCCCGAAGTAAGTTCGTGCCGTCGCCGTACCCTCCAGCTCCGGGATTGTCGGCATAATCCGCAATCACCACTGGCCGGTCATCGCCCGCAAGTGCGGAAGCTACTGCCTCTTCCGGGGACAGGAAGCGGTTGACGAGATCATGGCGCATGTCCCACATCGCCTTCGCCATCTCTTCGGCAAACAGCCGGTGGGGCTCCGGATCTCCGTTATAAGTCACCGTGATCGTCGGGCCGATCTCATCAATATCGGCATAAGGGAAGGCGCCGTTGACGCTCACCGCGAGAACATTAGGCTCGCTTTCATACTCCCGGGCGCGGTCCATCACAGCGACAAGCGGCCCAACATCCGTACGGCCGCCATTGGCGTCCTCCAGCATGGGGGGGCGCACGAAGAGGGTGTGTGGCTTGATTTCGCCAGCCATGGTCCGGTGCAGCAGCTCGCCCGCATGCCGGCCGGCCACGCGCATGTCGATATGCGGATAGGTCTTATAGGACACCAGAATGTCGGCCAGTTCGCACATGCGCCTGGTGACGTTGGCATGCAGATCCAAGGTCGCGGCGATCGGAGTATTCCGACCGACAATGGCGCGGAGGCGTTCGAGAATCTCCCCTTCGCCATCGCCTGAATGGGTTGTGACCATGGCTCCGTGGAATGCGAGCAGCATCCCATCGAGCCGTTCCCGCTCCCGGCGGGCGGCTTCCTCGACGACCTTCATGATCTCCTCGAAAGCCTCCTCGGTGACGCAACCTGCCGGATTAGCATGGGCACTTATGACATGAACCAGTTCCCAGCTCCTCTCGCGTGCAACATCCAGGAAGCCCGCGACCTCGGTATTCGTCCCATCGAGCGCACGCAGGGCCTCGTCGCCGTGGAGCAGGATCACGTCGGCGAAGCGGTCGAGGGATGTCAGGCGCACGCTGAAGGAATTCGACTCATGCATGATCTGTGCCGAGAGAACGCGAAAGGACATGGTCCGACTCCAGGTTTGAAGAAGGGCAGGGGACAAGTGCCGGTGAAGCGTCTGCTCCCTCGTGTCTCGTCCTCATGCAAAGAGGCAGCGTACCCCGCCGGCTCAGCCGAGCGGGGCACTTTCAGCAACATCGATCGTTCATCACTTTGCGGCGAGGTCGCGCTTGAACCATTTCTGGGACAGCCGTGAGATGGTGCCGTCGGCCAGGGCCGATGCGATCGCCTCGTCGAACATCACTTTCAGGTCCTGGTCAGTCTTGCGTAAGCCTGCAGCAACACCCCGGCCCATGAAGCCACCGGTGAAGCCGAGACCGGCAATGACGAAGTTCTCAAATCCCGGCTTGCTCAAGGTGATGTCGAGGGCCGTCGTAGCGGCGGCCACGGCGTCGATGCGCCCCGCCGCGAGATCAAGATCATGCTGCTCCGTAGTCTTGTACTCGCGGATTTCCACGCCCTGGAACAGGCGCTCCATCAGGGTTGCGAGAGTGGTCGAGCCCTGGACGCCCACGACCTTGCCCTTGAGGAGGGGCTTTATCTCATCAGCGGCTTTCTGAGCCGCCGCAGCATCCGCGCCGATATCGAAAACCTTGTCGATCGTCACCTTTGCCAGGGGAGAGTCCTTGGGAACGAGGAAAGCGCCAGGGGTACGGGCATACGGCTGCGAGAAATTGATGGTTTCCAGCCGTTTATCGGTGATCTGCATCCCGGCCATAATAGCGTCGTACTTGCCGGCGGTGAGCGCCGGGATGATGCCATCCCAGTCCTGGGCCACGATCTCGCACTTCACTTTCATCCGTGGGCAGAGCTCGGCAATAAGATCGATTTCGAAGCCTTCGAGCTTGCCGCCGGGACCGGTGAAGTTCCACGGAGCATAAGCTCCTTCCGTGGCGATCTTCACGGTTTCCCATTTCTTTGCTTGCGCGAAGGCGCTGCCTGTGGCCGCAAGAAGCCCCAGAGCTGCCATACCGAGTAGTTGAAGACGCTTCACCGAGCCGCTCCCTTTGAATGTTTCTGAACCCTTCCAGCGGCCGACCAGGCCTCCGCTAGCAGTCTAGACCTTGCTCTAGACAGATGGACTCACGCAAATGAGAATGTCTCGGGCTCAACTGTGAGAAAATCTAACAATGGCAGCACGCCGGCTTCCTCCTCTCAATGCTCTGCGGGCCTTCGAGGCAGCGGCCCGCCGTCGCTCAATCTCCCGGGCCGCGGAGGAACTCGGGGTGACGCACGGAGCGGTCAGCCATCAGATCCGAACACTGGAAGCCTTCGTTGACACCGATCTCCTGGAGCGGGCGGGCAACCGCTTCAAGCTGACGGTGGCAGGAGAGCAGCTCCTGGCCCCCCTGAGTTCCGGGTTTGATCTTCTGGCGACGGCCGTCATCAGCTTGGATCAACCGAGCGTCCGAGGCGACGTCACGGTGAGCGCGCCTCCGGCCCTGACATGCTTGTGGCTGGTGAAGACAGTCGGCGATCTTTTGAAGCAGTATCCGGACCTGCGGTTACACCTGCGTCCCTCGAACAGCCCGAAGGAGGTCATCGCCTCTGATGTCGATCTGTGCATTCGCTATGGCGATGGAATCTGGCCTGGTCGACGCAGCGAGCGGTTGACCGACACTGAGCTCTTTCCGGTCTGCTGGCCAGATCTTCTCGCAAGTGGCGACATCCGTGATTTGGCCGACACGCCCCTGCTATGTGCCGCGAATGGTCACGAGTGGGACCTCTGGCTGGCGACGGTCCCGCAGGGAAGCATCCTCACCGGAGGACGCCATTATCTCGGAAATCATCTGGCGATGATTGAAGCAGCCGTCGGCGGCCTTGGTCTCGCCATGGGAGACAACGTGACCTGTCAGCGCTACCTGGAATCTGGGGTCCTTGTCCGACCGTTTGCTGAGAGTGTCCGAGCACCATCGTCATTTTTCCTGATCGATGCTGGCAATCACGAGCGACGTCCGGCCGTAACAGCGGTTCGCCAATGGATCCTGGAAAGCTTCAATCGGGAACGCGCTCTAGCCGCCTGAGCCCAGCACGAGAGTCAATGGCGATGCCAAAGACTTCTTGTCAAAATGTTTGTTATGCGAAATGTTATAATAGATTTAAGGATGTCGCTCAGGCCCCCTTTCCGCGATCGAACATCCAAGGATTGATCAAGATCGGACTGCCCCATACATGAGAGCCCTGGACGCACCTGGGATGCGACATGGCCTCACGGA
>NZ_JAEQMY010000145.1 GCF_016743775.1 Microvirga aerilata | reverse complement strand
AAACGATCTCCAAACAGAGGCCGTCAGTCTCGTCCCTCACACATGCAAACGTAAGGTGGGTCCAGAACACCGCTTACCCTTGAGTTCGAGGTCGCGCATCTTCCTGGCGTGCAGGGCCGGACGAGCCCAGAGATAGCTCCCGCCCTTGCGCAATAGATGCCAGATCAGCACCGCCAGCTTGCGGGCCGTTGCCACGGCCGCCACGTGCTGACCGCGCCGGCTGCGCACCCGCAGGAAGAACGCCCGCAGGGGACCAGGGGCTCGTGCCGCAGCCCAGGCGACCTCGACCAGCATGCCCCGGGCGTGTCCCCGACCCTGCTTGGTGATCCGGCCGTGGTAGGCAGGCCCCGGACCGGACTGGCGCACGCTCGGGTTCAAACCCAGGTAGCTGACCAGCTTCTGTGGTGCCTCAAAACGTTGGATATCGCCAATGGCTGCCGCCAGCGCGAGGGCAACCACCATGTCGACGCCCGGGATGGTCATCAAGCGCGCGACGCTCTCGTCCGCCAGAGCGGAGCGCGCGAGGTCGCGCTCGATTACTTGGAGATCGTCGCCCAGCCGGTCGAACTCCCGCAGATGCCGCTCAACCGCATACCGCTCATCGTCCGGCAGGACCTGTTCTGACAGCCAAGACCGCCCCTTAGGCCCACACAGATCCTGATGCGGGCAGGCCGGGATCAGATGGGCGTGCAGGATCGACTGGATGATGTTCTTGAGCCGCGAGCGCTGGCGCACAATCTGATTGCGGCGCGTCACCTGACGGCGCAACGCCTGGGTCGGCTCGTCAGGAATCCAGACCTCCGGCAGGAAGCCGCTGGCATAGAGCTGCGCCAGCACACCGGCATCGATGGTGTCGGTCTTGATCTTGGCATGAGCGATCACCCGCACCTGCATGGGATTGCCAATCACCACCCGCTTCACATGCGGGCTGATCACGGCAGCGACCGAGGCTGCGTTGCCAGTCGCCTCCACAACCACACTATCATCCTGATGCAATGTCGCGGCGAAGGCTTCTAGGCGATCACGTCGCATGTCGATGCGGCCGAGCCGCTTGAGTTTGCCATCCTGCCAAAGCACGGCCTCAGCAAAGGCGCGGTGGATATCCAGTCCGATGATGCGCATGTCTGCTCCCTCCGAGCTGTGCTCGTTGTCAACGGGAGCTGGCGGGCTGCACGACATCTACTGATCCGCGCTCGCAGCGCATCCGGGCAAGTCGCAAGGGGCGGCCATGTAACGAGTTCGGGCTCTCAGCCCAATGTCTGTCGACGGCCTGCCCGCACTTTCGTGCTCCCGGTGCCCCGTGTCCCAGATGGGCTCACCATAACACTGTTCTCCTATGGAGAGCAGCCGGACGAGAAGGCACCGCAGATTTCATACCCGATAATGGTCTCGTGGAGCGCTTCAACGGCCGGGTGCAGCGCGAGGTGCCGGGGATTACGATCTATAGCCATCGGGATCTCGAGACCCTGCTCAAGGGCTTCAACCAAGCCTACAACAGGAGACGTCAGCGCGTGCTCAAGGGAGCATCACCCGAGCAGGTCGTGCAACGGCGCCTGGCTGCCGAGCCGAAGCTGGCCAACGGGCGCTTCAAGCCACCCGTTCCCAGAGCACTTCCCCAGGCCCTCCAGGTCGTCGCTCATGCCAAGGAGGTCTCGCATCCAGACAGTCGAGCGCTTGTACGAGATCATCGGCAATCCGACCATTGCGGATGCTATCCTGGATCGCCTCGTCCACAATGCTTACCGGTTTGAACTCTCCGGCGAGAGCCTGCGCAAGCAGCGTTCCCCGGCCGCCGCATCATCGTCCGATTGACGACCGGACCATCCCAATCCACCATCTCCCATGACCCAGGATTAGACCAGGAGAGTGTCCGGCTTCAGATCGGAACACTGACCGGAATGAAATCGGAACAGGTGTCCGGCTTCACCTTCGAATAAGCGTCCGGCTTCATCGGAATCCGCACGCTGGCATAAAGGCAATCATCCATGTCGGGGCTCCCGGATCGTGAAACAGCCCATACTCGCCGCAGCGGCCCAGCACGAAATCTATTCTGAATCAGAGATTTACATCGAGCAATAGATTTGCTCACCAGCCTCTTAGCTGGCCATGAGTATCGTGGCACATACAGCCTAAGAATTAGCTTCCCCTGATGTTGGGGAAACAGGCTTTAGCGGAAAGCAGAATTTCCTTGTGGTACAGCAAAACAGTGAAGGTGTAGCTCACCGTCGCCGTCAGGGCGCGGCCGCAGGGCTCTTGGGCCGGTGTAAACTCCGGTGCTGCGCCAGTACCAAGGTAGTAACTTGCGGGGCTTGGGCAGACATCCTGCAATGCTACACAGCGGACTGACTTGTGAACAGCATAGTGCAGGCTCGCCTGTGTGAAAACTAGAAGTCCGCCCTGGAAGATGCCTAGCAAAAGCGTCAGGAATGCAGGCGCCAACATGGCCATTTCGAGCGCCGCGGCCCCTTTTTCGTCTTTTAGAAAGCATTGAATCCGAGACGTCATCTTATTGCAGCCGCATGTAACTGGTCGTCGAGATCGAAGTACCAAATATTCTGGCCGCTGTCAGATCACCAAATATCGGATTGAATGAGTAGCCGACCTGGACTTGCAGGTAATCCCCCGGGACGACTCCGGGCAGGCATTGAGCCGGAGGCTTAGTTACGTCCACAACCGCGTGCAGGGCACCGGCTGAGTCGGAGCAATAATATCCTTCAGTCACTGTTACATGTTCGCTAGTAACGCCCTTTACGATGGCGCCAATTATGTTAACGACTGCTGCCTTCGCTGCCGCCTGATCTTTATAGCACTTCGGCACAATGGGAAGTTTCATAGGGTCACATTGCTTCCAAATTCCATGCGCACCCATTTGCGTCGCGTTCTCGACTTGGCTTCGAACATAGATGTAGCGACCGAGATCGACGCCGTTGAGGATCAAAAAGACAAGAGTTCCTGCGGCCAGCGCAAATTCAATCGCGGTTGCTCCACGCTGATCGAACCAAAAGCGACCACGCAGAGAGTGCTCCGCTTTGGTGGAGCGCTGAAGGGGACAGCCGACGAGACGCATGACAGATGCTTTAGCCAACAAGTCGGCCACGTTCTTTTGAAGGCAGGTCAATGAGGCCAGTACACTGGGCGCTGTCTGAGAAAAATCCGCCGCCGTCAACCTTAAGACTTCCGACCATCATCATGAGACAGGGAGCGGGGACAACGTCTTTGTTAACTGCTCCGTTTAGTGTCAGGTGCGCGTTCGGGAAATAGAACAACCCTTTTACGTTCATTTCTTGCTGGCTACCTGACAACGTAAAGTCTACTCTCTGTGCATCAGGGTGCTGGTACAGAGCCACACCTTTCCAGTCGCCGCTAGTTGGTGCAGTGATATCGAGCGTACCTTTACCTTCGACATAGCCGTTTACGCCCGTGAATATGATCGTCAGTGCAGAACCGGTCAGTTTATGACTGTTAAGATTGAGCCGTCCGCTTTTGATTACAATGACCGTAGGGGCCGTAATGGTAACATCTTTGTTCAACGTTACATCGCCACAATAAGTTATCCCAGCGGCGGCAGGCGGTGCATCTAGGTTGTTACTAGAGGCGCAGGGTTGAATTGGTGTGTTGTCCGCTAGTTTGGCAAATGAGTCCCCGATCGCTTGGGAAGGTGTCCTATGGGCGACTTCCCCACATCCGCTGCTATCTCCAGTAGGCGAGTCTGCATACGCTGCGAACCCTCGCGCCGTGCCGTTGCAGACCATGCTCTCGTTCGACATAACCCCACAGCCCGCCAAGTCAGCCTTGGGAGCACCGTTGACGTCAAAGTCAACTTTCACATCAGCTTGACCAAGGGAAACAACACAATATTTGCGTGATGTGTTGACCCGCGCTGCAACAGCAGTCGAAACGAGCTGGGTTTTGGGTACCAACTTACCACCCTCTGGCACTGTGGCATTGCCCCCGTATCCAACCAAGGGTGAGAGAAGGAGAGGAACGAAGCTGGTAATAACTACTTTATAGCACTCGGAGTATACGACGCCTGCAGAAGCAGCCGGGCAGGTCACGGCATTCTGGACCTCGACAGAGACGTGCCCCTGCCCGTGGACAAGGCCGTACTTTGTGGCGACTCCACGTGCCTCTACTTGGTAACTGGCAGAGCCAGCGGAAGCCGCCGCAACGGCCGCGCTATCCGCGGCGCTCTGCATTGTCTGCTGCCGATAGTACCAAACGCCTATCTCGGTGCCGAGCCCCATCGCCCCTAAGAGCGCTGGCATTGCAAGTGCCGTTGCAATAGCGACGTTGCCTCTGCTGTCGTGCCAAAAGGCTAGCGTGCCAGCGAAGGAGGGTTGAGTCCCGCCAGTTCGCAACGAATTGGTGATTAAGGCTATAGATCGGGCACGGTTTGCCCATCGAGCGAGAAGACGGATAATCAAGGTACAGCCTCGGAGGATAGCAGTCCGTACATGATGCAATATGCCATTGGTTCAGGAAAAGAACCATTCAGACAGATAGTCTAGTCCCAAGCTTCCCTAGACCTATGGCAGCGATTGATACTGCGGTCCCGCAATGCGCAGTCGGCGACCGAGGCAACCTCATGCCCAACACATCTTCCCACTTTGACTTGCGCAACTGGTTGACCGATCAGCATGCCATAGCAGCATCACGACTCCGGTAGAGTGGATGTCTGATGCTGCACTGCGAAGTACAACATTGCAGCCTCGGTGGTTCACCTGCTATGAGGCTGCCAACCGTCCAGCCGCGATGAACTTCCGTACGGCGCGAGCTTCGACACAGACCCTCCCCAGTATGAGCGGTACGTTGCCTGCGGTGAGGCAAGCCTGCTCAAGTGCTGTACAGAGTTCGGCCAACTCTATGAAGCCCAAGAGAGCTGCCTGGGGGGTGAGCGCATGAGCATCTCTAGCGATTTGTCGCGGGTCGACCGCGGAGATTTGATCTCGCGCAAAGGTGTTTCCTAGTTGCTCAGTGAATCTCTGGATCCACTGTTCCGCGCGTTCTGAGCCAATCGTCCCCCTAAGCTCGTGGAGAGCCTGCTGCTGGAAGACGGCCCTCAGCGGGTGGCTCTCACCGCTTGAGGCACTACAATTGTCGGCAGGAAGCCATCGGCGCAACTTTCTTATCAGATCATCCCGTTTAACTGGTTTGCCAATGTGGTCGTTCATACCGGCTTCAAGGAATTCTCTCACCTGTTGCGGTAAGACGTTCGCGGTCATCGCGATAATCGGGACTTTGCTCATCGGGTGATCGAGTTCGCGAATAATCCTTGTGGCTGTTATTCCGTCCAAACTGGGCATCTGGATGTCCATAAGGACGAGATCGTAGTGGCTCGATTGAACTGCTGCGACTACCTCGACCCCATTCGAGACACTCTCAAGTTTATGACCGGCCGCTCGAAGAAGGACTTCGATCAACTCTCTGTTCATATCAACGTCTTCAGCCACAAGAATGCGAGCCGGATGTGCGGCGACCGGAATTTTGGTTAATATGTCGTGGGACTGCAGCTCATCCGCCCTTGGGAGCGTCAGCTCAATCCAGAATTTTGCCCCCCTTCCCTGCTCACTTTCCACTCCAATGGCTCCCCCCATGAGTTCAACAAGGCGTTTGGAGATGGCGAGTCCCAAACCCGTTCCTCCGAACTCACGTCGAATAGACGGATCTCCCTGAGAAAAACGCTTGAACAACCGCTCATGTTGCTCAGGTGCAATGCCAATGCCTGTGTCGATGATCCAGATGCGGACACGTTCTCCCGCTTCTATATGTCCCTTGTGCTCAACGACCGCTCTGATATGCCCCGCGTGGGTAAACTTGACGGCGTTGTTTAGGAGGTTAAGCAGAATTTGACGGAGGCGTGCCTCATCTCCCACTACCGTTTTTGGAAGGCGTGGATCGAACTCAGCTTTTATGGGAATTCCCTTCTTGCCCGCGCCACTGCTCACTATAGAAACCGTGTTGTCGACAAGAGATATCAACGAGAAAGGCGCCTGCAGAAGGCGAACCTGACCTGCCTCAATGCTTGAGAGATCAAGGATATCGTTCGCCACCGTCAGCAATGCCGAAGCAGACACCTGAATCAGTTCGCTGTAGCGTCGCTGCTTCGAGTCCTTAATCTCGTCGAGCAGACATTCCGTGTAGCCGATGATTCCGTTTAGGGGAGTTCGGATCTCATGGCTCATAGAAGCCAGAAAGTCCGTTTTGGCTTTACTGGCGACGTTTGCCAATTCCGATGCTTTCTCGGCCACATTTTTCGCGTTTAGCAACTCACGCTCGCGGTCCGCGACGGCTTTCGCCATACGGCCAAACGCTCGCTCTAGGATCCGGACTTCACCAAAGCCTTTGTAAGGCGATTGGACGCTGAAATCACCGCGCTTTAGTGCTTCGACGACTTCAGCAAGGTTGCGCAACGGTCGAAGAATTAGCCACTCGACGCCTAGCAGGCCAAGCACTAGGGATCCGGTTACAATGAGAGAAATCAGAACAACCCGATAGCGGAGCGCTTTATCGGTAGGCGCAAGAACGGAAGTTCTGCTGAAGCCGACAGCCAGAGTCGCGTTGAGCTGTGGCAAAGTCCGAGAGGCAATTAAGCGGGGTGTTCCGAAGACCTCGGCGGGTCCCGCGGTCTCCCGGGCTCCCACCGATATTTCCTGGCCAGCGGGTGTGTTGAGAAATCTTGTGCTGTTAAGGCTGTCAACAGGTGGATGGTGGCCTAGAAGGGCGCCGTTACGATCCACAACAAACATACTGATGCCAAGATCAGGGCTCAAATAACCTGATGAGCTATTGCGAAAGACTGCGGAATCTATGTCAGCTGATAGTATTCCGACAAAAATCTGGCCTTCAAAAACCGGCGCAGCGGCTGTTATACCGAGCGCCTGGCTCTCTGGATCAATCCAAAGCTCACTGATGACGAACGCCTCTCCGTCCATACTATTCTTGAACAAAGTCTGCTTGATGGTTTCAGTGTGATCCGCAAAGCGGCGAGCGCTGCATAAATCGCTGCCGTCCGGGTTGGACAAGCGCAGAGATCTGATCCACTGGTTCATCTCGACTGAGTGCTGAAGAAGCTTGCTACAGCTCGGTGATCGGAATCGGATTTCTTCTGCAAAGATTAGATACTTCAGCACATCCTGTGCCTGCTGGACGAGTTGGTTGTGATCGTCAACGATGTTGGCAGCTATGATCTCAGCCTTCTCGCTGGCAGCTTTTAATGCCTGCTTGCGGTCATCACTGGCGAACTGCAGGAGCGCGGCACTTAAAGGAGCCAGTGCAACAACGCCGATGAGAAGAAAACGCCACAATAGGCTGTTGCGGGACAGCCGCGATAGAGGCGCAATTTCGCGCATCTCCTTCACCTATGGACACCAACAGAGCCGCCGCATGCGTCGATCTAAACCTCTTGCATAAGAGGTCGCTGACGGTCGGTGTAAGGCCGTGCTCCCGCTACCGCAGCGGCTGCACGGTTATTGACGCCGAAGTAACGGAAGATCGCTGCCATGTGAATTTTTATCGTGCCCTCCCCCAGTTTGAGCGCCAGCGCGATTTCTTTGTTCGTCTTGCCTTGTACCAGTAGTTCGAGCACTTCCTGCTGCCGTGGCGTTAGAGGATTGACCATGCCGGATGGTTCCAACGGGTCTGCTGCAAATTGTTCCTCGGAGTATGACTCAGACGTTGAGGGTATATCCGCCAATGAAGCCGGAACGAATATGCTCCCGTCAAAAACCGTTCGCAGAGCAGCAGTCAACTCTGTGATACTCAGATTTTTGGGCATATAGCCATGCACGCCTGCCTCAAGGGCAAGGAGAATGTCGCGACGGGCGTTTGAGGCTGATATGACTGCAATACGCGTTTTAGGGAAGCACTCGCGTACGGCCCTTAAGTTCGTCGGCGCTCGCATCCCAGGCATGGAGAGATCGAACAGAGCCGTGGAGATATCTGGATTAGTGGCTAAGCATTCCACGGCTTCATCAAGTGAGGCTGCCTCTATAATCTCCGTGAAGCCGAACTGCCGATTGAGGATCGCTCCTACGGCCATCCTAAAATACGGATCGTCATCCGCTATAAGACCAATACGGCCCAGCGTAGTCATGGATCTTTGCCCCTAACAAGAATTCAGCCCGATCTTCTATTTCGGATCTTGATTTCAATACAGAGCCGAGCTCCGCCCCAACTTGTAGCACGCGAAATGGAGCTTTGTAACAGTTCTGTCGAGATGAGCATAAAGCATAGTTTCTTGGATCAGTATACTAAAAATGCTGCGTGACGGGCTTAAATTCAGAGCAAAGTAAACTACGGGATGCTTCTTCTCCGAGCGCGAGCTGAGATGTCTCCAGCTACGGCGGCATCGCGTGGCGGAGCAATGATTCTGGCTTGCAGTAGCGCTTGATGTACTGAACTGGACCAAACGGGCTCCCGTTGAAGATCCACGGCCAACAAAGCACGAAATTTTAACCCTCTGCAGAAATAATATACTAAAACATAATCAGGGTCATGGCCGTTTCTTATGAACGGTTCAGGCTGCACGCCTGTCCCTGCCGGAAGGCGGGGAGCGCCAACAGCCATCACGGATCGACTTGGAAGGCTTCGAGTTGGGGTGGGCTGCCATCGGTGACGAAGGCTCCCTCAT
>NZ_JAEQMY010000144.1 GCF_016743775.1 Microvirga aerilata | reverse complement strand
ATGGCTGGGTCCTGTTTGCCTCGCTGCGTCGGCCGAAGGGGGAGGGCGAACTGGCCTTCGGCAATGTTCATGTGTGAACGAGCAATCCGATGGGACTGTCTACCTGTACGAGGTTCCGGAAGCTGGCCAATGTGGCGCTAATCTCCTCGCGAGAGTGGATGGCTTGCAAGGGGCAGGCCGAGTCTGAGCAGGGGAAGAGGTCTACCCAGCCTTGGACATGACCGGGCGATCTGACCTCACTCATGATCAGCAGCGCGGGAGATCTGTCCCCGATCAGGCCATCCTTTTGGAAGCTATCAGCGAGGCGAGTGGTCTGCTCCGGGTTGCTGAGACCCAAAGAATGCGTTCGCTCATCGCGATTTCGATCCTCCGTCAATCGCTGTGTTGTGCTAGAATGTTTGCCCTAGAGCGTCGGACCTTTAAGCGGAGGCACCACCGGCGGCTTCGGGATTGCTGAGGTGCAGAACTCATCGGATCCGACTTCTCGTCCAATGCTCTAGCCGGACACGGAGGAGAGCGATGAACAAGTCTCTCGTGGCGTTGGGGATTCTTGCGGCAAGCGCCTTTCTCATCCCAGATATTGCAGTTGCCCAACGCAGTGGGCCCGGGTTCCGAGGCGGTGCACCAAGCTTCCGAAGCGGCGGAGGAGCGATGGTTCCCCGTCCTCCTATAAGCGGCTTGCCCCGGATCGGAATGGCGGGGCCAAGCGGCTTCGGCGGTACCGCGCTTGCTGGCCGGCCGAGCTTCCGTGGAGGCTCCTTTGAGGGTCGCCGCGGCGGCTTCCGGCCTGCCATCGCCGGTCCTGGCTTCGGCGGCTATGGCCGTGTTGTCAGTGTCGGTCGGCCCTACGATCGTGGCTACTATGGACGCGGCTGGCGCTACCCGTACTATGGCGGCTCCTACGGCAGGGGCCATCCCTATTATGGAGGCGCATTGCTCGCTGGCCTGACGCTTGGAGCGCTGAGCTATCCCTACTACGGCTACAACTACCCGTACCTGTACGCGGGCGCGGCCTATGACAGCGAGTGCTACTGGGCCCGACGCCGGGTCATCGACCCGTGGGGCCGGGTTGTCCGTCGCCTCGTTCAGGTTTGCGAGTACTAAATCTCGGCAGCGACCGCTGGGCGGGATGGGTGCGGGCGGTGAAGTTGGTGAAGGCGCAGCAAGAGGGGCCTGATTGACGCCTCTTGCTGCCAGTTGACAGGTCTGCCGGTCAGACGATGAACAGATAGTTCATATCGGCTGCACTGCCTGCACCACGCAGTACCACACCCGTTTCGAAGCGGTTGTCGTTATTCAGATCGGAGAGCAGATAGCCGCGGTCTGTCGTTGGGTTGTACAAGAAGACATGAGCAACGCTCGCGCTCGTGAACGTGCTCTCGGCCTGAGCGGCTGCCGCTGCAACTGAGGTCGCGGTTGTGCTGGCTTCCCGATAGTTGGTCGACGTCCCCCTGATGCTCATGTCGAGCCAGTCAACTGACGCATTCCAGTCGGCGATGGTATCCGCGCTTGCCGTCCTGATCCCCGATGAGCCACGGTCAAAGACGAACACGTCCACGCCTGTGCCCCCCACAAGCCAGTCCCGTCCGCTTCCGCCGTTGAGCCAATCATCGCTGGAGCCGCCGTTCAGGTAGTCCAGGCCGGAGCCGCCAAAGAGGTCGTCGTAGCCGGATCCGCCGTACAGATCATCGTTGCCAGCTTGGCCGAGCAGCACATCGTAGCCACTGCCGCCGATGAGACGGTCCTGCCCGGAACCCCCGTAAAGATCGTCGTCACCCGTGCCGCCATTGATGTAGTCGTCACCGCTGCCGCCGAAAACGAGATCGTAGCCCCAGCCGGCATAGATATCGTCGTCACCGCCGTAGCCGTAGATCAAGTCACGGCCGTTGGTGCCGTCGATGAGGTCGGGCCAGTCATCTCCATAGAGAATTGCCATGATCCTCTCCACATAGCAGCCCCCGTTGTCGCCCTACCCGTTTTGCACCAAGATCATGGAACCATCTGGGTCTCCACCATTGCCCGTGAAACGAGATCCTGCATGGCGCAAAACTCGTATTCAGGCTCAGGTGTCAGTACGAGCCAGCATTATAGTTGATACCGGTTGCGATGTACGGGTTTCCTGATGGTCATTCACTCATTTTTTGGCAGTTTGGTTGCAGTACCTCGCGTTCGATGAGATGCCAAAGAGCCCCCGGTGAGGGTCAGGATTTGGCACCAAGCTGACCCTAGCCGGATTTCGGCGGTCGAAGGGTAAGCTGACCTTCATAAAGCCACGCCAAACGGCTCAGTTTGACCCGGTACGGGCCTTCGTAGACTGTCTTGCATCAAACACGGGTCCGAAGTGTGTGAGACCTTGCACGCTCCGGAATGGCTGTGTGGGATATCCATGGGTTGAAAAGAGAACCAATCCCAGCGCCTCCGGTATCTGCGCCTGAAGGAGGGCGGCACCACGCCCGGTGCCGTTCAGGACCGTCACAAAGGGTTTAACGTGTGCTCGCCAAGTCCGCGCAACTGGAAGACAGTCTGCACGTCTGGAACACCCCTCAACGCAAAGGTACCAAATGCGCTTGCAGCCTCGGCGGGAAGAAGGGCAGCCACCTCCCGGGAGCAGACTGCCACCTTGCTTGTGCTCTTCGCGACCATTTCCAAGCGGCTGACCAGGTTGACCGTCGGACCAACCACCGTAAAGTCCAGACGGTCTGGGCTACCGATGTTGCCGTAGGTCACGGAGCCAACATGCAGGCATCCGATAAAGTGCAGGTCGCCGACCGGATCAGTTCTCGTCAAAGCAGCCTCAAGGGCACGGAGAGCCCCGCCGACGGCCTCCGGTCGCCCGCCCTCTCCAACGGGAAAGATCGAGAGAACCCCATCGCCAACAAACTTCAGCACATCACCGCCCTCCGATTGGACTGCCCCGACAACAAGCTCAAGATACCGGCCAAGATGGTCCAGCAGTTGATCAGGCGGCAACTGCTCGGAGAGAGCTGTGTATCCTCGCAGGTCCGTTAGCAGCACGGCTGCTTCGATCTCGATCCAGTCGCCCCGCCGGATAGCACCTGCCATGACGCGCGTGGCTGGACCATCGCCAAGGTACGTTCGAAGAAGGCTCTCGGCCGAGCGGCGCATTGCGGCAGGCTCCAGCGCTGCGGCAAGAAAGGGGCTCAACTCCTCAATGAATGCTACCTCCCGCGGGCTGAAGCCCTGCATCCTGTCGGTCGTGAAGGAGGCTCCCTGGACCGAGCCGTCTCCGTACGCAATGGGTATGGCCAAGTAGTCTGCACTGCCTGCGGCCGCCAACTCGACAAGTACCGGGTGGTCATGTGCGGCATCGAGGTCTCGGAGCGAGCGGCGAAATTGGGTGCGTGTCTTGACGACACGCTCGAAGGGGCTGCCCGTGTATGAGCCTGTCGCCAATATAGTGCGGGGGACAGTGTACTCCTCGGCTCCCGACCCGCGCACCCAAATCACGCCCCACGCTCCAATGAGAGGATTGGCAAGGCGCTGGCCGACGCGCACCCGATAAAGCGGCACGCCAGCGGCCACCAGCCTTTCGCAGCATCCTGCAACGATCTCGACGGGAGTGAGCCCAATGCGAGCTGGCCCGGCCAGCCACCGAGCCAGGTCGAGGACGCCAAGGGAGTGTTGAGGCTCTTGGAGCATATGTTCCCCCACCTTACAGGCTGCTGAGCCTGTTACGGCAGAGCAATCCAGCAACAAATCGGCGGTTCCGCAGCGGAGAGCCTGCTACCGGCTGAGGCGCTTCTCTGGGCTGTGGGCAGTATCTCTGCTGGAGGGCGGAAGAGCCTGCAAGGACCCACCTTCTGGGTGCTGATGCTCATGCGATTGAGGAACAGCCATGAGCCGCAACGTGGCTCCAATCAGCACGACCGAGACAGGCTTCACTAGGCTCTCCCAAGCCAGGACGCTGTCCCCCGTGGCGAGATCGGTCGCGAAGTCGACCACCAGGTAAACGATAATCACCTCAATCAGCGCGTGCTTGAGCTCGCTGACGTTCTCAATCTGCATCCATCCCGGCACCCTCTCACGTGCACGGCTATTCAGCCGGAACACGAAGCCAAAGGTGATCGCGTAGGCGAAGATGATCAGCACCACGCCGAACAGGGAGGCGTCCGTTGCGCCCATGACCGCAGCCGTAATTGTTTTTGCCTGTCCAAA
Organism: Microvirga aerilata; assembly: GCF_016743775.1. Taxonomy (GTDB): domain Bacteria; phylum Pseudomonadota; class Alphaproteobacteria; order Rhizobiales; family Beijerinckiaceae; genus Microvirga; species Microvirga aerilata. The sequence goes on along the minus strand of NZ_JAEQMY010000144.1, from coordinate 4,558 downwards.
ACCGCCCAGCCATAGAGCCTCGGCGGCATGTTGGAGTTTGGCGCCGGCAAGGCCGAACATCAGAATCGCCCCAAGCAGGGCCCAAAGACAGGCCAGCAGCATGAGGAAACGGAGCGGGAGAAGATATCGTACCATGGTGATCAACCCTTCCTGCTATCGCCGGGATGAGCCGGTAGGGACACGTTGATGACTCATGCCGCCAATCAGGTCTCGGTGGCGGCGTGCTGCCTGCTCGCCAGGGCTTGCATTAGCGTGGTGTAAGTTCGCTGATGAGGTCATTGACCTCCTTGGCCATGGTCATGGCGGCCGGCAAATTGAACCGGTTGATCGCGACAAACACGCCGATGTCTCGGGTCGGCGAGAATGCCGTGTAGGTGAAGACGCCCTGCAAGCCGCCGGCCTTCTGAAGGATCAAGGGCCTGCTGCCCTCAGGCTGCATGATGATCCAGCCAAGCCCCACCGCGTCCATGTGACCGGACTCGTCCAGGCCTGAGACGGGATGCAATCCATCGCGCGCGACGTAGGCCGTATGGTCGAGAAGGCGGACCTCGGCACTGGTCGCATCGGTTCGATCCAGATGCCAGATCAGCCAGCGCAGGATGTCGTTGGTTGAGGAGTAGAGGCCGCCTGAGCCACCAGCCATCGGACTTGTGGGAACCACCGGCATGGGGCTGCCATCAAAATCGTGGCCCTGCATCAGGTTGGATCGCTGGGCCTCGGTGGGCGAGAAGGAACTTGCCGTCAGCCCCGCAGGGCGTAGAACGCGCTCGCGCAGCAGATCCTCGTAGGGGCGCTTGGCCGCGGAGGACAGGGCTGTCGCGAGCAGATCGAAGGCAAAGTTCGAGTATAGCGCGCCTGTTCCCGGGGTGAACAGAAGCCGGTCCCGTTGCAGATTGGCCACGAACTCGTCTTTCGTGAGGGTCCTCATCGGATCTTCCGGTGGGCTCGGGGGCGCTCGATCTCCCGCGGCAAGCCGCTGGTATGCGTGACGGGGTCGATGAGACGGATGGTCCGACCATCCTGAGCCGAAACGGATACGTTCCAGCCGAAATGCTTGTCGAGCGGGTCTGTCAATTGCACTGTCCCGTCAGCCGCCAAGCTTGCCAGAGCCGTACCGGTGAAGACCTTCGTGATCGATCCCACGCGCATCAGGGTGTCGCCATCAGGAGGCCGATCCACATCGTCGCTGACCCGCCCAAAGCCGGCAACGGCCGTCTCGCCATTGCGCACGGCTCCGATAATGAGACCGGGCACGCCAAGGCTGTAGTAGAGGATCGCCCCCGTGAAGTTGACGGTCTCCTCAAGGAGCCGGTCTTGTGCTCTGGCAGAGGGGGGCAGACTGATGGCAAATGCGGCAGCGGCGATGGAGATCCACATCCTCATGGCAGGCGTCCTCTCAACCCAAGTGCAGCCACGTTAGCAGATGCCATCCGCTTAAGCTTGAGAAGAGGGGACTGGCCTATCCCGAATTGCCAGAATAGGCCACCGCATAAGGTCTCCATGTGGCACTCTTCGGAAGAAGCTCTTCGGTCTGCTCATGAGGTGGTGAGCAGACCTTCATTTCATTTGCTGTTCGTGACTCTTTGACCCGCACCAGCACCGCGCAAAATCAAGACAGATCAGCGCCGAAAGACAAGGGTCAGGTTGTTGGCGGGCATCACAACCCGCTCAACAAGATCCAGCCCGTAGGTTCGTGCGAGGTCGGCTACCTCTCCAATATCGCGAACGCCCCACTCCGGGTTTCGTAGCTTGAGGTTGTGGTCAAAGGCCTCATTGCCTGGAGCCGTATGCGCGCCATTCTCCTTGAAAGGCCCATAGAGGTAGAGGATCCCTCCCGGCGAGATCACCTGTCCTGCTCCTGCCATCAGCCCTTGCACTACGGGCCAAGGAGAAACTTGGAGCATGTTGATGGCCACAACGGCATCCACCTGCTTCACAGGCCATTCCGGAGCGGCAGCGTCGAGCATCAGGGGCGCAAGAAGATTGGACAAGCCCGAGGCGGCACGATGAGCAGCGATGCTGCTGAGAGCCTGCTCCTCATAGTCAGTGGGCTGCCATTGTAGGTGTGGGAGTGCAGCGGCGAAGTAGACGGCGTGTTCCCCTGTTCCGCTGGCAATCTCCAAAACCGTCTCACTCTGGGGAAGAAGCCGTCGCAGGACGGTCAGGATTGGATCACGGTTCCGCGTCACAGAAGGTGATATCAGGGTTCCGCCTGTGACAGACCAGTCGTAAAGGCATGGCGGCTCGGGTTTGGTCCAGCTTGGCTTTGGCTTTCCGGATATCCAGCTTGCTGTGACATAACGCGATCCTCCTTATGACATGGACTAGTCTTTGAAAGTCTGCGCGGCCATCCATGGAACCGCCCATTTAACGGCATTAAGCAGCAAAAACCACCGCACCTCTCACCCTGGCTGAGGGATCCCTGCCCCCCGGATGAGCGGCCGAAGCTGCACGCAGCGGGTGTTGCCGTGACAGAACCGCGCCTTTCGCCTATACTCCGCGCTCTTAGAGCGTTCACTGGTGCGTCATACGCAGCTTGCGTTTCCCTTGGCAGCTAACGGGCTATTGGGGAGGGAATGACATGGCACGGCTTGATGAGGCTAAACTTCAGTCGTTCGTTGGCAAAATGCTCGGCGACCTCGGCGGGGCGTACAGCATACCAACCGTCAGGGTCGGCCTGAGACTAGGTCTGTTTAAGGCGCTGCATCGAACCGGCCCGATTTCGGCTTCAGGCTTGGCGGCTGCCGCAGGCGGACTGACGGAGCGATACGTTAGGGAGTGGGCTTTGGCGCAAGCCGCCAATGGGTATATCGACTACGACAGCACCTCTCAGATGTTCAGTCTCTCGCCAGAGCAGGCGATGGTGTTCGTCAACGAGGACAGTCCCGTCTACCTCGAAGGCGCCTTCGATCTCGCGGCCGCGATGATCGAGGGAGAACCGAAGGTCGAACACGCCTTTCGGACCGGGGGAGGCGTTCGCTGGGGCGACTCGGCAGGATGCCTGTTCTGCGCGACTGGAGCGTTCTTCCGCCCCGGCTACGTGAACAATATCGTGCAGACCTGGCTGCCGGCACTCCAAGGCATCGAGGAGAAGCTCGCGTCCGGTGCCAGGGTCGCTGACGTCGGGTGCGGCGTCGGTTTCTCGACGATCCTGATGGCGAAGGCGTACCCGAATGCCACCTTCGTCGGCTATGACTTCCATGAGCCATCGATCGGAGAGGCTGAGAGCCATGCCCGGACCCATGGGGTGGATGACCGGGTCAAGTTCGTCGCGGCAACAGCCAAGGAAATCAAGGATACGGGCTTCGACCTCGTGACCAGTTTCGACTGTCTTCATGACATGGGCGATCCTCGAGGTTGCGCCGATCACATGCGCCGCATCCTCAAGAAGGACGGCTCATGGATGATTGTGGAACCCATTGCGGGTGACCGGCCCGAAGAGAACATGAACCCCGTTGGCCGCCTCTATTACAATGCGTCGACCATGATCTGCGTGCCAACCTCACTCGATCAGGAAGTGGGCGAAGGATTGGGGGCTCAGGCGGGCGAGGCAAAGCTCTCGGAGGTCATCCGGTCAGGTGGCTTCACGCAGGTCAGAAGGGTAGTCACGGGACCCTTCAACATGGTTCTGGAGGCGCGCCTGTCATCATAGGGTATAGCGGAAGATCTCCGCGACATTAGAGAACTTGGTGGTCTTTGCTACCTAAGGCCGGGGAACTCACCGGCCGAACCCGCTCAGGAGAATAGGGCATCGTGTGATGCGATCCGTCTGGCTGACCCGAATGCAGCCGAGATCGAAGAGCCCCATCAGGTCTGGATTGAGCCCGACGTATCGATGCGAGATTCAGCTTACCTGGCCAGCACGATGGGTGTAATGCGGGCCCCATGTTTACGCTGGACCAAACCACATCGCTTGAGCAGGTGATCAAGAAGAGCCGGTTCATCGCCGTGGCGGGCCCGCTCGCCAACGAGCAGGCGGCTAGAGGGTTTGTCACCGCCCATTCCGATCTGAACGCTAACCACAATTGCTGGGCTTGGCGGGCTGGTCAGACCTACCGCTTCAGTGATGATGGCGAACCCAGCGGCACGGCTGGCAAGCCGATCCTCCAAGCCATCGATCGGCTCGAACTCGACCATGTGGCCGTGGTTGTGACGCGTTGGTTTGGCGGAGTGCTGCTTGGCAGCGGCGGTCTGGCTCGGGCATATGGCGGGACCGCAGCGGCCTGTCTGCGCGCTGCTCCTCGCGTCGATTAAATTATCAGCGCAGTGCGTAGCGACAGCATGCCGGGCTCTATGAAGAGGTGTGGCGCGGATCAAAAGCTATCCGGCGGGAACAGGATCGTTCGGACGCAAACAACGATGGATGACTGTGATCGACCCGTTATAGATCCTAGCCTGCCGATCGACTGCCCCACGACCTCTCATGTTGCCTGTTAAGCCTGCCGAGCGGCTTGAGAGGAACAGGCTCCTTGTTGTGTGGGGATCACGACTGGATCTTCGATTAAGATCGGCCGAGTCCCATTCGATGGTTCAAGCCGCGAACGCGTTGAGCCAGTGG
>NZ_JAEQMY010000143.1 GCF_016743775.1 Microvirga aerilata | reverse complement strand
AAAGCCAACTGGCCGGCGCAAGGCAGCAGCTTGCCACGCCACCGACTACTGGGAACACATCTGGAACAGGTGCTCCACCAAGCGCAGCACCCTTCACAGCTGCAACTCCACAGCCGTAGGTGAGCTGAGAGTGCAATAACCACTGGCTTGGGACGCTTAGGTACAGCCACGGCGGCAAGCTAGGCTTTTGCAGCCACTGGCTAATCCTTCCACTATCGGCGACCAATCCCTGCATGCTGGAATGAACGAGCGAGCTAGATTTTATGGCCTGCTCCCGCCTGATGACGGATCCGTAATGTCCTCGATCCATGTCAGCGCTTTCACAGCCTGCGGGAACCCAAGTGTCGGAATGGCAAGCAGCGCCACCTGTTTAAGCTCGTCTTTGGAAACGCCCTCAGCAAGAGCGCGGCGAGTATGCGAGTGGACCGCACCCTCGGACAGGGCTCCGATGGCGAGGGCAAGCTTCACAAGACGAAGCGTGTGGCCTTCGATTGGACCAGCCTCGGAACAGGTCTGCCCAAGGGCGGCAAAGGCATTCCAGATGTCGGGGTAGAACTGGGCGATCCTACTAGCGCCAGAGGGCAAGTTCTCGGGTGCTTCCGCCATGGATTCCTCCTTGAGCAATCGACACTAGCTATCCTGAACAGCTAGTGTCCGGCACTGTTTCGTCGATCGCAACGTTTCCGCTCTATCGCCTTCGAGTCCTGTGAGCTTGCTTCACGCCCAATGAACCCAGAGCAGTCATCAACGTCTCCTAATGTACCGCCTCTGACCGGCTTCATCTGTCGCGACGGGCGGGAGAGCCTCGTGCTCGGAGAGCGGGCGGACGGCACGATGGCTCACATATCAGAGGTCTCCTCCGGTCTTGGGTGCAGTTGCACCTGCCCAGGATGCGGAACCCGTCTCGTGGCCCGCAAGGGTGATAAACAAGACCACCACTTCGGGCACTATGGGGTTGAGGATGGCAGGTCCTGCCAGACCGGACCGGAAACAGCCCTGCACAAGTTTGCCAAGGAGGTGCTCGCCCGCCGGCTTGAACTCGACCTCCCGCCCCTGGTGGTCGGCGAGGGGCCAGGCAAATGGGTTGGACACCCAGGAGGAGCCTACCATTTCGATGCTGCTCTCCTGGAGAGCAGGCTCGGCGGGATCGTGCCGGATGTGATTGTCCGCAAGGGCGAGCGTCACCTCCTGGTCGAGTTCCTGGTCACGCATGCCTGCGATGAGGCGAAGATCGCCCGGATCGTGACCATGGATGTGGCTGCCATTGAGGTTGATTTGTCGGGGCTTCCTCGGGACACCTCCCGCGCGGACCTCGAGGAGGCCATCCTCGCGACGGCTTCTCGGAAATGGCTGCACAACCCCAAGCTCCGCGCAGCCCAAGCTGAGCGGGAGAGACGAGCCTGTGAGCGGGATCAGGTCCTGGCCCGGGCAGCCGCTCCCTTACGGAAAGCCTACCTGGCAGCGTGTGCGGAGGTCCGCTCAATGCGGACTACCTGCTTGGCGTACGACCGGATCGTCGGCCGCCACTTGGCTCATGCCGTTGGTATCGAGGTGCCGGGGATCGGCTGCTTCACGGTCCCGCCGCGCGATTGGCAGGCCGTTATCCTGGCGGATGCTGTGGATCTGGCGGCTTCGGGAGGCAAACCCCTGATCACGACGACCGGTGCCTTGCGGAAGATCCGGCAGCGGGGTTGGTTGCGGCGCCGGTTCAGCGGACTCACTGACGCAGAGTCGGCCGCTATTCGCGCGGACGGCACGCCCTTTGACCATCCGGCCAATGCAGTCGCCGCTTGGGCAACCACTCTGTCCCGCCTCGGCATTCTTCTTCCGGCCGGATCAGGAGATCGATGGGTCGTTTGGCAGCAAACCGCTGGCACAACACCTGGACGTCAAACAGCTAAGCACCTCTGAGCGTTCTCCCACCCCTACATCTCGAAATGGAGAGCGCACCAGGAGTCGCTCAAAGACTCGCAGCCGTCTGGTGTGCACGGAGTGCGCACGGCGAATTCTGCAAGCCTTGCGATGCGATCTCAATGTGCCGGTAAGTCATTGAGAAGTTTGGTGAGCGCGCTGGGACTCGAACCCAGGACCCTCTGATTAAAAGTTAGAGGCTCTTCCCATGTAGATCGGCGACTTAGAATTCTTGAAGCATAGCAAATGTAACCAAACTTAAACTCACGCGGTTTGAGGGTGCTGCGGCCTTTGCAGACATGGTGTGCTGCTCTTACCCTGCATCGCTGCCGAGTTCGCCACCCATCTCCGGACTTGCTACCTCCTTTTCAATAGGGCTCTTTCCGGCCTGGAACGTCAGCATCGCCTTCGCGACAAGCGGATCTAATCCATGGCTTTCCCGGCGTGTGACTTCGAGGAGAGCCGAGCGCATAGCGGGCGTCCAGAACGCAACCAGATGGTCGTGGATACCTGTGATTGCCTGATCTTCCGGATAGGACCGAAAGAAGGACGCGATCTGGTTAGCCATGCGAGCCAGCTTGTCAGTGCTCATGTTGGACATCCTGTCTGCAGATGCGCTCGACGCCATGAAACACTGTGACGGCATCGCTGCGGGCGATGCCAACGAGTGTAATGTCGAGCAGCCGCGCCCGTTCAAGCGCCAATGACGTAGGTGCCGAGATCGCCACGAGTGTCCGTGTGCCGAAAGCAGCAATCTTCTCGACAAGCTCAAAGGAGCAGCGGCTTGTGACAATGACGAAGCCGCTGTTCGGGTTTGTGCCGTCGCGGCAGAGTGCGCCGATGAGCTTGTCGAGCGCGTTATGCCGGCCAACATCTTCGCGAACGCAGTGGACGGTCCCATCCAGATCGGCCCAAGCCGCCGCATGTACGGCTCGGGTAAGCGCGTTCAGGGACTGCGCTCCTTCAAGCATGGAAAGTGCCGTGCGGATGGAGGTCAGCGGGATACTCGGCGCCCTGCCAACAGGCATGCGAGCCTTGGGCAACGCATCCAGATCGTCGATCCCGCAGAGGCCGCAGCCGGTGCGCCCAGACAGAGCTCGCTTTCGCGCCAGATGCTCGTGCAACCGTTCCGGGATAAGGTCGATCACCAGACGCAGGCCCCGCTCTTCCTGCTCAAGCTGAACACTGCGAATGTCGTCGGCTCGTTGGATAATGCCCTCTGTCAGGCTGAAGCCGACCGCAAAATCCTCCAGGTCAGATGGCGTCGTCATCATCACGGCGAACGGGATCCCGCCAAAGGTGAGGGCGACCGGCACTTCGGCCGCTATCGGGCGAAGACCTGAGACTATCTCGCCACCCTCAAAGCAGATTATTGTGGCCCCTGCCTCCTCCACCTGCGGCAGCTGCAGCCCTATCCTATTCGGCAGCGTCGACATCGGGGCCGATCCGCTTAAGGGCAAAATCCTCTTCGAAGAAACGTGCCTGCCAATCAGAGGGCCGGTTCGTCCGGCGCACCTGCACCGCCGTCACCTTGTACTCCGGACAGTTCGTAGCCCAGTCCGAGTAGTCAGTCGTGATGACATTTGCGCCGGTTTTGGCATGGTGGAAGGTTGTGTAGACTACCCCTGGCTGCATGCGCTCGCTGATCTGGGCCCGAAGAGCGATCTCGCCCGACCGACTTTCGAGAGAGACAAGATCACCGTCCAGGACGCCACGGTTTTCTGCGTCAAACGGATGAATTTCCAGCACATCCTCCTCGTGCCAGCGACTGTTCTCCGTGCGTCTCGTCTGAGCGCCAACGTTGTATTGCGACAGGATACGACCTGTTGTCAGGATCAACGGGAAACGCGGCCCTGTACGCTCCTCGGTGGGCACGAACTCCGTGATCATGAACTTGCCTTTGCCACGAACAAATCGGTCTACGTGCATCATCGGCGTTCCGTTTGGAGCGGCATCGTTGCACGGCCACTGAATCGAGCCGAGGTGATCCAGCTTATCGTAGGACACGCCTGCAAAGCTAGGCGTGAGCCGGGCGATTTCGTCCATAATCTCACTGGGGTGCTTGTAGTGCATCGCGAAGCCCAGTGCATTCGAGAGCGCCATCGTGACCTCCCAATCAGCCAAGCCTCCAAGCGGCGGCATTACCTTCCGCACGCGGTTGATGCGTCGCTCCGCATTGGTGAAGGTGCCATCCTTCTCCAGGAATGAGGAGCCCGGCAGAAACACATGCGCGTATTTGGCGGTCTCGTTCAGGAAGATGTCCTGAATGACGATGCACTCCATCGCTGCCAGCCCTGCCGTCACATGCTGCGTGTCCGGATCGGATTGTGCGATGTCCTCGCCCTGAATGTAGAGGCCCTTGAACGCCCCGGCCATGGCCTCGTCGAGCATATTGGGAATCCGAAGGCCTGGGTCGCCCTGGAGCGGCACGCCCCAGAACGCCTCGAACATCTGCCGGGTCGCATCGTCGGAGACATGCCGGTAGCCGGAGAACTCGTGCGGGAACGAGCCCATGTCGCAGGATCCCTGCACGTTGTTCTGTCCGCGCAAGGGGTTCACCCCGGCGCCGGGTTTACCAATATTGCCAGTGGCCATGGCGAGGTTAGCCATGCCCATAACCATAGTTGAACCCTGGCTATGCTCTGTCACACCCAGACCGTAGTAAATCGCTGCATTGCCGCCCGTGGCATAGAGCCGGGCGGCATTCCGTACATCTGCAGCCGGAACGCCGGTCAGATCCTCCACCGCCTCGGGCGAATGGCGTTCGTCGGCGATGAAGCGCGCCCAACTCTCGAAGTCGCCCAAATCGCAGCGCTCACGGACGTAGTCCTCATTCACTAAGCCTTCGGTGACGATCACGTGCGCGATGGCATTGATCATCCCCACGTTTGTGCCGGGCTTCAGGGGCAGATGGTAATCCGCCTGGATGTGTGGTGACTTCACGAGATCGATACGACGCGGATCAACGACGATGAGGCGCGCGCCTTGGCGCAGCCGCCGCTTCATGCGGGAGGCAAAGACCGGATGCCCGTCTGTCGGGTTGGCTCCGATAACCACGATGACATCCGCATCATCGACGGATGCAAAATCCTGCGTCCCGGCCGAGGTGCCAAGCGTGGTCTTCAGTCCGTAGCCAGTCGGCGAGTGGCAGACGCGGGCACAGGTATCGACATTGTTGTTGCCGAAGCCCGCACGCACCAGCTTCTGCACCAAGAACGTTTCTTCGTTGGTGCAACGTGAGGACGTGATGCCGCCGACCGCATCCCGGCCGTATTGAGCTTGAATGCGCTTGAACTCGCCCGCAGCGTAGTCTACCGCCTCCTTCCAGGACACCTCCTGCCATGGATCGGTGATCTTCTTGCGGATCATAGGCTTGGTGATGCGGTCCTTGTGCGTGGCATAGCCCCAGGCAAAGCGGCCCTTGACGCAGGAATGGCCTTCATTGGCCTTGCCTCCCTTGTAGGGCACCATACGCACAACCGTATTGCCTTTCATCTCCGCCTTGAAGGAGCAACCAACGCCGCAATAGGCACAGGTCGTGATCACCGAATGCTCCGGCTGTCCGAGCGCGATGATGCTCTTCTCGTTGAGAGTTGCGGTCGGGCAGGCCTGCACACAAGCGCCACAGGAGACGCATTCAGAGCCGAAGAAGTCCATTCCACCCGGGGATACGCGGGAGTCGAAGCCCCTGCCTTGGATCGTGAGCGCGAAGGTGCCCTGCACCTCCTCGCACGCTCGTACACAGCGCGAGCAGACGATGCATTTGGAGTCTTCAAAGGTGAAGTACGGGTTGGATGTATCTTTTGGCGCATCGAGATGGTTGGCGCCGCCATAGCCGTACCGGACCTCGCGCAGGCCGACCGCACCGGCCATGTCTTGCAACTCGCAATTCCCATTCGCGGAGCAGGTCAGACAATCGAGCGGGTGGTCGGAGATGTACAGTTCCATGACACCGCGGCGCAGATCCGCGAGCCGTTCCGTCTGGGTATTAACAACCATTCCCTCCTCGACAGGCGTTGTGCATGAGGCCGGCGTACCACGCCTTCCCTCGATCTCGACGAGGCAGAGACGGCAGGAGCCAAAGGCTTCGAGGGAGTCGGTTGCGCACAGCTTAGGGATCTGGGTACCCCGCATCATCGCGGCTGCCATTACGGAGGTGCCGGCCGGGACAGAGACCGCCTCCCCGTCGATGATGAGGGTCACGATCTTGTCGGTGATGCGGATTGGCGTGCCGTAGTCGGTTTCCTGGATCAGAGCCACCAGTATTGCTCCATTACTCGGCCGCCGCTGGCATGCGCGGCGCCTTGTCGAAATCCTCAGGGAAATGGGTGAGTGCACTCATGACAGGCACAGGGGTCAGGCCGCCCATGGCGCAGAGCGACGCATCGGTCATCAAGGCGCAAAGATTTTCGAGCACCTCGAAGTTCTTCTCAGGCTCGAGGCCGGCGATGATCCTGTCCATGACCTCGATGCCACGAACAGCCCCCACCCGGCACGGCGTGCACTTGCCGCAGCTCTCAGCAGCGCAGAACTCAAACGCAAAGAGAGCCTGCTGCGAGAGATCGACACTGTCGTCGAATACCACGATACCGCCGTGCCCCAGAAGCCCCTTCTCGGCCGCGAGCGCCTCGTAGTCCAGTGGAAGATCAAGCATGGAGGCTGGAAAGTACGCGCCCAATGGCCCGCCAACCTGCACCGCCTTGATCGGCCGCCCTGTCGCGGTGCCGCCGCCGAAGTCTTCGATGATCTCACGCAGGGTCGTACCAAACGCAAGCTCAATGAGTCCGCCGCGCTTGACGTTGCCTGCAAGCTGAACCGGCAGCGTCCCACGCGAGCGGCCCATGCCGAGATCGGCATAAGCCTGCCCACTATGAGCCAGGATCCAGGGCACCGTGGCGAGGGATAATACGTTGTTGACGACGGTCGGCTTGCCAAAGAGCCCTTGCAGGGCAGGCAACGGTGGCTTCGCCCGCACCATGCCGCGCTTGCCCTCGAGGCTTTCCAAGAGGGAGGTTTCCTCGCCACAGATATAGGCTCCAGCTCCTAAGCGCGTCTCTAGGGTGTAGGACCGTCCAGACCCCATGAGAGATGAACCAAGATATCCTGCCTCCCCGGCTATCCTGACCGCCTCGGTCATGATGCGATATGCATAAGGATACTCGGAGCGGATATAGATGAAGCCCTTCGTGGCACCCACAGCAAGACCTGCAATGGTCATGCCTTCGATCAGGGAGAAGGGGTCGCCCTCCATGAGCATGCGGTCTGCAAAGGTGCCGCTATCGCCCTCATCGGCATTGCAGACGATGTATTTTTGGTCTGCCTCGGCGTGGAGAACCGTGTTCCACTTGATGCCGGTTGGAAAACCGGCTCCTCCCCTCCCACGAAGCCCAGAGAGCTTGATCTCATCCACGATAGCAACCGGCTCGAGCGACAGCGCACGCTCAAGCCCAGCATAGCCGCCATGGGCCCGGTAGTCCTCAATAGACAACGGATCGACGACACCGCAGCGGGCGAATGTGAGGCGCGTTTGCCGGGAAAGATAAGGCTGTTCCTCTAAACATCCGAGCCGAAGAGGATGCGCCGCGCCGGTCCAAAAGCCGGCCTTAAACAAACCAGCGATGTCCGACGGTCTAATCGGACCATAGGCAATCCGGCCTTCAGGCGTTTCCACTTCGAGCAGGGGCTCAAGCCAGAAGAGCCCTCGAGACCCGGTGTGTACGAGTTCCAAGGTCAAGCCTCGGGCCGCTGCCTCCTCCATGACCGACTGAGCCATCTGGGCAACTCCGAGCGAAACCGATGCGGCATCGCGAGAGACAAAAACTCTGGTCATGCTCCCCTCGCCTCGCGCACGACGGCGTCAAGCATCTCCTGATCGAGCCTCCCTCTAGGCTGCCCATCAAAAAGGGCGGATGGAGCGCAGGCACACAGTCCAAGGCAATAGACCCCTTCGACTGTCAAAGTACCATCCGAGGTGGTTTCGCCCCAGCCAATTCCAAGCCGCTCTAAAAGCCCCCGAGCGATCTCGGAACCGTTCATGGCTTGGCAGGCTTCGGCCCGGCAGAGTTTGAGAACGTGCTTCCCGGCCGGTGTCCGGCGAAAGTCATGGTAGAAGGTAACAGTCCCATGAACCTCCGCTCGTGATAGGTTCAGGATTGACGCCACGAGGGGAACTGCATCGTTAGGAATATAGCCAAATTCCATTTGAAGAGCATGCAGAACTGGCAGTGCTGGCCCATCGAGGGATGCGTGTGCCGCAATAATCTCCTGAGCCCGAACGTTATCCCACTTACTAAGCTTAGGCATATTCTTCCCTAGAATACTTATGTTTCAGCCGATACTGCTGAAATTATCGGACAGGTGCAATGGTCCCGTTGCGGACCACCGGAGCAGACGTGATATCTCAGCCATTCGCTATCTTCGACGGCCCAAAGCAGCCGGCAATTCAAGGTAGAAAGCGTTTCGAACGCTGAGCCGTCATGGCCCGGGAATTCACATCGATTGAGACAGCAGTTGCACCGCCGGGATCGGCCTTTGCATCGAGGAGCACCACCGTGGCGGCACCCGCTGTGGCGCACGAAACGGCGCAATCTGCGGCACCAGTCAAGTCGTCAACAATGATAAGGGTCTGGATCATCGACTGTTCTTCTGTCCCAGTTGCTCGGGTGCATATTTGCTTGCCACGGACGAACTCACAAGACACTGGCATTCAGGTGCGCTGATTGAGCTGCGCTGCCTCAGACGATGCCCCAAGCGCGGTAGCGGGTGCGTCCGGTGAGTTCCCGCGGCCGGGCGCCTCCGAGTTGTGCCAGCATCAGGTCGACGGCCTT
>NZ_JAEQMY010000142.1 GCF_016743775.1 Microvirga aerilata | reverse complement strand
CCATGGTGCGGGTGCGGATGAGCCGCCGGGATGGGGACATGCCCTGGCGCCAGTCTGGATTGAGTGGGTTGTCCCGACGTCAGCAATCCTCCTCACAGTTACTCTCCTCAGCATGCTCGGTGTCACACCAGCGATGGCCGACTGCCAGATCGCAGACGCAAAGCTTGAAGAAGCCATCCTGCAACGGCCCGAGCTTCGCGGGGTTGCCAATCGCCAGACAGTACGTGACCTGCGCAACTTGCGCGACGCCGCGATCACCCTCTGGTCTTACGGGCGTTATGACGACTGCGAGCGCCTCCTGGGCAACATCCGTGAACTCCTTGCTGGCCCTCCGATGGATTCCTTGGGCGGCAACGACGAAGATGGGGCCGAGAAGCAGATGAGCGCGCGGGAGCCAAAGACCCAGCGCGGCGCTGTCCAAGGGCGTCGTGCTGACAAGGATGCCAAGCCGCTCATCAACATTGACGAGCTTGCCCCCGGCTTGCGGGCAGACCAGATCATCGGCGCCGAAGTGCGAAGTGCTGACGACAAGATCGTTGGTGAGGTCAGGAACGTCGTGTTTGGGACAAAGGACCGCCGCGATTATGCGATTGTGGCCTCGGGAGGGTTCTTCACGCCCGGGAAGGACAGCATCGTCGTGCCGATCCGATATCTCAAGGTCTCACAGGAGCGCGACAGCTTCTTCCTTCCCATGCCCGAGGCGAAGGTGAAGACTGTGCCGCACATGCCCGATCAGGATTACAAGTGGCTGTCGGACGAGGCATGGCGTACCCGGAACGATGCGCTCTTTGTAGGTCGCCCCTAACCAAAGTACAGGCTTGCGCCTATGAAGCCGATCAGTGCTGTGACGTAGCTTATGCAAGTGCCTCCGAAGGCGAGCGACAGGATCTGCCTCTCGCCAAATGGCTAAGCTTGCCCTTTCAAGAAGCGCCTTCCAAGGGACCATGTTCCGGCTGCGAAGCGGCTTCATAAGGATTGGGTCCCAAGGAGAAGCCGGTGGAAGTCGTCCGGGGGGATGCTGCCGCCCGTCTGCATCAGCGATGAGGACGTTGAGCACTCCGCCAGCGACAAAAGCACGGGCCTTCTCGACCGCGGCAGCCGTCATCTGGCAGGTTGCCGCCAGAGGCCCATTCAGCCCTTGTCCCGTAACAACGAAGTACAGGCACTGTCCGCTTGGTTGATCATGTAGGCAGGGGATGTGATTCCTGATCTGATGGCCAACCTTTTCTGATGAGGCGACACATATCAAATCAGAGCCCGCCAAACCACGACGGTGGTTGGCGGGCTCATTGGGCTTACGCGTGGGAGGCAATTCTCGGTTTCGGGTGTTTTAGGAAGAAGCGCATTATCTCACGGCTGGCATCGGGACCCTTTGGTTCCGTGCAGGACCCACTCGGACTTCCTCCGGACCAGGCATGGCCGGCCCCATGCAGAACCCAATGCTCCAGCATCGGGTGTCCGCTGTCATCGGACGCAACCGTGCGGGTATAGCTGATCCCGCCCGGAGCCTATCCGCGGCTGACCGTTGTCTCGAGATCAGAGCCCGCCTTCGACTGCGCGATAACCTGGCCCCCATTGACGGGGTTCACGGTCGTGTCGCGACCGCCGTGGAACATGATCGTCGGCACCGGCTGCTTGGCTCCACCATTCTGAGGCGTCCCGCCCTGCCGCATGGCAGCAAACGCTGAGGGCATGTCACAGGTAGCCCCACACGCTAGGCCGGAGTGGACCCCAACCGCCGCATAGAGGTCTGGGTAGGCCGAGCCCATGATCGCCGCTGCTGCCCCGCCGGCTGAGAGCCCAGCAACATAGACGCGTCCCGGCTCGACGGAGAAGTCATGCATAATCTGACGAGTGATGCCGGCGATCAGCGAAGGTTCTCCCCGATCCCGCTGCTGATCGCCTGCGTTGAACCAGTTCCAGCACTTCGAGACATTGGCGGACTGTGCCTGCGCCGGGTAAGCCACCAGGAACGTCTGCTCTTCGGCCAGTTCGTTCATCTGCGTGCCGGCCGCAAAATCGTCCGGCGATTGCGTGCAGCCGTGCAGCATCACCACGAGCGGCACAGGCTGACCCGTGTAGCCGCTTGGGATGTAAAGCTTATACGTCCGGCTTCCCGCCTCGTTGGCAAAGGTGCGCTCATCGAAGAGCGCTCCCTCCGGCAGCGGGGCCGGTGCACGGGCTGGCCCCCCTCCAACTAAGCCATCCAGGCCGGGTAGGGAGCCGGGCTGGCCCATGCGGTCGAGGAAACCTCGTGAGGCTTCCGGCACCTGAGGCTGGCCTGACGCTCCGGCGAGACCACCAAGAGGATGAGAGGCACTGTGTGGGAAGTCGAATCTCGGCGGGGTCCAGGCCCCTCCCTTAGCAGGTGGTGGCACTATATCGATAATGCGACGGAAATGCCCTGCTGCGCGGTTGCTTTCATCTTCCCTGGCGCGGCTTGAGGTCGTTTGTGGGTGACGACCCGAAAGCCCACCCTGAAGGAGGGCCGTGGCTTCGGTGAGCCGGCCTTCACGACTTAGGCGGGCCGCCTCGAGCATGTTGATGTTTGGTTTCGTGTTCATGGGTTCAATCCTGTGGTTGGGCAAAGCGGGACCTGCCCCTGAACCGCGTTGGAAAGGGTCGGGCAGGCTCTGAGGCGGTGAGACAGGCGCTACCAGATGGTCAGCGCATTCGCCCCTTCAGCGCCTCTTTGACAGCAGGACTGGCGTGCAAAGCGCCAAGGAAGTGAAGGGAGGCAATCGTCTGCTGGGCGAGGTCTGGCGTGACATCGCTGGCGATGCTGGCGAGACCGAGAACCTGGATGTGCAGCACTTCGCCAGCTGCTTGCACGGCCTCAAGATCTTGGCGGCTGTAGTGGCGCAAGCCGAGGTCGAGTTGGTGTCGCTCGACCGATTTCCTGACAGCATCGTTGTGCCGATCAAGCTGGTTGCGAATAGCAGTGCGGATGAAGTCGGTCCGGTTAGAGTAGAAGCCCTCTTGGACGAGGAGATCGATATGGCCAATATCGATATAGCCGAGGTTGATCGTGATCTTCTCGCTGTCTGCGGCCTTGAGCCGAAGCTTGTGCATGTTGTTGGCCACTTCTAACCCCCCTGCTACCATCTACCTGGATGGGAGGTGGATGGTTCATCCGGCACGTTCAAGACCCGACGCTCACATTTTGCTGAATTCAGTCCGCTGCCTCGCGTCTATGTCACTGGCAGCATCTTCAGCCGAGCCCGAGCTTGGCTATGAGATCAGATCAGGAGACAGTAATGCCTATTGTCCAGCACATCTATTGCAGCGCCATCATCAGCAAGAAGATGTGCGACGCGCTCACAAGCTATGTCTTCTCAATCAGTGCCGCCAGAGGAGGAGTAGACGAGTTCGTGGTCTATCTGGTCACAGGTGGCGGCAATCCGAGTTCAGGAATGGAGCTCTACAACTTCTTCAAGGCCAGGCCGGAGCGAACGACCATCTACAACATGTCGAGCGTCGACTCGGCGGGCGTGCTTTTCTTCCTCGGCTTTCAGAGCCGCTACGGCCTTCCGGCCTCCAGCTTCATGGTGCATCAGACAAAGTTCTCAAAAGTCTCCCTGCCCGACTGGTACAGCTACTCCGACCTGAAGAAATCTGAGATGGAGCTGCTTGCGGTGGACCAGAAAACCCACCGCGTGATTGCGTCTGAGACGGCGCCACAGGCTGCGGTGCCTCTCTCGGTGGAGGATGTGGAGGCCGCAGCCAGCCGCACGACGATCTATTTTGCCGAGGATGCTCTGCGGAACGGCTTCATCGAGGAAATCATCATTCCAACGATGCCGATCCAGGATGTGTTCTATCTGACTGACCAGTATCTCGCCGGACTGCCGGATTGAACGGCGCTCGGCTTAAACTTCAAAGGAACAACTCGGGGCTAGTCGCGTGCCTCTTCTCCACGTTTCTGTGCGGCACGTTCCACCGCACTGGCGACTGCATCTGGATCCAGGTGATGGACCATGTGGCCGAGCCCTGGAAGTGTAATGAACTCGCTCTGCGGCAGTTCCCGGTGCAGGCGCTCCGATTGACGGCCAACATCCGCAATCTGATCATCAGCACCGGTGATGATTGTGACCGGCATCCGCAGCTCGCTGTAGTGGTGCCGCAGCTCCATTACTGAGGGCGTCATGAGGGCTGCGTCCTCAGCTGCGGCGCGCAGTTGCGACGGACGGAGCATCATTTCCTTGGGGAACTGCCTCTCAAACCGCTCCGGCACCTCCGCTGGCGCGAACATTTGTTTGATCAGGCCCGGTAGGATAGCGCGGGCGACCAGAGGAGAGATGGTATAGCGCATCGCGTCGCCGATCACTGGAACAGCCGGTGGCGAGAACAGGAACGTGTCGGCTCGCAATGTCGGGTAATAGTAGCCCGAGGCAAGCACAAGGCTGCCAACAAGCGATGGATCTTCAAGGGCAAGGGCCACGGCGACCAGGGTGCCCCAGGAGTGCCCTAGGACGACAGCTTGCTCTACGCCGAGTTGCCCCAGTGCGCGTTGGAAGAGCTTGGCGTGAGCGCGGGGCGTCCAGAGCTGGCGTGGCCTGGTGCTGTAACCATACCCCGGGCGGTCGAATACGATGACCCTATAGCGGGATGCCAGCCGGTCCACGAGACCACTGACACTAAAGTCCTGGATCATGGTGCCGTTGCCGTGGATCAGCACGATAGGCTCGCCCTCGCCGCGCTCGATGTAGTGCAGACGCACGCCATCAACATCGAGGAACCGGCCTATCGGCGGCGTCCTGCGTTTGGCAGCCCTGGTTTTCTGCCGGTTGTACAGAACAGCAGCGCCCAGTACTGCGGCCGAGCCTACCAGTACGGGCGCGAGCCAGCGCCAACGGCTCGAATGAGAGCTCTCGCTTGGATGCGCGCTGTCCGACGTTGCAGTCGTCCGCCCATGGTGATGGCCGTTAGCCCATTGCGGGTGGGTCGAGTGAAGGGTCGTCCCAGCTTGGTCGTGCGGGCTTGTCTCGGCTCTCGTCTTAGTGCGGGACATGCATGCTCTCCATGTGGGCTGATCGTAGTGAACGCCTAGGCGACCCGCCGGTTGCTGCAACGCAGCAAGTTGCAACAATCGCCCTTTCTAAGGAGGCCTCCTCGGGCACGCGGGTGCTTGGCTGCGGGGGGAACAATGTCCCAGACGGGGCTGATGGTCCCCAATTGCACCGATGCTTTCAGAGAGCCTTATCCAACGGCCTGCTCCTCGTCTTCATCGGAAACGAGGTCGTTGAGGCTGTCAGCGAAGTCGACAACTTGATCGGACACGGCGCGATAAACCGCAGTGTCGCCAGACCGATCCTCGATCCGAATGCAATATTCACCATCAACACGTGTGACGGCAATGGTGGCGAGGGTCTTCAAGATGGCAAATTGGACTATGCGTATCTCCGTGGATAATGGGAACGCCTGAGCGCCCGCGAGTGATCCACTGCGATCAAGCGGACTGAAAGGTGGCTGACGCCAATCCGAGGAATGAAAGCCCCGCCAGGGTTCTTAGCGACCACGCTTTGCAATATATACGGTGTTCGTCACCTCGCCATCCTTCCGCAGGTTGTCGAAGGCAACGATGTGCGTATGGCTGGTCGCAAACACCTCACCAAGGGTCTGTTGAAACTCATCGTCCGGAGGATCGTTCGACCACAGGGCAAAGACACCCCAAGGATGGAGGTGTGCCGCAAGGCGCATGAGACCATTGACGGTGTAGAGCGCTGCATGGCTTGGATGCAGGACGTTCTTCGGCGAGTGGTCGATATCAACCAGGATCGCGTGGTAACGGTGTCCAGGGTGGTCGGTATCGAAGCCCGCCTCTGAAGCGGCCCCGGCAAAGAAGTCGCCGAGAACCAGCCGGCAGCGTGGATCAGAGGTCAGCTCGGCCCCGAGCGGCAGCAATCCCCGCTGGTGCCACTCGATCACCTCGGCAAGGGCGTCGACCACTAAGAGCGAGCCCACCTGTGCATGCTCCAGCACCGCGCGTGCGGTGTAGCCAAGGCCAAGGCCGCCGACAACCACATCGAGGGACGTTCCGGCCAGGGCTGCGAGCCCGAGCCGTGCGAGGGCGATCTCGGATGCGGTGAACAGGCTCGACATCAGGAACTCGTCACCAAGCTTGATCTCGTAGATGTCACCGCCGCTCACGAGATCGCGTCGGCGCCGAAGGCTGAGCGCTCCCATTGGGGTGGGGCGATAATCAAGCTCCTCGAACAGGGCACTCATGGCATACTCCGCATTAGGCGTTCATAGTGCTTTCATTAGCGTATCCGCGATAGCCAAAGAACTGCCGTCCATGATGTGCACTGATTGAGCCTGATCAATGTTGAAGCCGCCCCCCTGCTGACCAGAGTCCTGGCTTGAATTGCATTCCCATCTGGTAAGTTCTGCCTCTGTTAGAGACAAAGACAAACAGTCCTTGTTATCACTCCAGAAAAGAACTATATCGTTTTCATGGGATTTTGGCCGGACAATCGGGTCGTTTCGCTTTTGGTCTTTCCAGGCGCACGTTCGGACTTTCTTACCATTACATCGACGAACAGAGTTGAGGCCGCGCTTTTGCGCGCCTTCGCTCCCGTGCATCTGCAGCAATCGTGAAAGGCTACCCCAATGATTACGGGCACCGTAAAGTTCTACAACGACATGAAGGGCTTCGGCTTCATCCAGCCGACCGACGGCACCAAGGACGTGTTCGTTCATGCCACCGCTCTCGAGCGCGCTGGCATGCGCGGCCTCGTCGAGGGCCAGAAGGTTGCCTTCGACACGGCCGAAGACCGCCGCTCCGGCAAGGTCGCCGTCAACAACATCGAGATGGCGTAATCGCCGATGACCGGCGCGGGACAAAAGACCTGCGCCGCCAAACGTTGAAGCCGCTCCCCCGTGGGGCGGCTTTTTCGTTTGCACCGGCTGGATGATCCGCTCGACCCTGCCCGGTCAAATCAATCTCCAGGAGGAATGCATGTCGCACAAATATCAGGTTCATCAGTTGGTCCGCATCACCCATCCACGCATCTCGGACAAGCGCGCAAGCGCAAGCGGCATCTACGAGGTGACGCGTCTCATGCCGGCGGACCAGTCGGGTGAAGTCTCGTACCGCATCAAATCGTCCGGCTACGGCGAGCGCGCCGTGCGCGAAAGCGAGATTGCCGCCAAGGCATCGATGATTTGACCAGCGGCGAGGCCTTCTTCCGCGGATCCCAGGTCTACGATCCTGTCGCGCTGCTTCGGGGAGACGATGAGATCCTTTACATCGCCCGTGTCGGCATGAAGGCATCGCAGCGCTTCATGATCCTTACGCCCACAGGCGAGCCGGCCTGGCCGCACGAACCGCTCGGCAGCCTCTCGGACGCTGCCTGGGCGCTTCAGGCGCACGGGTGGCACGCCGTGACCCCCGAGCCCATCGGCCCCAATGAACGACCCGCCAAGACGCTGGCCCGCCTGCTGACCGAGAGAGCTTAGGCTGCAGAGCAGAGAGGAGCCGATCATGAACGATCAACCGACTAATCTCGACACCCATCGCGGCATGGCAGCCCAGAAGGCAACCGACCTTCGCCGCCTGAGGTCCGAGGTCGAAGCCGACCAGGATGCCCTGCGGGCGAGACAGGCGGAGCTCGAAGACCTGCTCGCGGCCGCGCCCGCCGCCGATTGGCTCGAGGCGATCGAGAAGGCACGCTATCTGCTCGGCCTCCTGGCGCAGAGCCTGGATGCAAGCGACCTGCGCCGCCGCAGGCTGATCGACCGCGTGATGGCCGATTTCGACCATCTGCTCGACAATTCGACTCACGACTGAGATGATCACTCCCACGAACCGACGGATAACGGAGACCAGCCATGGCCAAAGGCGAGCAACGCGGCAACCGTGAGGCAAAGAAGCCGAAGAAGGACAAGCCGAAGGAGGCCATACCGACCTCGCCCTTCGCGAACCAGGGCAAAGGCAGCACACCTGCGAAACCATCCGGCGGCAAGCGTTAGCGCCTTTGCGCATCACCTGCTGAAAGATCCCTATTTAACGCGTCGACTTGGCGGGATCAGGTCTCATCATGGGGATCGATTGGTCTTATTACTTCGAGGGTCTCGGCGCGACGGCTGAGGGTGGAATGGTCCGGCACCACCGGATCAAGGCCCCAAAGCCTCAGGATCGAGCCAATCAGGCCCTCGTTTGACGAAGTGCCAGGCGAAACACCGTCCGCAGCGTTAGGCCCATTCTGATGGTGAGAGCCGAATAATGGGGCTGACCGCCTCAGGTCGTCCGCGGTTCGGCCCGCCAGGCGGCAATCGCCTCGTCAGAGAACCAGACTGTGAGGCTCCCTCATTAGCCAGGACATCGTGTCGTACTTCGCCCAATTCATCTCCCGGCGCCGCTGCTTCGGGATGCGATGGCGGCGAGCGGCATTGGCTTTGAAGGGCATGGCAGAGATCTTTGATCAGAAGCCGAATAGGTCTCCGCGCTACCAAGTTGCGGGCACCAGCCCGACCATCCATGCAACATCAAGGCGAGGGCCTGATCTCCCTGCACGGTAAACCCCTGAAGGTGCTGTACTGGGAGGGGCTGAGGACGGCGGGCGAGTTCGATCCGACTTACCTGCACCTGGTCAAGCGGGAGGCTCTCTGACCGGGATCAAGGCTTTCCCTCGCAATTTGGGTTGGAGAGCCTACATAAAGGTGATACTGTCGGCGAATTCAGAAGGCCGGCGCCAACGCCGCAAAGCGGGTCACGCGCGTCTTGGTGCGCGGTCGTCCG
>NZ_JAEQMY010000141.1 GCF_016743775.1 Microvirga aerilata | reverse complement strand
GCCGAGGACGAGTTCGGCTCGCTCGGCGACACCTCGACGCTCGCCGACCCCACCGTGGTCGACGACCTGATCACCAACCGCCAGAACAAGCGCACGCAGGCGGCGTGAGTGCTCCGTTATCCTGGGCCGCGCGAGCGAAGCCCGGGATCGCGTCCAGACTGTGCTTCTCCATGGCCGGGCTCGTCCCGGCCATTCCTTTTTAGGTGATCGATCAGCCCGAATGGTCAGCCGGCTGGGCGACCACCGCCCCAATTCAGCCGGCTTGCTCTTTGAGAATCTGCCCACAGCCACGCAGGTGGACGCACGTTTCCGAAGGAGCATCCGATGTCCTTGAAGCGCCTCTTCACCGAACATCCCGAAGCCGTCGGCGAGTCCTATGTCGAGCACATGCATGTAGCCCTGAGCTTCTCAGGCCCCCTCTTGGCGGCGGGTCTTGCGGCGCTCGTGCATGCCTTCCTGCCGTTCCTGTGCACGAGCACGGCAAGCACCACGGTCAAGCGGCTTCATGCGCGCATGATGAACCGCACGCAGCATCCGGTTTCCCACGCGCCGAAGAACGGCATGGTCTCCTGGGACCCCGTCATCTGACCCTTCCTGGGGCTTGGAACCGTAGCTGTTCCTTTCGCGTCTCACCCTCAAGCAACTTCGCAGGAGGGTTCGAGACATGGGCGCGCGAGCCGCATTCGCCATTGCCGCCATCGTCGGCGTCGCATTCACAGCCACAGGCGCATCGGCCCGCGAGGTCGTGCCCTTCGAGGGCCGCGTCTCGCCCGGAACCATCGTGGTCAAGACGGGCGAGCGGCGGCTGTATTACGTGCGCGGCGACGGAACGGCCCTGCGCTACCGGGTGGCGGTCGGCAAGCCCGGCAAGCAATGGTTCGGCGAGGCGCAGATCGACGGCAAATATGTCCAGCCCGCCTGGTCGCCCCCGGCGGAGGTCAAGCGCGACAACCCCCGCCTGCCCGACGTGATCCCCGGCGGCGCGCCCAACAACCCCATGGGCGCGCGGGCGCTCACCCTCAACCTCGACGAGTACGCCATCCACGGCACCAACCGCCCCAGCTCCATCGGCACCTACGCGTCCTACGGCTGCATCCGCATGCTCAACCAGGACATCGTCGATCTCTACGAGCAGGTGAGCGTGGGAACGCGTGTGGTGGTGGTGCCTTAGAGGATCGAAGGCACGGACGTACGAACTCTCTGCGACAGAAGCCGGTACTGCTCGACCGACGTATCAGCCAGAACCTCATCCCGGCTGGCTGGAAGATCGTCGAAGGGGATCGGGATAGAGTTCCCGTAACATTTGCAGCCGAACCGCCCGCCCATGCTCGCCCCTGTTCCTGGGAAACAGCCTAGAACTTACGATGCATGCCTGCAATGTCACAACGTCCCCTCCGGACAGATAGGTTACCGGCCGCAGGGGCGAACTATAGTTCGACGTTGCTAATCCGGTGGGGTCCTCATGCGCTTTGCTTTCCTTGTCAGCTCCCTTATTGGCGGCTTCGTGCTGACTGGATGCCAGACACAACCCTACGCCTCCGGCCATGCTCAGGCCGACGCCCTGATGGCGGAACTTCAGGCGGAATCCGTCACAACCGGTACGGCTGCCACAGCCATTTCGATTGCCGGTTCGCTTGACCCGTCGGGAATGGGGGCCGGTGCGGCCCATGCGGTCAACCGAACCATGCTCAACGCCCATAATGCGCAGGTCAATGCACGGATACAGAACCGCATCATGGCTCAGGAAATGGCTGTGGTGAAATGCGTCGAGGAATCGAAGGCCATGTCCGGCAAGGCTGCCGAGGACTATGCCGAGGCCTGCGCCAGAAGGGCCCGGGGGCTGCCCTGAAAATTGCCCATCGCATAAGCCGGACGCAGGAGCATCGCGGTCTCGTGTTTGACGGCGGAGGCGCAAGCCGGGCGTCGATCCTGCCGCGGCAGGATCAGAAGTCGCTCGCCAATCCTTTCACCTCCCAATCCTCATAGCGCACGGGCTCCAGGCCGCCGCGGCCCTGGTGCTCCTTCTGCTTGGCGAGTTCCGCCGCGCGGGCATCGATGTCGAGACGGCGCCGGGCCGCTTCCTCCAGCGCCCGCTGGGCGGCGGGGGACAGGGGCTTGCCGGGAGCCGCGCCCTCCACGGGGCGATCCGGGCTGGTATCGGGTGTGCTGTTCGTGCTCATCAGGTGCCTTATGCCAGCCTCTTGCCTCTCTTGGGAGGCAGCTGGACGGTTCCCACAGAGGGTTTGACGGAATAGCTGCTGTTGCATACGAGGTGGAGACCCCGATGAGCACCGTCAAGACCGAAATGCCGCTGGCAGGTCCGATGGCCATCTTCGGCGGCGTCGGCTCCAGGCCGATTGGAACTCGGATCGGCTGACGCTCGCCGTTCACCATGCGGTGGAGGCGGACGAGCGCACCACGGCGCTGTTCATCGGCAACCCAATCCCCGGACACGGCATGGACAATCTGTTCTCAACCCACCCCGCGACGGAAAACAGGATTGCCGCCTTGCGCGCTTTGGCGCAGGAGAGGGAACAGCACATGAGAACCTGGCCGCAACCCGGCTTTGTCTTTCCATCGCAACCGAGTCCCTGGGGCTCCACCACCCGCCGCGGACCTTGGGGTTAGAAACGTTGAATCAATCGGATGAACAAGCGGGCCTCGGGCCCCGTCGCCTCGCTTGGATGGCCGTGTCGGAGGCCATGAAGCGGCGCGTGCCGCTCGATGACGTGATGGAGGAGCTGGCGCGTGCGGAAAACCTGTCCGGCCGCGACGAGGCGCTCGCCCGCGCCATCGCCATCGTCACCTTCAGGCGGCTCGGCACCCTGGGCCGCGCTTTGAGCGAGCGGCTCAACAAGCCGCCGAAGGACGAGCGCCTGATGCATCTTCTGTCCACCGGCGCGGCGCAGATCCTGTTTCTCGACGTGCCTGACCATGCGGTGGTCGACAGCGCGGTGCAGCTCGCCCAAAACGACCCGAAGCTCCATCACGCCGGCGGCTTCATCAACGCCGTCCTGCGCCGCGTGGCCCGCGAGCGCGAGGCGATCCTGGCCGAGAGCGATCCCTGGCTCGACACGCCCACCTGGCTGGAGGAGCGCTGGATCGCGCAATACGGCGAGCCCCTCGCCATGAGGATCGCCGAGGCGCACCGCGCCATGGCGTCGGTCGATCTCACCGTAAAGGACGACCCGCAGGCCTGGGCCGAGCGCCTCGGCGGCGTTCTCCTGCCAACCGGCAGCATCCGCCTTGTGGAGCGCACCTCGATCCGTGAGCTTCCCGGCTTCGAGGAGGGCGCCTGGTGGGTGCAGGACGCGGCCGCCGCCCTTCCGGCCCGCCTGCTGCAGGCCAAGCCCGGCGAGCGCGTTGCCGACCTCTGCGCCGCCCCCGGAGGCAAGACCGCGCAGCTTGCGGCAGCCGGCGCCGAGGTGCTCGCCGTCGACCGCTCGGCCAAGCGCCTGCAGCGGCTGGAGGAAAACCTCGCCCGCCTCAACCTGAAGGCCGAGACCCGCGCCATCGACGCCGAAAAGCTCGATGCGCAGCCTTTCGACGCCATCCTGCTCGATGCGCCCTGCTCGGCCACCGGCACTATCCGCCGCCACCCGGACGTGGCCTGGACAAAAAGCGAGGAGGACATCCGCAAGCTCGCAGGTCTCCAGACGCGCCTCCTCGACAAGGCGGCAAGCCTGCTGAAGCCCGGCGGACGACTGGTCTATTGCACCTGCTCGCTGGAAGCCGAGGAAGGCGAGCGCCAGGCCGAAGGCTTCCTGGCCCGCCACCCGGAGTTTGCCCGCAAGCCCGTCACGCCCGACGAGATCGGCGGCTGGGCGGACTGCATCACGCCCCAAGGGGATGTGAGAACCCTGCCATTTCATCTGGCGTCGGCGGAGCACGACCGCAGCGGCCTCGACGGGTTCTTTGTCGCACGCTTTGTGCACAACGGATCGTGACGGGAGCGAGCAATCCCTTACCGGTTGTTAACCAGTCAGCAGGAACTCCTCTTCTAAGCTGGCAAGCACTTAAGCCCACAAGAGGAGCGCCACGGGTGGATTTCGGGCCGGATCGCTGGCGTTTGTACAGGCTTGCCGCTCGCGAGGCAGGCCGCGCCATGCGCGAGAGCACGGTCTGGAGCCTGTCGGGGCTCTCCAGCGCGCCCCTGCCCACGCGGCTGCTCTTCGCGCCGCAGGATCTGCGCACGGCGGACCCCACCGTCGCGACCGATATTTATTCGGGCTTCTTCGCCTTTTCCGGCCGCGCCATCACCACGAGCGGGCGCTCGCCCTTCGCCTTCACGCCGCCGAGCCGCGCCTGGGGCGAGGCGCTCTACGGCTTCGGCTGGCTGCGGCACCTGCGGGCGGCCGGCACGGCGCTCGCCCAGGCCAATGCCCGCTCCCTGGTGGACGAGTTCGTCACCTCCAAGCTTGGGGACAAGCGGCTCGCCTGCGAAACGCAGGTCACGGCCCGGCGGCTCATGTCCTTCATCAGCCAGTCGCCCCTGATCCTGGAAGGTGCCGATCATGCCTTCTACCAGCGCTTCCTGAAGATCCTCGGCCAGCATGTGCGCACTTTGGAGCGCCAGCTCCGCGCCGGCGCCCTGCCCTACCAGCAGCTCATGGCGGCGGTGGCCCTGTGCTATGCGGGCCTGTGCTGCGAAGGGCTCGACCGAAGCTTGAAGCGCGCGAGCCGCCTGCTCGCCCGCGAGCTCGATCGCCAGATCCTGGCGGATGGGGGCCATGCCAGCCGCAACCCCCGGCTCATCGTCGAGCTGCTGTTCGACCTTCTGCCCCTGCGCCAGATGTTCGCCAGCCGCGAGGTCGATACCCCCGAGGCCCTGCTGCACGCCATCGACCGGATGCTGCCGATGGTGCGCCTGTTCCGGCACGGGGACGGCACCCTCTCCCATTTCAACGGCATGGGCGTGACGGCGGCGGACCACCTGGCAACCCTGCTCACCTATGACGACATGCGCAGCCAGCCGATCCACCACGCGCCCCATTCGGGCTATGAGCGGCTGGAGGCGGGGCGCACCCTGCTGGTGGCCGATGTGGGCGCGCCCCCGCCGAGGCCCCTCTCCTGGGAGGCAGGGGCGGGCTGCCTGTCCTTCGAGTTCTCGAGCGCGACGCAGCGCATCGTGGTCAACTGCGGCAGCCCGCGCCACGCGGCCGGTCCCATCATCCAGGCGTCGCGCTCCACGGTGGCGCATTCCACGGCATCCATCAACGACGTGTCCTCCTGCCAGATCGTCGACAAGAAGGGCAACTGGCTGGAGCGGCGCGTGGCGGGCTGGCTCCTGCGCCGGGTCGGCCCGGTGGTCATCGCGGGACCTGAGCGGGTCGCGGCGGAGCGCAGCGAGCGCGAGCACGCGCAGATGCTCAGCGCCAGCCACGACGGCTACCGGCCCCGCTTCGGCCTGACCCACGAGCGGCGCTGGCTGCTCGCGCCCAAGGGCAACGTGCTGGAGGGGGAGGACATCTTCTGGGGCGAGGGCGCGGCCCAGAATGCGCAGGCCATCATCCGCTTCCATCTGGCGCCCGGCATCAAGGCGAGCCTTGCTCAAGGCGGCCGGGTGGTCATGCTGGTGCTGCCCAACCGAGAGGCCTGGCAGTTCTCGGCCTTGCCCGTCGAGGCCCATCTCGAGGACAGCGTGTTCCTCGCCACCCCAGACGGCATGCGCCGCACGGAGCAGATCGTGCTCGCCATCCGGCCCAGCGAAATGCCCTCGGTGCGCTGGCGCTTCGAACGCCTGGCGCGCACCTTCGATCCGAACCAGCCCCAGGAGCAGGGGCCGGAACTGATCTGAAGGCAAGTCAGCCATGATGCCGGCTCGGCCCCAGGAATCTCGGAAGTCCCCTGAGGCCTCACAATTTCCGCCTGTCTAGGGCGGCGGGTTCATCCACCATTCGTCTGCTCGGCTTCCGGGCTCACGCCACAGGCCGATGTCGCGCAGCGCACGGTCGTTGAGATGCTCAAGCCTCTCCAAAGCCTGCCGCCGGGTGAATCGATTCCGCCACTCGATGGCCCTCGCCATCCAGGATGCGAACCTCCTGACGGTGAGAATGCCCGGGTAGAAACGGTGCTTGTAGTTCGGCGAAGGGGAATGTGTGTCCATGTTTGCTCTCCACAATCGACATGAGGAGAGCAGAACCAAAGGACCCTACCCGCCTCGGGAGGGTCCTCGGGAATGATCACGCACGCATCAGCGCAATAGCCATCCCGCGCACCCTTTGAGGTACGTGAATTGATGGGTAAGGCAGGTCATGCGGTTGATCATGAAGGGGATTATATCAAAGGTTATATCATTCGAAAAGCGTTTAGAGCGCTGATGATGTGCTGCTGATGGACAGCCGGCTTGCCCGCTTGTTGCCGCTCAAAGGCAAAAGCGCTGGCCCGAAACCCCGGCCTCCCCGGTTCCCATCCCCACCCTCCCGTGCTATCGCGCCCGCATCCTTACCTCTCCATGGAGCGGCCGCCATGCCGAGCGACCTGAAGCGCGTGTCCCGCGCTCTGCTTTCCGTATCCGACAAGACGGGTCTCGTGGACTTCGCTCGTGCGCTCGTTGAGCGCGGCATCGAGTTGGTGTCCACCGGCGGCACGCATAAAACCTTGCGCGAGGCGGGCCTGCCCGTGCAGGACGTGAGCGACCTGACAGGCTTCCCCGAGATGATGGACGGGCGCGTGAAGACGCTGCACCCGGCGGTCCATGGCGGCCTGCTCGGCATCCGCTCCAACCCGGAGCACCAGGCGGCGATGCTGGCTCACGGCATCCAGCCCATCGATCTGCTGGTGGTGAACCTCTACCCCTTCGAGGCAACGGTCGCGGCCGGCAAGCCCTATGACGACTGCATCGAGAACATCGATATCGGCGGTCCTGCCATGATCCGCGCGGCGGCCAAGAACCATGCCGACGTGGCCGTGGTGGTGGACGGCGCCGATTATGCCGCCGTGCTCGACGATCTGGCCCAATACGACGGCTCGGTCACGCGGACCCTGCGCCGCCGCCTCGCCCAGAAGGCCTATGCCCGCACCGCCGCCTACGATGCGGCGATCTCCAACTGGTTCGCGGGCGAACTCGACGAGGCGACGCCGCCGTTCCGGGCGCTCGGCGGCGCGATCGCCGAGGTGATGCGCTACGGCGAGAACCCGCACCAGACGGCCGCCTTCTACCGCACGCCGGAAAACCGCCCGGGCGTTTCCACCGCCCGCCAGGTGCAGGGCAAGCAGCTCTCCTACAACAACATCAACGACACGGATGCGGCCTACGAGGCCGTGGCCGAGTTCAGCCCAGAGCGCTCCGCCGCCATCGTGATCGTCAAGCACGCCAATCCTTGCGGCGTGGCCGAGGGCGCCGATCTTCGCGAGGCCTATGAAAAGGCCCTGCGCTGCGATCCGGTGTCGGCCTTCGGCGGGATCGTCGCCATGAACCGGCCGCTCGACGCGGAGGCCGCGAGAGCCATCACGGAGATCTTCACCGAGGTGATCATTGCGCCCGACGCCGGCGAGGAGGCGATTGCCATCGTCGCCGCCAAGAAGAACCTGCGCCTGCTGCTGGCCGGATCCCTGCCCGATCCGCGCCAGGGCGGCCTGACCCTGCGCACGGTGGCCGGCGGCTTCCTGGCCCAGAGCCGCGACAATGCGGTGGTCGAGGCCATGAGCCTGAAGGTGGTGACGAAGCGCGCGCCGAGCGACCGCGAGCTGGAGGATCTGCGCTTCGCCTTCCGGGTCGCCAAGCACGTGAAGTCGAACGCCATCGTCTACGCCAAGGACCTGGCGACCGTGGGCATCGGCGCCGGCCAGATGAGCCGGGTCGACTCGTCCCGCATCGCCGCCTGGAAGGCCGCCGAAGCCGCAAAGGCCGCAGGCCTGCCGGAGACCCTCGCCAAGGGCTCGGTGGTGGCCTCCGACGCCTTCTTCCCCTTCGCGGACGGCCTGCTCGCCGCAGCCGAGGCCGGCGCCACCGCGGTGATCCAGCCCGGCGGCTCCATGCGCGACGACGAGGTCATCAAGGCCGCCGACGAGGCGGGCCTTGCCATGGTGTTCACGGGCCACCGGCATTTCAGGCACTGACAAGGGCTTGATCCTGGGACCGGGGAGCAGACGCTACACCTGTCGAGCGATCCCGGATCGGCTACGCCGGCCGGGATGACGTTTCTCCCGGCTCTCCCCATATGAAGCGGAGCAGCAGGAGAACTCCCATGATCGTCACCACTACGCCCACCATCGAAGGCCGCCGCATCGCGTCCTACCGCGGCATCGTCTCAGGCGAGGCGATCCTCGGCGCCAACGTGTTTCGCGACTTCTTCGCCTCCATCCGCGACGTGGTGGGCGGGCGCTCCGGGTCCTACGAGCGGGTGCTGCGCGACGGGCGCGACACGGCCCTGCAGGAGATGATGGAGGAGGCGCAGCGCCTCGGAGCGCATGCGATCGTGGGCGTTCACATGGATTACGGCGCCATCGGCAAGAACGAGGGCATGATGATGGTGACCGTCAGCGGCACGGCGGTGACGCTGGAGTAAGCCTCTCCGTTGTCACCCCCGCGAAGGCCGGGATCCATAACCGCGACATTGTAGGACAGGGCGAACAGCGTCGCGTCTCTTTCTGCCCCGCTGGTGTTTATGGATCCCGGGCTCTGCTGCGCAGCCCCGGGATGACAGGGCTTGATTGTCCGGGATGCCGCTGTTGGTGTGCATGTCAAAGATCCAGCGCCTTCGGGCCCGCAGCCTTGGGCTGCGAGCCTGAAGAGCACACGAGGGTGGCGCGCGATGC
>NZ_JAEQMY010000140.1 GCF_016743775.1 Microvirga aerilata | reverse complement strand
AGCGCAGTTCGCCATTCTCTTCGAAGGCCGCTTCAGGCTGGGATGATGAACCCGGCCCGTACACGGAAATTCTGGCAATTCCAACCTTGAAGGCTTCTTCGCTTTCGTTCAGCAGCGCATGGGCGATGCTCTTGCCCATAATGGCGAAATAATCTTCCACGGTCCGCTTCAGCTGCTCGTTGGTTTTCCGCCGCTCGGGCGTATCCGCGAGAGCAATGAGGGAATCCAGATCCTTCAGGGCTTCCTCTTTGGCTTCCGCGAAGGCCTTCTGATAAACGGCCATTTCCTGGAAGCGTGTTTCGATGATCAGGTTCTTCTCCTGAATCGATGCCTCGTTGACATGGGCCTTGATATCCAGGGCCATGCTGCGCCGTGTCGCGTCCACATCGACAATCTGCTGCGTTTCATGCGCCAGCGTGTCGAGGCTGATCTTGGCGAAGATGATGAGGCCGATGGTGATGGCGACCATCAGGGTCACGGGTATCGCGAGCTTCGTGATGAGTTTGAGGTTGTTCAAGACACGCATTGTCGTTCGATGGCCCGCCCGCATCGCCGCGAGAGGCGCGCGCCCCCACGACGCGCTCAACCAGGCATCTCGTTTTATAGTTGTTCTAGTTTCCCGAGGCCATTACGCATAAATACGTAATCTTGAAGTCTATCTTGTTCACATCGTTAAACATCATTCATAATTTACTTTATATTAACCCATCAGTAGGCCAACGTGAAAGCCATATGTCGCTCAAAAACCACGAGGCAGCTTTTAGAATAACTTGCCGGCCTTGGCATTGTGCAAGAAGAGCAGAGTAATCTTCGGGTTTTCCGGGGCCCGGCCATGGCCGGGCCCCGTGCAATGTTGGCAATCCTCGCACCGGCATTTGAAGGTCCCGTCAGGCAAGCTTGCGGACACCTCCATCGATGTCGTCGAGGGCAATCAGTCCCAGCCCGGAGCGAAGCTCGTCCAGGGTCGCCTGCGTCCTGTTCTGCGCGGACCGGGTGCCGGCTCGCACCACCCCAAGAACATAGCCTGGATCCCGGGCCAGAGCGGCGCGGCGTTCCCGGATGGGAGCCAAAAGCGTCTGCAGGATGTCTTCCAGGCGTCTTTTGACCACGGCGTCGCCGAGGCCGCCGCGCCGATAATGCGCCTTGAGCTCCCTCACCATGGCCTGATCCCCATCGAAAGCATCCAGGTAGGTGAACACCACATTGCCCTCCACCGTGCCGGGATCGAAGGCGCGCAGGTGGTTCGGATCCGTATACATGCGGTGCACCGCATCCCGGATCTCGTCCGGCGACGCGGAGAGGGGAATCGCATTGCCCTGCGACTTGCTCATCTTCGCCTTGCCGTCGACGCCCGGCAGGCGCCCCACGGAGGGGATCAGGGCGCGGGCCTCGGGCAGGACGTCACGGCCGATCTGCCGGTTGATGCGCCGCACGATCTCGTTAGTCTGTTCGATCAGGGGCGCCTGATCCTCACCAATGGGAACGACGCTTGCCCTGAAACCTGTGATGTCCGCGGCCTGGGCCGCGGGATAGCAGAGAAAGCCCGCGGGAATGTCGCGTCCGAAGCCCCTGGCCTGGATCTCCTCCTTGATGGTCGGGTTGCGCTCCAGCCGCGCCACGGTCACGAAGTTGAGGTAGAGGAGCGTCAACTCGGCAAGCGCCGGCAGTCCCGACTGCAGGCAGATCGTCGTCTGCGCGGGATCGATGCCGACCGCGAGGTAGTCGAGGGCAACCTCCAGCACGTTGCGGCGCACCTTGGCCGGATCGCCGGCATTGTCGGTAAGCGCCTGTGTGTCGGCCAAAAGCAGGTACTGCCGATGACTGTGCTGAAGCGCGACGCGGTTCTTCAGCGATCCGGCATAGTGGCCGAGATGAAGCGGGCCGGTGGTCCGGTCGCCGGTGAGGATGACGGGGCGCTGGTCTTTTTCCGTTGACATGGGGGCTTCTCCAAGGTGGAAGCCGCCGTGACGGGAGACCTGTCGGGACTCGAACGATGCCTGCCGCACACGGCGGCAACGTTCGTTTCAATGCATGACGACGTGCCGCTCCTGGAAGGAGCGCCACCAAAGGGCTTTGATCGGGGTCGCACAATCGTTCATGCGGGCAGTCATGCCATGGCAGGCGTGCGGGTGCAAGATGGGCCGCTAGGCTGCCTATAGAACCACGATGCCCGCATGCTTGGCCTTCTCGGCCGGCTCCACGTGAATCGTGATGAGCGCATCCTCGATATGGGCTTTGAGGGCCCGCTCCAGGCGGTCGCAGATGTCGTGGGCGTCGGTGACGCTCATGCTGCCCGGCACCACCAGATGGAAATCGATGAAGGTCATCCGTCCCGCATGCCGCGTCCGCAGGTCGTGCGCCTCAAGGGCGCCTTCCGCATTGACGGCGATGATCTCACGCACCCGCACCAGGGTCGTCTCAGGCAGGGCCTCGTCCATGAGGCCGCCGATGCTCTCCTTGATCAGGCCCCAGCCGGACCACAGGATGTTGAGGGCGACCAATGCTGCGAGTGCAGGGTCGAGCCAGCTCCATCCGGTGAGCGGAACGAGCAGAAGGCCGACGATGACGCCCGCCGACGTCACCACGTCGGTCAGGAGATGGCGCCCGTCGGCCACGAGGGCAGGCGAGCGCAGGCGCCGTCCCTCGCGGATCAGGAGCCAGGACCAGACCGCATTGATGACGCTGGCCAGGGCGTTGACCGCAAGGCCCCTTGCAGGAGCATCGATCACGACCGGCGTCAGCAGCCCGAAATAGGCCTCCCGCAGGATGGCCAGGGCCGCCACAATGATCAGGACGCCCTCGAGAACCGCGGAGAAATACTCCACCTTGTGATGGCCGTAAGGGTGGTTCGCATCGGCGGGCGTGGCGCTCAACCGGACGGCCATGAAGGCCGCGACCGCCGTCACCACATTGATGATGCTCTCCAGCGCGTCCGAATAGAGCGCAATGCTGCCCGTGATGTAATAGGCGGCATATTTCAGGACGAAAACGACGGTTCCGACGAATATGCTGCCGATGGCAAGTTTTTGAATCTTGTCCATGGCACGACACGCAAAGAGATGGCTGAACAGGAGGAGCGAGGCGACCTTATAGGGACTGTTTCTTCAAGCGCAAGCCATTGTTTTTACTTGCAATTGGTTTGCAAGTTCAGATTGCGGGCGCAACAAATCAGAGGAAAGTCAAGGCTGCGGTCACGCCCCTTCCGGAGTGTAGCATCACTCGGGGATCGCCGCTGCTTTCAGCAGGAGCTTCTTGTAATACTTGGACAGGGATGGGGCGAGGGGGCCGCAGCGCCGGATGAGATCCAATGCGTCCACCCGCCGATTGCCGCGGATGCTGTCGAGCAACTGGGGATGCAGCTCCATCAGTTCGGCGACGGCAGCGTCCTGGCGCTGGGCGGCCGGCGCGAGGATCGTGAAGATGGCCGATTCCTCCGCGCGGCCTTTCACGGCGATCTGGTCGAGCTCGATCATCACGAAATGATCCTGCAGGGCCTTTGCGGTGGCCGGGCCGAGGACGATGGAAACGCCGTATTCCTTCGACAGGCTTTCCAGGCGTGAGGCGAGGTTCACCGTATCGCCGAGCACGGAATAATCGTAGCGCCAGCGCGAGCCCACATTGCCGACCACGCAATCGCCCGTGTTGATGCCGACCCCGATGGCAAAGACGGGCGCGGCCTCGCCCTGCTCCCGGCGCAGCTCCGCGTTGAGCGTGTCGACGGCCTCCAGCATCCGCATGGCGGCCTGCGCGGCGCGCAAGGGGTGATCGGGGCTGGGCAGCGGTGCGTTCCAGAATGCCATCACACAGTCGCCGATATACTTGTCGATGGTGCCTCCTTCCGCCAGCACCGCCCCTGAGAGCGGATCGAGCAGGCGGTTGATGAGGGTGGTCAGCCGCTCCGGCTCGTCCTTCAGCTTCTCCGACAGAGTCGTGAAGCCGCGCACGTCGCAGAACAGGATCGACAGATTGCGGCGCTCGCCTCCGAGCTTCAGGGCGCCGGGATCGCGCGCGAGCTGCGCCACGAGATCCGGCGACAGATAGCGCGAAAAGGCTTCCGACACCGTGCGCCGCAGATGCCGCTCACGGGCATAGTCCAGGCCGAAGCGGGCGCCGAACACCCCGAGCGCCGCGGCAACCGGAAGGGCAGGCGGGGTCCAGACGCGCCCGAAGCGGAGCACGGCCCAGGCGCCGACGATGAAGAAGGCCACCACGAAGAAGGCCCAGAATCCCGTGCGCCAATAGATGCCCTGCCTGGACAAGGCCGCTGCCCAAAAGGCGGCCGCGATCACGAGCAGCACCATGACGAGGCGAGGCACGGGAATCACGTAAAGACCGTGGCGGAGATTGTCGAGGATCGTGGCCTGGATCTCCACGCCCGCCGTGAGGGTGCCTTCCGTCAGCGTGTAGGGCGTCGGGAAGGTATCGGGCGCGCCCACATCGGCGGAGGTCGCCGCCTTCAGGTCCAAGCCCACCAGAACGACCTTGTCCTTGAAGTATCCGGGCGGGAGGAAGTTCTCCGGGTCCAGGGCCTGATAATACGAGGCCGTCGGATAGGAGCGCGGACCTCCGAAATACTGGATCAGCGCTCCCTCGGGAGCCGGCGTGACCTGCTCACCCTTCAGGCGCAGCGCCTCTGCGGCGAAGCTGTCGGCCATGGACGGCATGCGGCGCAGATACGCGTCACCGTCGAGATGGACCGCAACCGCGCCGGTCGCCGCACCCGCATCCAGAAAGGGGTCGATGGGATTGACCCGGGTGGTCTGCACGCCCTGGCCCAGGAAAGTGGTGACATCGTCCGCCGCCAGAACCACGTCCGGGCCGATGACCCTCGCAAAGGCGCCATCGGCCTCCTCGGTCGAAGGCTCGGAGAAGATGATGTCGAAGGCGATGACCTTCGCGCCGGCTGCGCGCAGGCTCTCGACCAGCTTCGCGTGAAGCTCCCGCGACCAGGGCCAACGCTGGCCGACCTCGGAAAAGGACGGCTCGTCGATCGCCACCACCACGGCACCTGGCTCGGGCGGGAGAGGCGGCGCGATCACGGACAGAATATCGTAGAGCCGTGCCTCGATGAGACGGAACGGCGGGAAGAACTGGAGCGGGATCAGCAGGGCCGCAATGAGCCCTGCCATGACGAGATGCCGCCAGAGGGGCTCTCCGGCGCCTTGGTCGCTCGCGGCTGATCGGTTGCCATTCACCCTAGAACCGGGCCTTCACGGTAGCAGCAACGGTGCGGCCAGGGGCTGGGACGTCGAAGTTGAAGTCGTATCTATGATCGAACAGGTTCAGCGCCGTGACTCCGACCTGCAGGCGTCTGTCCGGGGTTTCCCATGTGACTGCAGCATCGGTGGTCCAGTAGGAATCCAACTGGTCATTATCATAGTTGCCTGAACTCCCGCCGATGAAGTTCTGGATCAGTGTGAATCGCAGTCGGCTTGGGTGCACGAAGGTTATGCCCGCGCGCGCGAAGCGTTCCGGAATATAGGGAACCGGCTCCCCCACTCCCCTTCCGTTCAGATCTTCCCGCGTTCTCAGAATTTCCGAGGTTGCCGCACCAACAGTGCCGAAGAGGCCGATGCCGTGGCCCAACCAGACATTGAGCGTAGCGGCAACCCATTCCGCGCGAGCCTCCTCGATTTCATCGAAACTCTCCAGCGTGTTGATCACGGGAACGTTGAGATCGTTCAATGTTTGCTGCTGATACTCCACGGCAGTGAAGATGTGGGGCGTCCATTCCGCGTCCCACCGCAGGATAAGACTCTTCGTCGGGCCGCTTGCCGGCGTATCGTTCGGGATCAGTCCGACAGTCGTTGTGGGTCCAAGGGAGTAAGTCAGGAAAGACTCGGCATTCTCAACGTAAGCCGCCCTCAGCCATTGCCCTTCGAAGGGTGACACGCCAATACCGAAGCGCGGCGACAGCCAAAACTCGGGCTTGACATCCTTCACATCAAGGAATGTCCGATGAACCCCCGCCTGGGCCTCGAACCAGTCATTCGGGCGCCATGAAAGATCCGCATAGGCACGGCCACCACGGAAGG
This sequence comes from Microvirga aerilata, assembly GCF_016743775.1. GTDB lineage: Bacteria > Pseudomonadota > Alphaproteobacteria > Rhizobiales > Beijerinckiaceae > Microvirga > Microvirga aerilata. The sequence goes on along the minus strand of NZ_JAEQMY010000140.1, from coordinate 2,769 downwards.
GACTCTCCGAAGCCGCCGTATCTTGCACATATTGCTCGTATCCGCTGCCGTAGATGTTTCGGGTATTGGTGAAGCCACTGTATCGCAGCTGGCCTGCTTGAGCCTCAAGGCCATAGCGCAGATTGAAATCACCGATACCAATCGCATGGCTTACGGCTCCGACGAGGCCATCGACACGCTGTTTCTCCTGCCACAGGGTGTTGATCGTTTCAGGAAGCCCTGGAGTGGGATTGGAACTGAAGCTCCATGTCTCCCCCTTATCGAGCGTATCGTTCCGCGTGGCGAACACTGCGGCTGACAGCACGTTCCGATAGCCGAACGTATGACTCCAGCCGGCCACTCCGAAGAGCGAAGCCGCGTCTCTCTCAACATGGTTGAAGTAGTAATATTGATTGATGTCCGACAGGCCGGGCTTTCCTTCGTTCGCCCAGCCCATAAACACGAACCGGTCGGCTGCGGTCGGTGCGGTGCCGAGGCTAAAAGTGATTCCTCGTCCGCTCTCATTGTCGGCCATCAGATCTCCGCGTGCCTCGTTGGCACTCGCGGATAAACTGAAGCTCGTCGGCAAAGGCTCGTTCGAGAAGCCGTTGACCGTCACACCCGTTTCCCAGCCGACCTCACCGCCACGCGTGATGACACCGCCGCGAACCTCGGTATCCAGGAACGGGCGGCGCAGGGGATCGTAGCGTCCGATACGGCCGGCAATTGCCAAGGGATCCAGGAGCAGCCCCTGAACCGACAGGTTCAACGCGGCACTGTTCACGTCTGTGCCTTCCGCGGCACCGAGCGTGGGCTCCGTGGGAAACAGGCCCGGTCGGCTGACGATCGCTTGGTCGAAATAGCCCTGAGCCTCGAACGGATCGAAGGTCCGGTCGGCATAGAACCGCGCCCAGTCATGCAGGTTGATGAAGCGGTAGGCTTCAACCGGGTACGAGCCGCTCTGCTGGCTTACCGAAATCCCCGCATAGTCGCCGCCACGGGCACGCGAGCGCCGCAGGGCCTCGCGCGCCGCAAGGATCGCCTCGTCCGCGAGGTAGAGATCGAGGGCGAAGGCCGTGCGGAGAATCGGCACGATGGGAGCCCTCGGATCCAAGCGGTCCGCGTTGTCGAGGGTCTGCCGGGCAAGTTCGTAGTCGCCGTTCTGGAAATAGGCGTCTGCCAGGATCAACTGATCGTTAGAATGTGCGGGATTGACGGCGGACCCGGCCAGCATGGCCTCGATGGCGTCGGCCATCTTGCCCTTCTGGAGAAGATAGCGGCCGCGGGCCGAGTAGGCTGTTGGGGGATCGAGCGTCAGCGCCTTGTCGATCAGGGCACCCGCTTCCTCCACCCGGCTCTGCTCGAGAAGGAGAATGGCCAGATTGGTATAAGGAATGGGGTTCTGCGGCTCGAGTTCTAGGGCGCGCCGGAAGGCCGCCTCGGCTTCGACGAAGGCGCCCCGGCCCTGCTCGAGCAGACCGATCTGGTTCAGGAGTGCAAAATTCGGGTTGGTTCCCGTGACCTTGTAGAGGTCGGCAAGAGCCCCATCGATGTCGCGGCCGTAATCGGCTTTGATCGAGGCCCCGAAGGCGATCACGTTCGGATCGGTCGGATCGATGGCCCGAGCCCGATCATAGGCCGCGTACATGTCCTCGCGCCGGTCAAGGCTTTCGGCGAGGGACGCCGAGAGAACCGCAAGGCCGGCGTCTCTCGGGAACCGCTTTTCGGCGGCGGCAGCCTCGGCGGCGGCAGCCTTCAGGTCCTGCCGGAAGCCCGTGAGGTGGGCGCTGATTTCCGCCGTTCTGGGATCCCTGACGGGCACCTTCGGTGCAGGCGGGACGCGTTTGGGATCGGCCAGCGACGCCGCGGCATAGCGGCCATACTCGGCCCAGCCCCGACGAAGCGGATCGAGCCCGGGCTTTGCACGTTCAAACAGCTTGATCGCATCCTGCCAGCGGCGGTCCGCCCCAGCCATGAGGGCTTCCAGGTAGTCCGCGCGTGCCCGCTGCGCCTTGGTCATGGGGCGATTGCGCGCTTCGGCCAGGGGGACTGCCGCGGCACGTCGGCCTTCGGAGTTCATCAGGCTCTCGGCCAGGGTGAGCCAATCTTCCGTCGTGCGGGCTTCCGGCGAGGTAGCCTTGATCCGGGTGCTCCGCGCTTCGAACTCCCGGTTCTCCAGGGGCGATGTCGGAAGATTGATGAAAACCTCCCGAAGCGACATGTAGAACAGCATCTGCTCGCGGTCGTTGGGACTGACGAGCACGAACTTCGTGGGTGCCTGGCCGACGGCCGCCACCGCGCCCTCGCCCTGTCCCACCGTGACGGAACCCTGCGGATTGGAGAGCTGAACCACGCCTTCGAGCACAACCAGCGAGGTCTTGCCGGAGCCGTCCACCGACAGGGACCAGTCGGTGCCCCGGATGGCCGCCACGGCCGCGGGCGTCTTGACGTCGACCCCTGAGCCGCCGCGGGCCGCGCGCGCCCAGATGCTGCCGCCCTGAAGGTTGAGCTGGGTGTTTCCGGCGCTGGTGGCAACGTCGTTCACCGTGAGGGTCGAGTTGCGGCCCACGCGGATCTGGGTCTGGTCGGCGAACAGGATCGCCAGGTTGCCGATGGCGTTGGTGCGCAACGTGTCGCCGCCGACCACGTTCTGCTGGATCTGGGCCGCGCGCCAGAGATCCTCGCGCACGAACCGCATTTCCTCGCCGCCCTTGGCGGCGACGATGGCGCCTGCGGCCGGGTTCTGACGCGGTACAGGAGACTGAGCCCCAGCGTCGGCAAGGGAGAGGG
>NZ_JAEQMY010000013.1 GCF_016743775.1 Microvirga aerilata | reverse complement strand
GCCTTGCGGACCCGTAGGACCTTGCGGACCAGTGGCTCCGGTCTCGCCTTGCGGACCCGTAGGACCTTGCGGACCAGTGGCTCCGGTCTCGCCTTGCGGACCCGTAGGACCTTGCGGACCAGTGGCTCCGGTCTCGCCCTGGGGCCCTGCTGGACCCTGCGGACCAGTGGCTCCGGTCTCACCCTGAGGCCCTGCTGGACCCTGCGGACCTTGGGGAAGCGGGATAAGTCCATCAGGCAATTTCAGCAAATCTTCCAGAGTGACAATGCCGTCACGGAAGTGGAATGCCTCGACATTGCTAATGGTATCGGTTCCTTCGTTGCCGTCGAAGGTCCACATGTCTTTGATTGTGATACTTCCATCTTGATTCTTCGTCAGATGGAAGTCCGAACGGGTTCCTTGAAAGCTGACAAAGTCGAAGTCTGAGCCTCCATCGATCAGGTCGTCATGCAAACCACCTTCGATGGTATCATTCCCCGAGAGGCCCATGATTGTGTCATTTCCACTCCCACCACGGACAGCGTCGTCGCCACCTCCAGCACCAATTATGTCGTTGCCATCCTCTCCATAGAGCCAGTCTGATCCTACATTCCCAGAGATAGCATCATCTCCGCTGCCGCCGAAGACAGTGTCAGCACCGTCACCGGCAGAAATGTTGTCTGCACCACCTCCAGCACTAACAAAATCGTCGCCAGTGCCAGCGTTGATTGTGTCGTTCTCTTCAGAGTAGGCAGAAGAGATCGAGTCGTTCCCATTTCCGCCGATAATAGATGCTGCGCCGGTCTCGACTTGGATCAGGTCGTCGCCGTTTCCGCCTTCGATGGTCGTACCGGAGCCGCTGGCTGTAATCACATCGTTGCCATCACCGCCATCCAGGAAATCGTTTCCGCCCTGGCCGTCGATGTAATCGTCTCCACCAAATCCCTTAATATCGTTGTCAGCATAGTTGCCAATGATGGTATTGTTCAGGTTGTTACCGTCGCCATTCCGACCCACGGAAATGCCATCGTTAGTTTCATTTTCTTCGAGATTAAGGTTCTCCAGCGCATCACCAAGCTTGTAATACTGGAGGGACGAATTGACCGTATCGTTGCCTTCGCCGACCAGTTCCACGATGACATCATTGGTGTGATCGACGCGGTAAACGTCGTCGCCCTTCCCGCCGATCATCGTGTCTGCACCGATACCACCGTCGATCATATCATTACCGTTGCCGGTCGTGATCGTGTTGTTCTGGTCATTGGCGATGAGGGAGATATCACCGGCTCCGACGAACCGGATATCTTCGATGTATTCGTTCAGCCAAATGTGCTGTCCGTTTGCTTCACCAGTCAACTCAATAGTGTCATGTCCACCATTGGTATATTCTTCGATCTCGGCACCGCCATTGAGTTCGCTGCTGTTGATCTCAACGATATAGAGGTCGTCACCGAGGCCGCCTATGAGGTGATCACTGCCGCCACCGCTATAGATGGTGTCATTGTTTTTCCCGCCGACGATGGTGTTGTTGCGCTCATCACCGTGCCCGGTGAAGTTGCCGTCACCTGTGTATACCAGCCGTTCGATGCCTGGACTGATTGTGTATTCGTCAACGGTCGTGACGATCACGTCAGTTCCAATCCACTGATCACCAGTCTCCGTCACGACATCGCCGACGTTGTCCACCATGTAGGTGTCCGAACCATTGCCGCCGATAAGAGTGTCTGCTCCGGCTCCCCCGTCGATTGTAAATGCCCCACCGAAGTTCCCCGATGAACTTACCTTGATGACGTTATCGATATCATTGCCGACCAACGTCATGAACCCCGGCATCGAGGTGGCCGCGTAGGTTAAGTTCTCAACATTATCTCCGAGAACGTACCTGGGTGGCGGGGGCGGAGGAGGCGGAGGAAGCGTTGGATCGGCTGGAACGGGGGTATACGGCGTGTAGACACTCGTCAGGATGATCGTATCAATTCCCTCGCCAGCATTCTCAATAACCGTGGTATCCGTGCTGACCTTATAAGTATCATTGCCAGCCCCACCCTCAAGAGTATTAGATAGGGCAGTGCCAATATATGTATTAAGGGCTGTGAAAATGTTGTCGAGGCTATTTCCAATACCATGGAAGTTCGCCAACGACATTCCGCCGCTTCCAAGGGTCAGGTTTTCAACGTTATTGGCCAATATATAAGCAGATGTGGGTGCTGCCACCCCCGGCCCAGACCGGAAGATTACTGTGTCGGTGCCTTCCCCGGCGTTTTCGATTACGACAGTGTTGGCGTCAACCATGTAGGTGTCATTGCCTGTGCCGCCTGCAATTGTGTCAACAACAGCGGGTTCGCCATTGTACGGGTAGTTGTTGTACCCGCCGTCAAGGGTATCGTCGCCGGAAGCCCCAATAATGTGGTTGGCGTATCCGTTACCGGTGCCAGTAAAATTGCCGGTTCCCTTAAACGATAGGTTTTCAATGAAACTGGATGATCCCTGGTACGGTAAACTATTTAGCGAATACGTGTTCAGAGATGTTTCTATTCCGTCGATCCCACCACCATCATAAATAGAGACGTTGTTGTGATTGACCACATAAAGCGTATTCTCGAAACTCCAAGGGCCATTGCCACTGAGGCTTTGGCCATCAAACTCACTATTGATTGTTTGATCGTACATAATTCGCCCCTTAACTCGATTTTGATTAGGCTGATAAGGTATATGCTATTGCGGGTTGTTATTCTTTCAGCCGAGAGGTCAGCCTGTTGGTTAGCTAAGCGACCCATCAGAACCCGTCAGCACTCCGGAGTTCAAAATGGTCTCTTGTATAACTGTGCCGCGCTCTCGCCTTCATTTAGCCCCATTGTCGCATCTTTGCGAGAAAAAATTCTATCTTGATGTTATAAAAATACATATACTTGTTAATAAGAAAACTCAGTCAAATCCACATTTCTCTGGCGGCTTGCAGTGATACCGGCTTAGAAGCCTTGATGATTGACCTGTCTCGGTGAGGATCAAGGGTGCATGTTGTCGGGAGGACATCGTGAGATTACGGAAGCCGGGTCGGTGGTAGGTATGGGAAGCCTATCCTCAAGTTATTGTTATATTGTGAATGCGATGAGTGGCATAGGACCGCTTTGCTCCCCTCAGGTTTTCCATTGCGGAATTCCGTTCATGCCGCCTCATGATGCGTCCGCTCTCTTCTTCCGTTGCTCCACTTTGAGCCGAACGCGTAACGCTCCACCCTCAGGCTGATCCACCTCGAATGCACCAGCCTTGCGTACAAGGTCACCCAGCTTGCGAAAGCCGTAGGTGCGGGAATCAAAGTCCGGAGCGATGCTTGCCAACCGATGGCCGAGCATTCCGAGGTTAATCCAGCCATCCTCACTGTCGATCTGTGACAGAACCTTCTTGAGAATAGGCACTGCCCCACTGGGCTGACGCAGCGGCTTGGTCGCCTTTCCGGAATTAGGTTCAAGAGCATGAGTTTTCTGAAGCAGGTTCTCCGTGTAGAAAAAACGACGACACGCTTGGCGGAAACTCTCGGGCGTCTTCTGCTCGCCGAACCCAAAAACATCGACACCCTCCTCCCGGATACGACCGGCGAGGCGGGTGAAGTCGCTGTCGGAGGAGACAAGGCAGAAGCCCGTAATGCGGCCACTGTGGAGGAGGTCCATGGCGTCGATCACCAGGGCAATATCGGAGCCGTTCTTGCCGGTCGTATAGGCGAACTGCTGCTGCGGGATTATGGCGTGTTTTGCCAGAATGTCGGCCCATGGCTTCAGACGTGCGCCTGAAAAGTCGCCGTAGATTCGACGGACGTTGGCTTCTCCGATCTTGGCGATCTCCTCGAAGAGACCATCGACGATTCGGGGAGAGGCGTTGTCGGCGTCGATTAGGACGGCAAGACGGGCCGAGCGTGGTTCGGGCATTGTTGGGCTACTCGGCAAAGTTCCGGGGAATAACTACTCTAACCGTAGCGCAAGCTTCGCTATTTCGGAAGGCATTCTCAAGCCGTGGTCGCCGATTATTGTACCATCTACGGCACCAAACTTTATGATCAAGACATTTGTGATTTTGATCGGCAAGCTCCGGATTGAGAGACAAGAAGAAGTCATTGAATCGTTCTGGTGCCCGGATGCTTTCATCCTACACAGTCCAGCCAAGTGCTATGTTCCTTGACCTTTCGGCCTGTACATAGCTGCTGACTTCGGCTTAATGCGATACTTTGGAGATGGTCAGAAGATCATTTCCAGTATCCAATGATAGGTATTGCTGACCGAGCGATGACAACTTACAGCCACGCCCCTCGCCCCACTGGCCAAACAATTGCGTACACGCTTAAGGAAGACTGCCTGATCATCGATTCTGGTAGCAAGGTGCAGATGGCTCAACTTGGTGCGGTCGAGCGCATCAGGTTAAGCTATGAGCCAGGGCGATTTTCCAACCGAATCTTTCGAGCGCGGCTCACACTTAAGGATGGTAAATCAATCAATATCACGTCCGTGAATTGGAAGAGTCTTATTCAAGCCGAAAATCTCGACGCAGCCTACCGGACCTTCGTCCTTGACCTTATAGCAGCAGTGTACCGCACCAATCCGAAAGTCGAACTCCTTTCGGGTAAGCCTACCTTCGTTTGGCTCTTAACTGTTTCTATTGCTGTTGCCAGCTTCGGCGGTATGTCAGTGTTGATCTGGCGCGCACTTCAGATGGGAAGCGTAAGCACCGCGCTGATGGGCATCTTGCTCGCAGTCGTAGGCATCTGGCAGATCGAGCCGATGGTCAGACTGAATAAGCCTCGAAACTTCACCGCAGATGATCCGTCACAAATGCTTTTGCCTTGAGCAATCAATTTTATTGCAGATGGAGGAGCCGAGTTGCTTCGCCATATCGCCAAGTTTTAATTAGATCGGCCACGATCTAACCTTTCATATCATCGCCCGCCCCTGTGGAATAGATTTTACTACTCTGGAGTTGGATAAGCTCCGACAAGGGCTGAACGTTTTCGGGCCAGAAGTGATACCGGGTGATTGGAATTTGGACCCTTCTCACGAATTCGATGTCACGAACCTGCCACCGACCGCGCCGCTCGGTCTGCCGGAACAGATACCCGCAACGACCCTCCGGAATGCGGTCGCCGTCGATGAAGACAATGATGGTCATATCGTCCGGATCGAACTCGATAGAGCCGACAAAGGCATGCAAGGCCGCAGAAAGCTTTGAGCGGATCGCGAATTGATAGCGCTGCAACTTACTTTTCTCGACCTCCTCGTAGGTTTCTCTGATCCTTTCATCGAGCCGGTTCAAATCCGACCGCAGCTTGGTCACGACGGCCTCTGCATCTCGCCGCGTATCCCTGTTGGCAATTAACGTTACCCTCTCGCCCTTCAGGTAGTCCCGCCGTGCAAGCGCAGCTTTCTTCGTGGCCAGCATCTCCTTGACATCGGTGCGATAGAATTGCGTCTCGTCGTCGTCTTCGCTCTCCCTGATCAGTTTCAGGAGCTTGGCGCTTTCTTTCTCCAGCCTTTCGAGCTTCAACGTGATCTCGGCAATCTCGTTCTCGGCAGATTGCAGAGCTTTTTCCTTGTCAGGATCGCGGAAGATTTCGCTCAGGCGATATTCCTTGACGTGGTCCAGGATCGCCGTCTCGACCAGTTCTTTCTTGAAATAGGTTCGCCTCTTGCACTTGTGTTTCCGGTTAGCATTGGCGCAGACGAGCGTGGCACGTTGGGGGTTCTTGCTATCGCTATACGGCACGATCATCGGGCCACGGCAGCGTGAGCAGACCGCAATGTCCCGGAAAAGGTTGGCGTAGGTTTTGCCGAGCGCGCCGCCTTTTGCTCGGGCCTTGTTCCGTCGCCGCGCCCGCTCAACCTGCTGCCACAGGTTCGCGGAAATGATTTGCGGATAGAACTCCAGGATCGGGTCACCGGCAGGTTCCTTCTCTCTGACCTTAACCCGCGCTTCTTTTCCATCCACGATCTTTGTGATTTCTTTCTCTACCTCGGTGCGCGGCTGGTACTCGCCCAAAACGGCGCGATTAATCAGAATATTTCTGACCGAACTGGGACCCCACCGTTCCGCTTTCTTGCCGGTCCGGACCTTAACCCTGTTATTGACCTTAACTTCCTCGGCGCTGAAGGGAGGTATGCCGCGTTCGTTGAGATCATCGGCAATCGCGCTGGCTCCAATCCCTCTCGCGGCCATCTCGAACATGATTACGACGAATTGGACACGGTACGGGATAGGCTGGTAGACCTCCCCGTCCAGATACAACCAGCCTGGACAGATTTCTCCCTTCTCCTGGTTGCGATGACGTTCAGCCCAGGCTTCTGACGCACGGAAGCTCTTCATCTGAGCTTCCTCGTGGGCGCGGGACATGATGAGGATCGCCCCGATGATTTGGAGCGGTTCGTCCAGGGAAGCCTTGGTGTAGACACGGCGGTCGGCTACCGTGCAGATCACGATGTCTTCCAGGAGCAAGTCCTCTAAGACTTTCTGAGCCTCGCTGATCCGGTCTCTACTTAACCTGTCCAGGGACTCAACAAAAAGCCAGTCGCCCCTTGGGATCAGGCCGTCCTTCACGTCCTGCTTGAAGCGCGCCAGCATGCCGAATTTCGAGTTATCGCCCCGGTAGGCCGAGAGCCCATAGTCGGCGTAACTCCGGATCAGAGGGATGCCCTTTTCGGCGGCGACCTTCTCGACGAGGCTGCTCTGACGACGGATTGAGTCGCCCTGCCCTTGGATCGCGGACGAATATCTGTAATATGAGTGTCCGTTAGGCACAGAGAAGCTCCATCAAGCTCGGCTGTTGATCGTGACACGAAGTCTGATATCGCGCAATTCTGCTCGCTCAACTGGAAGAGCATGGTCGAAGCCCAGGAGATGACCCGGGAATACCGTGCCTTCACCCATGCCCTGTGCGACGCCATCGTTCGCGCCAACCCGAAGGCCAAGCTCGTGGCGGGAAAGCCCTGGGGCATGTGGCTCCCCACCTCGGCGATCGCCGTCGCGTCGCTTCTCGCCATGGCCTACCTGATCTGGCAGGCTTATCAGATGGGCGCGACGAACGTCGCGCTTTTGGGTGCGCTCCTCGCGGTCGTGGGCTTCTGGCAGATCGAGCCGATGATCCGGCTCAACAAGCCCCGCCCGTTCCGTTCGGAGGCGCTGCCGGAGGAGCTTCTGCCGAAGGCGTCCTGAGGCGTACCCGACCTGTCCGGAACCCACGCCGGCACCCTGACCGTCATCCCCGCGAAGGCGGGGAACCTAGGCACGGCGCTGAAGCTCGAAGCGCCAGGGATGAAGCAAGGGCTCTCGTCAGGTCCGCACCACCAGCACCGAGCAACCGGCATGGCGCACGATGGTGGCGGCGTTGGAGCCCAGCAGGTAGGTCGCCATGGTAGGCCGGTGCGAGCCGATGACGATGAGATCGGCGCCGGTCTTCTCGGCCTCGTCCAGAACCTCGTTGTAGACCGAGCCGAGGCGAACCACCGCCGAGACCTGCTCCGGGGGAAGCCCCACGCCTGCCGCCAGCTCGGCAAGCTTTGTCTCCGCCTCGCCCTGCTGGGCATCGTCGAAGGCAGGGGGCATGAACTCCATATAGGTCACGGGCACGATGGCCCGCACATAGATCAGGCGCACGGTGCTGCCGGCGGTCCTGGCAAGTTCGACGGCCTTGTCGATGGCGGGCCTCGCCGCTTCCACTTCACCGAGATCGACAGGAACCAGGATCGTCTTGAACATGGGCTTGCCTCCAGGTCAGCCTTTTCTCTCAATCAGCCGGGTCTTCAGGTCAGCCTTGACGCGTGGGGGTATGGACCACAAGCCCGTCGAGTTCGGGACGCACCCTGATCTGGCAGGACAGCCGCGAGTTCGGGCGCACGTCGAAGGCGAAGTCGAGCATGTCCTCCTCCATGGGCTGGGGCTGACCGGTCGCATCCTCCCACTCCTCGGCCACATAGACGTGACAGGTCGCGCAGGAGCAGGCTCCCCCGCACTCCGCCTCGATGCCCGGAACGCCGTTTCGGATGGCGGTCTCCATGACCGTCGCGCCTTCCTCCGCCTCGACGGTGCGAGCCGTGCCTTCGGCGTCGATGAATGTAATCTTGATCATTGCGGACCCCTGCTTGCTGGCGCATACTTATGACAGACTGCGCCGGAAGACGAGAGATGAGCGCAAAACCTGCCGTCTTTTCGCCGCAATTTGCCCGGTAGAGCAGGTTACTAAGCCGTTAACGACGTTCGCAAGTGGCTGGGGACATCGGGTTTCCTTGTTGCAGTTCGGCCGCTAGACTTACTTGGTAAATGACAGATTACCGTGCGGTGACGCCTTGACTGGTGAATCCGCGCCGGCTGAAGCCACGCATTCACCTTTCTTTTCAAGGATGGGATGGCTTCGAGCATCATCAGTTGCGTCACGAGGGCGGATCATGGCGACCGAGAAGAAGAAGATGAAAGACCCGGCGGAGGCAGCCCTGTCGGCTGTCGAGCAAGCGCTCAACCTCGACGAGACATTCGTCATTCACACGCCCGGGCGCTCGGACGACAAGTCTTCTTCCGAGCCCAGGCTGCCCGATATCGACGACCATGATTTCACCAGAGGCCCCTTCGGCCTCGGATCCGATTCCCTGTCGGCCCAGGCGGACGATCACGACCCCAGGCTGAACGACATCTCACGCTCCGGCTTCGTCGCCCCCGACCGGAACGCCGTCGCCAACGACGACCGCCAGAATGTCGGCGTGATGCTGCAAGCCCTTCAGTTCCGCCCTTCCCGTCGCGCCTACGTGCTGGCGACCCTGGCCTCCCTCCTTTGGCTCGGCGGCGTCGGCGCCCTCGTCTACTCGCAGGGCATCACGACCCCCGAGCAGCTTCTGACCACCTTCTCCACCTCGCAGCTGGCCCTCGGCGCGGTTGGGCTGGTGGCTCCGCTCTTCCTCTTCTTCATCGCCGCCATGCTCACCGTCCGCTCCCAGGAGATGAAGATGGTGGCGCGCGCGGTCGGCGAAGTGGCCATGCGCCTGGCCCAGCCCGAGAGCTTCTCCACCGACGCGGTTCTGTCCGTCTCCCAGGCCGTGCGCCGTGAAGTGGCGGCGGTCGGCGACGGCGTCGAGCGGGCGCTGGCTCGCGCCGGCGAGCTCGAGACCCTCGTGCGCAGCGAGATCTCGACCCTCGAGCGCGCCTATTCCGACAACGAAATCCGCATCCGCTCGCTGATCGACGAACTCGTCGCCCAGCGCGAAGCCATCGTGTCCAACGCCGAGCGTGTGCGCGGCTCGATCACCGGCGTGCATCAAAACCTGATCCAGGATCTCGATGGTGCCAGCGAGCGCGTCGTTTCCGCCGTCAGCGGCGCGGGCGACAAGGTCACGGCCTCGCTCGAGAGGCAGGGCGATCACATCACTCAGGCCCTTGGCCGCGCCGGCGAGCGCGTCGTCGAGGAAATGGCGAGCCGCGGCGTGGAGCTGGTGGAGCGCCTTTCGGGCTCCAGCGAGGAGATCAAGAACGGGATCTCGGACGTCGGCACCACCATCACGAACTCCCTCGAGAGCAAGGCCCAGGACATCACCGGCGCCTTCGAGCGCACCGGCGACCTCCTGACCCGCCACCTCCAGGAAGGCGCAAGCCAGGTGACCCGCACCCTCGCGGAGACCGGCCGCGGCGTCATCGATGCCCTCGCCCAGCAGGGCAACGACGTGCGCGAAGCCTTCGAGCAGACGGCCCGCACCCTCGAGGACAGCTTCGCGCAGCGCGGAAGCGAGATCACCGAGAAGCTGGCCGCGACCGGCGGCGTGATCGCAGACGACATCTCGGCCCGCACCGCCGAGATGCGCGATCAGATCGCAGCGGCAGGCTCCACCGTGAGCGCGGAAATCCTGTCTAGCGGCAGTCTCGTGCGCGAGCAGCTGTCCACCACCGGCACGTCGCTGGTCCAGGAACTGTCCACCACCGGAGCCTCCCTCGTTCAGGAGCTTGCCTCCAGCAGCGGCAGCCTGCGCGACGAGTTTGCCCTTACGGCAGGCTCGCTGATCGAGGACATGAACACCCGTGGCGTCGCCCTGCGCCAGGAATTCTCCACCACCGCCGGTTCCCTCATCGAGGAGCTGTCCACCCGCGGCAGCAGCCTGCGCGAGCAGCTGGCCAGCACCGGCACCGGCGTTGTCGAGGAGATCGTCCTGCGCGGCAGCGAGTTCCGCGACGGGCTGGCCACCACCGCCGCCGACGTGACCCGCGAGATCACCCAGCGTGGCGGCGAAGTGCGCGAGCACCTCGAAAACGCCGTCCGTCTCGCCGACGAGGCCATCGGCAGCAGGGTCGACGATCTTGCCACCCGTCTCGAGACGGCGAGCCAGCGCGTCAGCGAATCCGTCACCGTCCAGGGCCAGGCCCTGGAGACCAGCCTCACCGAGGCCGGTGAGCGCATCTCGCAGCTCATGGGCACCCAGGTCGAGGAGTTCCGCACCACTTTCGAGTCCCGCGGCCAGGAGTTCTCGGAGACCCTCTCCCTCCACACGGACGAAGCGCAGAACCGCATGGCCAGCACGGCCAAGGACATCGTGCTCGCCATCGCGACCCAGGGCTCGCGCGTCAACGAGGCCCTCAACCGCACGGCCGAAACCCTGTCGACCACGGTCGACAGCCGCACCCGCGAGATGGAAGAGGTTCTCAGCGCTCGCCTCACGGCCCTCGAGGACGTCACGAGCCGCGGCGGCGATGTGGCCGACCGCATCTCCCGCGACGTGGGCAGCCTCACCGAGACGATCACCGGCCGCCTTGAGGAGATGGACCGCCTGATCACGGTTCAGGGCCGCACCGTCGCCGAGTCGTTCACGGAGCGCGCTCGCGAAGCCACAACGGCCATCGAGGCCCAGCTTGCCGCCCTGGAGGAGCATGCGTCCCGCCGCACCGGTGAGATCACGGGCAACTTCGACACCATCGTGGAGCGGGTCGACAGCGTTCTCGGCGCTCGCTCGACGGCGCTCAACGAAGCCCTCGTGGTGCGCACCGGCGAGATGGCCCGCGTCATGGCCGAAGGCAGCCGCGACGTGGCCAACGCCCTGCAAGCCCGCGTGGACGAGATCACCCAGGCGATCACGGCCAAGACCGGCTCCATCACAGATGCCCTTGCGTCCAAGGCGGAGCAAATCGGCGAGACGCTCGATACGCGCGCGGCCACCATCGATCAGATCCTCGGCACCCGCGCCGGCGAGATCGCGGAGTCCCTGGAAGCGCGCATCACGGCAATCAACGAGGTTCTCGGCACCCGGGCCGACGAGGTCACCGAGGCTCTGGGAGCCCGCGCGTTCCAAATCGACCAGACCCTGGGCAACCGCACCGCAGAGATCGCCGCAACGCTTGCTGGCCGCACCGAAGAGGTCGCCGCCGCTCTCGATCAGAGCGTCACGATGCTCGAGGAGCGGGTGGTCAATCGCCTGAGCGGCGTGGCCGAGACGATCGACGAGCGAGGTCAGGCCGTCCTCGGGTCCCTGACCGGCCGCATCGGCGAGATCCGGTCGATCTTCGAAACGCAAGGGGCCTCCCTCGTCGAGACCCTCGGCAACCATGGCGAGGTGCTCGGCCGCGAGGTCTCCGCCGTCAGCGACGCGACCCTGCGCAGCCTCGAAGAGCGCAGCAATGCGGTAATCGAGAGCCTTCAGGATCGCAGCAGCACCATGCTGTCGTCGCTCCAGGAGCGCACGATGGAGCTGACCGCATCCTACATGCAGTCCACCGAAGCGATGCGCACCGCCATCGACGAGGGCACCGAGCGGACGGTCGAAACCCTCACCGGCGCCAACGATCGCCTGCGCGGCGAGCTCACGGATGTGCTCGGCCGCCTGCAGGAGGCCAACCGCGTGCTCCAGCAGGTTGCCGCCTCCGCCAGCAGCAATCTGGGCGCCGTCGAGGACGGCCTGGGCGGGCGCGTTCAGCATATCGAGGCGCTGCTTTCGGAAATCGCATCCCAGACGGGGCGCGCGTCCGATCAGGTGGCCGAGCAGGTCGACGCCCTTCGCAACGTATCGTCGGGCGCCATCCAGCAGGCCGCGGAACTGGCCCAGAGCCTCGAAGAGCGCGGTCGTGCGCTCACCGACACCACCCGCGAGCGGATGCAAGCCCTCACCGAGGCGGCAGCCGCCCTGGAGCAGGTCGAAGCCCGGATGAACGAGGCTTTGTCCAGCCGCCAGCAGGCCTTGGACGAGCTTCTCGCCCGGATCAACGAGCGCTCGCAGGATCTGGATTCCGTCACCCGCTCCTTCACGACTCTCGTGGAGGGCTCGCTGGAGAATGCCGAGACCAGGGCGCGCCAGATCGGCTCCGCCCTTGCCGAGGCCGCCGAGACGACCACCAGCGCCATCGGAGACCAGTTCGAGCGCATCCGCGCCACGACCGGCGTCGAGAGCGAGCGGACCACGGCGGCCCTGCGCACCACCTACGAGCAGGCGGCCGCCGAGATGGCCGAGGCGCTGGGCAGTGCCACCGCGAAGTTCCGCGACACCATGGGCGAGCTGCGCGGCATGACCGGCCAGATCCAGCGCGAGCTCGAGGCCACCCGGGCGGAGCTCCGCCGCGGCGTCGTCGAGCTGCCGCAGGAGACCCAGGAGACCACGGCCAACATGCGCCGGGTCGTCGCCGACCAGATCAAGGCTCTCAACGAGCTCTCGGCGCTGGTGTCCCGCTCCAGTCGCCTGGTCGATGCGGCTCCGGCCGCTCAGCCTCGCCGGACGGCCGTGAACGACACCCCGGTTGCGGCGACCATGGCGGCCGTTGCGGCGGCGGTCGAGCAGCGGATCGCCCAGACGCCCGCTCCTGCACCGACGGTGGCCCGACAGGCGGAACCGAAGCCTGCTCCCGTACCGGTTCCGGCACCAGCACCCGCTCCGGCCCCCGTGCGTCAGGCTCCTCCGGCTGCCGAGCGTCCGGCCCCACGCCGCGAGGAAGCCCCTGCCCGCGAGGCGAACGCCCGTGGCGGCTGGCTGTCGGATCTCCTGAATCGCGCCTCCCGCGAGGAAACCGCTGAACATTCTCGTTCAGGGGGGCGCCCCGACCGCACCCGGGTCAACAGCCTCGAATCCCTGGATTCGATCTCGGTCGATATCGCCCGAATGATCGATCACGACGCGGCCGTGGAGCTGTGGGACCGCTATAAGCGCGGTGAAGGCAACGTGTTCACCCGTCGCCTCTACACGCTCCAGGGTCAGCAGACCTTCGAGGAGATCCGTCGCAAGTACCGCGCCGACAATGAGTTCAAGCAGACGGTGGACCGGTATGTGGAAGAGTTCGAGCGCCTGCTCGCCGAAGTCTCCCGCGACGACCGGGACTCCATGCTGACCAAGACCTACCTCACCTCGGAAACCGGCAAGGTCTATACCATGCTGGCCCATGCCAGCGGCCGGTTCGATTGAACCGGTCGATCATAGGAAAATAAGGAACGCGGCTTTCGGGCCGCGTTTTTTGTTGGGTCCTGCCGCAAGGGTCATCCTGGGGCTGCGCAGCAGAATCCGGGATTGCATGACGAGTGTAGCGCGTGCTTCCCTCCCCCCTGTGGGGAGGGCCAGGGTGGGGGTGTAGGCGCCTCACCGTCAAAGGTTATCGCCCACACATCCAACTCCTCCCCACAAGGGGGAGGAGAGCTGGACACGCCCTTATGTTCCTCGCTTGCAGAACAGAGTGTTTCCAGACGGGCGCGAGGCCTGGGGAAGAGGGCTGGCGTTGCGGCTCGTCTATCCAGCTTGCTCGCAGGAAGCCTATCTCAGGCAGGTCTGTAGCTCGTGAGGGAGGGGAGTTCCAGTGCTATCCCGTCCGGCAGTCCCAGGATCCGTTGCGCAACCCCGAAACGGCGTGAAGAGGTCGGGCACCCATGAAAATGCCCGGCGCATACCGGGCATGGCTCCATGAATCGGACGAGAAGTAACCTCTGGGAGCTGCTCTGCCTAAGCGGGCTCTCTGGCCGGTGAGGTCTCGCTCATCGCCTCGCCCGGCTCCTCACGCCGCGGCAGGCGGCTGCTGCTCACCCAGCGCACGATGTCGAGCATCACGACGGACAGGGCCTCGTCGAGGGCGCGGGTTGCATTAGGCGCATCGACCGCCGTGGCAGGAACGCTCGCCTTGAAAATCCGGCCGTTCACGATGCGCCCGTTCTGGTCGCTGACGATCTTGACCGAAATCTCGACCGCCGCCTCGTTGGCCGGGGTCGCGATCTCGAACCGGCGCAGCTCCGACACGAGCTGAACGTCCGCCACCGCCCCGCTGCTCGGCCGTGAGACACCCCGCAGTTGGGAGGCGTTCTCGAAGGTGTTGATCAGCCGAGTCTGGATCAGGCGGGGCAGGTTGTCGGCCCACTGCCCGCCCCCGATGAACGACACGGAGCCGCTGGCATCCTTCACGAGGATCTGCTGGGTCGAGAGGGTCTGCAGAGCCGCAGGCTCGGCCACCAGCACCTGGACGCCGGCAGCACCCCTGATCCGCGCGGTGGGCGCCGAAAGATCGAAGGTGGCCGGGGGGGATCCCGACGAGCAGGCGCTCGCCAAGGCAGCCAGAACCAGCACCGGGGCAAAACGCCGGAGCAGCCAGGCTCGATCGGTTGGTGAGGTCAACACAGAGGATCCACGCATACTGGTTACTTAACGGCGTCCATTGTACTCGGGGAGGTTCGAACGGCCACCGAAAAGAAACTGCTGTGGATTACGTTCAATACTCCGCACGGCGCGGCTGATGTCGTTCAGCGTCCTGCGGCCTTCCACGGCCAGGGACTCGTATTCCCGCAGGCCCGAATCCGTGAAGCGGCCGACGCCGGAGAGAACGCCCTGGATCCCGGCGGTGCGCTGGTTCAGGTCTTCGGCAAGCTCCCGCACCGAGACTGCGGCGGCGCGGATCTCGTCAAACGCCCCCTTCCCCGATTCGCCCGAGGCCGAGCCGAGGAACTTCTCCGCTCCCGCCAGCACGCTGTCGATCCGGTCGGCGGACTTGTTGAGCTTTTCGGTGATCGCCCGCGCCTCCAGGATCGCCTTGTCGACGTCGGGGCTGCGGCGGGCCAGGGTCTGCGTGAAGGTGTCCACGCTCTCGACCGTGCGCCCGAGCTTGGCCGGATCGATAGCCCGCGTGATGTTCGCGAACTCGGTCAGGGCCACATCGAGCTTCGGCGCGCTCTCATTGAGGCGGGCGATGAGGCTCGACGCGTCGCGCAGGGCGCTGTCGATGGCCTGCCGGTTCTCGCCCAGAGCCCTGGTGAAGTTGTCCGTGTTCTCCACGATGCGTGACACGCGCTGGCTGTCGATGGATTGCGCCACCTGGTCGACCTTGTCGACGGTACGGCCGATCTTGGCCGGATCGACCGCCTTGGCGATGTTGGAAATGTCGCCGATGGCGCTGTCGAGCTTGGGCGCCGTATCGTTCAGGCGGGCGGTCAGGCTCTCCGCATTGCGCAGGGTGTTGTTGATGGCCTGCCGGCTTTCGCCGAGCGCCATGGCGAAGTTGTCGACGCTCTCGACGATGCGGGAGACCCGCTGAGGCTCGACGGCCCGGACCACCGCATCCACGTTCGTCGCCAGGGTTTCGAGCTTCTCGGCCAAGGGGCCGACCTTCTCGGCCGCCTGCCCCACCTGGGCCAGGAAGCGGTCGATGCCCTCCGCGTTTTCGCCGAGCGCCTGGGAGAAGCGCTCCACGTTCTGGATCGTGCGGCTGATGGAGCCCTCGTTGTCGGTTACCACCCGGCCGACCCGCTCCAGCACGTCGTCGGCCCGGCGGGCGATGTTGCGGGCCGTTTCGATGAGGTCCTGGAAGTCGGAGCGGTCGGCAAAGATCGTCGGCATGGGCTGGCCGGGGCCTGCCGCCAGCGGAGGAGCACCCGGCTCGCCACCAGTCAGGCCGATATTCGCCACGCCGGTCAGGCCCTGGTACTCCAGGCGGGCGCGGGTGTCCGAGCGGACCGGGGTGTTGCCGTCCACCTGGACGATGCCGACGACCCGGCGCGGGTCCTCGGGCAGGAGGCTGATCTCGGTGACCTCGCCGACCCGCAGGCCGTTGAACGACACGCTCGACCCCTGGGACAGCCCTGCCACCGACCCGGAGAACACGATGCGGATGCTCTGGCGAGCCTGCCCGCGCTCACCACCGGAGAACCAGTAGACGAACCCGAAGGCGGCTGCGATCACCGCCAGGGTGAACAGGCCGATCAAGGCATAGTTTGCACGCGTTTCCATCGTTACCCTTACGCGCCGCCGGCCATGACCGCGCGAGCCCGTTTACCGTGAAAATAAGAGCGGAGCCATGGGTGATCTGATGCCAGCATCGCCTCGATGGGACCCTCCGCGAGAATTTTGCCCTCGCCCAAAGCCGCTATCCGGTCGCAGACAGAATAAAGGCTATCCAGGTCATGCGTTACCATGAATACGGTGAGGCCTAAAGTCCGCTGTAACGTCGCAATGAGTTCGTCGAACTCGCCGGCGCCGATGGGGTCAAGGCCGGAGGTCGGCTCGTCGAGGAAGACGATGTCCGGATCGAGGGCCAATGCCCGCGCCAGGGCCGCGCGCTTGATCATGCCGCCGGAGAGTTCGGACGGCAGCTTGTCCGCCGCATCCGGGTTCAGCCCCACCATCTCGATCTTGAGCATGGCGAGTTCATCGAGCAGCCGATCCGAGAGGCCAAGGTACTCCCGCATGGGCACCTGGATGTTCTGCTTGACCGTCAGGGCGGAGAAGAGCGCACCCTGCTGAAACAGCACGCCCCAGCGGCGCTCCAGCAGGGTGCGCTCGGCGGAAGACAGCTCGTCGAGGTTCTGGCCCAGCACCTCGATGGTGCCGGCCCGCTTGTGGACAAGCCCCAGGATGGCCCGGGTCAGGACGGACTTGCCCTGGCCGGAGCCGCCCACGAAGCCGAGGATCTCGCCGCGGTAGACGTCAAGGTCCAGCCCTTTCAGGATCGTTTTCTCCCCGAAGCCGACCTCGACGCCGCGCGCGCGGATGATCACGTCGCGGTTCGAAGCATGGTCGGGATGGTGCCTGTCGAGCATCGTTTCAGAACCTGATGGCTGCAAAGAACATGGCAAAGAGGCCGTCGAGCACGATGACCATGAAGATCGCCTTCACCACCGAGGAGGTCACATGCCGGCCGAGCGACTCGGCAGAGCCCTGCACGGCCAGGCCTTCCAGGGTGGCGATGATCCCGATGATGAGCGCCATGAAGGGCGCCTTGATGAGGCCCACCAGGAAGGTATTGAGCCCGACCGCTGCCCTCAGGCGGGTGAGGAAGACGTCGGGGCTGATGTCGCCGTAGATCCAGGTGGTCACGCCGCCGCCCACCAGCGCCGCGATGGAGGCGATGAAGGTCAGGAGGGGAAGGCCGATGATCAGGGCCATGATGCGGGGGACGATCAGGACCTCCATGGGGTCTAGGCCCATGACCCGCAGGGCATCGATCTCCTCCCGCATCTTCATGGAGCCGATCTCGGCCGTGAAGGCCGAGCCGGAGCGGCCCGCGACCATGATGGAGGTCAGCAGAACGCCCAGCTCGCGCAGGACCAGGATGCCGATCAGGTCGATCACGAACGGGGTCGCGCCGAACTTGACCAGCTGGAAGATGCCCTGCTGCGAGACGATGCAGCCGACCAAGAAGGAGATCAGGACGATGATCGGGACGCCCTTGTAGGCGATCTGCTCCAACTGGTTGATCACCGCCGTGCCCCGGAACCGCCGGGGATGCAGGATCACCCGGACAAGGGCGGACATGAGCTCGCCGAGGAAGCCGACGCCGCCGACCATGTCGCGACCGGCACCCGCAACGCTCTGGCCCACATCCACGAGCAAATCCACGAACCTGGAGTGCCGGGGCTTCGGCCGCTTGTCGAAATCGCGGTAGGCGGCTTCTCCCAGGAGGATCCGCTGTTCGTCCGTGGCGTTCACCAGATCGGCGGAGCCTCCGGCGCCCAGCTCATGCCGGGTCCGATCGAGGATCCAGGCCCCGAGGGTGTCGAGCCGCTCCACCCCGGCGAGATCGATGACGGTGGAATGCCGGCCGGCCTCGGCGGCGATCTCGCCCGCCAAGCTCTCGACCCTCCGGGCATGCTGAGCCGTCCAGTGGCCCGCAAGCCTGGCGGTCACCGTGTCCCCAGAGTGCTCGATCCTGACTTGCGGCTCTTGAGCCAAGGTGCTCTGCGCCACGATCATCCTTCCGGCGTTGATTCCGCTTGGTGATAGCGTGTCACTGCGCCACAAGTCGAGACGTAGTTAACCGAGAAGCCGAGAGAATGCGCAAGCTCACCGTTTCCATAGACCGTTTTCCCATCGCGGGAAAGTTCACCATCGCCAGGGGATCGCGCACCGAAGCTGTCGTGGTGACGGCCACGATCACGGAGGACGGGGCCACCGGCCACGGGGAATGCGTGCCCTACCCCCGCTATGGCGAGACCGTGGAGGGCGTGGCGGCAGCCATCGAAGCCATCCGACCCCGCATCGAGGAGGGGCTGACCCGGGAGGCTCTTCAGGATCTCATGCCCGCCGGGGCGGCCCGCAATGCGGTCGATTGCGCCCTGTGGGATCTCGATGCGAAGCGTTCAGGGATCCGTGCCCATGTGACGGCCGGCCTGAACCGCTGGCCCCCTGTGACCACCGCCTACACGATCAGCCTCGGCTCCCCGGAGGAGATGGCCGAGGCCGCCGCGAAGGCCGCGGGCCGTCCCATCCTCAAGGTGAAGTTCGGTGCCCCCGACGGCGATATCGAGCGCATCAGGGCGGTTCGCCGGGCAGCCCCGCAGGCGACCCTGATCGCCGACGCCAACGAGGGCTGGACCGAGGAGAACCTGGAACGGCACCTCGCCGCCTGCGCGGAGGACGGCTATGCCCTGGTGGAACAGCCCCTGCCTGCGAAAGCCGACGATTTTCTGGGCCGGATCTCCCGCCCCGTTCCGATCCTTGCGGATGAGAGCGTGCATGACCGGGCGAGCCTCGACCGGCTGGCAGGGCTCTACGAGGTGGTCAACATCAAGCTCGACAAGACGGGCGGCCTCACGGAGGCCCTGGCTCTCGCCGACGCAGCCGAGGCGAAGGGCTTCTCGCTCATGATCGGCTGCATGGTCGGCACCTCGCTTGCCATGGCGCCTGCCCTGGTGCACGCCCCACGGGCCCGCTTCGTGGATCTCGACGGGCCGCTTCTGCTCGCCCGGGACCGGGAGCCCGGCCTCAAATATGAGGGCAGCATCGTTTATCCGCCGGAGCCGTCCCTCTGGGGCTGAGCCTTCAGCTGGCGGACGGCGACCAGCGTCAGGATGAAGCCGATGGCTCCCAGGGGAGCCATCGCGGCGAACACGGCGGCGCCCCCGTCCTTGTAGATCAAGCCGCTGACGATGGTGGATCCTGCCGTCGTGAGCGCGGCCAGGGAGCCGTAGATCCCTTGGGCCCGCCCCCTCGCCTGCATGGGAGCAAGCGCCGTGAGGGCCGCCATGGTGCCGATATGGGTCGCCGCGAAGGACAGGCTGTGCATGGTCTGAAGGACAAAGGTGAGCTCGGCCCCCGGCTGGAGCGAGAAGATCGTGAACCGGACCGCCGCCGCAGCCGACCCGATGAGGATCAGGCCCAGTCCCGAACCACGGCCCACCGCCCGCCCCAGAAAGACGAAAACCAGGATCTCGGCGACCACGCCTGCGGCCCAGAAATACCCGATGACCTCGTCGGAAAAGCCGATGGAGCGCCAGTAGATGCTGGCGAAGGCGTTGAGCGCCCCATGGCTGCCCTGCGTCACCGCGCCTGCAATCAGCAGCAGCCATAGGACCCCGGACAGCTTCGGCGAGCCTGCGGGCTTCGGGGTTTCAGGGTCAGGCGAGGGCTCCGGGGCCTCATGCGGAACCGCCCCGAGTGTCGCGGCAATCCCGAGAACGGGAATAAGGGTCAGCGCCACGATCACCACGTCGGCCCCAAAGGCTCCGACCAAATATCCGCCCGCAATGTTGGCGAGAAAGAACGCCACGGAGCCGGCGCCCCTGACCCGGCCGTAGTTCAGGCCCGGATGCCCCTGGACCGCGTTGGTCGACACGAGATCGTTGCCCGGTATGACGCAGGCCTGCGCCACGGCCACGAGGGCCACCAGGGCGATGATCGCGACGCTGTTGTCCGCAAGCATGAACAGGGGGAAGCCGATCAGCTGCCCCAGATGGCTGCCCAGGAGCAGCCGCCTTGCCCCGAACGAGCGGTCGGCAAGGCTCAGGAGCGGCGCGGTGGCCAGGATCCGAACGATGATGGGGATCGCGACGACGAGCCCGATGAGGGTTGGAGACAGGCTCTTGCTCTGCAGCCAGAGGGGAAAGAACGGCAGGTAGATTCCATGGCTGGTGAAGCTGGCAGCGTGCAACGCACCCAGGCGGAGTTCGAGAGCTTTGAGCGAGTGCATGGAGGAAGAGATCTTCTGGGAAACGCTGAAAAGGAGCCGAAGGAGCAAGAACGCGGTGCAAGACTTTCCCTAACGGCACCAAAGGGGTTGAGCTGGCCTGCGCTTTGCACACATCTGTTGAGGAGGAATCATACCCTGGCAGAGATGGACTGCGTTACCATGCCCGATGAAGACAAGGACGTCACGTTCGGCGATCTGGATTTCGACACCATCGAAGCAGCCGTCATGGAAACCGCCCGCGGACGCTGGTTCCTGAAGGAATACGCCCGGCGTAACCGCAATGCGGACACCCGGCTCGTCCTGGAAGCCGTGGACCGCCTCAAGCACCCGGATACCGGCGGAACAGGGATCGCAGGGCTGAAGGCCGACCTGGAGGAGATGGCCTCCGCCATCCGTCGGACCAAGGAAGACGTCCGCTCGCTTCCGGCGATAGAAGCCGACGACCCCTTGAACGGCCTGTCGGATGCCGAGTTCGAGGCGGCGGCGCAGCAGCGCATCAAGCGCATGGTCCGGACCCTGCATTACCTGGAGGGCCGCATCCAGGGCCTGTTGCGGCAGTGCGAGACTCCGGCGGATCGGCAGGAAGCCTCATCCGGGCAAGGCCCCTTCGACGATGAACCGTCCCCCCGCGCCCATCCGCACCCCGCCTTCCTGATGTAGGCCGGCTCAGGCCTCCGTTACCGCTCGGCGTGAGCCTTCTCGATGTTCGAGAAGAACTGCCTGGCGCTTTCACGCCAGGTGAACGTTTCGCCATAGGCCCGGCACCTGTCCTTCGGGATGGCCAGCGCCGCGAGAGCGGCCTCCCGCAGATCCTCGCTCAGAACGCCGCAGCCCGACGCGCCTATGACGTCCGCAGGACCGGTGACCGGAAAGGCCGCAACCGGCAGGCCGGACGCCAGCGCCTCGATGAGGACGATGCCGAAGGTATCGGTGAGGCTTGGAAAGACGAACACGTCCGAGGACGCGTAGACGCGCGCCAGTTCCTCCCCCACGAGCGTTCCCAGAAAGCGGGCCTCCGGGTATTTGCCTTCGAGCCACCCACGGGCGGGTCCGTCGCCCACGACTACCTTCGTGCCGGGAAGATCGAGGCTCAGGAATGCCTCCAGGTTCTTCTCCACGGCCACGCGCCCCACATAGAGGAAGACCGGCGAGGCCGCGTCCAGAACGCGCTCGTTGCGGGGCCGGAACAGGGAGGTGTCCACCCCCCTCGTCCAGCGCATGATGTTCCTGAAGCCCCATCCCGCCAGCTCTCGCTCGAGGGAAGGCGTGCTCACCATCATGGCCTTTCCGCCTTGATGGAACCGGCGCAGGGCGCGGTAGGACCAGGCTTCGGGGATCCGGGTGCGGGCTGCCACGTATTCGGGAAACCGCGTGTGGTAGCTCGTGGTGAAGGCCTGCCCCCGCTGGCCGCAGGCGAGCCGCATGGCAAGACCGACAGGCCCTTCCGTGGCGATATGCACATGGCTGGGCCCGGCTTCGTCGAGCGCGCGGGCCATGCCCCCCGGCCCCACGAGGGAGAGGCGGATCTCAGGATAGGACGGCATGGGTACGGAGCGGAAGCGTTCCGGCGTGAGAAACACCACCTCGGCGCCGAAGCGGGGCGCCTCTGCGGCCATATGCTCGAGGGAGCGCACGACCCCGTTGACCTGGGGATGCCACGCATCCGTTGCGATCAGCAGGCGCATCAGGCTGCTCTCTCGCTGACCGTTTCGATGGCGATGGTTTCGGCGGCGGCTTGCTCCTGCCCTGCTTCCGCCCAGCGGATCAGCTGCAGGGAGCCGTCGTAGTGCTCCACCACCGCCGTGCAGGATTCGACCCAGTCGCCGGTGTTCACGTAGGAGATCTCGAATTGCTCGTGCATCGCCGCGTGATGGATATGGCCGCAGATCACCCCGTCCGCGTCCTGGCGCCGGGCCTCCGCGGCCAGAAGCTCCTCGAAGCGGCTGATGTAGTTCACGGCGTTCTTGACCCTCAGCTTGGCCCAGGACGAGAGGGACCAGTATGTCAGGCCGAGCCTGCGTCGCACGATGTTGAGATGGGTGTTGATGAACAGGGCGGCCGTATAGGCCCCATCCCCGAGAAGCGCGAGCCAGCGGGCGTGCCGGACCACGAGATCGAACTGGTCCCCATGGATCACCAGGTAGCGCTTTCCGTCCGCCGTCTCGTGCAGGGCATGGTCCGCCAGCTCGATGCCGCCCAGATTGACGCCGATGTAATCGCGCAGGAACTCGTCGTGATTGCCCGGGATATAAACGAGCCGCGCGCCTTTGCGGACCTTGCGCATGAGCTTCTGGACCACGTCGTTGTGGGATTGCGGCCAGTACCAGCCCGACTTCAGGCGCCATCCGTCGACGATGTCGCCCACGAGGTAGATGGTGTCCGCATCGTAGGCCTTGAGGAATTCCAGCAGGGTGCCGGCCTGGCACCCCTTGGTTCCAAGGTGGAGATCCGACAGGAACAGCGTACGGACGCGGACAGCGTTGACTTCCTGAGCCATGCGACCTCCTCAACGAGCTTGCCGGCTTCAGACAAACAGGATTCGCATCTCGCCTCCGTGACGGTTCTCCTGCAGATTTGTGACGCTCCACCGATCATCCGACCTCAAATCGGCTGGACTGATGCCGGATCCTCAGTTCGCGACAGGCGCGGGTCAGGCAGAAAGTTCATTCCAAGGCGGATCGAATTGCCGTAAAGGCCCTTTTTCGGATCTGGCGAGGAGCATTGATGAACGTACCTGATCTCATAGGGCTGATCGGAGTTGCAGCCTATCTGTCGGCATACGGGCTGTTGCAATTGGCCATTCTGAAAGTAGAGGATAGCCGCTACGCGCTTCTCAATGCGCTCGGCGCACTGCTTATTCTTTATTCCTTGCTGTACGATTTCAATTTAGCCTCTTTCGTTACACAGACTGCATGGCTGGTGCTGACTGCGCTTGGCTACATACGCTCGCGCATCAAAAGCTCGCGGGCCGCCCGGTCCTGAGCCCATGCACCCGGTGCAGGGCCTGCGGGACTGTTTGGGTCTTCACGCGGCGGCCTCTCCGTGGTTGGTTGCATGCCTTCACGAGCAACTCGACCGCCGAAAAACACGCCAACAGTGAAACCTCTCCTGGGGATCTCCCTCAAAGTTCTGTCCGCTCTCGTCTTTACGATGATGTCGGCAACCCTCAAGACGCTCACCGCCCGCTACCCTGTCGGAGAGATCGTCTTCTTCCGCTCGGCTTTTGCCCTGTTGCCGCTTCTCGTCTGGCTCAAGTGGCAGGGGGACCTCATCAACGCCGTGCGAACCAAGAACGTCGTCGGCCACTTCAAGCGCGGCTTCATCGGCACGAGCGGCATGTATCTCGGCTTTGCGGCCCTCACCTACCTGCCCCTCCATGAAGCAATCGCCATCGGCTATGCCTCTCCGCTCATCGTCGTGATCCTGGCGGCCCTTCTCCTCAACGAGACGGTGCGCGCCTATCGCTGGACCGCGGTGGCCGTGGGGTTCGTGGGCGTTCTGATCATGCTCTCGCCCTACCTGAAGGTTGAGACCTTTGCCGGAGGGCTGGGCGCGGGGCCGACGCTCGGAGCCATCTGCGCCCTGGCGGGAGCCTTCTGCTCCGCAGGCGCCATGATCCAGGTGCGCCGCCTCACCGCGACCGAAAAGACGGGCGCCATCGTCTTCTACTTCTTCATCCTCGCGTCGGCCCTCTCGCTCTTCACCATCCCGTTCGGCTGGCGCATGCCGGATGCGCCGGATCTCGCCCTGTTCATCGTGGTCGGCTTCCTGGGCGGGGTCGGGCAGATCCTGGTCACGCAATCCTATCGCTATGCGGATACCTCGGTGATCGCGCCCTTCGAGTACACCACCATGATCTGGGCGCTCCTGTTCGGATGGTTCGTCTTCGGCGACCTGCCGACCCTTACCATGCTGACCGGAGCCAGCATCGTCACCGCGACGGGCCTGTTCATCGTCTGGCGCGAGCACCGGATCGGCCTTCTGCGCACCAAGGAGTTCCAGGCTTCTCCCCAGCGGCCAGGAGTCTAGGCAGGGCCGAGACTGAGCGGAAAAGGAAGCCCGCGACCTCTCCGGCGCTTGACCGGTCCGGCCGATTACCCCACAACCGCTTTGAGGAACGAACGTTCGGTTTTTCAGGACAGAGGCAGCTGATGGGCGTTGAAGGCAAAGAGCGGAGCCGGGACCTGGAAACAGGCGCGCAGGTTCTGTCCGGCAACATGGGCAAGACCATCCAGCGGCTGCGCAAGGCCTACAACCTGTCCCTGTCGGAGCTTGCCGAGCAGTCGGGCGTGGCGAAATCGATCATCAGCCAGATCGAGCGCAACGAGACCAATCCGACGCTCGCCACCATCTGGCGGCTGAGCCAGGCCCTGGACGTATCCATCGAGCGCGTCCTGGCATCGGGCGACGAAGAGCCCTTCATCGAAAAGTCCTCGAAGGCCGATACACCGATCCTCGTCTCCGAGGACGGCAAGATGCGCCTGGCGATCATCGGCTGGCTCAAGACCATCGAGTGGCTGCAATGGTACGACGTGCAGTCGGAGCCCGGCGGCGTGCTCGACTCCGACAGCCACCAGCGCGGCTCCGTCGAATGCCTGTCCGTCCTGGAGGGGGAGTTCGAGGTGGAGGTCGGCGGCGTCGTGCAGCAGGCCAAGGCCGGCGAAAGCCTGCGCTACCGCTGCGACCGGCCCCATTCCGTGCGCTGCGTCGGCAATGCGCTGGGCCGCGCCACCATGGTCTGCATCCTCAAGGCCGCCGTGATGGACTGAGCCTGCCCGAAAAGGCAGGCCACCCTTATTCCGGTCCTTTGAAGCCGGGCCTCGGCGGCAGCGAGAGCAGGTACTCCGCCATGGCCTGACGGTCGGCATCAGGCAGTTGCGCGGTGTTGCGCACCACATCCCCCATCGGCCCACCGACCGTATCGAACAACGGCGTCTCGCCGGTCTTGAGCAGCGTCGCCAGTTCCTCAGGCGCCCAGCCGCCGATGCCGGTCTGGTGCGGGGTGATGTTGGGAACGACGCCCCTGCCCTCCGGATCGGGCCCGCCTGCGAAGCGGCGGTCGTCGACGATGGCGCCTGCCACGTTGCGCTCGCTGTGGCATTCGGCGCAATGGCCGGGCCCGTTCACCAGATAGGCGCCTCGATTCCAGCTGGCGGACTTGGACGGATCGGGCTTGAAGGTCTGCCCGTCCAGGAAGGCGAGCTTCCAGAGGCCGACGCCGCGGCGGATGTTGAAGGGGAACGGCAGCTCATGGCCGGGCGCGCGGCCCTCGACGGGGGCGAGCGTCTGCATGAACGCGAACAGGTCCGACAGGTCGTCGGCGCTCATCCTCTGATAGGACGTGTAGGGAAAGGCCGGATAATAGTGACGTCCGTCCGGGGACGTGCCCTCATGCATGGCGCGGATGAAATCGGCCGTGCTCCAGCCGCCGATGCCGTCCTGCTTGTGGGGCGAGATGTTCGGCACGTGGAAGGTGCCGAAGGGGGATTTCAAGGCATAGCCGCCGCCCAGCCGCAGCTTGTCGTCCTGGTTCGGGGTGGCATGGCAGGAGGTGCAGCCTCCCGCATAGAACATGATGCGGCCGTTCTCCAGGTCGGGGCTTCTATTGCCGCTGGGAGCCGGCGCCTCTGCCCGGATGACGCGATAGGCCGAAGGCGATGTGAGAGCCAGGAAACCGAGCACACCGAAAACAGCCAGAGCAATCAGCCCGACGAGCGCTTTACGCATCGATCCTCCTTGAAATGAAACGGGCGGCCCAAAGGCCGCCCATCGTGACGTTCGAAAACCTTACGAGCTCTTCTTCCGGAACTCGTTGTGGCAGGTGCCGCAGTTCTGAAGCACCTTCGGCATCTCCGTCTTGAAGGAGGCCTCATCCTTGATGGTGGTCATGGCCGTCTGGGCATCCTGGCTCGCCTTCATCCCATAGGACTCGAACTTGGCCTTGTTCTCCCAGATGGACGGCAACGCCTCGGTCTTCTCGGCGTTCTTCGAGCTCTCCGGGAACAGGGTCACGAACTTCTTGGGGTTTTCCGCAAGAACCTTGAGGCTGGCTTGAACCTTTGCGAGGTCGAACGCCTCCTGGCCACGCATCATGGCGCCGATGGGCCGGGTCTGCGCGCCCATCTCCTTCATCAGAGCCTGACGCTGTGTAACGACATCGCTCTGGGAGATGGCTGCAGTTGCGCCGAGCGCCAGAAGGCCGGCAACGAAAAGAGTACGCTTCATTTATGTCTTCCCTCATAGGCACGACCGATGGCATCCCTCGCGAACCACCGCCGGCAGGCTGGCATTAGCGCATATCTGCGCAAGCTTGAGCACTCTACTTTAGAACACATCTATGTGATCTGCGGCTGCCGGCGGCTTACTCGACAGGCTCGCCCGCCGCAGCCCAATCCTTGAATCCGCCCTTGTAGTGCTCGCGGATGTCGCGGCCGGAGGCCTGCGCGGCCTCGATGGCCCGAACGGATCGGACCCCCGCCGCACAGGAAAAGACGATTCGCTTGCCCTCCGGCAGAGCCGAGGGATCGAAGGACGAGAGCGGATGCGACACGGCTCCCGGGATGTGGCCTGCGGCAAACTCATGGGGTTCGCGCACGTCGACCAGAACGAACGAGGCCTCACGAAGCCCCTGCTTGACGGCCTCACGGTCGAGATCGATGACGGGCACTGCTTCGCTCATGAAAGATTCCTCCCTGCGATCCCTGCTTCATACCGGCTTGGCAGGGAGGAACGCAATCGGACCGGGTCTTACGAAAGGGGCGGGATGCGCAAAACCCAGCCCGGCTGGATCATGTCCGGATCCTTCACCGGCGGCGAATTGGCTTTTACGATTTCCGTGTACTTCGCGCCCTTGCCCTTGCCGTAGTGCTTTTCGGCGATCTCCCAGAGGGTGTCGCCCTTCTGGACCGTGTACATGGTCGAGGGAGCGGAAGGCTGCTGGATCTGGAGGTCGGAGGTATCGACCTCGGCCACCCCATAGGTGTTGCCAAGGGAGAGGATGATCTTCTCGGCCTCCTCCTGGCTGACGGCCTCACCCGACAGCTTCACCTGATCGCCCTCAACCTTGATCCCGAGCTTGCTCGCATCGAAACCGTGACCCTGAACCTCCTGCTGCAGCTTTTCCGGAGTGGCGGCAGCGGCGCTTCCGCCGAAGATCTTGGCGCCGGCATCCTTGATAAATTTGAACAAACCCACGTTTTTCTCCTCTTCTGACGGCCGGTCGACAAGCGGCCAAGCCGAGACGAAGACGCGCGGTTGCCCTGAACGGTTCCGCTTAAGCCAGACCAGAAAACACATCCGTCAGGGACGGCAGGCGGTCCTTGAGCCTGAGCAGGGCGATCAGCTCGATCTGGACGATGGCCGTGGCGAATTCCTGTTCCGGGTCATGCTCCAGCCGTTCCTCGAAGGCCGCCAGGATCTCGTCCTTGGTTCGTCCCTTGACGGCCAGGATGAAGGGAAAGCCGAATTTCTCCTTGTAGAGATCGTTGAGGGCGAGGAAGCGGTCCCGCTCCTCCTCGGTGAGACTGTCGAGGCCGGCGGAGGATTGCTCGTTGCGTGAATCGTCCGTGAGATCGGCAAGCTTCAGGCGCCCGGCAAGATCGGGATGGGCATTGATGAGCGCCAGCTTCTGCCCGTGGCTTGCCCCCGAGAGCACATGGACCAGGGCGGCATGGAGCCCCTCGGCCGTATCCTGCCCCGTGGTGAGACCGGCCTCGAACGCCCGCTCGGCGATCCAGGGCGAATGCTCGAAGATGTCGCCGAAGAGTTCCACGAAAAGCATCCGGCTCATGGTGCTGGGCTTCAGCCCTGCCGGACGGTGCTGCCGGATCCAGTGCCGCGCGATGTCGACTCGCCGCACCACCCAGACATCCTCGTGGGACGCCACGTAGTCCAGGAAGCGGGCCAATGCCGCAGCACGGCCCGGACGGCCCACGAGGCGGCAGTGGAGCCCCACCGACAGCATCTTCGGCGCAGTCTCGCCTTCCGCGTAAAGCGTGTCGAACGAATCCTTCAGGTAGGCGAAGAACTGGTCGCCGGCGTTGAAGCCCTGCGGGGTCGCAAAGCGCATGTCGTTGGCGTCGAGCGTGTAGGGCACGATCAGCTGGTGATGCTTGCCGTGCTGCTCCCAATAGGGCAGCTCGTCCGCATAGGAATCGGCGCTGTAGAGGAAGCCGCCCTCCTCCGCCACCAGGCGGTTGGTGTGCTCCGAGGTGCGGCCCGTGTACCAGCCCAGCGGCCTTGCACCCGTCACCTCGGTGTGGATGCGGATCGCCTCCTTCAGATGAGCCCTCTCCTCCTCGGAGGAGAAATCCCGGTAGTCGATCCATTTGAGGCCGTGGCTTGCGATCTCCCAATCCGCCTCCTTCATGGCGGCGACCGCTTCCGGGTTGCGCATGAGGGCGGTGGCGACGCCATAGACGGTGACAGGCATCCTGCGCTCGGTGAACATCCGCCACAGGCGCCAGAACCCGGCACGGGAGCCGTATTCGTAGATCGACTCCATGCTCATGTGCCGCTGGCCGGGCCATGCCTGAGCGCCCACGATCTCCGACAGGAACGCTTCAGACGCGCGGTCCCCATGGAGGATGTTGTTCTCGCCGCCCTCCTCGTAGTTGATCACGAACTGGACGCAGATCCGCGCCCCGTTCGGCCAGCGCGCATGAGGCGGATTGCGTCCGTAGCCGACGAGGTCGCGGGGATAGGAGCTCTGGGGCAAGGTCAGCTTCCTCGATAGGTGGAGTAGCTCCAGGGGGAGACGAGTAGCGGAACATGATAATGCCCGTCGGGCTCGGCGATGGAAAAGCGGATCGGCACCAGATCCAGGAAAGGCGGATCGGCCATCGCCGCTCCAAGTCCCTTGAAGTACGACCCGACTTCGAAGACGAGTTCATAGGTTCCGGTGCGGAAGGCATCGCCGGCCATCAAGGGCGCGTCCGTGCGCCCATCGGCATTGGTGGCGGTGCGCAGCACCGAGCGCCGCCGATCGCCTTCGATGGCGAACAGCTCGATGGCAACACCGCGCGCGGGCTTGCCGTTGGCGGTATCCAGAACGTGGGTGGACAGGCGGCCCATGAAACCTCGCGGGTTGAAAACTGTCTCTTGTCGGCACGTGCATCTTTCGGGCTTGCGTTCCGGCGTCAAGCGGCATCCCTTCGTCTAGTTGCGCAAATGCCGGTTTTCCGGGACAGGGTTCCTGTTGAAAAAGCCTCGGTCGAGGCCTTTCGCAAACAGTATGGCCGCCTTAGGCTATCGCTTGCTTCATCCTTCAAGGGGCTCAATGATCGACCCGCAAATTTCCGAATGGATCAGCCAGATCATTCGCTGGATCCATGTGATCACGGCGATCGCCTGGATCGGCTCGTCCTTCTACTTCATCCATCTCGATCTCAGCCTGAAAAAGCGGGAAGGCCTGCCGGAAGGTGTCGGCGGCGAGGCCTGGCAGGTGCATGGCGGCGGGTTCTACAACATGCGCAAATACCTGGTTGCGCCGCCCGAGCTGCCGAAGGAGCTGACCTGGTTCAAGTGGGAGAGCTATTCCACCTGGATCAGCGGCTTCTTCCTGATCGTCTGGGTCTATTATCTCCACGCGGATCTCTACACCATCGACCCGGCGGTGCGCCCGCTCGCGTTGTGGCAGGCGCCCGCCATCGGCATCGGCGGCATCCTGGTGAGCTGGCTCGTCTACGAGGGCCTGTGCCGCTCGCCGCTCGGCAAGAACGGCCTTGCGCTCGGCGTCGTGCTCTTCGGCTACATCCTCCTTGCGGCATATGCCTTCACCCAGGTTTTCAACGGCCGCGCGGCCTTCCTGCATACCGGCGCGATGATCGCCACCTGGATGTCGGCCAGCGTGTTCTTCGTAATCATCCCGAACCAGAAGAAGGTGGTGGCCGAGCTCCTGGCCGGCCGCTCGCCCAATCCCCGGCTCGGCAAGGAAGCCAAGCTGCGCTCCACGCACAACAACTATCTCACCCTGCCAGTCATCTTCCTGATGCTCTCGAACCACTACCCCCTGGCATGGTCGTCGCATTATTCGGTGGGGATCGTCGGGCTGATCGTGATCGCGGGTGCGATCATCCGGCATTTCTTCAACTCCCAGCATGCCGGCAAGGGCTCGCCCTGGTGGACCTGGGGTGTGGCCGCGGCCTCCATCGCCCTTGCGATCTGGCTGTCGATCATCGGCAAACCCGGCAACGCCAATCTGGCCGACGCCGCAACGGACAGAACGCCCGCAGCCGTCACGGCCTCCTTCGACGAGGCCGTGCTCGCCATCCAGTCCCGCTGCTCCATGTGCCATGCGGCGGAGCCCGTCTGGGAGGGCATCCCCATCGCCCCCAAGGGCGTGCGCCTCGACACGCCGGAGGAGATCGCCCGCCATGCGGAACTCATCCGGATCCAGAGCGTGCTCACCCATGCCATGCCGCCCAACAACATCACCGAGATGACCCTGGAGGAGCGCAAGGCCGTGGCGACATGGCTGGCGTCCCAGGATACCGTCACCCGTTAAGAACGTGCACCCGTTAAGAAACGTGCACCCGCCGATCGACGTGCGCTGCTGCACGAGAACACGACGTCAGAGGAGGACTCCCAGTGCCCGAACTCACCCTTGAAACCGCCCAGACCATTGCCGCCGCAACCCTGAAATCCGCCCGGGAGAAGTCCTTCAAGCCTCTTTCCGTTGTGGTCTATGACGCGCGCGGCGCTCTCAAGGCTCTCCTCTCGGAGGATGGGACGAGCCTCAAGCGGGCGGAGATCGCCATGGGCAAGGCTTATGGCGCCCTCGCCCTGGGCGTCGGCTCCCGCGCGCTCCACAAGATGGCGACCGACCGTCCCTACTTCGTCGCGGCCGCCACCCATGCGGTCGGCGGACAGCTCGTTCCCGTGCCGGGCGGCGTCCTGATCAAGGATGCGCAGGGCGGGATCCTGGGCGCCGTGGGCGTCTCGGGCGACACGTCGGACAACGACGAGATCGCCGCAGCGGCGGGAATCGAGGCGGCCGGGCTGGTTTTCGACGCCGGCGCATAGCCCCTTCCACACCTTTGGAAGCCATACAGAATAAAGTTTCAGTCCATCGTATGGATAGTACTGGACATGAACAGTTGTTTGCACAACAAATAGGGCAAGGTCGCTGCCCTACCGGCGCTGACCGAGACATTAAAAGACTCCGAATAAAATCAGAAAGGGAACGCGTCCGATGTCATCATGGATCAAACGCACGGCTCTCGCCGCCGTCGCCACGGCCGCCCTCATGGGCGCCGCGTCGGCCGAAGTCGTCTACAACCGCGCCAATTCCGGCGAGCCCGAGACGCTCGACACCCACAAGACTTCGACCGTCCAGGAATTCCACATCCTGCAGGACATGCTCGAGGGCCTTGTCGCCTATGACATGAAGGCGAAGGCAACGCCCGGCCAAGCCGAGAAGTGGGAAATCAGCGACGACGGCAAGACCTATCGCTTTACCCTTCGTAATGGCCTGAAATGGTCGAACGGCGATCCCGTCACGGCCGAGGACTTCGTTTATTCCTACCGCCGCATCATGGATCCGGCGACGGGCGCGAAATACGCCAACATTCTCTATCCCATCAAGAACGCCGAGAAGATCAACAAGGGTCAGGCGAAGCTGGAAGAGCTCGGCGTCAAGGCCGTGGATCCGAAGACCGTCGAGATCACGCTTGAGCAGCCGACCCCCTACTTCATCGAGCTGCTGACCCACCAGACCAGCCTGCCGGTGCACAAGGGCTCGGTCGAGAAGTTCGGCAAGGACTTCGTGAAGCCGGGCAACATGGTCACGAACGGCGCCTACAAGCTCGCCGAGTTCGTGCCGAACTCCCACATCAAGCTCGTCAAGAACGAGAACTACCGCGATGCCAAGAACGTCCAGATCGAGACGGTGAACTACTTCCCGACCTCGGACTTCGCCGCGATGGTGCGCCGCTACGAGGCGGGCGAGCTCGACACGACCGACGACGTTCCGGCCGATCAGATGAAGTCCCTCAAGGAGCGCTTCAAGGATCAGGTCCAGGTCGGCCCCTGGTCGGGCACCTGGTACTTCATCGTGAACTCCTCCAAGGCTCCGTTCAACGACGTGCGCGTGCGCCAGGCCCTTTCCATGGCCATGGATCGCGAGTTCGTCGCCGACCAGATCTGGGGCCAGACCATGCTGCCGGGCTACTCCTTCATGCCTCCGGGCGTGGGCAACTACGGCGAGCCGGCCTACATGGACTACAAGGACGCGTCGCCGATCGACCGCGAGGAGAAAGCCAAGAAGCTTCTCCAGGAGGCCGGTTTCGGCCCGGGCAAGCCGCTGAAGGTCGAGGTCCGCTACAACACGACGGACAACAACCGCAACACGGTCATCGCCATCGCCGACCAGTGGAAGCAGATCGGCATCGAGACCTCCTTCATCAACACGGACGGCAAGACCCACTTTGCCCACCTGCGTGATGGCGGCGACTTCGACGTGGCCCGCTACGGCTGGATCGCCGACGTCAATGACCCGAGCAACTTCCTGTTCCTGCTCAAGAGCGACAACAAGGGCTTCAACTCCGGCAAGTACAACAATCCCGAGTTCGACAAGCTGCTCGATCAGGCGGCATCCGAAATGGATCTGAAGAAGCGCGCCGACATCATGCGGAAGGCCGAGGCCATCCTCATGAGGGACATGCCCTGGATCCCGATCATGTACTACGGCAAGAGCCACCTGATCTCGCCGAAGATCAAGGGCTTCGAGCACAACACGCGCGGCATCTACCCGACGCGCCTGCTCTCGAAGGTCCAGTAAAAATAATGTACCCAAAGGGGGCGGTCTGCTGGTCAGGCCGCCCTATTGTATTTCTGTTATGCTGTAGCAGGAGGAGCTTCCTATGCTCTCCTTCATCTCCCGCCGCTTCCTTTCGGCGATCCCCACGCTGTTCATCATCATCACGATCTCGTTCTTCCTGATCCGGCTCGCTCCAGGCGGACCGTTCGATCTGGAAAGGCCGCTCGAGGCCAAGGTGATGGAAAACCTCAATCGCATCTACCAGCTCGACAAGCCGCTGATCGAGCAATACTGGCTTTATCTGGCCGCGGTCATGCGGGGCGATTTCGGCCCCTCCTTCATCCTGCGCGACTTCTCGGTTGCCGAGCTGTTTGCCCGTGGACTGCCGATCTCCATGACCCTGGGAGCCCTGGCCCTGTCCTTCGCCATCATCGTCGGCGGCACCCTGGGGGCGATCGCCGCGCTGCGCCAGAACAGCACCATCGACTACATGGTCACCGGCATGGGCGCGCTTGGCCTGACCATTCCCAACTTCGTCGTGGCGCCGATCCTCCAGATCGTCTTCGGCTTGGCCCTGGCCTGGCTGCCCGTGGCCGGCTGGGCGAACGGCAACCTGCGCAATCTCATTCTCCCGGTAATCGTCCTGGCCCTGCCGCAGATTGCGGTCGTGGCCCGCATGACCCGTGCGGCCATGATCGAGAACCTGCGCTCGAACCACATCCGGACCCTTCGCTCGCTGGGCCTGCCGACGCGGGTGGTCCTGGCCCATGCCCTGCGCGGCGCGGCCCTGCCCGTGGTGTCCTATCTCGGCCCTGCGGCAGCGGCGCTGCTCACCGGCTCGGTGGTGGTGGAAACCATCTTCGGCCTGCCGGGCATCGGACGCTACTTCGTCGAGGGCGCCCTCAACCGCGACTACACCCTCGTCATGGGCACGGTCGTCGTGGTGGCCGTCTTCGTTCTGCTCTTCAACCTCGTGGTCGATATCCTTTACGCCCTTATCGATCCGCGCATTCGCTACGAGTGAGGCCTCCCATGGCTGAAGGCGCCGTACTTCCCGTCGAGACCATGACGGGTCCCATCACCGGACGCTCCCTCTGGGCCGAGGCCCGCGGGCGTCTCATCCGCAACCGGGCCTCGCTCACCAGCATTATCGTGCTGGCGTTCATCGCGCTTGCCTGCATTTTCGGACCCTTTCTCACGGGCCATCCCTTCGACCGGGTCTACCCGGATTACGTGAAGGTTCCGGCGAGCCTCGAGGCCTATCCGAAGGCCGACCAGATCGAGCCGCAGATCGAACGCATCGGGGCTCGCGTCCGGGCCAAGACCGAGAACGTCGCCGTCGACGGCGACGTGGTTCATATGAACCTCGTAAGCTCCAGCACCCGCCCGATCGACGAGCGGTTGCTGGCCTATTTCGAGCGCTCCGACCTCTTCGGCCCCGCACGGGTGGTCGAGCGGCAGGAGGAGGGCCGGCGCCTCGTCGTCGATGTGCCGCTCAAGCGGCAGTACTTCCTTTTCGGCACGGATACCAACGGGCGCGATCTCCTGACCCGCACCATGATGGCGGGCCAGGTTTCGCTCGCCATCGGGCTGCTGGCAACTTTCGTGGCGATCCTCATCGGCGTGATCTACGGCGCCACATCCGGCTATCTCGGCGGGCGGGTCGACCTGGTGATGATGCGCATCGTCGACATCCTCTACTCGCTGCCCTTCATCTTCTTCGTGATCATGCTGGTGGTGTTCTTCGGCCGCAACTTCGTGCTGATGTTCATCGCTGTCGGCGCCGTCGAATGGCTCGACATGGCCCGCATCGTCCGGGGCCAGACTTTGTCCATCAAGCGGCAGGAATACGTGCAGGCCGCCGAGGCTCTGGGCGTCGAGACGAAGGGCATCATCCGCCGCCACGTGATCCCCAACACCCTCGGGCCGGTGGTGGTCTACATGACGCTTCTGGTGCCGAAGGTGATCCTGCTGGAGAGCTTCCTGTCCTTCCTCGGACTGGGTGTCCAGGAGCCCAACACCAGCCTCGGCGTCCTGATTTCCGAGGGCGCCAAGAACATCCAGGGCGCCACCTGGATGCTGCTCTATCCCTCCCTCACGCTCGTCGCCATCCTGTTCTGCCTGAACTTCATCGGCGACGGCCTGCGCGATGCTCTCGATCCGAAGGACCGCTGACATGGCCGAACCTGTTCTCTCGGTCCGAAACCTCGATGTCCGTTTCCGCACCGGCGACGGCATTCTTCACGCGGTAAAGGGCATCGATCTCGATATCAATCCGGGTGAGACCGTTGCCATCGTGGGCGAGTCCGGGTCGGGCAAAAGCCAGACCATGATGTCCGTGATGGGCCTGCTCGCCTCGAACGGCTGGGCCGAGGGCTCGGTCAAGTACAGGGGCGAGGAGCTGGTCGGCCTCTCGCCCGGCACGCTCAACCGCTATCGCGGCTCCAAGCTCACCATGATCTTCCAGGAGCCCATGACCTCGCTGGATCCGCTCTACCGGATCGGCGACCAGCTCGCCTTACCGCTGACCACCCATGGCGGCTTGAGCAAAAGCGCGGCGCGCAAGCGCGCCATCGAGCTTCTGGAGCTGGTTCGCATCCCGGATCCGGCCCGCCGCATCGATGCCTATCCGCATGAGATGTCAGGCGGCCAGCGCCAGCGCGTGATGATCGCCATGGCGCTCGCCAACAACCCGGACGTGCTCATCGCCGACGAGCCGACGACGGCGCTCGACGTGACGGTGCAGGCCCGCATCCTGGAGCTGCTGGCGGATCTCCAGAAGCGCCTCGGCATGTCCATCGTGTTCATCACCCACGACCTCGGCGTCGTGCGCCGCTTCGCCGACCGCACTTACGTGATGAAGCGCGGCGAGGTCGTCGAAAGCGGCCGCACGGAGGATCTCTTCGCGGCCCCGAAGCATCCCTATACGCAGATGCTGATCGACGCCGAGCCGACCGGGCGCAAGGAGCCTGTTGCGGCCAATGCCCCGGTGGTGCTCGAGGCCAAGAACATCGGGGTTCAGTTCAGCCTGGAAAAAAGCTTCTTCGGCAAGACCACCCATGTGCTTCGCGCCGTCGACGACGTGAGCCTGACCGTGCGCGCCGGGGAGACGGTGGGTGTCGTGGGCGAGTCCGGCTCCGGCAAGTCGACGCTGGGCCGCGCCATCCTGCGGCTGCAGCCGGCCTCCGGTCTCGTGCGCTTCGAAGATCGCAATCTCATGCCCCTCGACCGGGGCGGCATGCGTCCCTTGAGGCGCCACCTTCAGCTTGTGTTCCAGGATCCTTTCGGCTCGCTCTCGCCCCGCATGACGGCGGGCGAGATCGTGACGGAGGGGCTTCTCGTTCACGAGCCGGGCATCTCCCGCAAGGAGCGGGACCGGCGCGCCGCCCAGGCCTTCGAGGAGGTGCGGCTGGATCCGGCCTGGCGCAACCGCTTCCCGCACGAATTCTCGGGCGGGCAGCGCCAGCGCATCGCCATTGCCCGCGCGATCATCCTGCATCCGAAGCTCGTCGTTCTCGACGAGCCGACCTCGGCTCTCGACCGTTCGGTCCAGAAGGAAGTGGTGGAACTGCTGCGTGACCTCCAGAAGGCCCACGGATTGGCCTACGTGTTCATCAGCCACGACCTTGCGGTGGTACGCGCCCTCTCGGACGAGATCATGGTGATGAAGAGCGGCAAGGTGGTGGAGCGCGGCAACGCCGAACAGATCTTCGACAATCCGCGGGAGGAATATACCCGCGATCTGATCGCCGCCGCCTTCCTGACCGAGCGCGGCATCGTCGAGCCGAGGACCGAGCCCCTCGCCGGATAGGCTTGGAACCAGACTGCCGGGCGCGGATTTGACTCCGCGCCATGGCAAAGCTCGCAGCCTATCGCGCCAAGCGCGACTTCACCAAAACCTCCGAGCCGGCGGGCAATGCGGCCCGGCGGCAGGGATCGTCCTTCGTCGTCCAGAAGCACGACGCCTCGCGGCTGCACTATGATTTCCGGCTCGAGCTCGACGGCGTCCTGAAGAGCTGGGCGGTGTCGAAGGGCCCGAGCCTCGTCAAGGGCGAGAAGCGCCTTGCGGTCCATGTGGAGGATCACCCGCTCGACTACGGGGATTTCGAAGGGTCCATTCCCGAAGGTCAGTATGGCGGCGGCACGGTCCTGCTCTGGGATCGCGGAACCTGGGAACCGGAAGGCGACCCTAACGAGGGGTATGAGAAAGGACGCCTCACCTTTCGCCTGAACGGCGAGAAGCTGCAGGGCACCTGGCATCTGGTCCGCATGGCGAAGCGCCCGCGTGAGCGCCAGGAATCCTGGCTGCTGATCAAGGCCGAGGATGGTTTTGCGCGCTCTGAGGACGCCCCCGATATTCTTGAAGAAGCGCCCCTCTCGGTGAAGACCGGCCGGTCCCTGGAGGAGATTGCACCGGGTCGTGCCGGCAAGAGCCCGGCCAAGAAGAGCCCGGCCAAGCAGGCCGCGCCTGCGAAGACGAAAAGCCCGGCTCAACCGTCCTCAGCCGCCAAGGACAAGAAAGCCAGCGGGATCGCAGTGGCGGGCGTGCCCCTCACCCATCCGGAGCGCGTGCTGTGGGAGGATCAGGGCGTCACCAAGCAGGAGCTGGCCGCGTTCTATGCCGGCATTGCCGACTGGCTTCTGCCGCATCTGGTCAACCGCCCGCTGACCCTGATGCGCTGCCCTGGAGGGGCGCTGAAGAAATGCTTCATCCAGCGCCATTCCTGGGCCGGCA
Organism: Microvirga aerilata; assembly: GCF_016743775.1. Taxonomy (GTDB): domain Bacteria; phylum Pseudomonadota; class Alphaproteobacteria; order Rhizobiales; family Beijerinckiaceae; genus Microvirga; species Microvirga aerilata. The sequence continues at coordinate 110,717 of NZ_JAEQMY010000013.1, read as the reverse complement.
TGAGCGATCTCATCCACCGCAGCATGGTGAGCGACGGCGAAGGCGAGCAGGAGGTCCTGTCCGTCCGCGACATCCGGGGCGTCGTCGCCCTCGTGCAGGCCGGCGTTCTGGAAATGCATGTCTGGGGCGCGACCCTGGCCGATCTGGAACGTCCCGACCGCCTCATCTTCGATTTCGACCCCGGCGAAGGGGTGGAGTGGCCGCGCGTCGTTGAGGGAGCGCTGGCCGCTCGCGAGCGCCTGAAGGCGATGGGGCTGGAAAGCTTCGTGAAGACCACAGGCGGCAAGGGCCTGCATGTTGTCGTGCCCTTGAAGCCGAAAGCGCCATGGAAGGACGCGCTCTCCTTCACCCGGGAGATCGCCGAGGCCATGGCGGGGGACGAGCCGGAGCGCTACACGACCACCTCCGTCAAGCAGGAGCGCGAGGGGCGGATCTTCATCGATTACCTGCGCAACAACCGGGAGGCGTCAGCCGTCGCGCCCTACTCGACCCGCTCCAGACCCGGCGCGCCGGTGGCGACGCCCTTGGCGTGGGAGGAGTTGTCAAACAGCATCAAGCCGAACGGCTTTACCGTAGAAAACCTGAGCAAGCGTCTCAGCACGCTCAAGCAGGATCCTTGGACGGGGATTGGAAACGTCGATCAGGTGCTCCCCGAGCGCGGGACTTCGAAGAAGCCGGCACGCAAGCGGTAGGCTTCAGAAGATGGGGGCCTTGAGTCCTTCCGCGTCGAGCGCCGCCTGCACGGCGGGACGCGCCAGCACCCGCTCGGCCAAGGCATTCAGGTTCGGGATGCTGCGCGGCGGGCGCGGCATGCCCCTGCCCCAGCGGATCAGCATGAACAGCAGGAGATCGGCCGCGGAAAAGCGGCTGCCCAGAAGCCATGTCCTGTCGCCGAGCTGTTTGGAGATCACGTCGAACATGCGGTTGAGGCGCTCCCCGGCCGCCTGCTTGACAGCCGGTGCCGCGGCCTCGTCGGCGACGTGCTCATGGGGATAGAACCAGGCGCGATATTCCGCCTGCGGGGTGTTCGTGAGGTGGATCATCCACTTGTAGAACTCGGCCCGCTCCGCTGTGCCGACGGCCGGGGCAAGGCCGGCCTGCGGGAATTTGTCGGCCAGATGCAGCGCGATGGCGGCGGTCTCGAACAGAACGAGATCGCCGTCGACCAGCACCGGAATGCGTCCGTTGGGGTTGAGCTTCAGGTACTCGGCGCTCCTCTGGGCGTTCTGCCCCCGGTCTACGAGGCGCAGCTCGAACTCCTGACCGATTTCCCGCAGCATCATGTGCGGCAGAAGGCTGGCGTTGCCGGGGAAGTAGTAGAGCGCGAGCATCGTTATCGCCTTTCGACTTTTGACGGACCATCGTTGGTAAGAGCCTTCCGACAAACCGTAAAGGGGCTACCGGCAACCATCCCAACCTTCCTTTCATGCCGGCCCGCCCTATCGTTCTGAGACGAACAGGGAGGCCGGAGATGATGACGGAGCAGGCGCAGGCTTTGATCGACAAGCTTCAGGTCAGGCCCGGGGAGAAGGCGAGGCTTCGGGACCGCGATCCACGCGACAAATCCCTCTTCGGCGACCAGGAGCAGACAAAAGCGGAGACGGCGGCCATCGCCAAGGATATCGACGCCCTCCAGGACCGTCTTTATGCGGAAGGATCCCGGGCGCTCCTCGTGATTCTCCAAGGCACGGACACCTCGGGCAAGGACGGCACGATTCGCAGCGTGTTCAACGCGACGGGCCCCTTGGGCGTCTCGGTCCACGCATTCGGGCCGCCCACGAAACTGGAGCTGGAGCACGATTACCTCTGGCGCGTTCATGCCGCCTGCCCCCGGCGCGGCACGATCGGCATCTTCAACCGCTCCCATTACGAGGACGTTCTGATCGGCAAGGTGCGGAAATTCGCGCCGGAAGCGGCCATCGAGCAGCGCTACGAGCAGATCAACGCCTTCGAAAAGATGTTGGTTGAGAACGGCACGACCATCCTCAAGTTCATGCTGCACATCTCTAAGGATGAGCAGAAGGAGCGCCTTCAGGCCCGCCTCGACGATCCCACGAAGAACTGGAAATTCAACCCGGGCGATCTCGACGACAGGGAGCACTGGGACGACTACCAGGAAGCTTATGAGACGATGCTCAACCGCTGCTCGACCGAGTGGGCGCCCTGGCACGTCGTCCCGGCGGACCGGAAATGGGTTCGCAACGCGGCCATCGCCGCCATCGTCAAGGGAACGCTTGAAGCGATGGACCCGCAATATCCGGAAGTCTCCTGGAAACCGGGAGACTTCACGGTTGCATGAAGCGAAGCCGCGCTACTGCTGAAGTCCCGGATAGGCCCAGAGCCCCGAGACGCGCATGAGGTCGCGGTAGACCACCATCCTCTCGTCCTTGGAGACCTTCACGGCTTCCTCCAGCGAGGGCGCATCCAGGGCAACCACCGGCAGGATGGGCGCGGAGAGGTCGTATTGCCGGAAGGCATCCTCGAGCAGCGTGCGGGCCCGCCGCATATGGCTGGAGCTCGTCACCAGGATGACCGCATCGGCGGTGTGGCGCTTCAGGAGATTGGCCACGTTCAGCACGTTGCCCACCGTGTCCTTCGACTTGTCCTCGATCAGGATGCGGTCCCGGTCGATGCCGCGTTCGACCAGCCACTTGGTCATCACGTCGCCCTCGGTGACGCCGGCCTGAGGCTGCCCGCCGGTGACCATGATCCGGGCCGTCGGGTTGGCATTGGCCGCTTTAAGCGCCACGTCGAGGCGGTCGAGGAGCGGCTTTTCGGCGGTGCCGTCCTTGGCAAGCGCATAGCCCAGGGTGACGATCATCACCCGGCCGGGAACCGTCGGCACCTCCGTGTTGGGGCGCTCCGCCATGATGGCCTCCGCCCGGGCAAAGCGCTGGCGATAGGCCTCCGCCCGCCCCCGGTCGAGGCCGGCGAGAGCCTGATCGGCCAACGACGCCTCGTCCGTCCGGCCCTCGATGCGGGCCAAGGCGGCGAGCCAGGCCTGCGCGTCGAAGGAGGCCGGGTGCTTTGCCAGAATGTCCTCATAGGTGGCGCGGGCGCCGGCGAGGTTCTTCTGGAGGATCTGGGACGAGGCGACGGCGAACCGGAAGTCCAGGCGCTCCGGCGCCAGGGACGATGCCTCGGCGAACGCCTTTTCGACCACGTCGTAGCGGCCGTGCAGGGTGATTCCCTTGAACACCTCCGCTTCCGCCTTTTTCACGTCACCGCCCGACCAGTAATACTGCATGCCGGTATCGACGAGCGTCTTGATCCGGCCCGTGTTGCCCGGGTCGAAGGCGCTGGCCGTAAAGGGCGCACACAAGGCCAGCGCGGCGGCTGCGCCAACAATCGCGATCTTCCGCATATCGAACGTCTCCATCAGTTGCCCGGGCATTCAAGCTGAAGCGGGCGACAATCGCATGTCAATCCACCGGAGGCTTGCCCGAACAGGTGAACTCTCGGATGGAAGTGAACTTTCGGATAGAAGTGAACTTTCGGATAGACTTGCCGACGGGGCGATTAAGCGCGACAATAATCCTCATGAAAAGCATTCTTGTCCCGATTGAAGATCACGGCGTCGTGGAGCCTCAGCTGGAGGCCGCCCTCCAGCTCGGCCGGGTGTTCGACAGCTATATCGAGGGGATTGCGATCACCCCCGATTATCCGGTGGTTCTCCCGGTGGATATCGCCATCGGGGTTCCGTCCCCCATCACTCCGGAAAACCGCATCGAGATGGCCCGCGCCTGCCGCGAGCGCTTCGAGGCCTTCATGACCATGAAGCAGGTTTCGCGCTCCACCGCGGGCGTGACCGGGCTGAGCTCCGGCTGGCGGCAGGACGGCCTGATGGAGGACGCTTTCCTGGGGGCCTACGGGCGGGTGTTCGATCTCGTGGTGGTTGGACGGCCCGATGGATCGAACGGCCAGACGCGCCTCTCCACCGTCGAGGCGGCCCTGTTCGAAACCGGCCGCCCCGTTCTGATCGCTCCCACCACCGCGCCCCGCACCCTTGGCGAGACCGTGGTGATTGCCTGGAACCGGAGCACGGAAACGGCCCGCGCGGTGCTGGGATCGATGCCCCTTCTCAGGAAGGCGCGCCGCATCGTGGTACTCGAGCTCGACGACTGGGGCGTTCCCGGACCGTCCGGATCGGAGCTCGCCCGCTCCTTGCGGATGCACGACCTGTCGGCAGAGGCGATCACCGCGCCCGACCCCTCCAACCGGCCTGGAGAGACGATTCTCAAGGAGGCCGCCGCTCTCGGCTGCGACCTGCTGGTGAAGGGGGCCTACACCCAGAGCCGCCTGAGGCAGATGTTCTTCGGGGGCGCCACAAGCCATATCCTGAGCAACACGACCATGCCCGTTCTGATGGCTCACTGACCGGGAGCACCGACCCATCATGTTCAGGGATGTTGCCGTTGTTCTCGATGAGCGCTTCCAGCGCCTGTTCGTTGGATCGGCCCGCCTGGAAAAGCTGACGGAAGGGTGCCGCTGGGCGGAAGGACCGGCCTATTTCCCGGCCGGGCGCTACTTGGTCTGGAGCGACATCCCGAACGACCGCATGATGCGCTTCGACGAGACGTCGAACGCCGTCAGCGTCTTTCGCCATCCGGCAGGCTTTTCCAACGGCAACACGGTGGACCGGCAGGGCCGCCTCGTCACCTGCGAGCACGGCAACCGCCGCGTGACCCGCACCGAGCATGACGGCACCGTCACGGTGCTCGCCAGCCGCTACCAGGGCAAGCGCCTCAACAGCCCCAACGACGTGGTGGTACGATCCGACGGGTCGATCTGGTTCACGGACCCCGCCTACGGGATCGATTCCGACTACGAGGGGCACAAGGCGGACAGCGAGATCGGCGGCTGCCATGTCTACCGCATCGATCCCCAGACAGGCGAGATCCGCATCGCCGCCGACGATTTCGTGCGACCGAACGGGCTCGCCTTTTCGCCCGACGAAACGCGTCTTTATGTGGCCGATACCGGCGCTACCCATGTGAAGGACGGACCGCGCCATATTCGCGTTTTCGATGTCAATGAAACCGGCGATCTGTCCGGCGGGGAGGTGTTCGCCACCTGCACCCATGGCCTGTTCGACGGGTTCAGGCTCGACGAGGAGGGTCGGATCTGGACCAGCGCCGGAGACGGGGTCCACTGCTACCACAGCGACGGCACCCTGATCGGCAAGATCCTGGTGCCCGAAGGGGTCGCCAACGTGGTGTTCGGCGGGCCGAAGCGCAACCGGCTTTATATCTGCGCCACCACATCCCTGTATTCGATCATGCTGCCGGTGAACGGCGCCAAGACGTTTTGAGGCATCGGATCGTGCGGGGTCGCTCCCGTCCGGAGAAGAAAATCCATGGCGCTCGGCGCGTGAGCGGATCCCCTTCCCTCGCCTGCGGCTCGCCGGGGATGACACCGGAGCGCTAATCTTGTGGCGCTGACCTCTCTGTCATTCCCGGCCGGAAGCGGCAGAGCCGCTGGAGGGGAAGGGAATCCACACCCACACGCTCGGCGCATGGATCCCCTTACTCTCGCTGACGCTCGCCGGGGATGGCAGCGCGGCGTGTGCCTCTAATCACTCACACCGCCGCGTCCCTGCACGGTCATGAGAGTGGCGGTCAGCAGGGCGATGTGCTTCTCCTGCCCCTCATGAATGGCGAACACGTCGGTTTGTGCAAGGGTGAGCGTCCTTCCCGCCTTGACGACCTTGCCCCGTGCCACGATGCGCTCGCCGATGCCGGGCGCCAGAAGGTTGATCTTGAACTCGGTGGTCAGGACCCCGGCGTCGGGCGGCATCAGGGTCAGGGCCGCATAGCCGGCAGCGGAATCGGCAATGCTGGCCAGCGCCCCCGCATGCACGAAGCCGTGCTGCTGCGACACGGCCGCAGAGGTGGGCAGCGAGATCTCCACCTGACCCGGAGAAACGCGAATCAGGGATGCCCCCAGCGTCGTCATCAATCCCTGGCGCGCAAAGCTCGCCTGCACTCGTGTCGCGTAGTCGGGATTCTTCGGGGCGGGTCCGCTCATGGTGGTTCCTCGGATGCGTTTCAGCCAAGTCAGCCCTGAAAAGCCTTGGAATCAAGACCGTTTTCCCTCATTGATCCCGCCCATGAGTGATCCTGCATCGTCCTCCGCGCAGAAAGTGCGCTCAGGCGCGCTTGTCGGCATCGGCCTGATGCTGCTCGGCGTCTTTATGTTTGCCATGAACGACGTCATGGGAAAGTGGCTTGTGGCCACCTATTCCGTCGGGCAGGTTCTGCTCCTGCGCAGCGTCTCGGCGCTCGCCGTGCTCCTGCCCCTCATGCGCCGGCAGAAGGTGCCCTTCGCGATTCCGCCCCAGCCGGGGCTTCATGCGGTGCGGATCGTCCTTTCGACGCTGGAGGTCGCCTGCTTCTACTGGGCCGTCACCTATCTGCCGCTGGCGGATGTGATGACCTATTACCTCGCCGGCCCGATCTATGTGGCGGCCTTCGCGGCCTTCTGGCTCGGCGAGAAGATCGACAAGCCTCGCATCATCGCCATCGGCCTCGGCTTCGTGGGCGTCCTGATCGCCCTGCGCCCGTCGACCGCCACCCTGTCCCTACCGGCCCTCATCGCGCTGGCGGGCAGCCTCTTCTACTCGCTGCTCATGATCACCACCCGCAAGCTGCGGGAGACGCACGATGCCACGCTGGTCCTCGGCCAGATCCTCGGCGCGCTGATCTTCGGCCTCGTTGCCGCACCGCTGGCCTGGGTCACGCCCGGGCCGCTCGACCTGGCGGGCCTCTTCCTGCTCGGCATCGTGTCCATGGTGGCGCATGTATGCGTCAACCGCTCCCTGAAGCTTGCTCCCGCCTCCGTGGTGGCGCCGTACCAGTACACCCTGATCGTGTGGGCCATCGTGCTGGGCTATCTGGCGTTCGGCGATGTCGTCGGGTTCTGGACGCTCGTGGGCGCCGCCGTCATCTGCGGCGCGGGGCTGGCTCTCCTGCTCCTGGAGCGCGAGGCCGCGCGCCGCGGGCGCGAGGCTAAGGACATCGAGAAGCCCGTCCTGCCGGAGGCATAGGCGGCCTCGGCAGGCTCATTCTTTTTGACGAGGGATGGTCCGTGAGTCGCGCTTGACATGCTGCACTGCGAAGCCGTCAATGGCGCAATAAAACACGGGGAGTTCGATGCGCCTGAAGCTCAAAATCGCTGCCGCTACGGCAGGAATTTTCTTTGCCTCCGCGGCCTTTGCGCAAGACATCAAGATCGCTCTGATCGCCGGCAAGACCGGGCCGCTCGAGGCTTACGCCAAGCAGACCGAAACCGGCTTCATGATGGGCCTGGAATACGTCACCAAGGGCACCATGGCGGTGAGCGGCCGCAAGATCAGCGTGATCGTGAAGGACGACCAGCTCAAGGCGGATCTGGCCAAGACGCTGCTGGAGCAGGCCTACAACGACGACAAGGTGGACCTCGCCGTCGGCACCTCCTCCTCGGCTGCGGCGCTCGCCATGCTGCCGGTGGCCGAAGAAAACGAGAAGGTTCTGATCGTGGAGCCGGCGGTGGCCGACGCGATCACCGGAGACAAGTGGAACCGCTTCATCTTCCGCACCGCCCGCAACTCGACGCAGGACGCCTATGGCGCAGCAGCGGCCATTCCGGCGAGCGGCGATGTTTCCATCGCGACGCTGGCGCAGGACTATGCCTTCGGCCGTGACGGCGTGGGGGCCCTCAAGAGCGCGCTCGCCCAGATCCGCCCGAATGCGAAGGTGGTGTTCGAGGAATACGCTCCGCAGAACGCCACGGACTTCACCGCCTCCGCCCAGCGCATCTTCGACGCGCTCAAGGACAAGCCGGGCAAGAAGATCATCAACATCATCTGGGCCGGCCAGCATCCGCTGCCGAAGATCGCAGACCTGAAGCCCGAGCGCTTCGGCATCGAGATCGCGCCCGGCGGCAACATCCTGCCGGCCATGCAGATCTACAAGAACTATCCCGGCATGGAAGGCGCCGTGTACTACTACTATGCCTTCCCGAAGAACCCGATGAACGACTGGTTCGTCGCCGAGCACCAGAAGCGCTTCAACGCACCGCCGGACTTCTTCACCGCAGGCGGCTTCGCTGCGGCGTCCGCCGCCGTCACGGCGATCCAGAAAGCCGGAGGCACGGACACCGAGAAGCTGATCGCCGCCATGGAAGGCATGACTTTCGAGACGCCGAAAGGCCCCATGACCTTCCGCAAGGAGGATCACCAGGCCCTGCAGGAGATGTATCACTTCAAGGTCAAGGCCAGCGGCAAGGATGCGAACGACCTGCTCGATCTCGTTGCCACCATCCCGGCCGACAAGATGCCGATCCCGGTTCGCAACAAGCGTTAAGCAGACCTGTGACATCCTTGGCAACGACAACGCCCGCGCTTGAAACGCGCGGGCTTACCATTCGTTTCGGCGGCCATGTGGCGGTCAATGACGTGTCGTGCCGGTTCACTCCCGGCACGCTCACGGCGATCGTCGGCCCGAACGGCGCCGGCAAAACCACCTATTTCAATCTCATCTCCGGGCAGCTGCGCGCCTCGTCCGGGCAGGTGATCGTCGAGGGCGAGGACATCACGGGCCTCGCCCCCTCCGCCCGGACCCGGCGCGGCCTCGGTCGCGCCTTCCAGCTCACCAATCTCTTCCCGCAGCTGACCGCCCTGGAGAATGTGCGCCTCGCCGTTCAAAGCCGGGCCGATGCGGGCTGGTCGCTCTCCCGGGTGTGGAACACCCGCCGGGACCTGATCGAGAAGGCGGAATCCGTGCTGGAGCGCGTGCGCCTTGCGGACAAGCGCCATGTGGCGCCCAAAGCCCTCTCGCACGGCGACCAGCGCAAGCTCGAAGTGGCGCTTCTCATCGCCATGGAGCCCAAGGTCTTCATGTTCGACGAGCCCACCGCCGGCATGAGCGTCGACGAGGTGCCGACGGTGCTCGAGCTCATTCACGACATCAAGCAGCGTAGCGACGCCACCGTGCTTCTCGTGGAGCACAAGATGGACGTGGTGCGCTCGCTGTCCGACCGGATCATCGTGCTGCACAACGGCACCCTCGTGGCCGACGGCGAGTCCGCCGCGGTCATCGCCTCGCCTGTGGTGCAGGAAGCCTATCTGGGCGTGGAGGTCACCCGTGACTGAGCCCCTCCTGCACTTGCGCGACGTGCACACGCATATCGGCCCTTATCACATCCTCCACGGCGTCGATCTTGCGATTCCCCAGGGCGAGCTGACCGTGCTGCTCGGCCGCAACGGGGCCGGCAAGACCACGACGCTGCGCACCATCATGGGCCTGTGGCAGGCCTCCTCCGGCCAGATCCGCTTCGACGGCCGCGACATCACGGCGGCTTCCACGCCCGACATCGCGCGCTCCGGCATCGCCTATGTGCCGGAGGCCATGGGCATCTTCACGGATCTGACCGTGCGCGAGAACATCGTGCTCGCCGCCCGCAGCGGCCCGGTGGACAAGGCCCGGCTCGATTGGATGCTGGGGCTCTTCCCGGCTCTGAAGCGCTTCTGGAACCTGCCGGCCGGCAATCTCTCGGGCGGGCAGAAGCAGATGCTCGCCATTGCGCGCGCCATCTCCGAACCGCGCCGCCTCCTGCTCATCGACGAGCCCACCAAGGGCCTCGCGCCCGTGATGGTGCGCAGCATGATCGAGGCCTTCAAGGCGCTGAAGGCCGCGGGCGAGACGATCCTGCTGGTGGAGCAGAACTTCCATGCCGCCTCGGCGCTCGGCGACAACGTCGCGGTCATGGACGACGGACGCATCGTGCATTCAGGCCGCATGAGCGAACTGGTGGCGGACAAGACCCTGCAACAGCGCCTGCTCGGCCTCTCCCTGGATGCCCACCAATGAGTGACATGGCTGCCCCATCCACCGCGCCGGACGAACTGCCGCGTGCGAAAACCGATTGGCTCCCCCTTCTGCTGATCCCGGCCCTTGGCCTGCTGACGCTGCCCTTCGTCGGCAGCCCCTCGACCTGGGTCACGCTCACCGTGGCGGGCCTTGCCATGGGCATGATGATTTTTCTCATGGCCTCGGGGCTCACCCTGGTGTTCGGCCTGATGGACATCATCAACTTCGGGCATGGGGTGTTCATCTCGCTCGGAGCCTACGCCACCCTCATCGTCCTCGGTCCCCTGTCCGGCTGGGCGCAGGCGGATTCCCTTGGGCTGAACCTGGCCCTGCTGGCGCTGTGCATCCTGGCCGCCATGGCGGTCACGGGGGTGGTGGGCGCGGTGTTCGAGCGGGTGATCGTGCGCCCGGTCTATGGCAGCCACCTGAAGCAGATCCTGGTCACCATGGGCGGCCTGATCGTGGCCGAGCAGGCGATCCACGCCATTTGGGGCGCCTCGCCCATCCCGATCCCGCTGCCGCAATCCCTGCGCGGCGCCTTCGTGCTCGGCGACATCGTCATGGAGCGCTACCGCGTGGTCGCCGTCGCCATCGGGCTCGTGGTGTTCATCGGCATGCAGCTCCTGCTCAACCGCACCCGGATCGGCCTCCTGATCCGGGCCGGCGTCGAGAACCCGGAGATGGTCGAGGCGCTGGGCTACCGCATCCGCCGCCTCTTCGTCAGCGTGTTCGTGGCGGGCTCCGCGCTTGCGGGCCTAGGGGGCGTCATGTGGGCCTTCTACCGCCAGACGCTCACCGCCGGCATGGGCATGGAGGTGATGGTGCTGGTGTTCATCGTGATCATCATCGGCGGCCTCGGCTCGGTCGGCGGCTGCTTCGTCGGCTCCATCCTGGTGGCGCTTGTCGCCAACTATGTGGGCTTCATCGAGCCCAAGCTGGCGCTGATCTCCAACATCCTCGTCATGGCCCTCGTGCTGATCTGGCGTCCCCAAGGCCTCTTTCCGGTAGCCCGTCGATGAGCTCATCCCCTGCCCTCGCCCTTCCCTTCGACGAGACCCGCCGCCGTGGCGGGATCATGAGCCGGGTGCTGTCCTCGGATCTGCCGCGCTCCAAGGCCCTCACGGTCATCCTGCTCGGGATCCTGCTGCTGCTGGCCGCCACGCCGTTCCTGTTCTCCGGCAGCCAGCCGGTGAGCACGGCGGCGAAGATCTGCGTGTTCATCGTCCTGGTGGCGAGCTACGACCTGCTGCTCGGCTATTCGGGCATCGTGTCCTTTGCCCACACCATGTTCTTCGGCATCGGCGGCTACGGCATCGCCATCGCCCTCGAGCGCCTGGGAGCGACCTGGGGCTCGGTGCTGATCGGATTGGCGGCGGCCCTGGCGCTGTCGGCCTTTCTGGCCGTTGCCATCGGGCTCCTGTCCTTGAGGGTTCGGGCGATCTTCTTTTCCATGATCACCCTTGCGGTGGCGTCCGCCGCGGCCGTTCTGGCCTCGCAGCTGTCAAACGTCACGGGCGGCGAGGACGGGCTGTCGTTCCAGCTGCCGCAGGCGCTTCGCCCGGCCTTCCGGCTCCTGTCCGAGCCGGTTTTCGGCACCGCCGTCAACGGCCGCCTGCTGGCCTATTATCTGGTCTTCTTCGTCTCGCTGCTCGTCTTCTTAGGGCTGCTGCGCATCGTGAACTCGCCCTTTGGGCGCGTCCTGCAGGCGATCCGCGAGAACGAGTTCAGGGCCGAGGCCTTGGGCTACCGGGTGGTGGCCTACCGCACGGCCGCCTCCGTGATCTCGGCGCTCGCCGCCACCATCGCCGGCGCCCTCATGGCGCTCTGGCTGCGCTACAACGGGCCGGACACGACGCTGTCCTTCTCGATCATGATCGACATCCTGCTCATGGTGGTGATTGGCGGCATGGGCACCATGTACGGGGCCGTGATCGGCGCGGCCCTCTTCGTCCTCGCGCAAAGCTATCTCCAGGTGCTGATGGGCGCCGGAAGCGCGGCGCTGGCCGGGATCCCGCTTCTTCCCAACCTGATCCATCCGGACCGCTGGCTCCTCTGGCTCGGCGCCCTGTTCATCATCAGCGTCTATGCCTTTCCGGGCGGCATCGTCGGCCGCCTGCGGCAAGCCAGGCAATAGGGACGCCGCGGGAAACTTAGCCGATTGCCGTTCGTTTCCTCCTGAAGAGCGGAGGAAGCGTCAATGAGCCGTGCCTTTGTTCGCGAAGCCGAAGGCGGAGAGGCCTTCGAAGACCTGCCCGACCGGGCGATCAGCCCGCACCATCTCGTCACGCCCGAGGGCCTCGCCCAGATGGACGCGGCCATCGAGACCCTGCAGCAGCGCCTGACCGACGCCCAGGCCGCAGGCGACAAGGCCGAGGTGGCGCGCCTTTCCCGCGACCTGCGCTACTGGTCCGCCCGCCGGGTCTCGGCGGAGGTCGTGCCGCCGCCCACGGACACGGCCCATGTGCGCTTCGGTGCCCGCGTGACCTTCGAGCGCGAGGACGGACGCCGGCAATCCTACCGGATCGTCGGCGAGGACGAGGCCGATCCGGCCAAGGGCAGCCTGTCCTACGTCTCGCCCCTGGCGCAGGCCCTCATGGGCAAGGAGGTCGGCGATGTGGTGCCTGTCGGGCAGACCACCGCCGAAATCGTCGAGATCGGTGTTTGAGGAGATGCCTCTACCGCGCGGCTGGAACGATGGCAGTCGCCTCGATCTCGAGCCGGGCGGCCTTCTCCACGAGGCGCACCACCTGAACGAGCGCCATCGCCGGATAATGGGTGCCGAACACCTCCCGGTAGGCGCGGCCCAACTCGCGCAGATTGGCCAAGTACTCCTCGATATCGACCACGTACCAGGTCAGGCGCACGAGGTGCCGGGGCTCGGCTCCCCCCTCCGCCAGAATGGCCCGAATGTTCTCGAGAACCTGGCGGGCCTGCGCCACGAAGCCGTCGGCGAAAGCGCCCGTCTCATCCCAGCCGACGATCCCGCCGGTGACAAGAACCCTGCCCTCGCCCATCATGCCGTTGGCATAGCCCTTGGGGACGGGCCAATGCTTCGGATTGAGCACTTCAGGCCCGTCGTCGAGACCGGGCATGGGCGTGCCCCCTAGAGCGGCTGTCATTGCTGTTCCTCCGTTCGCTGACGGGCCTCGTGCATCTTCAGGAGTTCGCGCGCGATCACGATCTTCTGGACCTCGGTGGCTCCCTCATAGATGCGCAGGGCCCGGATCTCTCGATAGAGCTCCTCGACCTTCACGCCCTTGGTGACGCCAAGTCCCCCGAAGATCTGCACAGCCTTGTCGATCACCCCTTGGGCGGATTCCGTCGCATTCATCTTGGCCATGGCGGCCTCACGGGTCACCCGCGCCGCGCCCTGATCCTTGGTCCAGGCGGCGCGATAGACGAGGAGCGCGGAGCTGTCCACGCCGGTTGCCATGTCGGCCAAGGCGGCCTGCGTCATCTGCAGCTCGCCAAGGGGCGCTCCGAAGAGCTTGCGTGAGGATGCATGCCGCAAGGCCTCCGAGAGTGCGCGCCGGGCAAGGCCGAGCGCGGCTGCCCCCACGGTCGAGCGAAAGACGTCGAGGGTCGCCATGGCAACCTTGAATCCCTCCCCCGGCCCGCCGATGCGCTGTGCCAGCGGCACGCGGCAGCCCTCGAAGCGCAAGGTTGCAAGCGGATGAGGCGCGATCACGTCGATGCGGTTCTCAACGCTCAGGCCCGGCGTTTCGGCATCCACCACATAGGCCGACAATCCCTTCGCGCCGGGGGCTTCGCCCGAGCGCGCGAACACCACGTAGTGATCCGCGATCCCGCCATTGGAGATCCAGGTCTTCACCCCGTCGATTCTCACGTGGTCCGGCCCGTCCGGCACCGCCGTGGTGCTCATGGCGGCAACGTCCGAACCCGCCTCCGGCTCGGAGAGCGCGAAGGCCGCGATGGCTTCGCCGCGCGCGACTGGCGGCAGATACTGCGCCTTCATCGCGTCGGACCCGAACAGGGTGATCGGCCCCGTGCCGAGGCCCTGCATGGCGAAGGCGAAATCCGCCAACCCGTCCTGGAAAGCCAGCGTCTCGCGCGCAAGGCACAGGGTGCGCACGTCGAAGGCCGACGTGAGGCCGCCATAGGCCTGCGGCACCACGGCCTTGAGCCACCCGCCTTCTCCCAAGGACCGCACGAGGCGGCGGCAGGATTCATCCACGTCGTGATGATCGACGAGGGGCTTGACCGACGAGGCCGCCCATTCACGCAGACCATGGGCGAACTGCCGGTGCCTTTCCTCGAAGAAGGGCCAGGAGAGGAAACTCGCGTCGATCACGTCAATCTCCCTGGAATACCGGCTTCTCTTTGGCCGCGAATGCCCGGTAGGCCCGGGCGAAATCCTCCGTGGTCATGCACAGGGCCTGCGCCACGGCCTCGGCCTCGATGGCCTCCTCGACCGACATGGCCCATTCCATCGCGAGCATGCGCTTCGTCATGGTGTTGGCATAGGTGGGTCCGGTGCCGATCGCCTGCGCCAGGGTTCCGGCTTCCGCCAGCAGCTCGCCGGCTCCGACGAGGCGGCTGAAGAAGCCCCATCGCTCGCCCTCCTCGGCGCTCATGAAGCGTCCGGTGTAGAGCAGCTCCGAGGCGCGGCCCTGGCCGATGATGCGCGGGAGAATGGCGCAGGCGCCCATATCGCAGCCCGCCAGGCCGACCTTGTTGAACAGGAACGCCACCTTGGCGCCGGGTGCCGCAAGGCGGATGTCGGACGCCATGGCGATGATGGCGCCCGCGCCCGCGCAGATGCCTTCGACGGCGGCCACGATCGGCTGCGGCGCGGCCCGCATGGCCTTCACCAGCTCGCCCGTCATGCGGGTGAAGGCGGTCAGGCCCTTCGTGTCCATCTCCACCAGGGGGCCGATGATCTCGAACACGTCGCCGCCCGACGAGAAGTTGCCCCCGGCGCCCACGATGACGATGGCCTTGACGGCGTCGTCCTTGGCGCAGGCGTGGAAGAAGTCCGTCAGCTCGCGGTAGCTTTCGAAGGTGAGCGGGTTCTTCTTCTCCGGGCGATTGAGGGTCACCGTCGCAACAGGCCCCTCCACCGACAGACGGAAGTGCTGCGGCTCATAGCCCTGCAGCGGCAGCGTGACGGAATTGGCGAACTGCCTCACTGGCCTTCTCCCATGATGGTGTTGCGTGCCGAAAGCTTGGTCTTGCCGAGAAGGCGCATGAGGTCGGCCCGGTCCTTGCTCGTGAGATCGCTGAACAGGTCGGCGATCCAGAGCTCATGCTCCGCCGCGATGGCGCGAAACTCGGCGCGGCCGCTCTCCGTCAGCCTGATCACCATCGCCCGCCGGTCCAGGGGCGACACGGAGCGGTCCACATGGCCGGAGGTGACGAGACGGTCGACGAGCCCGGTGAGATTGCCGTTCGACACCATCATGCGCTTGGACAGGTCCGACAGGGTCATGCCCTCCGGGGCCTTGTCGAGCTGGGCCATCAGGTCGAACCGGGGCAGCGTGACGTCGAAGCGCTCCCGCAGGCGGCGGCGCACCTCCCCTTCGATCAGGGTGGAGCAGGTGAGAAGCCGCAGCCAGAGGCGCAGCTCCTCCCGGTGATCCTCCGGCATCTCGACGGCCTTCGTCTCGGCGTCGAGCGGAATGCTCTGGTCGTCCATCCTAAATTTCTCCACCGGCCACCACGATGGCCTGGCCCGTCACCGAGCGCGCTCCCTCGCCACAGAGCCAGAGCACCGCGTCCGCAATCTCCGACGGGTCGATGAGCCGTCCCTGCGGGTTGTGCTTCACGAGTTCGCCCAGCGCCTCGTCGCGCGTTCGGCCCGTCTTGGCCATGATCCGTTCGAGGCTCTCTGCCACAAGGTCGGTATCCGTGAAACCCGGGCAGACCGCATTGACGGTGACGCCGGTCTTTGCCGTCTCCAGGGCCAGGGCGCGCGTGAAGCCGATGACCGCATGCTTGGCGGCGCAATAGGCGCTCACATAGGGATAGCCCTTGAGCCCTGCGGTCGAGGCCACGGCGACGATGCGTCCGAACCCCCGCTCCGTCATGGAGCCCAGCACGGCCTGCGCCATGTTGGTGACGCCGAGGAGATTCACGTCCAGCATCTGCCGGAAGACCTCGGGCCCGGATTTCATGAAGGGCGCCGAGGCGGCGGCTCCCGCATTGGCAACCATCAGGTCGATAGGCCCATACCGGCCGACAGCCTCCTGAACGGCCGCCTGCACGGCACGATGATCCGTGACGTCGGCCACGGCGGCCGCATGGGCGTCACCCTCCACGATGGCCTGTTCCAGGCTTGCAGGACTGCGCCCGAGGACCGTGACGGTCGCGCCCGCCTCTACCAGACGCGCCGCGACGGCCCGCCCGATGCCCCGGCCGCCGCCCGTGACCAGCGCGTGCCGCCCCTTGAGAGTTGTCATGGTCATGTCATTCCGCCGCGAGAGGCTTCTCGCCGGCCTCCATCTTCAGCTCGGCCCGGGTCTTGGGCTTGGCCTTCACCTTGAGGTCTTCGAGATCCTGCCGGTCGCGCACCGCGTTGCGGAAGATCTGGTCCTTGCCGGCGAGATATTGCGGCGGGCAGTGAATATCCTTCGCCCCATACCAGGCCGCGGCCTTCATGGTGAAGAACGGATCGACCAGATGCGGGCGTCCGAGCGCCACGAGATCGGCACGGCCCGCGGCAAGGATCGTGTTCACCTGATCGGCCGCCGTGATGTTTCCGACGCACATGGTGGCGACCCGCGCTTCGTTGCGCACCTGGTCCGAGAACGGCGTCTGGAACATGCGCCCGTAGATCGGCCGCGCCTCCCGCACGGTCTGCCCGGTCGACACGTCGACGAGATCGACCCCGTGCTCCGCAAAGGCGCGCGCGATCTCCACCGCCTCTTCGCCGGTGATGCCGCCTTCGGCCCAGTCGGTCGCGGAGATGCGCACCGACATGGGCTTGTGCGCGGGCCAGGCCTCGCGCATGGCGTCAAACACCTCCAGCGGAAACCGCAGCCGGTTCTCAAGCGAGCCGCCATACTGGTCCGTGCGCCGGTTCGTGAGCGGGGAAATGAAGCTCGCAAGCAGGTAGCCGTGGGCGCAGTGCAGTTCGAGCATGTCGAAGCCGGCGCGCTCGCCGCGCTTGGCCGCATCGACGAACTGCGCCTTGATCAGCTCCATATCCTCGCGCGTTGCCTCGCGCGGAACCTTGCTGTCGGGGAAGTACGGGATGGGCGAGGCGGAGCAGATGTCCCAGGCGCCCTCCTCCAGGGGCCGGTCGATGCCCTCCCACATCAGCTTGGTGGCGCCCTTTCGGCCGGAATGGCCGAGCTGCAGGCAGAACTTCGAGCCCGAATTGGCATGAATGAAACTGACGATCCGCTTCCAGGCGGCCTCCTGCTCGTCGTTCCACAGGCCGGTGCAGCCCAGGGTGATGCGGGCCTCCGGCGACACGCATGTCATCTCGGTGAAAACCAGCCCGGCTCCGCCGGTGGCGCGCGCGCCGTAATGGACGAGATGGAAATCGTTCGGCACCCCGTCCTTGGCCGAGTACATGTCCATCGGCGACACCACGACCCGATTGGCGATCTCCATTTCCCGCAGGCGGAAGGGCTGGAACATGGGCGCGCTCGGGATCTCGACTGAGACGTCGAACCCCTGCTGTCTCACCTGACGGGCGAAGGTGCGGTCCACCGCAGCCACGAAGTCGGGCGCGCGCAGGCGCAGGTTGTCGTACGTGATGGCCTTGGCGCGGGTCATGACGCCGAAGGCGAACTGCACCGGGTCGAAGTCCCAGAAGCGGGCCACGTGCTCGAACCACACGAGCGACACGTCCGCCGCATGCTGGGTCTTCTCCACCTCCTCGCGCCGTCCGGTCTCGTAGAGGGACAACGCGCCCTCGACCGTCCCATCGCGGCGGATGGCCTCGTAGAGCGCGATGGCATCCTCCATGGCGAGCTTCGTGCCGGAGCCGATGGAGAAATGCGCCGAGGCCTTGGCGTCGCCCAGGAGCACCTTGTTGCCCATCACCCAGCGCTTGCTCCGGATCATCGGGAAGTTGCGCCAGATCGAGCGGTTGGTGAGGATGCGATGCCCGCCGAGGAACCAGCCGAAGATCCCCTCCATGAGCGCTGCCGACTCGGCCTCGCTCTTGTGGTTCAGCCCCGCCCGCTCGAAGGTTTCCGGATCCGTCTCGAACACCCAGGTGGAGCGGTTCGCCTCATACTGGTAGGCATGGGCGATGAACGGCCCCCACTCGGTTTCCTGGAAGATGAACGTGAAGGCGTCGAGCGGCTTGGTGGAACCCATCCAGGCGAACTTGTTGGGGCGCAGATCCACCTCCGGCTGGAAGTGCTCCGCATAGCGGTCCCGGAAGCGGCTGTTGATGCCGTCGGCCACGACCACGAGGTCGGCATCGGCAAACAGGCTCTCGTCGTCCACATCGACGTCGTAGCGCAGCCGGACGCCGAGTTCCTCCGCCCGGTCCTGGAGAATCATGAGCAGCGTCCGGCGCGAGCAGCCGCAGAATCCGTTGCCGCCGATCCGGTGCTCCGTTCCCCTGAAATGGATCGCGATGTCGTCCCAATAGGCGAACTCGCGCGTGATCCGCTGATAGCTCGGGAGGTCGTATTTCTCGAAATTGTCCAGGGTCGCATCGGAGAACACGACACCGAAGCCGAACGTGTCGTCGGCGCGGTTGCGCTCATAGACCGTGATGTCCGATTCGGGCCTGAGCTTCTTCAGCAGGATCGCGAAATAGAGTCCCGCAGGGCCGCCGCCGATGATCGCCGTTTTCATGACTACCTTACCTGAGAGGCCTGCCTCCCTGAGAGGCTGGATGAATATATTTTAAGCTTAAAGTAATTTTTGTTCAAGCCGTACGACCGCGGTCAAACCGCCTCCCGGACCCCGGCCGCGCCCGCTTGGCTCCGCTCCTCCTGGGCGATGCGGCGCAGCGCAAACCGCTGGAGCTTGCCGGTCTGGGTGCGCGGCAGGGCATCGGCATATTCGATGATGCGCGGATATTTATAGGGAGCGATCTCCGCCTTCACATGGTCCTGAAGAGCCTTCGTCAGCTCCGTGCCCGGCTCATGGCCCGGGCGCAGGACCACATAGGCCTTGACGACCGCGCCCCGTTCGTCGTCGGGAGCCCCGACCACCCCGCATTCCGCGACGGCCGGGTGGGTCAGGAGCGCCGCCTCCACCTCGGGGCCGGCGATGTTGTAGCCCGAGGAGATGATCATGTCGTCGGAGCGGGCCTGGTACCAGAAATATCCTTCCTCATCCATGAGGTAGGTATCACCGGTGATATTCCAGCCATCTTCCACATATTTGCGCTGCCGCTCATCGGCCAGGTAGCGGCACCCGGTCGGCCCGCGGACCGCCAAGCGGCCGATGCTGCCGGGAGGCAGGGTCCGCCCCTCATCGTCCACCACCCGCGCCTCATAACCCGGAACGGGCTTGCCCGTGGCACCGGGCCGGATCTCGTCCTCCCGTGCGGCGATGAAGATGTGCAGCATCTCGGTTGCGCCGATGCCATCCATGAGCTTGATGTTCGTGGCGGCCTTCCAAGCCTCGAATGTGCCCTTCGGCAGGGGCTCGCCGGCCGAGACGCATTTGCGCAAGCTCGAGATGTCGTAACCGTCGAGCTTCGCCAGCATCGCCCTGTAGGCCGTCGGCGCCGTGAAGCAGACCGTGGCCTTGTACTGCATGATCGCCGGCAGAAGATCGTCGGGGCCGGCCTTCTCCAGCAGAACGGTTGAGGCGCCGACCCTCATGGGAAACAGCACGATCCCGCCGAGGCCGAAGGTGAAGGCCAGGGGCGGCGAGCCGATGAAGCGATCGCTCGCCTCGGGCCGCAGCACATTCCCCGCATAGGCATCGCAGATCGCCAGCATGTCACGGTGAAAATGCATGGTGCCTTTCGGCTCGCCTGTCGTGCCCGAGGTAAAGCCGATGAGGCAGACATCGTCTGCCGCCGTGTCGACGGCTGCGAATTCCGGCGAGGCTTCGGCGATCAGTGCCTCCAGACTGTTGGGCTTGCCCGATCCCCAGTACACCACATGCCGCAGATCCGGCGCTATTGCCTTCGCGCGCTCCAGTTCCTCGGCCAGACGGTGATCGCAAAGCGCAATCGTGATCTTTGCCTTCGTCAGGGGATACGCGATTTCCCTGGCACGCAGCAGAGGCATGGTGGCGACGACCACGCCGCCGGCCTTCAGCACCGCCAGGTAAGCGGCCACCATCATGGGATTGTTGGCGGAGCGCAGAAGAACGCGATTGCCGGGCACGAAACCAAGCTTGTGAACCAGCACATTGCAGATTCGATTCACGCGATCCTGGAGCTCGCGGTAGGTGAGCGTCTCGGCCGGGCTGATCAGGCAGGGCTCATCGCCCCTTCCCTCATCAACCCACCGGTCGAGAAACGCCACGGCGCAGTTGAGGCGTTCGGGATACTGCAGCTCCGGGCGCGTGAACAGGAAAGCCGGCCATTGATCCTGGGGCGGCAGGTTATCCCTTGCGAAGCTATCCACATGAGCCGTGTCCGCCATCGTCCGCTCCTCTGTTCTTTGGTTCAGCAAAAGAACTCCGCGTCGTGCATCCCGGCCTGGATTTCGCCGGTCACGCGCCTGTCGTTCCGCCTGTTTTCCCCTGCGAAACATTCCGCTTGAAGAACCTGGAAAATATTTTAATCTTAAAACAATCCTTGGCAATCCCAAAGATTGGGGACGCCGCCGGGCAAGCTCCAACAAAGGGAGTATTCGGCAGAATTTTTTTGCGGCAGAGTATGCCGCCTTTCCCGGCGAGGCGCCTCAAGTCCCGCCAGGAACAATCACGCAGCACGGCAAAGTGCGCAGGGAACAGCCACTCGGGAGACCATGATGAATGCAACGATCAAAACCCTCGGCCTTGCGGCGGCCTTTGGCCTGGCTGCGGCGCCAGCCCTGGCGCAGGAGAAGCTGAAGGTCGGCCTGCTCCTGACCCTTTCCGGCCCCTCGGCCGTGCTCGGCCAGCATGCCCGGGACGGCTTTCAGCTCGCCGTCAAGGATCTCGGCGGCAAGCTCGGTGGACGCGACGTCGAGGTGATCGTCGTCGATGACGAACTGAAACCGGATGTGGCTGTGACCAAGGTCAAGGGCCTCCTGGAGCGCGACAAGGTCGACTTCGTCGTCGGGCCGATCTTCTCGAACGTGGCGGTCGCCACCCACAAGCCGATCGTCGATGCGAAGACCTTCTACATCAGCGTGAACGCCGGCCCCTCCAACCTCGCCGGCAAGAGCTGCAATCCCTATTTCTTCGCAACCTCCTACCAGAACGACCAGAACCATGAGGTTCTCGGCAAGGTGGCGCAGGATCGCGGCTACAAGAAAGTCTATCTGCTCGCGCCGAACTATCAGGCCGGCAAGGATGCGCTCGCCGGCTTCAAGCGCCACTACAAGGGCGAGATCGTGGAGGAGTCCTACACTCCCTTGAACACGCTCGACTTCCAGTCCGAGCTCGCCAAGATCGCCTCCATGCAGCCGGATGCGATGTTCACCTTCATGCCGGGCGGCATGGGCGTGAACCTGGTCAAGCAATATCGCGCGGCAGGCCTTGCCGATCGCATCCCATTCCTCTCCGCCTTTACGGTAGACGAGACGAACCTGCCCGCGCAGCAGGACGCGGCCATCGGCATGCTCAGCGGATCGAACTGGGCGCCCAACATGGATACCCCGGAGAACAAGAAGTTCGTTGCAGCCTACGAGGCCGCCTACAATGCGGTTCCGGCATCCTACGCCATGCATGCCTATGATGCGGCCCTGCTGATCGACGCCGCCCTCAAGGCAACCGGCGGAAAGACCGATGACAAGGAAGCTGTGCGGGCTGCAATCAAGAAGGCCGAGTTCAAGTCCCTGCGCGGCGACTTCAAGTTCGGTGCAAACGGCTTCCCGGTCCAGGACTTCTACCTGGTAAAGGCCGCCAAGCGTTCCGACGGCAAGCTCCAGACGGAGATCGCCGAAAAGGTGTTCGACGACTACACGGATGCCTATGCCAAGGAATGCACGGCAACGAACTAAGCCTGTTCGCGTGGCTCGGTCTGTCTCACGCTCGGCCGGTGACAGACTGAGCCTCATCCAACCGATTGACGACTACGCTCTCGTCCGGAGGGCGCCGAGCGGAGGCTCGATCAATGCAGGCGTGCTGCCAGTGACGTGCCCATGAATGCGACCCTGCTCTTCGTCCAGGCCCTGAACGGCCTTCAATTCGGGCTCATCCTCTTCTTGATCGCAGCAGGCCTGACCCTGGTGTTCGGGGTGATGGATTTCATCAACCTGGCTCACGGCGTTCAGTACATGGTCGGCGCCTATCTGGTGGCGGCTTTCAGCGCCTGGACCGGAAGTTTCGGCTGGGCCCTTCTCCTTGCCCTTCCCACGGCGCTGGCTTTCGGCCTCCTTCTGGAGCTTCTGATCTTTCGGCACCTCTACGACCGGGATCACCTCGACCAGGTGCTCGCCACCTTCGGCATCATCCTGTTCCTGAACCAGGGCGTCAGGTTCGTGTGGGGCGCCGCTCCCTTGAGCGTGCCCGTGCCCGAGATTTTCTCGGGCTCCGTCGAGATCGCAACCGGCCTGCTCTACCCGGTCTACAGGCTGGCTATCATCGCGGCCGGCTTGGCGGTCGCTGGCCTGCTCTATGTTCTCGTCAGCCACACCCGCGTCGGCATGCTGGTGCGGGCCGGTGCCAGCAATGCCGCGATGGTGTCGGCGCTCGGCGTCAACATCCAGCGGCTGTTCATGGTGGTGTTCGGCTTCGGCGCCATGCTCGCGGGCTTTGCCGGCGCGATGGTGGCGCCGATCCTGTCGGTCGAGCCCGGTATGGGTGACAACATCCTCATTCTCGCCTTCGTGGTCATCGTCATCGGCGGCATCGGCTCCATTCGCGGCGCCTTCCTGGCGGCGCTCCTGATCGGACTGGTGGATACGGTCGGCCGCTCCTTTGCGCCCAACCTGCTGCGTCTCATTCTCGACCCCGCGGCCGCAAGCCAGACCGGCCGGGCCATTGCCCCCATGCTGATCTATATCTTCATGGCTGCGGTTCTGTTCTTCCGGCCTTCCGGCTTGTTTCCCGTGAAACGTTAGGGCGCGGCCATGACCGAACTCGCCGAAACGCCGTCCGCTCCCGCGCCCTCGCTCACCACGCGCCTTGAGCTGATCCCCATCGTCCTCTTCGCAGCCTTTGCGGCAGCACCTCTCCTGGCTACGTCCTCCGGCGCGGAGGGCTATGTTCTGTCCCTCCTCACGCGGGTGATGATCTTCGGCATCGCCGCCATGGCGCTTGATCTGATCCTCGGCTACGGCGCCCTCGTCAGCTTCGGCCACGCGGCCTTTCTGGGCCTTGGGGGTTACGCGGTCGGCATTCTGGCGAGCCACGGCATCGAGGATGCGCTCATCCAGATCCCCGTGGCCCTTGCCGGGTCGGCGGTTTTCGCGCTCGCCACAGGTGCGATATCCCTGCGGACGAAGGGCGTTTATTTTATCATGATCACGCTTGCTTTCGGGCAGATGCTGTACTTCCTCGCCACCTCGCTTGCGCCCTATGGCGGCGACGACGGCATGACCCTATCGTCCCGCAGCCTCGTTGCCGGGTCAGGGATCCTCGAGAACGATTTCGCCTTCTATTGGGTCTGCCTGTTCTGCCTCCTCGGCACCTACGCATTCTCGCGAGCCCTCGTGGCCTCCCGCTTCGGGCGCGTTCTGCGCGGCACGCGGGAGAACACCACCCGCATGGAAGCCGTGGGCTTTCAGCCCTTCCGCTTTCAGCTTGTCGCCTATGTGATCAGCGGCATGATGGCTGGCCTTGCGGGGTGCCTGCTCGCAAATCAGGCGGAGTTCGTGAGCCCCGCCTTCATGACATGGCAGCGCTCGGGCGAGCTGATCTTCATGGTCGTGCTCGGCGGTTTGGGCTCCCTCCACGGCGCGATTATCGGAGCGGCCGCCTTCCTGCTTCTGGAGGAATTCCTGCCGGAAATCCTGCACGCGGCAGGCTTCTTCCTGAGCGAGGAGACTCGATCCCACCTTGCAGAGAACTGGAAGATGGTGTTCGGCCCCCTTCTGATCCTTGTGGTGCTCTTCGTCAGAGGCGGGATCATGGGCCTGCTGCGGAGGCCTCATCATGGCTGAGCCCCTTCTCGAACTCCGCCATGTGCGGAAAGCCTACGGCGCCCTCGTTGTCACGGACGATGTGAGCCTGTCCGTCGAGCCCGGCGAGCTGCATGCCATCATTGGCCCCAACGGAGCAGGCAAGACGACCCTCATCCATCAGATCTCAGGGACGCTGCCCCCGGACTCGGGCCAAGTCCTGTTCGGGGGCGAGGACATCACGCGGCTGCCAATGCCGCGACGGGTCAGGCGCGGGCTTGCCCGATCATTCCAGATCACGTCCATCCTTCCCGGCTTCTCCGCCCTTGAGAATGTCGCGCTCGCGGTCCAGGCACGCTCCGGCTCGAGCTTCCGCTTCCTCGGCAATGCCGCCCAGGAGAAGGCCCTGAACGGGCCGGCCATGGAATGCCTGGATCTGGTTGGCCTCAGTCCCCGCGCTTACGTTCCGGCAGGCCTTTTGTCTCACGGCGAGAAGCGGCAGCTGGAGCTGGCCATCGGCCTTGCGACCGAGCCGAAACTGCTTCTGCTCGACGAGCCTTTGGCGGGTACCGGCCACGACGAGTCCCAGCGGGTGGTGGAAACCTTAAGGCGCTTGAAGAGCCGCCTCACCATCGTGCTCATCGAACATGATATGGACGCCGTCTTTTCCCTTGCCGACCGTGTTTCGGTGCTCGTCTATGGCCGCGTGATCGCGACCGATACGCCGGAGCGGGTCAGAACCAATCCGGAGGTCCGCGCCGCCTATCTGGGCGAGGAGGAGCTGGTCTGATGCTGTCCGTCCGCCACCTCCAAGCCTCCTACGGCGCTGCCCAGGTTCTGTTCGACATTTCCCTTGAGGTTTCTGCCGGTGAGGTGGTGACGTTGCTCGGCCGCAACGGCATGGGAAAAACCACCACTGTGCGCTCCATCATGGGCCTGCTGCGGCCGCGCGGCGGCGAAGTGCGCTTCAATGGAGCCGCCGTCACGGGGCTTGCGCCGTATCGCATCGCGCAGACCGGCATCGGCCTCGTACCGGAAGGCCGGCAGATCTTCCCGACCCTGACGGTAGAAGAAAACCTCGTCGCAACAGCGTCGGCCCGCACGGGCTCACGCCGGTGGACGCTGGACGCCGTCTACGATCTGTTTCCGCGCCTGAAGGAGCGCAGAAGCAATCTCGGTACGCAGCTCTCAGGCGGCGAGCAACAGATGCTGGCAATCGGACGCGCCCTCATGACGAACCCGAGGCTGCTCATCCTCGACGAAGCAACCGAGGGACTGGCCCCCCTCATCCGTGCAGAAATCTGGACATGCTTGAAAAGACTGAAGGGTGAGCGCCAATCGATCCTTGTGATCGACAAGAACGTCAGCGCCCTGGCGAGTTTTGCCGACCGACACGTGATCATCGAAAAGGGCCGTTCGGTCTGGACGGGCACGAGCGCAGAACTCATGACCGATTCCAGTCTGAAGGAGCGGTATCTGCACGTTTAACAGGGGCTGAAGTGATGGAAGCCGAAGAACCGAACTTCGAGGCGGAGTATAACAACCGAGCGCGTGTACCGGATCATGCCGTTCATATTTCCGGCTCCCAGCGGGATGCAGGTGCCTACCGCGAGACGGCGCGCTGCGATTTGGATCTGCCTTATGGACCGGGCGAACGCCATCGGCTCGACTTCTTCTATCCGCAGGGCGGCGACATCGGCGGGCCGATTGTGATGTTCGTTCACGGCGGCTACTGGCAGGCCCTGGACAAATCGTCGTTCAGCCATCTGGCGCGCGGCGCCAACGAGCGGGGACTCACAGTTGCGGTTCCAAGCTACAACTTGGCTCCGGCCGTCACGCTCGCGAACATCGTATCCGATGTCGCGCGTGCGGCCGACTTTGTCATGCAGCGGTCCGGGCGTCCGCTCGTGGCCACAGGCCATTCGGCGGGTGGACATCTGGCTGCCTGCCTGATGGCGCAGCCGGACAGTCTGCCGAGACCCATCCGGACCGCCATGCCGATCTCAGGCCTGTTCGACCTGCCCCCGCTTGTCTCCACCTCGATCAACAAGGCTCTCGGGCTCACGGTCGAGGAGGCCCGGCGCTTAAGTCCGCTTGCGTGGAAGCCACCTGAAAACGGCCGCCTCGTTGCCGTCGTCGGCGGAGCAGAAAGCAGCGAGTTCCTGCGCCAATCGCGCGCCATTGTGGAGCAATGGGGCAAGGCTGGAGTGGCAACCCGATACCACGAGGTTCCACAAGCGCATCACTTCGATGTCATCGCAGGCCTCGCCGACCCATCCGATCCACTCGTGGATACCCTCGTTGAGCTGGCCGCCGAGGCATAGCCCCTCCGCAGGATCTACGGGGAGGTGTGGGCCACGCGGGCGAACCTGGCGACGGGCAGATCGGCGACGGGCTCGGCTGTCCTCTCGCCGGAAGCTGTGATCCAGCCGCGGCCTGCCTGCCTTGCATGGAACACGTGGCCGGTCTGGGCAGGGCTCAGAATCGCGGAAGTCAGGTTGTCGAGCACATATTGACCTTGGGAGGTCGATACCGTGAGCACTGCATGAGCTTCACCTTGTGACGTGGCTCCGACGGTGATCGAAAGCGAAGAAGCCGGCCAGCCCCGCTCGATCAGCATCTTGCGCTTGAGCAGCGCGAAGTCCTCGCAGTCACCCTTGCCGCTGGTGGGTAGTGCCCACACATCCTCGCGGCCATACTGCTCCAGATCGGAGACCTCCCGCACCGTGCTGTTCACATGGCTGTTCACCTGCTGCAGCTGCGCCATCCGCTCTGATGTCAAAGAAACCTGACGGCTCGGCTTCGCCAATGCGGCGCCAGCGTAAAGTCCTGCAATACCGGCGAGCATGATTGCCGCCGACTTCCGCGTCATCGAAGTCATCGAAGTGCCCCTGGTGCGAGTCTTTTAAACTCTGTCGGAACCATGAACCTGGTTCAGCGGTGTATTCTTCTTGCCTGCCTTTAGAGCGGGACTTTAAGCCTATAATGAGGCAGCTTGGCTGTTTAGCGTGGAGGATGGACGATGCCCGGAATTCTGGCTCTCCTGCTGGTGGCAGCAATGCTCTGGGCGGGCCCTGTGCGGGCCTCGGACGAAGCTTGGCAGTCCCTCCGTCAGGGCGGCGCGGTTGCGCTGTTTCGCCATGCCCGGGCACCTGGCACGGGAGATCCGGCAAACTTTCGACTTGAGGATTGCACGACGCAACGCAACCTCTCGGCAGAAGGCCGGCAGCAGGCTAGAGCCATAGGAGAGCGGTTCAGGAGCCGGCAGATCCCCGTTGAGCGGGTGCTCTCAAGCCGCTGGTGCCGCGCCCTGGAAACCGCGCGCTTGGCGTTCGGTGATCGGACGGAACCGTCACCTCCCCTGGATTCGTTCTTCTCGGGGCGTGATCAGGAAGAGGCGCAAACACGGGCTGTGCGCCAGATCATCGAGAACTGGCGCTCCAGCGGCGTCCTTGTGCTTGTCACACACCAGGTCAACATCACAGCCCTCACCGGCGTTTTCCCCGGCGAGGGCGAAATGCTTGTGCTCAGGCCGAAATCAGGGGCAGGTTTCGATCTCGTGGGAAGGATCAAGCTCTGAGGATCAGCTGTCGGCCCTGAGCTGATCGACGACGCCCTGGCTCATATAGGGGTGGCCCGCTTCATTGAGGGCCCTATCCAAAGCCTCGACAGCAACAAGGATTTTTGTGAGCTCCTCCGCCATCTCGATGGAAGGAAGCGGGGCTTCGGAAATTTGCCGCGCCATTTCCCTGCGTCGCTTCACAAGGCTCTCGCGCGCTGCATTCAACTCCTTGATTTCCTCGGACGTCATAGGCTCCTCATCGTCAGGATGGTTTCAACATTAAGTCCTGTGAGCCGAATACGTTCACGGCGGACCGGCCTCAAGCGGATCCTGGCAGATTGACACCCCTTATGCTTGGAGACGGTTCAGCAGTTCGCTGATGCGCTTTTGACGCATCTCCGCT
This sequence comes from Microvirga aerilata, assembly GCF_016743775.1. GTDB lineage: Bacteria > Pseudomonadota > Alphaproteobacteria > Rhizobiales > Beijerinckiaceae > Microvirga > Microvirga aerilata. The sequence continues at coordinate 82,802 of NZ_JAEQMY010000013.1, read as the reverse complement.
TCTTCCTCCGAGACCGCGAAAATGAGACGCTCGCCACTCCAGCGTAGTGCGCCGTCGGACGTTTCGATCATTTGCTGCAGGGAAAGCTCTTCCGAAGCTCCAGGCCGGAAGGTCAAGGCAATCGCCTGAGGGCCTGCATCGATGCGCGCAATACCGGCGCGCCGGCAGGCTTGCTTCAACTCCGTCAGGCGAAGGAGATGGCGCACCGGCTCCGGCATGGGACCGAACCGATCTTCGATTTCAGCCTCAAGATCGTCGGTCGTCTCCGATTGATCGAAGCGGGCAAGGCGGGCATAAAGATCGATCCGTATTTCGGGCTCATTCACATAAGTCTCCGGGATCATGCCTGTCACGCCGATGTTGAGATCGGGCGTCCAGTCATCGTCGAGAGGCTCACCGTGCAATGCGCGCTTCAGCATGTGCTGATAGAGCTCCGTTCCGATCAGCTTGACATGCCCGGTCTGCTCCTCGCCGAGGATCGCCCCTGCCCCACGCTGGTCGAGATCCCGTGCGCTGATCGCGAAACCGGCCCCGAGCCGGTCGAGGGCCTCAAGAGTACGCAGGCGCTTCTCTGTTGCCTTGGGCAACGCCTGGCCAGGCTCCGTCAGCAGATAGGCGGTGCCGCGGATGCGCCCCCGTCCGACACGTCCGCGCAACTGATGCAATTGCGACAACCCGAACCGGTCCGCCCGCCACACCAGCATGGTGTTGGCGCGAGGCACATCCAGGCCGCTCTCGATGATGTTGGTGGCGAGAAGAACATCACCTTCGCCATCGGCAAAGCGGACCATCGCATCGTCGGCCTCGGCGGGAGGCATCTGTCCATGGGCGACGAAGACCACGAGTTCCGGCACGAGCTTTGCCAACTGCTCGCGTGTGGGCTGAATGTCTTCAACCCTGGAGCAGACCACGAAACTTTGCCCGCGGCGGCGGCGCTCGCGCATGAGGGCCTCCCGAACCGTTGCGGGATCGAAAGGCGTGAGAAAGGTGCGGATCGGCTGCCGGCGGGCCGGCGGCGTCGCGATGATGCTCAATTCCTGCAAGCCCACCAATGCAGCTTGCATCGTGCGCGGGATCGGCGTTGCGGTCAGCGTCAGAACGTGACCTCCTGAGGCCAGCTCCCTGAGCCTCGCCTTGTGGGCGGTCCCAAAACGCTGCTCCTCATCGATCACCACAAGGCCGAGGTCTTTGAAAGTCACGCCTTTGGCCGCCAAGGCATGGGTGCCGATCACGATTCGGACAGAGCCATCCGCAAGCCCCTTCTTGACCGCTCTCGCCTCAACGGGCTTCACGAGGCGGGAGAGATGGCCGATCTCGATTCCAAGCCCGGCAAATCGCCTCTGGAAGCTTCGCACATGCTGGCGCGCCAGAACCGTCGTGGGAGCAATGATAGCCACCTGCTTGCCTGCCAGCGCCACGGCTGCGGCAGCGCGCAAGGCCACCTCCGTCTTGCCGAAGCCAACATCGCCGCAAACGAGGCGGTCCATGGGATGCTCCGACGAGAGATCCTGCAGAACATCCTCGATGGCGCGCACCTGATCAGGGGTCTCGGAAAAAGGAAAGCGTGCAGCGAAGCGCTCGTACTCGCGGCGCGGCGGAACAAGCGGCTCCAGCCTTATCGCCTTTCGAACCTTCACCAGTTCGGACAGGCGCTCGGCTGTTTCCTGGATCTCGGCTTCGATCTTTTCACGACGGGAGGACCATGCATCGCTCTTCAGCTTGTCCAGCGTAATGGATTCGGACATTGCGCCATACCGCCAAACGCGCTCCATCTCCGTTGCCGGGATCATCAGTACGGCATCGCCCGCGTAGCCGAGCCTGATCGTATCGCCTGTACCTGCATCACCTGCCGTTATCGTCTCGATTCCGTCCAGAGAGCCGATGCCATGATCCATGTGGATCACGGCATCTCCGATTTGGAAGCGCGTATCAGTCAATTGGAGGGCAGCGGAACTGACCTCCTGTTCCGGGCCGCTGCTTGCGCGGCTACCCAGAACATCACCTGCCGTGACGACGGCAATGCCACCGCGTTCATCGATGAAGCCGCTCTTGATATCGGCTTGCAGCGCAAACCAGCCTTTTGGCGGTCCATCGAGAACATCGCTCCAGCTGCCCGCGCGCTCGGGATCCGCCTCCAAGGATTGAACCCTGCGCCTCAACCTGCTCAGGTCCGCTTTGGCCGCCGCGACAAGTACGATCTTTCGGCCTTCCTGCTGCTGATGCTGAACAAAGTCCATAAGGGCGCGGGCCGGCCTTGAGGCGGTGACGAATCGCGGCACGGCACTGTTCTTTGCGTCCTCCGCAGAAGCAGCATGGATGAAGATCAGGCGACGCTCGGACAGACGGCTTGTCCATTCGTCATCTTCGATGAAAAGCCGCTCTGGGGAAACGGCAGTTCCTCTGACAGTTCCTTCCACGCGCAGCTTGGTGCGGCTTTCATGCGCATCTGCAATCTGCTCCAGAACCAGCTGGCGCCTCTCCTCGGCTCCTGCCTCAACCACCACCGCAGCACCGGGCCAGTAATCGAACACCGTTTCGAGGGCTGAATAGTAATCAGGCAGGCGGTGCTCCATCCCATCGGATCGTTCAACCGGCTCGGTGTTGTCCGCGGCGTCCTTGAGGAAGATCTCCGATGCAGGCTCCAGCACTAGGCTGTCTACCTCCTCCTCGGTCCGTTGCGACACCGGGTCGTAGGAGCGGATCGCCACGATGGACTGCCCATCATGCTCGGCTCGGTAAGGCAGGAGGCTATTTGCAGGAAAGAGATCGATCACCTGCCCCCGGATAGCCGCCTCGCCCGGCTCATCCACTCGCTCGTCCAGGATGTAGCCCGCGCGGTCTAGATAATCCTCGAGCGCCTCTTGCGAGAAAGGCTCACCTGCCTTGAGGTCATAGGAGGCCACCTGCCAGATGTCCCGCGGGGGCACGCGCTGGACGATGGCGGCAGCGCTCGCGATGAGCAGGCGTGGAGCCTCGCTCGGCTCGGTCATGCGCCGGAGAACGGACATGCGGCGACCCATCGCCTCGCGGGAGGGAGGCGCGCTGTCATAGGGAAGACAATCCCAGGGGGGCAGGAGATAGATCTCCAGATCGGGAGCCAGCCCCCTCAACGCCTCTGCCAGCTGCTCGGCCCGGCGTTCCCCTTCTGCCACGTAGATCATCCCGCCCGGTCCAGCCTCCCCGATCCGTTCAAGCAGGCGGATGGCATGGAGCCCCAGGGATTCCGGCAAGGTCAGATCGATCCGCCGGATATCCTGAGAGGGGGCGGGCGCGGCATGCATGGGGAACTCGTATGATGGAGGCTTTGAACGGGATACAACGCCCGGCCGGGCTGCCAGTTGCAGGCCTTTTATCGCGCGCTGCCGCCGTGAAGCACTTTGTAAACCAAGATCCCCCATAGTTCAGGCATGACCTATGGGAATGTATCGCGCATCTGCTTCTGTTTGGCTCTCCTCTCGTGCTCCGCTCCAAGTGGCGTGTCGGGAGCCCTTGCGGCTCCTGGAATTGCCGCCCCGGGCGGTTTGGCGCCGGCATCGGCAAGCGTTCAGCCGTCATCCGCCGCAGGACCCGCCCTGCCACAGAAAGTGACGACCCCGTCCACGCTCAAAGGTCCTGAGCAGACTGCTCCTGCCCCTGCTGCGGCGCCTGCTGTTGCCATCTCGCAGGACCCTCGCCCAACGCTCGACGCAGGAACCTTCATCAACACGATGCGTGCGGCGTGGACGTACAAGCGCATTGCCGAAGCGGGAGGGTGGCCGACCTTGCCGGCAGGGACAATCCTGAAGGCCGGCGACAAGGGACCCCTCGTCACGAGCCTTCGGCAGCGCCTCGCCATGGAAGGCGACCTTCCCCCAACCTCCAGTGCAAGCGCAGCGTTCGACCCGGAGTTGGCAGCGGCAGTAAAGCGATTTCAAGCCCGCCATGGCTTGCCGGAGTCCGGCGCCGTGCGTGCGAGAACCCTGGAGGCGCTTAATACTCCCGCACTCACGCGCCACCGCCAGCTCACCGCCTCGGCTCAGCGGCTGGCAGGCTCCACATTCTCCTTCGGGGAGCGCTACGTCGTCGTGAACATCCCGTCCGCGGCCGTCGAAGCGGTCGAAGCCGGACAAGTGGCCCGACGCTATGTTGCGGTCGCAGGCAAGGCGGACCGTCCCTCTCCTGCCGTCGAAACCCGTGTGACGGCCGTCAATCTCAACCCGACATGGACCGTTCCGGTCTCGCTGATCAAGAAGGACATCATCCCTCACGTGCGGAAGGATCCGGCTTATCTGGAGAAGATGAAGATTCGGATCTTGGACGCCAAAGGTCAGGAGGTGGATCCCAAGACGCTGGACTGGTCGACCCAAAGCGCCGTCAACTACACCCTGCGCCAGGACCCCGGCGCGATCAACTCGCTTGGACAGATCCGCATCGACATGCCGAACAAGCATGCGGTCTACATGCACGACACGCCCAAGAAACAGCTGTTCGCTCAGGACGCACGCTTCCATTCCTCAGGCTGTGTGCGGGTCGCCGATGTCGGCGACTTCGCGGAATGGCTGCTCCGTGGAACGAAAGGGCAGTCGGGCGCCTGGACGCGAGCGGGAATCGACGCCGCCATCGCCAGCACGACCCGTCAGGACATCCGTCTTGACCGGCCTGTGCCCGTCGCTTGGATCTATCTGACCGGATATGCCACGGCGGACGGCACGGTGCATTTTCGCGACGACGTTTATGGGCTCGACCTGCCGAAGAGCGACCCTGCACCCGAGCCGCAGATGGTCGACGTGCCCGCGACCTCCTCGACTAAGCCGAAGCGCTTGTGAGGCTTCTCGGGTTGTAGGGCCGCGTTAGCCTCAAAGGCTCTTCCTGCGCAGCATTCGTCCGGAGGATGACATAGGCCTGCGGGACCTGCGCCATTCGAAGACGGCATCCTGGAGCATATCGATTGCGGCGTCTGCTTTGACCCGCGATGCTGCAATCGCGGCGGGGTCCCGATCGGCGAAGCGGTCCGCTGCCTGCGCAAGCCGCCTGCAGCGTTCCTCCACGAGGCGTCTTGCCTCCTCCAACCGGGCGTTGGGTTCCTCCGGCTTCACGATCTCGTCGCAATAGCGCAGAACATCGCCAGCGAGGTTCTCGCCTGAATACAGGCCTGAATAGTTATGGATCAGGCTGCGGACGAAACCGAGGGAGTAACGGATTTCTTCCCTTAAAATGTTGTCGTTGCTCATCGCGCACTTTCCGAAAAGAAGCTGAATTCCTGCTTGCTTCGGCGATGGTCCGATATGACGCGGAGATCTTAAATAAGTTGTTAGCTCTGCTTATCCGCTTGCAGACCACCCGAGGGGCTTGGCGGAAGCGGAGCATGTCCAGGGCCATGCTCGGTGACGGTGAGCGTGGAAAACCAGACCTTTTGCAGGAGAGGGCCGGCAACAATTCCGGCGATGAAGGCAAAGGCGGCCATGACGAGGCTAATTCGGCCGCAAAGACTCAGCAAATCCTTCGATGTCATGAATCCATCCTTCGTCTGCTTCGCTCCACGAAACCTTAAGAGAGGTTTGCGCGGGAGCCAATAGACGAAAGCACTAGATTGACTGATCGACCAAGGCGGCGCGCTTGAACAACGAATGAGAACGCCAGGAAATATCAGAGTTTTTCCACAGGACCTTGGCCACAAATTATTTTTGGAAGAAGCCTTCCGGCAGCCCGGCTCACCCGCTGCCGAAACGTTGTATATTCATATGCCTTGAAATCAACTTCGTTCGGTTCAAGGCCGGTCGCCTCCGATCAGCGCCATGCCTGTGTCTGAACATTTCAGCCTCCCTGGAATTGAACATGGGAGCCACGGGATTTGTTCGATGCCCTATTCCACCGCCTATCGTGCCGCGACCCGTCACCAGGAACTCGGACCGGATTTCTACGATGCCGTTCAACCGGCGAAGTTCCCGGAGCACATCCTGCGCTACCGCAACCATTACTGGGCCGAAAGAGTTGGCCTTGGCTCTCTGACGGATGAGGAATGGATCGAGCATTTCGGCCGGTTCACGCCCCTTGCCGGGAGCTTCGAGCAACCGCTTGCCCTGCGCTACCACGGACATCAGTTCCGAACCTACAACCCGCATTTGGGCGATGGCCGAGGCTTCCTCTTTGCGCAGCTCCAGGACGTCGAGGACGGCAGGCTTCTCGATCTCGGCACCAAGGGCAGCGGGCAAACACCATGGTCCCGTCGGGCCGACGGGCGTCTGACGCTGAAGGGCGGCATGCGGGAGATCCTCGCCACCGAGATGCTTGAGGCTCTCGGTGTCGAAACGTCCAAAACCTTCAGCCTGATCGAAACGGGCGAGGAGCTCGACAGGGGCGATGAGCCCTCCCCCACGCGCTCATCGGTCCTGGTTCGCCTCAGCCACTCCCACATCCGCATCGGCACTTTTCAGCGTCTTCTGTATCTCGATGACAAGGACAACATCCGTAAGCTGCTCGATTATACGATTCGAACCTATATGCCGGAGGCCTGGCGTGAGGACGAGGCCGCACGCGCGGCGGCATTCCTTGAGGAAGTCTGCCGGCGCGTCGCCCGCATGGGCGCGCAATGGATGACGGCAGGCTTCGTGCACGGCGTCCTCAACACCGACAACATCAACGTCACGGGCGAGAGCTTCGATTACGGCCCGTGGCGCTTCCTGCCCGTTTACGATCCGGCCTTCACGGCAGCCTATTTCGACGAGACAGGGCTTTATGCCTTTGGGCGTCAGCCAGATACGCTCCTGTGGAACCTGTTCCGCTTGGCGGAATGTCTTCTGCCCCTCGCCGAGCAGAGCAGCCTGGAGCAGGCGCTCGCCGCCTTCGAGCCTGCGCTTCACCGGGAATTCGCAGGCGCAATTCTCCGCCGTCTTGGGCTCCAATCGAGGGGCTTTGAGCAGGATGGTGCCTTGGCAAAGGCTTTATGGACTTTCCTGCATGAAACCAAAGCGCCCTTCGAGCAGACCTTCTTCGACTGGTATGGCGGCCTTGCAAGCCTCGAACGGGCCGGGCAAAGCCCCTCGGCGGGCCTGTACGCCCAAGCGGCATTCGAGCCGGTCCGCGCCTGTCTCGAGGATTTTGCGGCGGCACCCCAGATGCGTCTGGATCACCCCTACTTCTCCCGTACGGAGCCCTGCACAATGCTGATCGAGGAAGTAGAGGCGCTCTGGGCTCCCATCGCGGGCAGCGATGATTGGTCGGCTCTCTTGGGGAAGCTGGCGGATATCCGCCTCATGGCAGAGGCTTATGGAGTGGAGCGGTAAGACATTTTCCGCGAGAGACCCGCACCTCCCGATAAAAGCTCCGGCGCAGTGCCGCGTGCCAATATTCCTACGGCCCTTAGCCGTGCAGCTTGGACAGACACATCCAGCCACCGGGCGTAAGACAGTAATCTGAAGTAGTTCTGCCGGCTCACCCTCTGTAGTGAAGTCTATGCCCCGGCTTGTTCAACTATATATAATAACTTGAGCATTAGCTTGGCCATTGCATAGCAAAAGCCTCAACAAAGTTCCCATTCTCAACAGAAGAGTTTTTTACCTATATACCGGAACGTTATTCCTACACATGCGTCTTCTAGCCAAGCAAGTCGCCTCGACGCGGCTTCTCATCAGAATTGGCTCTTATGTAGGTGAACATCATGAAGCGTTCGCACGCTCTCGCTTTGTCTGGCGCAGCCTTGTTCCTCGCTCTGTCGACCCCATCGTATGCTCAGGTCATGCGGTCGGCTCAACAATGTGTGCCGGCAGTTGCCGACGCATCCATGTATCACAACTGCCGCCTGCGGGTGGTTCAGGGTCAGGAAGTCTGCCGCTGCGCTATCCGCCCTCAGGCTCTCCGCAGGATGGATCGCCTGAACGATCGCGATCAGAGCGACGCCGTGACCGGCTCGATCACTGGCCGCCCCACCATTAATTCCGGTCCGATCGCCGGCCCTGGAACGGCAGGTCCGGGCCGTGGTGGCGCTGGAAACGTCAATGGCGGTGCGGGAAGCCCCGGCCGTGGCGGCGCCGTTGCAGACAGCGGAACCGGCGGCAGCACCGGCGGAACCGGCGGCAGCACCGGTGGGTCCACCGGCGATGGCTCCACAGGTGGCACCGGCGGAACGGGCAGCGATGGCGGCACCGGAGGTAACGGCGGAACTGGTGGCAGCGGCGGCAACGGCGGAAGCGGAGGCAACGGCGGCACCGGTGGAAGCGGAGGCAATGGCGGAACCGGCGGCGGCACCGGTGGCGGAACCGGCGGCGGCGGCACCGGTGGCAGCGGCGGTAACGGTGGCGGCGTCGGCAACGGCAATGGTAATGGCAACGGTGGCGGCCATGGCAACAACGGCCATGGCAACGACCCCGATGGCAACGATTCCTCCAACCCTGGCGGCTCCAATAACGGTGACGGCAGCGACGCGGATGGTCCTGCCGGCAACGGCGGAGGCAATGGTGGCGGCCACGGGAATGGGCATGGCAATGGCAACGGCGGTGGTCGCGGCAACAACGGCCATGGCAACGACGCCGATGGCAACGACTCGTCCAACCCTGGTGGATCCAACAATGGCGACGGCAGCGATCAGGACGGCCCCGCCGGAAATGGCGGCGGCAACGGTGGCGGCAACGGCAACGGCGGCAATGGCGGCGGCAACGGCAATGGCGGCAATAGCGGCGGAAAGCGCTAAAGCCACATAGGTGCTGACCTTCAAGGCCCTTGGCTGCATTGTGCAGCCAAGGGCTTCTCGATAGGTCTAGCAGGCCGCAGCAACGACTGCGGCACAGTCATTCACAAGAGTCTCGTTCGATACGCCAAGACGTCGGACCGAGCGCTTGAACCGGAAGCACCCGGATGGTGAACAGCAAGGAGCATCCCAGTCTCTAGCTTAAAGCGAGAATGAACCCGGTTGCTGCAATGCCGGCGCCGGCAAGACGGACGACGATCGTTCTATTCAGCGCGACCACGCCAGCCGCGATGCCGGCCCCATGAAGCGTCATGCTCGCGAGAGAAAAGCCTGCCCCATAAGCGACCCCATCAGCGTCTGCCGGAATTTCGGCGCCGTGGGCATAGCCATGGAATACGGCGAAAGCACCCACGAGCACCATTGCTGCGCTGACCGGCCACCGCCAGCCCAAGGCGACAACAACGCCGAGGATGATGACGGAGGCGGCGATGCCACTCTCGACGGCAGGAAGCTCAGCCTCGAGCAGGCCTAACCCTCCACCCATCAGCATCATGGCAATGAAGCTCACCGGTAAAGCCCATAGCGCCCGCCCGCTCAGCAACGCGGCAAAGAGGCCGACAGCCAGCATAGCCAGCGTGTGATCGATCCCTCCGAAAGGATGCAGGAAACCTGAGGAAAAGCCCGAAACAGCATGCTCGCCTACGTGAGCGAGAGCGGGTGTCGTGACTGCAAGCAGGATGGCCGCAAAAATAGAACGCCTGATCATCATGAAGACTCCCCTTACGCAGCAGCGGCTAGGCCGCCGGATTGTTCGATGAATTTCGCGACAGCATCCACGCCGACGCCATCGCGGATGTTGCTGAATACATAGGGGCGTTGCCCGCGCATGCGCTTCGTATCCGCTTCCATGATGCCGAGATCGGCGCCCACATAGGGAGCGAGATCGATCTTGTTCACCACGAGAAGATCCGAGCGGGTGATGCCAGGTCCGCCCTTGCGCGGGATTTTCTCGCCGCCGGCCACGTCGATGACGTAGATGGTCAGATCTGCGAGTTCCGGCGAGAAGGTTGCGGCCAGATTGTCACCGCCGGATTCCACCAGCACGATGTCCAGCGCGGGAAAGCGCTTGCGCATGGTGGCTATGGCCGCGAGGTTGATGGACGCGTCCTCGCGGATCGCCGTATGCGGGCATCCGCCGGTCTCGACCCCCATGATCCGCTCCACCGGCAACGCGCCGGCGACCGTCAGAAGACGTGCGTCCTCCTTGGTGTAGATGTCGTTGGTGATGGCGCAGATGTCGTAGCGCTCGCGGAACGTCTTGCAGAGCGCCTCCATCAGTGCCGTCTTGCCTGAGCCGACCGGCCCGCCGATGCCGACCCGGAGGGGTCCCGTATGTGAGATCATGATCGGAAAAGCCTCGTGTATTGGTTTTCGTGATGGAACGAGCCGAGATCAGCTCGAAAGGTCGAGCCGCCGATATCATCGAGCGACAGAACAAGGGCTTGCCGTGCGACCTGCTGCACGGTTCGGGCCAGAGACGCCGTCACACGAATGCCGGTGGTCTGCCCAATGGGTGCAAGCCGGATAGCGGCGGAGACCAGGGTTTGCACAAGCCCGAACAGGTAGGCTTCCGATGTGACCGGCAACGAAATCGCATGCGCCGCCGCCGCCATGCCTATGGCGACCGGAAAGGCAACATCGCCTTCAAGGGACAAGAGCCGCGGCGAAGGCCAAGCAGCGAGCGTGGCGTCGAGAAAGCTGCGCCCCTGCTGGCTTGTTTCGAGATAGAGTTCCGCAGACGGCGACAACGCAAGAGCCAGCTCGTTCGTGGCCTCGAGGGCCGTGCTGTTCCCCGCTTCCACGGCCCGATAGGCGTGGCTCAGGAGAATGGCATCGTTGCGCCCCACTCCCAGGGTCAACAGATCGGTCAGCCAGGTGACGAGCGTTTCCTCGTTGAAAACGTCGCCGGCCTCCACGGCCCATTCGAGGGTATGGGAATAGGCATAGCAGCCCACAGGATAGGAAGACGAGAGCCAAGCGAACAGGGGCAGGACCGAAGTCTCCGCTGCCCGTTCAGGCGCATTGGGCCAAGCCTCATCCATGGGCATGGCCATGATGATGCGCCGCATGAGCCCCATGCTCGTGGTGATGGTAGGCGCCTCGCACGGGACGAAACGGGCGCTCCACGACAGCAACCTTGGCTCCCAATCCTTCAAGCATATCGACCAGAACGTGATCGTACGCGATGTAGATCGCACCAGGCGTAATTTCGGCCGGAACATGCCGGTTGCCGATATGCCAGGCGAGGGTCAGGAGGTCGAGAGGCATCTCCGTCCTGATCTCGACCAGTCGCTCGGGGGCAGCCCTCACCTCGACGAGCCATCCGGTTTCCAGCCGGATGGCGTCGCCATCCTCCAGAACATCGGCTCTGTCGAGATCGAGCAGGAAGGCCGTGCCGCCATCGGCATGGAGCATGATGCGGCGGCGGTGGCGGTCGCCATGATCGAGCGTGATGACGTCGACGATGCGGTCCTGCTCGACGGCATTGCGGCGGATGATGGATGTGGCGCGGATCATGCTAGAACAGGAAGTAGCGTTGAGCCATGGGAAGGATCCTCGCCGGTTCGCAAACCAGCAGTTCGCCGTCGGCGCGAACGTCATAGGTTTCGGGATCGACCTCGATGAAAGGTGTCGCGTCGTTCAAGACCATGTCCCTCTTGCCGATGCCGCCGCGCACGTTCTCGACCGCGACGAGTTGCTTCTGAACCCCCAGCTGCGCCGCAAGCCCATTCTCAGCGGCCACCTTCGACACGAATGTGAGCGAGGTGGCGGCCAGCGCCCGCCCGTAGGCGCCGAACATCGGCCGGTAGTGCACAGGTTGAGGCGTGGGGATCGAAGCGTTCGGATCGCCCATCAGGGCCGCAGCGATAGCCCCGCCCTTGATGACGAGATCCGGCTTCACGCCAAAGAAAGCCGGCGTCCAGACGACAAGATCGGCGAGCTTTCCGGCCTCCACCGAACCGATGTGCTTCGAGACTCCATGGGCGATGGCCGGGTTGATGGTGTATTTTGCTATATAGCGGCGCGCGCGGAAGTTGTCGTTGTTTCCCGTCTCGCCAGGCAGCGAACCGCGCTGAACCTTCATCTTGTGCGCCGTCTGCCAGGTGCGGATGATGACCTCTCCCACGCGGCCCATGGCCTGGCTGTCGGAGGACATCATCGAGAGCGCGCCGATATCGTGCAGGATATCCTCCGCCGCTATGGTCTCCTTGCGGATGCGGCTCTCGGCGAAGGCAAGATCTTCAGGGATCGACGGCGAAAGATGGTGGCACACCATGAGCATGTCGAGATGCTCGTCGATGGTGTTCACCGTGTAGGGCCGCGTCGGATTGGTGGAGGATGGCAGCACGTTGGGAAGCCCTGCCACCTTGATGATGTCGGGAGCATGCCCGCCCCCGGCGCCTTCCGTGTGGAAGGCGTGGATCGTGCGGCCCTTGAAGGCGGCGATCGTGTCTTCCACGAAACCGGACTCGTTCAGCGTGTCGGTGTGGATCATCACCTGCACGTCGTAGGCATCGGCTACCGATAGGCAGCAGTCGATGGCGGCAGGGGTCGTGCCCCAGTCCTCATGGAGCTTGAGCGCGCAGGCTCCTGCCTGGATCATCTCCTCCAGAGCCCCTGGTTTCGAGGCATTGCCCTTGCCGGTGAAGGCCAGATTCATGGGAAAGGCATCCGCCGCCTCGATCATGCGGGCGATGTGCCATGGGCCGGGCGTGCAGGTGGTGGCGAAGGTTCCGGTGGCCGGTCCCGTCCCGCCGCCGAGCATCGTGGTGATGCCGGACATGAGCGCCTCTTCGATCTGCTGCGGGCAGATGAAGTGGATGTGGGAGTCGAAGCCGCCGGCGGTGATGATCTTGCCCTCACCGGCGACGATCTCCGTGCCGGGGCCGATGATGATATCCACATTCGGCTGCACGTCCGGGTTGCCGGCCTTGCCGATGCCTGCGATCAGCCCGCCCTTGATGCCGATATCGGCCTTCACGACTCCCCAGTGGTCTAGGATCACCGCGTTGGTGATGACCGTATCGACGGCGCCCTCGGCCCGGGTCGCCTGGCTTTGTCCCATGCCGTCACGGATGACCTTGCCGCCGCCGAACTTCACCTCTTCGCCATAGGTGGTGAAGTCCCGCTCCACCTCGATCACGAGGGACGTATCGGCCAGGCGAATCCGATCCCCCTTGGTCGGGCCGAACATGTCCGCGTAGCCGGCGCGCGGGAGAGAGGCAGGCTTTCTTCCATTCGACATCAGAGCGCTCCCATCACGCCTTGGCGGAAACCGTAAACCTGGCGCTTGCCCGACAACGGCACCAGGACAACCTCGCGGGTGGAGCCGGGCTCGAAGCGCACGGCCGTTCCGGGAGCGATGTCGAGGCGCATGCCGCGTGCCTTTCCGCGGTCGAACGAAAGGGCCGGGTTGGTTTCGAAGAAGTGGTAATGGCTGCCGACCTGAATGGGCCTGTCGCCCGTGTTGGCGACAGTTACGACCGTGCGCTCGGCGCCCTCGTTGAAGAGGATCTCGCCCTCCTGAGCGATGACCTCGCCCGGCACATCCTTGGATGCGGCGCCGCGGATCGGATGATGAACGGTGACGAGCTTGGTCCCGTCTGGAAAGGTGGCCTCCACCTGCACGTCATGGATCATCTCGGCCACGCCTTCCATCACCTGATCGGCGCCGATCACATGGGCACCTGCCTCCATCAGCTCGGCAACGGAGCGCCCGTCGCGCGCGCCCTCTACCACGGTGTCGATAATCAGCGCAATGGCCTCCGGGTGGTTGAGCTTTACGCCGCGCTCCAGGCGCCGGCGCGCCACCATGGCTGCCATGGAGATCAGGAGCTTGTCTTTTTCACGTGGTGTGAGTTGCATGGTTCGACCCTAGCTGAGCCAGACACGAGGCAGGGGTTCGCCGCGAAAGGCGAGGAGGAACGGGAGGGCAGCAGCGCGCAAGGCGCCGATCGTCTCGGCACAGAAGCGCACGGCCAGAAGCCCGTTCCAGGCACTTGCAGCAGCATCGCAGCCGTTGCCGGATGGCAGATGCGCGCGCACAGGTTCGAGACGCGCTTCGGCATCCGGCGCTACATGGATCATCGTCGCGAGGGCGCGAGCCCCCTTTCCGACGCTTGGCTTCTGCAGCAGATCTGCGATCGGGCCATCGAGACGCAACGTGTCCGCATAGACGAGACGCTGCCCGCGCCTGATGCGCCAGCGATCCTCGAACAGGCCATGCGTGATATGCTCGCTTCGGGCCTCGCGTCCGAACACAACGGCCTCGAACAGGGTCAGGCTCGCATCCCCGGGCATGGACGCATCCAGCCGCCGCGCGAGCCGCGCCCTATCGAACAGGATCGTCTCCTGCGGCAGCCAATCGAGCCTCGCTCCAGCACCCAAGACCAGCCCGACGGAGAGCTCCGCCACGGGCCCGTCCGAGCGGTAGACCTTCTCGGCGGCAGGTGTCGTAACCGTCACGGAGGCGCCCGCCTGAGCCTCGATCTCCACAGAAAAGCGATCACCGCAGGCAATGCCTCCGGCCGTGTTGACGAGGACCCCGTCCAGCCCCCGCCCCTCGCCTTTCGGGAGCCTGATCCTCATGGATCCGCTCTCTTCGATCCGCATCGGGCGGGTGCGACCGTTCAACCCCGCTGCGCTGAAGGCAACGCGGCCGATGGCGCGCTGGCGCTCTGGAACGATAGATCCGGGGACGCCTTCAAAGGGCCAAGCGTTGACGTACATCGTCCCCCTCAAGCGCCGAGCGGTTGCCGTGCTGTACGATTTCGCCGCGCTCCATCACCACGAACCGGTCGGCCAGTTCGCGCGCAAAGTCGAAATACTGCTCGACCAGAAGGATCGCCATGCTCTTGCGTTCACGCAAGTAAGCGATGGCTCGGCCAATATCCTTGATGATGGATGGCTGAATGCCCTCGGTGGGCTCGTCGAGCACGAGAAGACGCGGGCGCGTCACGAGGGCGCGTCCGATGGCAAGCTGCTGCTGCTGCCCGCCCGACAGATCACCACCGCGCCGCCCCAGCATGGACTTCAGAACTGGAAAAAGCTCGAACACCTCGTCCGGTATTCTTCGCTCGCCGCGCCTCAAAGGTGCAAACCCGGTCTCCAGATTTTCCCGGACGGTCAGGAGCGGGAAGATCTCTCGCCCCTGAGGCACATAGGCGATCCCGAGCGCTGCTCGCTCGAAGGGTTTCAACCGTGCGATATCCTGGCCGTCGAACAGGATGCTGCCGCCGGAGATCGGCCTGTGTCCCGCAACTGCCCGCAGAAGAGATGTCTTGCCGACCCCGTTCCGCCCGAGCACGCATGTGACCTCGCCTGTCAATGCGGCCACGGAGACACCTCGCAGGGCCTGAGCCGCGCCGTAGTGTAGAGACAGGTTTTCGACCGAAAGCATCGTCATCGCCCCAGATAGACCTCAACCACGCGCTCGTTGGCGCTGACAGCATCGAGGGAACCCTCGGCGAGCACCGAGCCCTCATGAAGGCATGTCACTTTCACGCCGAGATCGCGCACGAAGGTCATGTCATGCTCCACCACAACAACCGACTGCGTTCTGGCGATATCCCGGAGAAGATCTGCCGTATCGGCTGTTTCCTGGTCCGTCATGCCTGCCGCCGGCTCGTCGATGAGCAGGAGCTTGGGCTGCTGGGCCAAGAGCATTCCGATCTCCAGCCACTGCTTTTGCCCGTGAGACAGCTCCCCGGCCTTTCGGTGCCGGGAACTCGTGAGGCGCACCCGCTCCAGAAGAGCGTCGACCCTCTCCCGCTCCTGCGCCGTGCGCCGCGAAAGCAGGGTTGCGAAGGGGGAGCGCTTCTCCTTCAAGGCCAGGAGCAGGTTGTCCTCGACGGAATGCATCTCGAATACGGTCGGCGTCTGGAATTTTCGCCCGATGCCGAGTTCGGCGATGGCGGCCTCATCGAGGGCGGTCAGATCATGCGAGCCTTCGAACAGGGCGATCCCTTCGTTGGGGCGCGTCTTGCCGGTGATCACGTCCATCATCGTGGTCTTGCCGGCTCCGTTCGGGCCGATGATGGCGCGCATCTCGGCATGGTCTATGGCAAGCGACAGGGCGTTCAACGCCCGAAATCCATCGAACGAAACGGAGACGTTGTCGAGGTAGAGCAGCGCTGGGGTTACAGGTGCTGTCATGGCTTACTCCGCCGCCTGTGCAGTGGCTTCAGGCACGCGGGCTGGCCGAAGCCGCCGGCCTGAACGCTCCCAGATATCCTTGGCAGCCCCGAGGATGCCGCGAGGCATGAGAAGCGTGACGAAGACGAAGAGACCGCCCAGTGCAAAGAGCCAGAACTCGGGCAGAACACCTGTGAACCATGTCTTGCCGGCGTTGACCACCAGCGCCCCGAGTATGGCGCCGGCCAAGGTTCCACGACCGCCAACGGCAACCCAGATCACCACTTCGATGGAGTTGGCAGGCGCGAACTCGCTCGGGTTGATGATGCCGACTTGCGGCACGTAGAGCGCACCCGCCACGCCGGCGAGCATGGCCGAGAGGGTGAAGACGGCCAGCTTGTAGTGCTCGACGCGGTAGCCGAGAAACCGGGTGCGGCTCTCGGCATCGCGCACCGCCACCAGCACCTTGCCGAATTTTGAGCTCACCACCCAGCGGCAGAGCAGATATCCGCCTGCAAGCGCCGCGACAGAGAGAACGAAGAGACCGATCCGGGTCGATGCAGCCTGAAGGGGGAAGCCCAGGATGTCCTTGAAATCGGTAAGTCCGTTGTTGCCGCCAAAGCCCATATCGTTGCGAAAGAAGGCCAGCATCAGCGCGAAGGTCATGGCTTGTGTGATGATGGAAAGATAGACGCCGGTGACCCGGGAGCGGAAAGCAAACCAGCCGAAGATGAACGCCAAAGCACCAGGCACGAGCAGCACCATGAGAGCCGCAAGGGGGAGCCAGTCGAAGCCGTGCCAAAACCAGGGCAGCTCCTTCCAGTTCAGGAACACCATGAAGTCCGGAAGGACCGGGTCGGAATAAACGCCGCGCGGCCCGATCTGACGCATGAGGTACATGCCCATGGCATAGCCCCCCAACGCAAAGAAGGCTCCGTGACCGAGAGAAAGGATGCCGCAGAAGCCCCAGATCAGGTCCACCGACAGCGCCAACAGGGCAAAGCAGATGTACTTGCCGAACAATGGCACCAGATGATCGGACACGTGGAGCACCGAGCCCGGCGCAGCAAGAATGTTCAAGGCGGGCACCAGGATGGCCACGGCGGCGAGCAGCGCCAGAACGACGATGCTTTGCCGGTCAAGCAGAGGTTGGTTCGTCATGCTTCGACCGCTCTTCCTTTCAGCGCGAAGAGCCCGCGCGGACGTCTTTGAATGAACAGGATGATCGCTACGAGGAGCAGGATCTTGCCCAGAACGGCGCCTGCATAGGGTTCAAGCAGTTTGTTGGCGATGCCAAGCGTCATGGCGCCCACCAGCGTGCCCCAGAGGTTTCCGACGCCGCCGAACACGACCACCATGAAGCTGTCGATGATGTAGCCCTGCCCGAGATTGGGGCTGACATTGTCGATCTGCGAGAGGGCGACGCCTGCGATGCCGGCGACACCAGACCCAAGTCCGAAGGCCAGTGCATCGATGCGGCTGGTGCGAATGCCCATGGAGCCTGCCATGCGCCGGTTTTGTGTAACGGCGCGGACATAGAGGCCAAGGGACGTATACCGCAGCACGCCAAGCAGGGCAGAGAAGACCAGAAAGGCGAAGACGACGATGGTGATGCGGTTATAGGTGAGGCTCAAGCCCGCGACGTCCAAAGCGCCGCTCATCCAGCCGGGCGTTCCCACCTCGCGGTTCGTAGGGCCGAAGATCGTGCGCACACCCTGCTGTAGAATGAGGGACAGACCCCAGGTCGCAAGCAAGGTCTCGAGAGGCCGCCCATACAGGAAGCGGATGACCGTGCGCTCGATGAGAATGCCGATTGCGCCTGCGACCAGGAAGGCGAGCGGCAGGGCAATGAAGAGCGAGGCTCCGAACAGGCCAGGAGCATGGGTGCGGATGAGTTCCTGCACCAGGAACGTCGTATAGGCGCCGATCATAACCATCTCGCCATGAGCCATGTTGATGACGCCCATCGTGCCAAAGGTGATGGCAAGTCCAATGGCGGCAAGCAGCAGAACCGAGCCCAGAGACAAGCCGTACCAGACGTTCTGGACTGCGTTCCACAGAGCAAGACGTGTACGTATGCCGTCTGCAGCCTTGCTGGCCGCCTCCGCGATGTCGGAAGGCGCGCCGGGCGGCAACGTGGTCAGCAGGGCCAATGCGTCCTGATCGCCACGGATGTGCAGGGTCTCGATCGCCGCCAGCCTCTCCGATGAGGATGCATCGGGCCTGCTGAGGAGAATGGCCGCGCGTGCACCCTCGAGGGCATCCCGCACGGCGACGGCGCTCTCCTGCGCGATAGCCTTCTCGAGAACAGGCAGCGCCGCCGCATCACGGGAGCGGAACACGGCACGAGCCGCCTCGAGGCGCGCTCCCGCATCGGGGCTGAGAAGGGTCATGCCGCCGAGGGCGGCCTCGATCGCGCGGCGGACACGGTTGTTGACCCGGACGGGCTTGAGGCCGGCGGCAGGCTCCACCGCACCGCCGGTCGCGGCATCGATGAGCCGGCCGGAAACGTCGCGGAGATAGACCCGGCCTGCCGCGACAAGAAGGCGTCCGTCACGCAGCGCCTCGACGACATTCAACGCAAGAGGGTGCCCGCTGCCCGCAACGCCGCTGACAGCCGCCTCGGTATCGGCATAGCTGTCGGCTGCAAACTTCGGCAGCGCATCTTCATAAGGCCCCGCCATGGCGGCGGATGCCATGCCGATCAGCAGGACAAAGGCCTGCAGGATGCTGCGCAAGCTGGTCATCAAATGAACTTCGAACAGAGGGATGTCGAGGGCGGCGGCAAGGCCGCCCTCTTCAGGTTCAGACGATCACGCGCCGCACTTCTTCGTGACGGTGTTGTAGTTGCCGCACTTGAGGTCCTTCCAGTCGGCAATCAGGTCCTTCGAGCCTTCGAGGTACTTGGACCAGGCCTCACCGGAAACGAGACCGTCCGTCTGCCAGACCGTATCGAACTGACCGTCTTCCTTGATCTCGCCGATGAGAACAGGTTTCGTGATGTGGTGATTGGGGAGCATCTTGGAAACGCCGCCCGTCAGGTTCGGAACCTCGATGCCGACGATGAAGTCGATCACCTGGTCGGGATCCGTGGTGCCGGCCTTCTCGACCGCCTTCACCCACATGTTGAAGCCGATGACGTGGGCTTCCATAGGATCGTTGGTGACGCGCTTCTCGTTCTTGGTGAAGGCCTTCCACTTGGCGATGAAGGCCTTGTTGTCAGGCGTCTCGACGGACTGGAAGTAGTTCCAAGCGGCCAGATGGCCGACGAGAGGCTTCGTGTCGATGCCGGCGAGTTCTTCCTCGCCCACGGAGAAGGCCACCACCGGGATCTCCGTCGCCTTCACGCCCTGGTTGGCGAGCTCCTTGTAAAAGGGGACGTTCGCGTCGCCATTGATGGTGGAAACGACAGCCGTTTTCTTGCCGGCGGAGCCGAACTTCTTGATGTCGGCAACAATGGTCTGCCAATCGGCATGGCCGAACGGCGTGTAGTTGATCAGGATGTCTTCGGACTTCACGCCCTGGGACTTCAGATAAGCCTCAAGAATCTTGTTGGTCGTGCGCGGATAGACATAGTCGGTGCCGGCAAGCACCCACCGCTCGACCTTCTCCTCCTTGGCGAGGTAGTCGACAGCCGGAATAGCCTGCTGGTTCGGCGCTGCGCCGGTGTAGAACACGTTCCGCTCGCTTTCCTCGCCTTCATATTGCACAGGGTAGAACAGGATGCTGTTGAGTTCCTTGAACACCGGCAGGACGGACTTGCGCGACACGGAGGTCCAGGCGCCGAACACGGCGGAGACCTTGTGCTGACCGATCAGCTCGCGTGCCTTCTCGGCAAAAAGGGGCCAATTGGAAGCCGGATCGACGACAACCGCCTCGAGCTTCTTGCCGAGCAAGCCGCCCTTCTTGTTCTGCTCGTCGATGAGCATCAGCATGACATCCTTCAGCGTGGTCTCGCTGATCGCCATGGTGCCGGACAGAGAGTGCAGAACGCCAACCTTGATCGTTTCCTGAGCCTGCGCGGATCCAGCCATCGCGCCTGAAACCAGCGCGGCGGATGCCAGCGCCATCAGGTTTCTGCGGGTCATCTTCAACATCGACATAGGTCCTCTCCCTTGGCTGCCCTGTTACAGGTGCAACGTCGGGTCATTAGGCAAGAACCGTGCCAGCGATGCTCTTGGACTGAATTCAGATCCTCCATGCAGTCGTGGATGCGGATGAACGAACAGGATCATAGCTGCGGTGCCTCAAAAAGCGGCACCGGCTCAAGAATAAGGCCGCAACACTCTATCGGTGCGGCCGAACATGCCAAAGCAAAAGGGCTGAACCCGGTTCAGCCCTTTTGATATCGTTAGCAGTTGTCGGATGTACCCTTATGCAGCAGCGGCCGCCTGCCGGGCCCGATCGTACACTTCCTGGTATCGGGAAGCGGACCTGTCCCACCCATGAGGTCTGTTCATCGCAGCGCGTCGCATGGTCGTCAGCCGGGAACTGGAACGGAACGTATCCAGTCCTCTTCTGATGGCATCCATGAAGCGGTTCAGCGACGGCTCACCGAAGAGGAAGCCGTTGACGCCATCCTCGATCGTATCGGCAAGGCCGCCTGTCTTGTGAGCAATCGGCAGGGAGCCGAACCTTTGCGCGTACATCTGGCTGAGACCGCAGGGCTCGAAGCGCGAGGGCATGAGCAGAAAATCACTGCCTGCATACATGCGGCGAGCATCTCCTTCGTCGTAGCCGATCTTCACGCCCACGGATCCAGGATGGCGCTGTGCCAGTGACTGCAACTCGGCCTCGAACCGCGGCTCCCCCTGTCCGATGACGGCAATCTGTCCGCCCTGGGATACGATGGTCTCCGCAGCCGAGATTGCGAGATCGACCCCCTTCTGGTGCACCAAGCGCGAGACGACCGCAAAGAGCGGTCCGGTCGACAGGGCAAGACCGAAATTCTCGCGCACGTTGTTGGCGTTGGCGCGCTTGCCCCGGCAATTCTCGGCCGAGAACGGGCTTACCAGGTAAGGATCCGTGCTCGGATCCCAGCTCTCGTCGATGCCGTTGATGATGCCGTCGAGGCGCCCCTCATCGGCACAGGTCCTGAGAAGCCCATCGAGGCCGCAGCCGAATTCGGGCCGGGTGATCTCCCTCGCATAGGTGGAGCTCACCGTCGTGATGTGGGAGGAGTAGAAGATGCCTGCCTTCAGGAAGGAGAGCTTGCCGTAGAACTCGACGCCATTGATCTGAAAGGCGTTGTCGGGAATGCCCAGATACGACAATCGATTGCGGTCGAAGAGCCCCTGGTAGGCAAGGTTGTGAATGGTCAGGATCGTAGGAATATGCTGCCCGCGCCATGCAAGATAGGCGGACGCGAGACCGGACGGCCAATCATTGAGGTGCAGCAGGTCGGCGCGCCAGAGCGGATCGCCGGCCCCGGACGCAATGTCGGCCGCGGCCAAGCCAAGGCGAGCGAACCGGACATCGTTGTCGCTCCAGTCGACGCCGAAGCTGTCCACATAGGGTGAACCGTCCCGGTCGTAGAGTTCGGGGCAGAGGAGAACATATACGGTCAAGCCATCCTGCGTCGTGCCACGACCCAAGCCGCAGGCAGGAATACCGAAGGATGCAGGCAAGCGGGCAATTTCCTCCACATCGCCAATCTGCGAAAGAACTTGACGGTAACCCGGTATCAGAATGCGCACGTCGTAGTGATGACGCAGGGCGCGCGGCAGAGCTGCCGACACCTCGCCGAGCCCACCCGCCTTGATGTAATCGGCGATCTCGGATGTGACGAAAAGAATGGATTGGCGTCGTTTAACGGAAATGGAAGGTTGCGAACCGCTTTGCAGTTCGGCATGCGCATGCGTCGGGAAAGCCTTGCCGGCTTCCAGTTGAAATGATTCCACGATTTTAGCTCAGCGGCGCGATCCCCACCGACCCCCCGCGCCATAGGCAGTCGGGCGTTTAACGCAGTGACCCTGGGGAAGGTTCCGACGAAAAACGACAAAATTTCTAGCTAACCCGAAATGGGTAGAGGATCGCGTTTTAAGGTCTTCTGAGCAGCCAGCTTAGCAGTTGTCGGGGGACCATGCCGGACCGCCTTGCAAAGCGTTTCTGGAAAGCCGCTCCAGAAACTTGGCTGTTTTTTTGAAAGCGCGCCGGAACATTGCTCCATGATCCTCGTTCGCAAGTGCTTTCCCTGCTTTTGGAGATCCGATGCGGCGAGTTCACGCCATGCCCTTTGGGGCTGAGACAACCCCCGAAGGCGTCCGCTTTGCCCTATGGGCGCCCACGGCCCGCGAGGTGCGTCTCGTCCTTGACGCTGATGAACAGGCGCTCACCGCCGATCAGGACGGGTGGTATCGCCACGTCTCGGCTGAGGCTCATCCCGGGAGCCGCTACGGCTACCGCATCGACGGCAGCCTCGTCGTGCCCGATCCTGCCTCCCGGTTCCAGCCGGACGACGTGCACGGCCTCAGTCTCGTCGTGGAACCGCAATCCTACGAATGGTCGGACACCACCTGGGCCGGCAGGCCCTGGGAGGAAACCGTCCTCTACGAGGTTCATGTGGGAACCGCCACGCCGGAGGGCACCTATTCGGGCTTGATGAACAAGCTCGAGGCCCTGCGGGACCTCGGCATCACGGCCATCGAGCTTATGCCGATCGCCGAGTTCCCGGGCCGGCGCAACTGGGGTTATGACGGCGTTCTGCCCTATGCGCCGGATGCCGCCTATGGCACGCCCGAGGATCTGAAGCGCCTCGTCGAGCGCGCCCACGCGCTTGGGATCATGATCTTTCTCGATGTGGTCTACAATCACTTCGGGCCGTCAGGAAACTATCTCCACGCCTACGCCAAGACATTTTTCACGGAGCGCCACCCGACGCCCTGGGGGGCCGGGATCAACGTGGATGGCGAGGGCAGCCGCGCGGTGCGCGACTTCTTCTTCCACAATGCCCTTTATTGGCTCGAGGAATATCATATCGACGGTTTGCGCTTCGATGCCGTTCACGCCATCAGCGACGACAGCCATCCGCATTTCATCGAGGAACTGGCGACCCGTATCCGGCAGGAGATCCCCAACCGCCACGTTCATCTCGTGCTCGAAAACGAAGCCAACCAGGCTCGGTGGCTCGGCCGGGAAGCCGACAGGCGGCCCAGGCTCCACACGGCGCAATGGGCGGACGACATTCACAACTCCTGGCACGCCCTTCTCACCGGCGAGAACGAGGGCTACTACGAGGATTATGCGAACCGGCCGCTCCACCATCTCGGGCGGGCGCTGGCGGAAGGCTTCGCCTATCAGGGCGATCCGTCGCCGCACAAGGACGGCGTCATCCGCGGCGAGCCATCGGGCCATCTGCCGCCCACGGCCTTCGTGTCTTTTCTCCAGAACCACGATCAGGTGGGCAATCGCGCGTTCGGCGAGCGCCTGTCGCAGCTGATACCGCCTGAGCGCCTGGCCCTCGCCCAGGGGATTTTTCTTCTCTCTCCCCATATTCCGCTGCTCTTCATGGGAGAGGAGTGGGCGGCTTCGGCGCCGTTCCAGTTCTTCGTGGATTTCGAGAACGACCCGGACCTCGCCAAAGCGGTCCGGGACGGTCGCCGGGGCGAGTTCAAGCGCTTCAAGGCGTTCACGGATCCGGAGATGTCCCAGCGCATCCCCGACCCGACCGATCGAGCAACCTTCGAGTGCTCCAGGATCGACTGGTCGGAGACCATGCGTGCTCCGCACCAAGATATTCACCAGCAAACCCGGGCGCTGCTCGCACTGCGGCAATCGGAGATCGTCCCCCTGCTCAGGGGCGACTATCGCGGCTCTCGTTATAAAGTTTCGCCGGAAAACACCCTGGACGTCACCTGGACCTTTGCCGATGGCGCTCTCCGCCTTCTTGCAAATTTCGGCAGCGGCCCCATGAACGAGAGCACCGACGAGGCTTCTCGCGTGCTGTGGTCGAGCCCCGGGCTCGCCCGGTCGACAACGGATCTCCAACTTCCACCCTGGTCAGGGGTCATTCTGAAAGGAACATCGGCATGAGCAAGCTGAACGCTCTGCTGGAGCGGATGGCCGCAATTGTCGGTATTTCTTCAGACTACACCGATGCGTTTGGAAACAGTGTCCAAACCACGGCAGAGACACGAGTGGCCCTTCTCACTGCGCTGGGCCTCGATGTCTCGTCGGAGCGTGCAGCACAGGAGAGCCTTGCGCGCCTGGAACGCCTGAAGGCCGGCGTCATCCCGGCCGTGATCCCGGTCGAAGCGGGAAAGCCGGCGAAGCTCCGCCTGCGCGGGTCGCCCGGACAGCTGGCCTGGACGCTCACCGAGGAAGGCGGCCAAGTCCGTGAAGGACGCCTGCCCAAGGGTGCGGGCACCCTGGACATTCCTGCCCTGCCCATGGGCTATCACCATTTCCGGCTCGGCGACCTGGAGGCAACGGTTATCGCTGCGCCCGACCAGTGCTGGGCGCCTGAATCTCTGGGGCAGGACACGCGCCTGTGGGGAGCCACGGCCCAGATCTACTCTTTACGTTCCGAACAGGACCTTGGGATCGGCGACTACTCCGACGTGGCGCTGACGGCCGAAAGTGTCGCCAGCTTCGGCGGCGCCTTCCTGGGCCTCAGCCCCGTCCATGCTCTCTTTGCGGCTGACAGGACGAAGATCTCGCCCTACTCCCCATCCTCCCGGCTGTTTCTCGAATCGATCTATATCGACCCGACAGCGATGGAGGGCTTCGCCGAAAGCGGTGCCGCGCAGCTTCTCGAAGCATCCGACGTTCAGGAGCGTCTTGCCCGGTTGCGAAGCGCGCCTTTGATCGACTACGCGGAAGCCTGGGCCGTCAAGCGCCCCCTTCTCGACGCCCTGTGGAGCCACTTCCAGAGATCCGGCAACCGCTCCGCCTTCGAGGCTTTCCGGCAAGCGGGTGGCAGTTCACTGGAAGCTCATGCCACATTCGAAGCGCTCTCCGAGCATTTTCGCGGCGAGGGACTCTTCTGGACCGGCGAATGGCCCGAGGCCATCCGTTCGGTGCATTCGGACGAGGTGAAACGGTTCCGCTCGGACAAGGCCGAGCGCGTCGCGTTCCATGCCTGGCTGCAATGGCTGGCTGATCGCCAACTCGGTCAGGCCGCCGAGCGGGCCCGGGCCGCGGGCCTGCCGATCGGACTCTACCGGGATCTTGCGGTGGGTGCGGACGGGGGCGGATCGGAGATCTGGGCGACCCCGGATCGCTATGCCCCGAAGCTCAACATCGGTGCGCCTCCCGATCCGCTCGGACCGCAGGGTCAGGATTGGGGCCTGCCGCCCTTCAACCCTCTCACCCTGGAAGAGCAAGGCCTCGCGGCCTTCCGCGATCTGGTTTCGGCCAACATGCGCCATGCGGGCGCAATCCGCATCGATCATGCGTTCCAGCTCCAGCGCCTCTTCCTGATCCCCTCCGGGGCGCCGGCATCGCAGGGCGCTTATGTGGATTATCCCTTCGAGGCCATGCTGGCGGTCCTGCGGGTCGAGAGCCACCGTGCCAATTGCCTTGTCATTGCGGAAGACCTCGGCACCGCGCCGGAGGGCTTCTCGGACGCCATCATGGAGTCCGGCGTTCTCAGCTACCGGGTCCTGCCTTTCGAGCGCGAGGGATCGGCTTTCAAGACGCCGGAGCAATATCCCCGCTCGGCTCTTGCGGTCATCACCACCCACGACCTGCCGACCTTGATCGGCTGGTGGCGCGGTCTCGATATCGACCTGCGCCAGACGCTTGGAATCTTCGATCCCAAGACCGCCGGCAACGAACGGGTGTCGCGCGCCGCCGACAAGCGGCACCTTGCCGAGGCTCTGGCCCGCCAGGGCCTTCTTCCGTCCGCCGACGTCCCGGACGAAGCCCCCGTGGAGGCGACCGTCCGTTACCTCGCCCGCACCTCCTCCGTGCTGACGGCCCTGCAGATCGAGGACGCGTCCGGCGAGTTGAACCAACCCAACATGCCCGGCATGGATGTGGGCCACCCCAACTGGCGCCGCCGTCTCACGAACACCGTCGAGTCCATCGCGGCGCCCGGCAGCCTGCTGTCGAAGCTTGCCGTGGCGCTGACCGAGGAAGGGCGGGATGCCCGCTCGCGCCGCAGCGCGCTCGCGGCCCCTCCTCCCCGCGCCACGTACCGGCTGCAGTTCCACAAGGACTTCACCTTCGACGACGCCGTGAAGATCGTGCCCTATCTGGCGAAGCTCGGCATCAGCCATGTCTATTCCTCGCCCATCCAGACCGCGGCTCCCGGCTCCACCCACGGCTATGACATCGTCGATCATTCGGCCATCAACCCGGAGCTCGGCGGCGAGGAAGGCTTCCGGCGGCTGTCGGAGGCCATAAGGGAGCAGGGTCTCAAGCTCCTGCTCGATATCGTCCCCAACCACATGGGCGTGGGCGGCCAGGCCAATGGCTGGTGGCTCTCCGTGCTCGAATGGGGACGGCTCTCGCCGGTGGCCGAGGCCTTCGACATCGATTGGGAGCGGCCTGGAGCCGATGGCAAGCTCATCGTGCCGTCCCTGGGCGGCCTATACGGCGAGGTTCTCGAGCGGGGCGAACTCCAGCTGAAGTTCGACCCCGATGAGGGAAGCTTCAGCGTCTGGCATTGGGAGCACCGCTTCCCGATCTGCCCGACCACCTATCCGGTCGTGCTCGATCATGCCCTTGCAGGGCTCAACGATGCCGCCAAGGCCGGAGAGATCCGCACGCTCGCGGAACGCCTGAGGGCCATGGCCGGGCAGGCCTCCGTCCCCAGCGGCCTGCCGCAAGAGGCGGAGGAGTTGAAGCGCCGGCTGGCCGAGGCCGCAGCCGCCACGCCGGCCCTGCGCAAGGCCATCGACAATGCCGTCACGGCCATCAACGGCAAGCCGGATCAGCCGGAGAGCTTCAACACCCTGCACCGGCTCCTGGAGGCGCAGGCCTATCGGCTCTCGTACTGGCGGGTGGCATCGAGCGACATCAACTACCGCCGCTTCTTCGACATCAACACCCTGGCGGGGATGCGGGTCGAGATTCCGGAGATCTTCGAGCGGACGCACGACCTCATCGTGCGCCTCGTGGACGAGGGCCTGATCCATGGCCTTCGGATCGACCACATCGACGGCCTCGCGGACCCCGAGGGCTATGCCCGCGCTCTTCAGGGGAAGGTGGGACCCGGCTTCTATGTTGTGGTCGAGAAGATCCTGGAGCCCGGGGAGGAGCTTCGCCCCTGGCCCGTCGCCGGAACGTCGGGCTACGACGTGCTCAACATCATCGACGGCGTGCTGGTGGACAACAAGGCCGGCGATGCGCTCGAGCGCCTCTACCGCGAGGCATCGGGCCTTGCCGGCTCCTATGAGCAGCTACTTGAGCAGGCCAAGGTCGAGATCACGGAGAAGAACTTCGCGAGCGAGCTCGAGGTTCTGGTGTCGGACATCAAAACGATTGCCGATGCCGGGCGCCGCACCCGCGACTACACCGCCTTCGCCCTGCGCCGGGCGCTGGTGGAGATCATCGCCGCCTTCCCGGTCTACCGCAGCTATCTCGGCGAGGGCGAACCGGCGCCTGAGGACGTGCGCCTGATCGAGGAGACGATCCAGGCGGCCAAGGGGTCCAGCGCC
Organism: Microvirga aerilata; assembly: GCF_016743775.1. GTDB lineage: Bacteria > Pseudomonadota > Alphaproteobacteria > Rhizobiales > Beijerinckiaceae > Microvirga > Microvirga aerilata. Next base: position 55,343 of record NZ_JAEQMY010000013.1, on the reverse strand, counting down.
CTGCCCGACCGAACGGTGCATGACTTCATCGCCGCGGCTCTTCTCGGCCGGGTTCAAGCCAACGATGCAGGCGACATCCGCCGCTTCCGTCGCCGCTTCCAGCAACTCACGGGTCCGGTCATGGCCAAGAGCCTGGAGGATACCTTGTTCTACCGCTACGGGCGCCTGATCGCGCTCAACGAGGTGGGCGGCGATCCAGGCCATTTCGGCCTCGCGCCGGATGCGTTCCATCGCCTGAATGCGGATCGCGCCCGCAACTGGCCGCATGCGATGATCGCCACGGCCACCCATGACACCAAGCGCGGCGAGGATGCGCGCGCCCGCCTGCTCGCATTGTCGGAGAGGCCGGAGGAGTGGGCCAAAGCCCTCGACCTTTGGCGCGAGACCGCCGCCCCTCACCTTACCCGGGTGAACGATGCGCCGGCTCCCGACAGCAACGATCAGGTGATCCTGCTCCAAGCGCTCCTGGGCGCTTGGCCGCTGGAACTGCTGGAAGCAACCGACGGCAAGCAGCTTGCCTCCTTCCGGGAACGCATGGAGGGCTACCTTACGAAGGCCCTACGCGAGGCCAAGCGGCATACGAGCTGGGTCGATCCGAACGAGCAGTATGAGGCTGCCGCTCTCAAGCTGCTCCAGGCGGCGCTCGATCCAAAGGGCTCCTTCCTGGAGCGCTTCCGGCCCCTCGCGCGGCGCCTCTCGGCGCTCGGCATGCTGAACGGCCTGTCGCGCACCGTTCTCAAGATGACCCTGCCTGGCGTGCCCGATATCTATCAGGGCACGGAGTTCTGGGACTTCTCGCTGGTCGATCCCGACAACCGGCGGCCGGTGGACTACAAGGGACGCGCCAAGGCCCTGGAGCGGAATGCGCCTCTCGATGACCTGATGGAGAGTTGGAGCGACGGCCGCGTCAAGCAGCGCATTCTCTCGACCCTGCTTCACGACCGCGGCCGATCCCCTGCCCTTTACGGCGAGGGAGACTACCGTCCCCTGGCGGCGGAGGGAGCCCGCTCGTCCCATGTTCTGGGCTTCGTGAGGGAACGGGGCACGGACGCCCTTGCGGTGGTGGTCCCCCGCCTTTGGGCCAGCCTGACGAATGGAGACGATCCGTCCGTGAACGCCGACATCTGGGGCGATACGACGATTGCCCTCCCCGAGGGCAGATGGCGTAACGTGATAACAGGAAGCGAGGTCGAAATCGGCAGGAGCCGGACGGGGATCGGCGATCTCATCGGGCCTGTGCCGTTTGCCGTTCTGAGACGGCTCGGGACATGAGGGGTCCGCATTAACAAAGCGATCCGAATCCCTCCTGATCGGGATCTCTCCGTCTGGTCTGAGCCATCGCCTGCACCATAATGAAGAACTCCTGAAAGAGACTGCAGCGCCTGCCCGGGGGATGCCGCCCCGGGCGCGGCTATGGGACAAATCGCATGAAGGGGGACGTCAAATTGGCTGAGCACCGCGAGGGACCGCAGAGCGCATCCACGCGCCCGGCTGAACCGCGATCGGTTGCGGAGATCGTCAACACGGGCGATCCCTTCTCGGTCCTTGGCCCCCACGAGACCTCGCCGGGCAACTGGGAGGTTCGCGCGATCCTGCCGGACGCCGAGGCGGCGGCGGTGCTGGACCGCGATGGGCAAACGGTTCTCGCCGCCATGAGCATGAGACTTCCCGACGGCTTCTTCGTCGGCTCGTTCAGCGCGCCCGGCCGGCCCGATTACCGGCTTCGGGTCGAGCGCAATGGCACCACGGAGATCCGGCACGACCCCTACAGCTTCGGCACTTTTCTCACCGACGACGATCTCGTGCATATCGGCGAGCCGACGAGCGATGCGGTCTACACGAAGCTCGGCGCCCATCATCTGGATCTGGGCGGCATTCAAGGCTTTCTGTTCACCGTCTGGGCTCCCAACGCCCGCCGGGTCAGCGTGGTCGGAGACTTCAACGGATGGGACGGGCGACGCCACCCCATGCGGCGGCGGCACGAGGGCGGCATCTGGGAGCTGTTCATCCCCGACGTAACGCGGGACCAACGCTACAAATTCGAGGTGATCGGCCTTCACGGCAACCTGCTCGCGCTGAAGGCCGACCCGATTGCCTTCGCGGCGGAGCATCCGCCTGCGACCGCCTCCATTCTCAAAGGGACACCTGACTTCGAATGGCAGGATAGCGCCTGGATGGAGGCGCGGGCGGCGCAGAACCACCGCAAGGCGCCCATGTCGATCTACGAGTGCCATCTCGGTTCATGGGCGCGCGTGCCGGAGGAAGGCAACCGCTATCTCACCTACCGCGAACTCGCCGTTAGGCTCATTCCCTACGTGAAGAATCTCGGCTTCACGCATATCGAGCTCCTGCCGATCACCGAATTCCCGTTCGACGGATCCTGGGGCTATCAGCCCATCTCTCTTTATGCGCCCACGAGCCGCTTCGGCACGCCGGAGGATTTCGCGGCCTTCGTGGAGGCGGCCCATGCCGCCGGGATCGGCATCATCCTCGATTGGGTGCCGGCGCATTTTCCGAACGACCCGCACGGGTTGTCGTTCTTCGACGGCACGCATCTTTACGAGCATGCCGACCCGCGCCTGGGCTTCCACCAGGACTGGGGCACCTACATCTACAATTACGAGCGCAAGGAGGTGGCGAGCTTCCTCGTGGCGAATGCCCGCTTCTGGCTGGAGCGCTACCATCTCGACGGGCTGCGGGTCGATGCGGTCGCCTCCATGCTCTACCTCGACTACTCGCGGAAAGCTGGGGAGTGGATTCCCAACCGCTACGGCGGCAACGAGAATCTCGGCGCCATCGACTTCCTGCGCAAGATGAACGAGGTCGCCTATGCGACCTCGCCGGGGGCCGTCACCATCGCGGAGGAGTCGACCGCGTGGCCGGGCGTCTCCCAGCCGACCTATACGGGCGGATTGGGCTTCGGCTTCAAGTGGAACATGGGCTGGATGCACGACACCTTGCGCTACATCAGCAAGGACCCGGTCTTCCGGCGCCATCATCACCACGACCTGACCTTCGGTCTGCTCTACGCCTTTTCGGAAAACTTCATCCTGCCCCTGAGCCATGACGAGGTCGTGCACGGCAAGGGTTCGCTCATCGGCAAGATGCCCGGTGATCAGTGGCAGCGCTTTGCCAATCTGCGCGCCTATTACGGCTTCATGTGGGGCCATCCCGGCAAGAAGCTTCTGTTCATGGGCTGCGAGATCGCGCAGGAGCGCGAATGGAACCATGACGGAAGCCTCGACTGGCACCTCCTGGAGGATCCTTACTACAAGGGCGTCCAGACGCTCATCGGCGATCTCAACCACGCCTACAGCTCCATCCCCGCCCTGCACGAGCGAGACTGCGACGCGAAGGGTTTCGAGTGGATCGTGTCCGACGATCGCGACAACAGCGTCATCGCATGGATGCGGCGCGGCGATGCCGAGAACTCTGTTGCGATCGTTGTGTCCAACTTCACGCCGGTGCCTCGCGAGGGATACCGCATCGGCGTCCCGTTGCCGGGCTTCTACCGGGAAGCGGTCAATACGGACGCGGCCCAGTATGCAGGCAGCAATATGGGCAACATGGGCGGCGTGACGGCCGACAGGACGGCAAGCCATGGCCGCCCGTGTTCTCTCACGCTCACGATCCCGCCGCTCGCAACGCTTATTCTCGTTCTGGAACAGGACGCGTCTGAGACTAACATATAGTACCGCTTGCGAGGGACTTCCTGACAAGTTGCGCGTTGGTGGAGTCAAGGCTCCTCCACCGTTTCCTTCCCGAGATCCGCGATGAACGACAAAGTCGATACCCGTCAAATTCCAGCTGCTGAAATCGTCGCTCCGCAAATCATGCGCCGGTCGCGTGTGCGGGAAGGAATGCCCTATCCCCTCGGAGCAACCTGGGATGGGCTAGGCGTCAACTTCGCCCTTTTCTCCGCCAATGCCACGAAGGTCGAGCTGTGCCTGTTCGACATCGACGGCAAGCAGGAGCTGGAGCGCATCGAGCTGCCCGAATACACCGACGAGGTCTGGCACGGATACCTTCCGGATGCTCGCCCCGGCACGACCTACGGCTATCGCGTCTACGGCCCTTACGAGCCCACGGCCGGGCACCGGTTCAATCCCAACAAGCTTCTGCTCGATCCTTACGCCAAGCAGCTCATCGGCGAGCTGACATGGAATCCGGCGCTGTTCGGCTACACGATCGGTTCGCCCGATGCGGACCTGTCGTTCGACAAGCGGGACAGCGCGCGCTTCATCCCCAAATGCCGTGTTGTCGAATCCGCCTTCACCTGGGCGCGCCACCGCCGGCCACAGGTGCCGTGGGAGCGCTCGGTGATCTACGAGACCCACCTGCGCGGCTTCACCATGAAGCACCCGGCGGTGCCGAAGGAGTTGCGCGGCACCTTCTCGGGCCTCATGCAGCATGAGGTGATCGACTACATCAAGAATCTCGGCGTCACGGCCGTCGAGCTGCTGCCGATCCATGCTTTCGTGGACGACAGCTATCTGATCGACAAGGGCCTGCGGAACTACTGGGGCTACAACAGCATCAGCTTCTTCGCGCCCCAGCAGCGCTATCTCGCAACGCCCTTCGTGAACGAAGTGAAGGAGATGGTAAGCCATCTTCACGATGCGGGAATCGAGGTCATCCTGGATGTGGTCTACAACCACACGGCAGAGGGCAACGAGCTCGGACCGACGCTGTCCTTCAAGGGCATCGACAACGCGTCCTATTATCGTCTCGCGCCGGACCGGCGCTACTACATCAACGACACCGGCACCGGAAACACGGTCAACTTGAGCCATTCGCGCGTGCTGCAGATGGTCACCGACAGCTTGCGCTACTGGGCGCAGGAAGTACATGTGGACGGCTTCCGGTTCGATCTTGCCACCATCCTGGGCCGCGAGCCGCACGGGTTCGAGGAGGATGGGCGCTTCCTGGATGCCTGCCGCCAGGACCCGATGCTGAGCCAGGTCAAGCTCATCGCGGAGCCTTGGGACTGCGGCCCGGGCGGGTACCAGGTCGGACGCTTCTCGCCCGGATGGGCGGAGTGGAACGACCGCTACCGCGACACCGTGCGCGCCTACTGGAAGGGCGAGGACGGCAAGCTGCCGGAGCTGGCCTCCCGCATCACCGCCTCGGCCGACATCTTCAACAAGCGCGGGCGCAGGCCATGGGCCTCGGTGAACTTCGTCACCGCCCATGACGGCTTCACGCTCAACGATCTCGTCTCCTACAACGACAAGCACAACGAGGCGAACGGCGAGGACAACAAGGACGGGCACAACGACAACCTGTCCTGGAACCATGGCGTCGAAGGTCCGACCGACGATCCGGACATCCGCTCCCTGCGCCTGCGCCAGATCCGCAACATGCTCGCGACGCTGCTGTTCTCGCAAGGCACGCCCATGCTGCTCGCAGGCGACGAGTTCGCGCGCACGCAGCAGGGCAACAACAATGCCTATGCCCAGGACAACGAGATCTCCTGGATCAACTGGGAGGACATCGACGAGGACGGCCTCGAGCTTCTCGAGTTCACGCGCAAGCTCATCCAGCTGCGCCAGAACCTGCCCATCCTGCGGCGCGGACGTTTCCTCAGCGGAGTCTACAACGAGGAGCTCGACGTCAAGGACGTGACCTGGCTCACGCCCTCCGGGGACGAGATGACCCCGGAGCACTGGGAGGATCCGAACGCCCGCTGCATGAGCGTTCTTCTGGACGGACGTGCGCAGCCGACCGGCATACGCCGGCGCGGCACGGACGTGACCCTGCTCCTCATCCTGAACGCCCACCATGACGTGGTGAAATGCACGTTGCCGGAGGTGATCGGCGGCGAGGCATGGATGTGCCACATCGATACCAATCAGCCGGATCTGGAAGCGCCGACGGAGTTCCGGTTCGGCAAGGAATACACCGTGACGGCCCATTCCCTGCTGCTGTTCCAGCTCAAGCCCGTGAAGCAGCAGAGGCCGGAAAAGAGGAGAAGCGCCTGATCGGGCGCTTCCCGCCGGTCATACGGTTTGAAGGCTGGAGCGATAAAGGTTCGCGTATTGCCGCGCCGGCCGGCTCCAGCCCAAATCCGCCGCCATGCCGTTGAGCTGCAGGCGCTGCCAGGCGTCCTTGTCCTGCCACAAGGTCTTGGCGCGCTCGAAGGCGTCGATGGCGCCGGTGAGATTGACGGGCCCGAACTGAAGGCCGGTTGCCGCGCCGGTGGCGATGGCGATCTCGTTGGCGTCGATCACCGTATCGGCCAGTCCGCCCACCCGTGACACGACCGGAACGCTCCCATAGCGCATGGCGCAGAGCTGCGTCAGGCCGCAGGGCTCGAAGCGCGACGGCACGAGGAGCGCATCGCTGCCGCCCTGGATCTGATGGGCGAGAGCCTCGTCGTAACCGAAGAAGCAGCCGACCTGCCCCGGATAGACCACCCGCGCGGCCTGGAAGCTTCCTTCCAGCGTCGGATCCCCTGCTCCGAGCAGGGCGAGCTGCGCCCGGCCGGCAAGGAGGCGCGGCAGGCCGGCGAGAACGAGGTCGAGGCCCTTCTGCTCCGACAGCCGGCTGACGACCCCGAACACGATGGCGTCCGGGTCGGGCCGCAATCCCAGGCGCTCCTGGAGAGCCGCCTTGTTGACCGCCCTGGCCTGCAGGTTCTCGCGCCCGAAGGGCTTGGCGAGGTGGGGATCCGTTGCGGGATCCCACACCGCGTCGTCGATGCCGTTGAGGATGCCGGAAACGATGCCGGAGCGCGCGCGCAGGAGACCGTCGAGCCCCATCCCGCCCTCCGGCGTCTGGATCTCCTTCGCATACGTGGGCGAGACGGTCGTGATGCGGTCCGCAAGCTGGAGGCCGGCTTTGAGAAAGCCGATCTGCCCGTAATACTCCACCCCGTCCACCGTGAAGACGCTGGTCGGCAGCCCGAGCTCGAACAGCAGGTCGGCCGGGAAGATGCCCTGGAAGGCGATGTTGTGGATCGTCATGACGGTGCGCGGCCGGGGACCGTCGGCAAGGCTCAAATAGACCGGAGCAAGGCCGGCCTGCCAGTCGTGCGCATGAATCACATCCGGCACGAAACCCGGGGCCAGCCCCTGCCCGATATCGGCAGCAGCCCGCCCGAGGGCCGCGAAGCGCCGGGCATTGTCCGGCCAGTCCCGGCCATTGGAGGCCAGATAGGGCGAGCCCTGACGCTCGAAGAGATGGGGAGCGTCGATGACGAAGAGATCGAGCGCCCCCGCCCGACCGGACAACAGGCGCGCCGGCCCGCCGAAGAAGCCGGGATACTGGTGAACGACCTCCGGGCGCGCGAGGGCCTTCGTTACCGCCGGATAGCCCGGGACCAGCGTGACGACCTTGACGCCCTCCTGCGCAAGCGCGGTGGGCAGAGCGCCGACGACGTCGGCGAGGCCGCCTGTTTTGATGATGGGATAGATCTCCGACGCGACCGACAGAACGTTCAGGGGCTTCATCCCACCAACCTGTCGATCATGGGCTTCGTGATGAGGCAGATCCCCCTGTCGGTGCGCCGGAAGCGTTGGGCATCCAGCTCAGGATCCTCCCCGACCACCAGGCCCTCGGGAATGCGCACGCCGCGATCGATCACCACGTTCTTCAGCCGGGCCCCTCGGCCGATATCCACATAGGGAAGAATGACGGCGCCATCCACGTCCGCATAGGAATGGAGATGCACGCCCGTGAAGACCAGCGACTTGCACAAGGAGGCTCCAGAGACGATGCAACCGCTGGAGACGAGCGAGTTGATGGCGTGTCCCCGACGGCCTTCCTCGTTGTGAACGAATTTCGCCGGCGGCCATGTTTCCGAGAACGTGGAAATCGGCCAGTCGCGGTCGTAGAGGTCCAGGGACGGAACGATCGCGGTGAGGTCGATATTGGCCTCCCAGTACGCGTCGACGGTGCCGACATCGCGCCAATAGGCTTCCGCCTCGCTGCCGCCGGCCTCGGCGCCCGACTTGACGCAGGAATTCGTAAACCGGTGCGCAACCGCTTTTCCGTGCTGCACCAGATAAGGGATGATGTCCTTGCCGAAGTCCCGGTTGGAGCCCGGCGTTTCCGCATCGCGCCGCAGCTGCTCGAAGAGAAATTTCGTGTTGAAGGCGTAGATGCCCATGCTGGCGAGCGCCATGTCGGGGGTGCCGGGAATGCCCGGAGGATCGGCGGGCTTTTCCAGGAACGAGACGATGCGGTCGGTCTCGTCCACGCCCATCACGCCGAAGCCGGTTGCCTCCATGCGCGGCACCTCGAGGCAGCCGACGGTGACGTCCGCGCCGCTGTCCACATGCTCCCGCAGCATGATCTCGTAGTCCATCTTGTACACATGGTCGCCGGCCAGGATGATGATGTACTCGGGCGCGTTGCTCGCGATGATATCGATGTTCTGATACACCGCGTCGGCCGTTCCTTCGTACCACATGGTCTCCGAAACGCGCTGGCTGGCGGGCAGGATGTCGAACGTCTCGTTTCGCTCCGCCCGAAAGAAGTTCCAACCGCGCTGCAGGTGGCGAATGAGGCTATGCGCCTTGTATTGGGTTGCCACGCCGATGCGCCGGATGCCGGAATTCAGCGCATTCGACAGGGCGAAGTCGATGATCCTGGTGTTGCCGCCGAAATACACGGCTGGCTTCGCGCGGATATCGGTCAGCTCCATCAATCGGCTGCCGCGACCTCCAGCGAGGATGTAGGCCATGGCATGACGGGCAAGGGGTGCGTGGGAGACGCTGGAGTTGGGCAAGACGGGGTCCTCACATCAAGGGCAATGAGCTGCCCCGTTATGTAGACGCTGAAATCGGCCGCAAGTTCTCTTGGTTCCGTTCGACTTCAGCGGAGTTTTTCGCCCCGAAGCCTTCGACCCGTCAGTGGATCGAAGGCTTCCACCGGCCCATCAGGTCACGCGGGTCGTCCGCTTGCGCTTGGGCGCTTCAGCAGGAGCAGGAGCCGAAGCTGGAGCTGGAGCATCCGCGATCTCGGCCGGAGCCGCAGCGGGGCTGCGCTTCTTGCGCGTCTTGGGGGCTGGAGCTGCTGGACTTGAAAGAATCTCGTCGGCCGTCATGCTCGTCATGCCCAGCGGAGCAGGATCCATGATGGGCAAAGGCCCGCTGTGTTCCTGAGCCCCTTCGACCGTGCCGGCATCGCCGAGGATCTCCTGCTCGGCCTGGTACCAATATTCGTCGGCGCGGCCCGGAAGGCTCCCATGCCGCATCCAGAGTTCATACGCCCGCTCCCGGATCTTTTCTTCAAGCTGCTTGTCCATGGTCGCCCTTCGCTTCTCACCTCGTGCCCCGATCCGATTTGCGCGAATGCAGGCGGCTCTCACCACAGCCGACCACAATGTTGCGCACTTACCGGATACGAACTGCCTAAGTTATTAGTCAGATCTCCCGATTGGCAACGGTTGCGGGATGAATCTGCCGCAATTGTTCGCCTGGAGTTCGGGCGGCAGCGGCTGATTTTTGGGCAGCGGCTCCGCTCCTCTCGTGCCCATGGCGAAACTGATCACGTCAGGTCCGCTCTGGCGCCGTGAAGCTGACCACCCTGTACACGTACCATATGGCCAGGATCGCGACGACGACGTTGGAGACGGGGTTGAGCCATTCGGAGACCCGTTCGTACTGGCCCTGGAGCAAGTAGCCGGCGCCGGCGAGCAAGGCCGTCCAAAGGCTGGTCCCAAGCGAGCTCCACAACATGAAGGTGGGCGTCGGAATGCAGTTCACGCCGGCCGGCACCGAGATCAGGGTTCGGATCGTCGGCACGAGACGCCCCAGGAACAAGGCCACCGCCTGATGCCGTTCGAAGAAGGCGCGGGCCTGGTCGATCTCCTCCGGGTGAAGGGTGAGCCAGCGCCCATGCCTGGCGGCGAAGCGCTTCAGGCGCTTGGGCCCGATCCATCGGCCGATCAGGAACCAGAAATACGCACCCGCCAGCGAACCTACGGTTCCGGCAACGATCACCCCTGCGATGTTCAGCGAACCCTTCGCCGCCGAGAAGCCCGCCAGCGGCATGATGAGCTCCGACGGGATCGGCGGGAAAAGGTTCTCCAGCAGCATGAGAAGAGCAATGCCGGCATAGCCCGCCTTATCGATGAGGGTGAGGATCCAATCGAACACGCTTGTCCACCAGTTTCGAGGGTTTATCTTGAGATGTGCCGGACGGGCTGAAGCCGCAGGCAAGTCCGGGGGGCAACGCTTTGACGGCGCTCTGTTTCCACCCGGAACCTTGGCTGCAGTCCCGAGTTGCCAAGATATTCCTGTCAGGGTCCTGGTTGGCGTGCAGCTTTTGGAAGAAACGACGAGCAGTCAAGCAGCCGGCGCTGCGCATGAGGCAGCGCGGCTCCCTGCAGGCCCGATCCTCATGCCTGGCCGGAACTGCTGGCGCGTGGCCGAGGCCCGGCGGGCAGCGGTCCTGGTCGATGGCGCGTCCTATTTCGCGGCGCTCGAAGCCTCCCTGCGTCAGGCCCGGCGGTCGATCCACATCGTCGGCTGGGATTTCGACGGCAGCATCCGTCTCCGGCCCGATGTCGGCGCCGAGGAGTCGCCGCCCCTGGGGCCCCTGCTCCGTGCCCTGGTCGAGGAGCGGCCCGAGCTCGAGGTGAGGATACTCGTCTGGAGCGTTGCCGTCGTGCATGCGCCGGGCGCCCCCGGCCCGCTGATCTTCGGGGCCGACTGGCAGGATCACCCCCGGCTCCAGGTCAAGCTCGACACGCACCACCCGGTCTATGCCGCCCATCACCAGAAGATCGTTTGCATCGACGACAGCCTCGCCTTTGTCGGCGGCATGGATCTGACCGTGGAGCGCTGGGACACCAGCCGCCATGCCTGCGACGATCCCGTGCGGCTGAAGGAGGATGGGGGCATATACGAGCCCGTTCACGATCTTCAGATGGCGGTCGACGGCGAGGCGGCCGGATCCGTCGCCGCGGTGTGGTATGAGCGCTGGAAATTCGCCACAGGCGAGGAGTTGACCTCCGCTGCGTCTGCCGGCACGGATCCATGGCCTACAGGCCTTGTCCCCGAGTTCACGAATGTGCCGGTCGCCATTGCCCGCACCTATCCGGCCTGGGGGGACCAGCCTGCCGCGCATGAGGCGGCAGCCCTGACCCTGGACGCCCTCTCGGCCGCGAGGAAAACCATCTACATCGAGGCCCAGTACATGACGGCGCCTCAGATCGGCGACGTCCTTGAGCGGCGTCTCGCCGACCCGGAAGGGCCGGAGATCGTCGTCATCCAGACCCACGAATCCCACGGCTGGGCCGAGGAGCTGGTCATGGGCACGAACCGGGACCGGCTGATCCGACGCCTGCGCAAGTGCGATCGTCACAACCGCCTGAGGGTCTATTACCCGGTCATTCCCAACGGCACAGGCGGGGAATGCCAGGTTCTGATCCACGCGAAGCTCATCATCGTGGATGACGTGTTTCTGCGCATCGGGTCGTCGAACCTGAACAACCGCTCCATCGGTCTCGACAGCGAGTGCGACCTTGCCATCGAGGCGACAACGGATGAGACGCGCCGGACCATCGCCCGCCTGCGGGATCGGCTCCTGGCGGAGCATCTTGATACCTTGCCTGACGTCTTCGCGCGGAGCCTGGAAGCCGAGAACGGATCCTTGATCCGGGCCGTCGAGCGACTCAACCGGGGCGAGCGCGGCCTTCGGGTGTTCGGGGCCATGTCGGATGACGGTCCGGATGCACCGGCCCCGGGCACGAGCCTCCTGGACCCGCTGGAGCCCTTCGAGCCCATGTCGCTGTTTCGCCGCCGCAAGGCGTGAGGCTCAGGCCTTGGCGCCGGTCGCTTCCTCGTAGAAGCCGCTCCTGCGCCGCTCGAACAGCTCGGTTGCCGCAAGCAGGATGCCTCCCAGGACGAGCGGGACCAGGAAATAGACGAAGCGGAAGACCAGGAGCGGGCCGATCAGATTGTTCTGCGGCAGCAGATACATGACAACGCTCTCGATCACCCCCAGGCCGCCGGGAACATGGCTCACGAGGGCCGTCGCGTTGGCAATCACATAAACGGACGCCACGCCCAGATAGGCGACTTCGGCCACGGCCGCGAGGGCCTGATGAAGGCAGGCCGCCACGAATGCGAAGTTGACCGAACCGATCAGGACCTGGCCCAGGGCCAGCCGAAACGGCGGCATGTCGAGAGACCATCGCCCGATCCTCAGAGGCTTGCCGACGAAAGCCGACAGGATCAGGTAAGCCGCCGGCAGGGTGAGGCAGCCGATGCCCATGGCCGCCACCACGGGGCGCGTGAGGCCCGTAATCTCCATGGCAAGGCCCGAGCGCAGCAGCAGTGCCGCCCCGCCCAGGACCAGGAGCCCCAACCCCACCGTGATGCCGCAGAAGAGCACGACCCGCGCGACCTCGCCCGCGCTCAGGCCCCAGCGGCTGTAGAAGCGATAACGGACCGCGCCGCTGCTCAGGGCGGCGAGCCCGATGTTATGGCCCAAGGAGAGCGCCGTGAACGAGGCAAGCGCCGCCCTGCGGTAGGGCAGCGGGCGCCCGACATAATGCAGGGCCAGGTAATCGAAGCCCGTCAGGGACAGGTAGCTCGCCGCCGCAAATCCGATGGCTCCCAGGAGCCTGGGAGCCGGCACGGCCGCAACGGCGGCAACGAGCTGGTCCAGGCTGTAGCGGCTGAGGGTGCGATAGAGCAGGAATGCCGCAAGGCCGATGGCAGCCGCAGCGATCAAGAGCTTCCAGTTCCGCATACGCTCCTCTCATGTCGGGCGGCAGGCTTTCGGCAGACTGCCCCGCTTCATGAAGCTCAACGCAGGGAGAGGGGCTGCGATCCGTCAGCCCTGTGCCGCATGCCCTCTATCCTTGTGCATAGGCGACACTTGGCCGGTGTCCTCGGCTCTGGAGGATCTGGATCTCGACCAGGAGGGGCAGGTGATCCGATGCGGCTCGAGCCAGTGGCGTTCGCAGGGTCTCTACCCGCAGGACGCGGATCGAGCGGCTGACGAACACATGGTCGATGCGCAGGAGGGGTAGCCGTGACGGAAAGGTCGCCTTGGGCCGCGAAAGCCGAGGGGCCGCTTGAGCATCCCAGAGATGCGAGGTCAGGCGCCGATAGGCCCGGGACCGGGGCGAGGCATTGAAGTCTCCCAGCAGGATCACGGGCTCCCGACACGCCCGATGCCCGAGCCAGTGAGGCCCGAGAAGGGCGTCGATCTGGGCCAGCCGCTCATGCCGGCGCAATCCCAGATGGGTATTGATCACCTGAACGTCCGTGCCGCTCAGATTGACCGATGCCCATAAGGCGCCCCGCGGCTCCAGGGACGGTTTTCCCGTCAGGCCCGGCAGGGCAGCAGCCTTGACCAGCTGCGACGGCCTGCGGGTCAGGATGGCGTTTCCGTATTCCTCCTGGTGAACACGCAGGCTGGCGTGGAAGTGCACATGCATCCCGAGAGCCTGGGCGATCGCATGGGCCTGATCGATCCCGCCCGTCCGCGCGCGCCCGACGTCGAGCTCCTGAAGGGCGACGACGTCAGGCTCGCAGGCGGCGATCACGTCCGCAATCCGGGTGGGAGAGAGTTGGCCGTCCGTACCGAGGCAGCGATGCACGTTGTAGGTTAGAATGCGCGGCACCTCGCCCCCTTCTCTTTTACGCCCATGCTTGAAGCGGCCGACCCGAAGAGGGCCTGCCCGGTGCAGTTCGTAGGCAACTCGCACCGGCAAGGCTTGGATCCAGGCAAGCCTGACATTTAGACCGGAGGATGGCTGCGTGGGAGGAGCCGCAAGGCCTGGAGCCGGGGCTGAAAAAGGAACGGGAGCCGTGCGTACATCCGGCAGCGGCTCCCGTCTATCATGGCCAGTCGCGGCAGCGACCGGATTGCCTACTATAGCCCGAGACGGTCCTGTGACGGAGGCGCATAGGAGGTAGCATGGCTCCTCCCGTTGAGAAGCCAAGGGCATCCACAAGCATTATTGCATCGGAGCCCGAACCTTTACGGCGCATCGGTGCCGCGCCTCAAAAGGGTTTGCGCCCCGGCGCCGGCGCGCTATGGCATGCCGGAGCATGGCGATGGAGCTGACATGACCGAACTGATCTCCCTCCAGAAAGACAAGATCCGCGTTCTTTTGCTCGAAGGGGTGAACGACAGCGCGGTCGATCTGATCAGGGCGGCCGGCTACACGAACATGACGCACCTCAAGACGGCTCTCGACGAGGCCGACCTGATCGAGGCCCTGCAGGGCGTTCACCTCCTCGGCATCCGATCCCGGACGCAGCTGACCGGCAAGGTGCTGGCTGCGGCAAACAGGCTGATCGCGGTGGGATGCTTCAGCGTCGGCACCAACCAAGTCGATCTGGAGGCGGCCCGGCAGGCAGGCATTCCGGTCTTCAACGCCCCGTTCTCCAACACTCGCAGCGTGGCCGAACTCGTGATCGGTGAAATCGTCATGCTGCTGCGCCGCACCTTTTCCAAATCCGCCGCGGCCCATCAAGGACGATGGGACAAGTCCGCCACCGACAGCCACGAGGTTCGCGGCAAGACCCTCGGCATCGTGGGCTACGGCAATATCGGGTCGCAGCTGTCGTATCTCGCCGAGGCGATGGGCATGCGGGTCATCTTCTTCGACCAGACCGACAAGCTTCGCCACGGCAACACGGAACCGGCCGACAGCCTTCATGCCCTGCTGGCGCAAAGCGACATCGTCAGCCTCCATGTGCCCGAGACGCCCGCCACCCATGGCATGATCGGCGAGGCCGAGATCGGCGCCATGAAGAAGGGCGCCTACCTGATCAACAACAGCCGCGGCACCGTCGTCGATCTCGATGCTCTTGCGGCCGCCCTCAGGGGCGGACATCTGCGGGGTGCGGCGGTGGATGTCTTCCCGGTCGAGCCGGCCTCGAACAAGGACGCCTTCGTGTCCCCTCTCCAGGGCCTGGACAACGTTATCCTGACACCTCACATCGGCGGCTCCACGGAGGAAGCCCAGGAGCGCATCGGCGCGGAGGTGGCCAAGAAGCTGGTCGAGTACTCCGATGTGGGCACGACGGTGGGCGCCGTGAACTTCCCGCAGGTTCAGCTGCCCTCCCGCCCGGCAGGCACCCGCTACATCCATGTTCACCGGAATGTGCCGGGCATGCTCGGGCGCCTCAACAACGCCTTCTCCCATCGCGGCCTCAACATCACGGCCCAGCACCTGCAGACGGACGGCGAGATTGGCTATGTTGTCATCGAGGCCGAAGGCTTGCCGGAGCAGAGCCGGGAAACTTTGCACGAAATCCGCACGTTGGACGGCACCATCCGGGCTCGCCTGCTCTACGCACGGGGCTGAGCTCGTCCACAGGCGCTTGACGAGCGGCAGGCTGCAAAACCCAGCTTCCTGAAGCATTCTGTCCCAAGACATGCTACCGTGAGCGGCGCCCTCCGAGAGGCGTCGGTGGCCATGGCCGCAGGAGCAGAAGTGAGAACGTGATCGCTGGTGTTCTGGTTAAAGTGCGCAACCTCCTGCAGAAGACAGTGTCCAAACTCGCCCGCGCCGCAGGCATGCCCAATGTCGTCACCCACGAGACCGAGGTGGTTCTCGGCGCATCATCGCCTTCAGCAAGGAGCAACGCCGACGATGCCGACCGCGCCCCGTCCGCATCGATCTCTATGAGCAATACGCTGAAACGCCAGGCTGTCTTGGAGTCTTGGCCTGCATCACCATTCGCAGATTTGGGACAACCAACAGACATGAACGCTTCCTTGGATACCCTGGCAGAGCAGATGCTCACTCTGGTGGAAATCGTCTCTGCCCAGGAAAAGGACATCAAGGCCCTCAAGGAGCAGTGCCGCAGGCTGGAGGAGCATGATCAAGCCATCGCGGTTGCCTTCTCGACCTTCTTCCATGTTCTGTCGGCGGGACGTGTCGCGAAGCTCAGCGAAATCGCCAGCATCCTGAACCACATCATCAAGGTCGCCGAGCAGGAGGGGCGTCCGGCGGAAGCCATCAGGTTCCTTCAGGATCTCGCATCCATGCTCCCGGGCGACCAGAGCTGAGGGGCCGGATCCGATATTCGTGCGTCGCCGCAGACTCGGCCAGAGCCGAGATAATTTACCTAAAATCCCGGCAATTTCGGGCCTGCTTAATCCGTTGTTAACGCTGTTGCGACGAAACTGGGAAAGCTGCCGCATTGGAACCGTCGGACGCCTCAGCCTGAGCATCTCGGTCTATCCGCTCAGCTGATCCATCACGGATGGCGGGCCACAGGGTGAGGGTGCTGCCGATGTCATCGGATAGGGCTGAAGTCGCAATCGAAACCGCCATCGCCAAACATGTTGCAGCCTCCTTTGTACCGAGTGGGGACAAGGACAGATCCGAGGCGCCAGTCGCGCAGATCCGCAATCGCATCATCGACAGTTTCGAGCCCCGGGACCTGACCGGCGAGCAGGATAACCGACCTCCCGCTCTCGTCAGCCTCTACCAGCGCATCGCAGCGGCGTTCTCCCACGTCGGGACCGCTGCTCCCGTGCAACAGGACAGGTCATCACAGCTGGTCCACCTCAAAGGCTCCCTGGAGAACCTGCGCAGATCTCAGCCTGCCATGGGCCAAAGCCATCTGATGCAGCACGCGAGGGCCCGCCTGTTGGACGAGCGGCAGCAGCTCCTCATGAAAAACGAACTCACCGAAGGCTTCGGGCGGATCGAAACCTGGATTCTGTCGATCGCGTTTCTGGTGCTGGTTCTCCTGCAGACCGTCAGCATCCTCTGGGCCCTGCCGATCCTGGCCCTCAGCGTCTGCCGGTCCTGGCATCTGGACAGGCAGTGCAAGCGCCGGCTCAAGAAAATCTCGGAGATCGATGCCTTGATAGAGCGGATCGCCTTGGCGTCCCGAGGGACACCAGGCTTGAACGCCTCGTAAGGTGCAGCTCACCGGCTGACATTTGGCCGGCGTTACTCCTGCTTCAAGACCGCGGACGCGATGGCGATGTCCTGAACGGCCAGCCCGGAGAAGGTGGAAACGGTCACCTGATGCGGCATCGTCCGCCCCTTTGTCCGCCCCAGAACGATTTCGCCGATCTCGACGACCCGGTTCATGGCAGAGCCGTCCTTGCCATAAGCATGCCAAAGCTCTCCGCGCGACTGCGCTTGGTTCCGGCTGTCGGCGACAACCAGATCGGCCTTGTGGATGATCGCTTCAGCGAGTTCCTGCTTGTCGGCGCTATCCGCCCCGATGGCCGTGATATGGGTGCCGGGCTGGATGTCGTTCCATTGCAGGAGCGGCGCGGAGCTTGCCGTCGCCGTGACGATCAGGCGGCAGCGGTCGGCAACCTCCGAGGGCGACTGCGCGACATGGACCTCGAAGTCCCTGTTCTGCATCCGCTGAGCATAAGCGGATGCCCGCTCAGGGCTGCGCCCCCAAACGACGATGTTCCGGCAGCGCCTAACGGATTGCAGCAGCTGCACCTGAAGTTCAGCCTGGATCCCGGTTCCAATCACGCCTATCGCGTCCACCTGTTCGGGAGCCAGGTGCTTGGCCGCGACGGCTCCTGCTGCGGCCGTTCGCAGATCGGTCAAGCGTCCTCGGTCGTTGAGCACCGCATTCAGCTCTCCCGTATCCTTCTTGAAGACGAGCAGGAGCCCATCGCTGCTGCTGAGCCCGTTCTGCGGATTGTTCCAGAAGCCCGATGCGATCTTGATGACGTAGGTATCGCCACCTTTGAGATAGCCGTACTTGATGTGAACTTCACCGGGGGGATCCGCAAACAGAAGTTCGCCCGGAAGCGGCACCACCGCCTCCCCCCTGGAGAATGCCGCGAACGCATCCTCCATGAGACTCACGAGATCGAGCCCTTCAAGACGCTGCTCGATTTGTTCTAGGCTGAGAAACGACGTTGGAGTCACTGGTTCCACTCCATGGAAGGGACGGGAGCACCGCTTTCAGATTGCATGATCCACCGCAATCACGATCAAGGTGTCGTCGCGCTGGACAAGACCCTGCCCGTGCAGGCAGAGCAGAAGACCGGACTGAGGCGCCACCACCGGCGCTGGGGCCCGCTCGATCCGGTCGATGAAGTGCAGGCGACCGATAACGTCGCCGCGCTCGACTGGAGATCCGAGATCGAGCACAGGCTCGAACACCCCCGCGTCGTTGGCATGCACATAGTAATCTGCGCCGGGAACGGATACGACACGTGAGGCTCGCACCCCGGCTTCATTCACGGACGGCGCAGCCATGTTGCCGAGATGGCGGAGAACACGCAGCACTCCGCTGTAGCTGACCTGGGCCGTTTCGCGGGTGATGATGCCGCTGCCTCCAAGCTCGCTGGAGAGCATGAGCTTGCCCGATCTCTCCACCACATCGTCGAGCATGACGTCGGCATGAGGCTCCCGGATCACCACGGTCAACGGAGCGCCGAAGGCCTGCGCCGCCGCGAGGAAATCGCGTGTGCGGTCAGGCTCCGGCTGCTCATGAACGAACGCGCAAAGCTCGAAGCGCAAGGATCGCCCGCCGGAATGAAGGTCGATGACGTTGTCGGCTCTCGGCACAAGTTCCGTCGTGATGAAATGTGCGATGCGCTGCGTGACAGACCCATGTGGATTGCCGGGGAATTCCCGGTTGAGATTGCGCCCGTCGAGGGGCGACAATCGTGCTCCCGCCGTCACGGCGGGCAGGTTGATCGCCGGAATGATGAGGAGCGTGCCGCGAACATCCTCGATGGCCGTCAAGTGTGCGAGGTTTGAAAGGGCAGCCGGCCCCTCGTACTCGTCGCCGTGGCTGCCTCCGAGAAGCAGAGTGGTCGGCCCGGGCCCGTTTCGCAGAACGAAAACCGGTACGCGCAGGTTTTGCCACGCGCTTGCGTTCGTTGAGCTCGGGACGTTGATATAGGAGGCCTGCCGGCCTTCCAGTTCCCAGTCGATATCGAGAGTGGCCATGATCCCCTGGACCTCAGCCGTTCACGACGGAGAAGATTTTGTTGCGGTCGAAGTTGGCGCCGCAGAGCACAATCACGTTGTTCTGCCCCTTGCAGCGGTCGGCAACCTTGAAGAAGCCGGCCAAGGCCAGGGCCGCAGCACCTTCGACGATCTGGTTTTCCTTGAAGGCAAGCTCCTTCAACGCGAAGCCGATCTCGTCCTCCGTGCATGTGACGACTTCGTCGACGACAGCCATCGAAAGCGGCAGCGTGATGCTATCCTCGTCTATTCCCCCGGCGACACCATCCGCCAGCGTGTCGAAATGCTCCGTCTCGACCACGCGGCCCGCCGCCATTGACGCAGCCAGTGCGGCCGAGTTTTGCGCCGCGATCCCGTAGACCCGCGTGTTGGGGCTGAAGCTCTTCAGAACGGAGCCGATGCCGCTGATCAAGCCGCCGCCGCCCATGGCGATGAAGACATTGTCGATCGAGCTTGCCTGCTCCAGCAGCTCCAGCCCGATGGTCCCCTGCCCTGCGACGATCTCAGGATCGTTGTAGGGCGAGACATAAACAAGATCGCGTGCCACCGCCTCCTTTTGGGCATGGAGTTCCGCCAATCCGCTTTCGGCGCCGTGCAGCACGACATCCACGTTGAAGGAGCGGATTCGTTCGAGCTTGGCCTTCGCGACGGTTTCGGGCAGCACCACCGTCAGCGCCTGCCCAATCAGCGCCGCGGCCTGCGCCGAAGCGATTCCGTGATTGCCGGACGATGCCGTGATCACGCCGCGATCGATGCCCAGAGAGGTCATCTTGCTCGCCGCGCCGCGAATTTTGAAGGATCCCGTGAGCTGGAAGTTCTCGGCCTTGAAGAAAACGGATGAACCTGTGTCGCGGCCGATCTGGCGCGAGGGCAGGAGCGGTGTTTGATAGATATAGCTACGGATGCGCTGACGCGCCTGAACCGAGCGTGCAGCAGCTTCAAGGACATTGTTCTTCATGGTTTCAGTTCCAAAGTTTTTGCCGGAATGGTTTTTCAACGGACGATCGACCGACCTTGCCGCATCATACTGTCGGCTCGCTGCGCCAGCATCCCGAAGAGCGAAGCAGCGAAACGGACCGTCGCCTCGAACTGCCCTACGATGATGTTTTCGTTGGGGGAGTGCAGCATCGCGCCATGATGGGTAAGACCGATCCCCACGATCTCGGCGCCCAGCTGTTCGACGAAGGGGTGGGCCGTGCCTGATGCCGGCGAGCTCGGTTGCACGATGGGCGGCTTGCCGAAATGCCGCTCCAGGAGATCCTTCGCTTCCTGCACGAACCAGTGGCTCGTGGATGACCGGACCGGCTTGACGTTCGCATCGTGGACGATGAGCTCGACATCCTCGAAGCCACGGCGATCGAGATGCGCCCGAAGTAGGCTGACGATGGCTTGCGGATCCTGGTCCGGAACGAGGCGAAAATCGATTTTGACAGCACCTTCGGAGGGCAGAACCGTTTTTGCGCCCTCCCCGGCGTAACCGCCGGAAAATCCGTTGACGTTCATGCAAGGGGCGAAATTCATCGCATGGTAGAAGGTGATCTCGTCGATCCCGTCGAGCATTCGTTGTCCGCCGGTCGCCTGCACGAGGCTGTCGAGGGAGAACGGCGGATCACCCACATGATCGGCCTCACCTCGAACGGGCTGCCGGACGGCATCGTAGAAGCCGTCGATGGTGATCCTTCCCGATCCGTCCCTCAGAGAGGCTGTGGCTGCGGCAAGACGCCAGAGCGGGTTGTCGAAGACGGCACCGAGGCTTGAATGGAGATCGGCTTTGGCGGTCCTGCAGCGCAGCTCGACGGCCATGACGCCTTTGAAGCCGCAAAGGATGATGGGACGCCCGCTGGAGTCGATCTCGCCGTATTCCCACCAGCAGACATCGACTTCGTCACCCGAAAAGCGCTTCTTCAGAAACGCTTCCAGCGATGGGCTGCCGATCTCCTCCTCGCCGTCCACCAGCCAGATGAGCCTGAACGGCAAGGGGTCCGGGTATTGCTCCCGGAACAGGCGCCAGCCCGCCAGGCGGCTGACGAACTCTCCCTTGTCGTCGGCCGCCCCACGCCCATGCCAGCGTCCGTCCCGCTCGGACAGCTCGAAAGGCGGGCTGTGCCACTGGGCAACGGGATCCTCGGGCTGCACGTCGTAGTGATTGTAGATCATCACCGTGAGTGGGCCGCTGCCGGTCTCCCCCACCACGAAAGGACCGATTTCTCCTGGGTGGGTTTCGGTCTGGAATCCGGCTCCGGCGAGAAGGTCGCGGACAGCGCTCGCGCACTCGGAAAGGTTCTGCCCTTTCGCGCTCACCGACGGAATGGCAACAAGGCGCCCGAGGTCGTCCTTCGCCCGCAGGAGGTGATCATCGAATGTCATGATCGCGCTCATCGCTGCCGGATTCTACGATGCCAAGTCGCGCCGGGTGAGGAACCTGTCCAGTCTAGCCAACCCCTCCACCAGGTGCTCGGTCTTCACGCCGATTCCGACACGAATGTGGCTCTCGATCCCGAACCAGCTTCCGGCAACGACGAAAACGCTTTCCTCCTCGCGAAGCTCGTTCGAGAGGGCTTCCGACGTCATGTCGAAGTCATAGCGGAGAAAGGCCATTCCGCCGGCGGCCGGGCGCTGCCAGGACCAGCGGTTGCGCTTCTCGACCCAGCGCTCCACGATATCTGCATTCTCGCGGAGCAGTGCACGTCCGCGTGCCAGGATGCGCTCGCGGTTGTTCGCCTCCATGACCGAAGCGCCGAGGATCTGACTCAGGATGCCGCTTCCGATCGTCGTGTAGTCCTGCCGCTTGGCAGCCTCCTCGACAGCCTCCTCCGGCCCGACGATCCAGCCCAGGCGCAGGCCAGGGCAGGCAAACGACTTGGACAGGCTGCTTGTGATGATGACGCGCGGATACTCCCCGTAGAAGGTTTCCGTTTCCGCCCCGTCGATCTCGCCGCCGCGATAGATCTCGTCGACCAGGAGCCAGGCGCCGTTTTCGCGCGCCGCATCCAGCAGCGCCTCGCGGCTGCGGCGTGACAGGACCGCGCCGGTTGGGTTGCCCGGATTGGTGACGGCGATCAGCTTCACGCCGCCGGCGACCGCCTCCTTCAGGGCAGCCGGATCGACCTGCCAGCCCCCATCGGCCAGAAGCGGGAGCCGCTGAATGTTCATGCCCAGCGCGCGCCCGAGCCCGTCGACCTGCATGAAGTTGGGAACGGCGAAGAGCACCTTGTCGCCGGGATCGATCATCGCCATCAGCGTGATCATCGTGGCCTCCGACGAGCCGTTCGTCACGAGCACGTTGGAAGCGGAGGCGCCCGGATACCAACTCGCGATCGCCGAGCGGAGGTCGGGTCGGCCGTCCGTCCAGCCGTAGCCGAGGGGCAGGCGCAGCAATGCCTGCGCCTCGTCGGTTGGCAAGATTTCCTCGATGGTGCAGGGATGAACGCCGCTTTCCGTCAGGTTGATCTCGACTCCGTTCTCGAACAGCGTCTGGTTCCTCTCCATGAGGAATGTATCAAACTGCACCAGGATTCTCCTACTCGCTGAATGAAAAGTACGGCAGGCTGCTCGAGTCAGCCCGCCGCTTTCTTGGTCGGCTTGACGCGAAACCGTTGTTAGCCTTGGGGCGTGACGTCGAGCTTGAACCACTTCTCGGACAGACGCTTGACCGTGCCGTCGGCAATCGCCGCATTGATGGCCGTATCGAACATCGTCTTCAGGTCTTGGTTCTCCTTGCGCAGGCCGACGCCGACGCCGCGGCCGAGCGGGCCTCCCGAGAAGCCCGGACCGGCGATGGCATAATCCTTGAACTCCGGCTTATCCAGCGTTCCCTGCAGAGCGGTCGCATCTCCGATGACCGCATCGACGCGGCCTGCGGCCAGGTCGAGATCGTACTGCTCCGTCGTCTTGTACTCGCGGATCTCCACGGCACCCTTCAGATACTGGTCGGCAAAGTTCGCATGGGTCGAGGACACCTGCACGCCGACGGTCTTGCCTTTCAACGCTGCGCGCACGCCTTCGAGGGCCTTCTCGGCCTCAGCCTTCTGCGTGCCCAGATTTAAGCGCGTGACCGGCCCAAGAGCCTTGTGCGCATCGGAGTTCTTCTCCACAACGATGCCGTTGCCGGCATCCGCATAGGACCGGGAGAAGTTGATCGTCTCGAGACGCTTATCGGTGATGCTCATGCCGGCCATGATGGCGTCGTACTTCTTGGCCGTGAGCGCCGGGATGATGCCGTCCCAGTCCTGGGCCACGATCTCGCACTTCACCTTCATGCGGCCGCACAGATCGTTGGCCAGATCGATCTCGAAGCCTTCGAGCTTGCCGCCCGCGCCCGTGAAGTTCCAGGGAACATAGGCGCCTTCCGTGGCAATCTTGACCGTACCCCACTTGCCGTCCTGGGCCTGAACCACCGCAGGCACCAGAGCAACGCCAAGAGCCGCGAGAGCGAGGCGAGCAAACTTTTTCATCGTCTGAATTCCCTTTGGACACCGGAATGATCCGACCATGGCAGGTGGCGAATTGCACCGTCAAGTCCAAATTGGACTTTTTAGTCCAATCCTCTGATGTTACAGAGGGTTCAGTCCCGTTCATAAGCCGAGGAAACGATGAAGATCGAAGAGTTTACGCTCGAGCGCATCCAGTCGCTGTACGAGAACACGGTCGAGTACAACCTGTCCGACAGCGGCGTGCATCCTTATTCGCTCCGGGAGCTCCTGACAGCGGACCAGCAGAACCGGCTGCTCGATGTCGAACTCGGCTATGGCTGGACGAACGGGCGCGTGGAGCTGCGGCAGGCCATCGCCGATCTTCACGCCAACCGCAATCCTGACCATGTGATCGTCACCAACGGATCGGCCGAGGCGAATTTTCTTCTCGTGATGTCCGTGCTGGAGCCCGGCGACGAACTCGTGGTGTTCGTGCCCAACTACCTGCAGATCTGGGGCTGGGCCCGCGCCATCGGCGTGAGCGTGAAGGAGGTTCTCCTTCGCGAGGAGCTTGGATGGACCCCGGATCTCGACGACGTGCGCAACGCCATCTCGAGCCGCACGAAGATGATGACGATCTGCAACCCCAACAATCCGACGGGAAGCGTCCTGTCCCGCGAGACGATGGACGGTCTCGTAGCCATTGCGCGGCAGCACGGCATCTACCTTCACGCCGACGAGGTCTACAAGGGCGCGGAGTTGGAGCAGGACGAGCCTCCGAGCTTCGCAGATCTTTACGAGAAGGCCATCATCACGAGCGGCCTGTCGAAGGCCATGGCCCTCCCGGGCCTGCGCATCGGCTGGCTGGTGGGACCCGCCCAGGAAATCTACGCCTCCTGGCAGCGCAAGGACTACACCTCGATCACCACCGGGGCCGTGAGCGAGTTCGTCGCGGAGATCGCCGTGCAGCCGGCCAAGCGGCAGGAAATCCTTTCCCGCAGCAAGCGCATCCTGCGTGAGAACCTCGCTCTCCTGCAGCGCTGGGTCGACGCGAACGGCGATCTCTTCTCGTTCGTGCCGCCCAAGGCCGGCGGCATGGCTTTCATCCGCTATGCCATGGCGATGAACTCGACCGAGCTGGTGCATCGCCTGCGCGAGGAGCGCGGCATCATGCTTCTGCCGGGAGACGTGTATGGCATGGACCATTACATCCGCATCGGCATCGGCGCGCCCGCGCACCACCTCGAAGCGGGGCTCGAGCGGCTTGCGCAGTTCGTTCGCACAGAGCTCACATGAGCCAGGGCCGCAAAGCGCTCGCAAGGATGGCGATGGCGCCGGAGCTGGCAAGCTATGCCCCCGTATGCGACGCCATCGCCCTGCTCTTCCGGCCCTACGCGGAGGTGGTTCTCCACGATCTCTCGACCGAGACCGTGGTGTACCTCTCCAATCCGTTCTCCAAGCGCGAGCTCGGCGAGCCCTCGCTCCTGAACGAGATCGACTTCAAGCCCTCCGACATCATCATCGGGCCCTATGAAAAGGTGAACTGGGACGGCAGGCGCATCAAATCGGTCAGCGCCGTGCTGCGCTCGCATGAAAAGGCTATCGGCATCCTCTGCATCAACGTGGACGTCTCGCATTTCCATGCGGTCATGCAGACGCTGAACGCTCTCGTGTCCATTCCCCAGGTTCCGGAGAAGCCGGCATCCCTGTTCAAGGAGGACTGGCACGAGCGCATCAACGAGTACATCCTATCCTGGACGCGGGAGCGGGGGCTGTCCGTGACGGACATGAGCCGGGCCCAGAAGCAGCAGCTCGTCACCGATCTCGCCGGCGACGGCGCCTTCGGCGGCCGCAATGCGGCGGCCTACATCTCCCGCATCCTCGGCCTAGGGCGCGCTACCGTCTACAACTACCTTCGCAAGAAGGATCACGCCTGAGAGCCCAGCAGCGCATCGCGCACGGCCTGCCAGCTCTCCCGATCTGGCGCGCTGATGAGACCGCCGCCGCGGTTGACAGGGCGATAGGGCGAGCCGTCGAAATGCGCCGTATAGCCTCCGGCCTCGCGGTAGATCAGCCAGCCCGCCGCATGATCCCACGGCATCACGCTGGACGAGAACGAGAAGTGCAGGTGGCCGGCTGCAATCAGGCGGTAGGTATGAGCGGAGCAGCGCAGATCCGCCGCCATGGCAACGCGCGGCAGGTTCCCTGTGACCACTGGCCGGAGCTCCTCCGGCAGGTAGCGCCATGACACGTTGCCGGCCATCTCCGCCAACCGCACGGCGGAGGCCGCCTGCAGGGGGCTCGTGCTGCCGTCGGGGCGCTGGATCCAGGCTCCCTCTCCACGAACGGCTATCGCCCAATCGTCGGAGATCGGATCGAGAACGATGCCGCAAACAACCTCCCCCCGCATCACCACGGCGGCCATGACGCCGAACAGCGGCAGGCCTGAGGCGAAGTTCAAGGTGCCGTCGACGGGATCGAGGATGAAGGCGAGATCGGCGTCCCCCAGGCCGTCGAGCAGTTTCGGGTCGCGGCTCACCCCCTCCTCCCCAACCACGAGCGCCCCCGGGAACAGGCGAAGAAGCTCGGCTTCGATCACCCGCTCCGCAGCCTCGTCCGCATCCGTCACGAGATCGAGCTGAGACGTCTTCGTGCGGATCGCGCCGGCGGACAGGTTGCGGAAACGCGGCAGGATCTCCGCTTGAGCGGTGGTTCTGAGGAGTTCCGCAACGGTGAGGGCATCGGCTCGTGAGAATGTCATAGGGCTCGTCGTGTCCTTCCTGTCGGCATGTTCTTTGAAAGGCTGCATCACAGCATCTCCAGCGGACGTTTCCGCCGGGGCGGCGGAAATTCGGCATCGATGACCTGCAGGTCTTCCGGGCTGAGCTGAATTTGAGGAGCGGAATGATTGCTCCTGACGTGATCGGCGCTGGATGCTTTCGGGATCGCGATCACTCCAGGTTTCTGGAGCAGCCAGGCAAGCGCGATCTGGAAGGGGCCTGCCCCATGCTTCTGCCCGATCGCCTGCAGGGCGCCGGAGCGGGGGAGCCGGCCCTGCTCGATGGGGCTGTAGGCCATCAGCGGCATTCCGCGTGCCGCCATCCACGGGATCAGCTCGAATTCAGGGCCGCGCCGCGAGACGTTGTAGAGCACCTGGTTGGTCGCGCAGTTCTCTCCTCCGGGCACCTGGAGCAATTCCTCCATGTCCTCGATGTCGAAGTTGCTCACGCCCCAGTGGCGGATCTTCCCCGAGCGCCGAAGCTCCTCGAAGCCGGCGACCGTTTCCTCCAGCGGCACGGACCCGCGCCAGTGCAGGAGATAAAGGTCGAGCCTGTCCGTCCCGAGGCGCTTGAGACTGCGCTCGCAGGCCTGCACGACGCCCCGGCGGCTTGCATTGTGCGGATAGACCTTGCTCACGAGGAAAAGCCGCTCTCGCCGATCGGCTAAGGCTTCGGCCACAAGCTCTTCGGCCGCGCCCTCTCCATACATCTCGGCGGTGTCGATCAGGGTCATCCCAAGCTCGACGCCAAGGCGCAGCGCCTGGACCTCCCCTGCCCGGCGATTGCCGGCCTCCGCCATCTGCCAGGTGCCCTGCCCAAGCGCCGGAACGGTTTCGCCGGCCGGCAGCATCACATCTCGGTTCACCCTGTCCCTCCGCCTGCGGATCGGCACCCTCTCACGATTCGGAATGCTGCTCCAGGGAGCAGCCCTGGAGCATTCTCGGCCGAGCTGACCGGTTCGCCAAAAATGCGGCCCAGCAGAGAGGAGAAGCGGTTCCACGTCTGTGGAAACAGTTCTAGGGTCGGAACGATGCGGTGCCGAAGGAGTTCCTGCCCGTTCTATCCCGGAGAGCCAGATGGATCGTGAAAGCGCGAAGAAGCGGCCTCACGCCTTGAGCCGCGATGCGCTGCAAAGCGGGTTTGTCGATGAGATGATCGCGCGCTCGAGCGTTCCGATTCCCGTGCTGAGCGAGGACGAGAGGCGCGCCTCCCTCGAAGAAACCCTTGCGGCCCAGCCTGCACCGGGAGACGTCTGGCTGTTCGGCTATGGCTCCCTGATCTGGAACCCGGCATTTCACTACGTCGAGCAGCAACCTGTCCTGATCCGGGGCTGGCACCGGCAGTTCTGTCTTTCCACGCCCATCGGGCGGGGAACGCCGGAGCGTCCGGGTCTTGTTCTGGGTCTCGACCGAGGAGGCTCCTGCCGGGGCGTCGCGTTTCGGATTGCCGAAGCCGAGGCGAGGACCGAGCTTGAATTGATCTGGCGGCGCGAGATGGTCACCGGATCCTATGTGCCGCGCTGGGTAAGGCTGCACGGTCCAGGCATCCCGGACAACAGCTTCGCCATCGCTTTCACCATCAACCGCGAAGCCCGCAACTACGTGCGTCCGGTCTCGGAGGCCGATACGGCCCAGGTGATTGCAACCGCTGCCGGCGCTCTCGGCTCATGCCGGGACTATCTCTTCGACACGGTCCATGGGCTGGAGGGCTTCGGAATCCGGGACCGGCACCTGAACCGGATTGCCCGTCTCGTACGCCAAGCCCGGAGCTGATCGGCCGGGGTTACTGAAGGCGCGGCGTCTTCATGAAGCGACCGCGGTCGGCAGACCTCAAGGTGACATCGAACATGTCGCCCTCCCGCTCGAGCGTCAAAGGAACGTCCACGCCGGCCGGTCCCAGAGCCCAGATCGCCCGGTAGAACTCCGCTAGGGATGTCACGGCCTGACCGGCAACCGCGTGCACCTGATCACCGGCCCGCAGACCGGCTCTCTGGGCCGGAGCGTCTCCGGCCAAGCCGATGACCGTGATTTGATCGTCCTCGGCCTCCGCCACATAGAACCCGAGCCATGGCCTGGGCTGGCCCTTGACCCGGCCCAAGGTCAGGAGATCGTCGAGGATGGGCTTCAGGATATCGATCGGCACGCTCATGTTGAGCGGCACCACGCTCCCGCCGGCGGCCTGATGCTGGAGCTGGAGCGAGCCGATGCCCACGAGATCGCCGCGCGGCCCGATGAGGGCCGTGCCGCCCCAGTTCGGATGAGCGGGTGCGGTGAAGATCGCGGAGTCGATCAGGTACTCCCAGTAACCGGCGAATTCCTGGCAGGCCACCACCTGCGCGGCAACCGAGTGGTGCTGCCCCCCGCTGCCTGCGACGACCACCGGATCTCCCGAGGCCAGGCGCCGGGAGTCGCCAAGGGCCAGCACCGGCACACCCAGCGGCTCGAGGGCCTGCACCAAGCCGAAACCGCTCTCGTAGTCGTAGGCGAGCACATGGGCCTGCACGACGCGTCCCCGGTTGGTGGTGAGCCAGACCTCCTCGGCCTCCGCGATCAGATATCCGATGGTGACCACGAGGCCGTCATCCCGGATGACGACACCCTGCCCCGCCCGTTCGGTGCCGAGCGTCTCGGCCGTGAAGGCATCGTCGGGAGCCCTTGCGCGCAGCGACACGACGGCATCCAGGGCCTTTCCCAGGTCGTAATTGAGTGTTCGCGGGTCGGGCTGGAACTCGGGCGGGATTTCCCATTCGTCGGGAGATTGCATGAAAAACTCCTCACACCCTATGCCGAGCAGGCCCTCTCGCAGTCGGGATACTGCACCACTTCAAGATGGCAGGAAATGCCGCGCCTTCAACAGGCCCCCCCCTTTTGCCGCACAAAAGGGTGTGAACTTGGCTGGAAGCCAAGTTGGTCGAGCCTACGTCGCTTCAGCCTGGAGCCCGGGAGTTGCTGGCAGGGACTCAATGTCCGAAGGGCGCTCTACGCCGCCTCCAGAGACCTGGCTCCCGCTCCCTCGCCCTCTGCGATCGTGGACTGCTCCTGCGGGTTATCGAGCATGCTGATGGCTTGGCGCGCATAAAGGCGGAACTCGTGCTGGAGAACGCGCGGCGCACTCTCCCAAATGCCCCCCTCGATCCGAGCACGAAAAAACGCCCGAGCGATTTGCTCGACCTGTTGATCCACTTGATTCATCTGTGCCCCTACAGAGAAAGCTCTGTTGCCTCTTCACTGCACGAGAGGCCGCTTTTTGCGGCTCACTCGTGGCTGGATGTGACTAGATTGTCTGATTTGCAGTGCCGTGGCTGTATCGAAAATGCTACGACCGGACTGCAAAACTGTTGTTCTCTTCTTCGCGCAACCTGCGCTCCGGACGGGACGATTTCGCCGATACTGTGTTACTCTACGGTACTTGGACGATCGTTCAGCCAAGTGCGCGGTCAGCGGCGACCGATTACTGCCGAATTCGGACGGCTCTGTTCTTTCAATCGAGATTAGTCGGTCTCAGGCCGCAACCGATGGGCCCTGCTGCACGTTGAATTTGGCGATTTGATGAGACAAGGTCATGTTAAACAATATTTCGGCATCTCACGGTAACCAGGCAGCTTTGCAGGCGCGCAGCAACGTTCCTCCGCTTCCCCGCTCCGTCCAGGAGCATCTCGGTCAAACCCTGCGGGCTGATTATTATGAGCGAGGGGACAAGCCTCGCTACCTTGGCGATCCGGCCCTGCCGCTTGAGTTCGATCCTTATCTGTATCGCCTCGAACAGAAGGAGCGGGCTCTCAGGATCGTCCGCATCCGGGAAAACGGCGCCAAAGCCGTAGCCGACGCCCTCTCCGACCTCATCCGGTAAACCGCACTTTCTCAGCGGATCCCGACCTGAGGGTGCAGGCCTATTTTCGTCTCACGCCCACGCTTCTCTTGAAGGAATGGTTCGGGTGGCGCCAGCGATTGTACCGGCGCCCCCACCAGATGGCTGCCCTGCGCCTGAGCCTGCGGGCAAGCGGCAGATCCACGGAAAGCACCATCAGCCCCAGAGGGATCATCCAGAACCCGAGGATGGGCAGGAACCCGACGAACCCGGCGAGGATCAGAATGACGCCGAGCGCGATCCGAAGCGGCCGTGATTGCGGCAGACGGATCTGCTTTCCTGCGAATCCAATGCGTTTCCGGCTCATCGGCGGCACGCCCTAATGTGCGAGGGCGCCGCCAAGCTCATCTTCGATATAGATGTTGATGATCTCGTCGAAGCTTTGTTCGGCTCTAAAGCCAAGGCTTTCGGCTCGGCGAGCATCGAAGCGGCGCGGCCAGCCCTCAACGATGCGCATGATGTACGGGTCGAGCTCGTGGTGAATCCTCGCCACATAGCGCTCTCCGGCCACGCGCCGAAGAGCCTCGATCTGTTCCGCAACTGTCACCGAAACGCTCGGCATCGTCATATTGCGCCGAGGACCGATTTCGGCCGTATCGAGCGTCGCCGCATGCATCAGGAAGTTCACGGCCGAGCGAGGCGACGCGTGGGAATGGCGCACGTCCACGGGCACGGGCAGAACCACCTCCTGCCCGTTCAAAGGCTCGCGGATGATGCTTGAGAAGAAGCCGGATGCTGCCTTGTTGGGCTTTCCCGGCCGCACGCAGATGGTGGGAAGACGAATGCCGATTCCGTCGAAGAAACCACGCCGCGAGTAGTCCGCCAGCAGCAGCTCCCCCATGGCCTTCTGAGCGCCGTAGCTCGTGAGCGGAGTCAGGAAGAACTCGTCGCCGATCGCATCCGGGAAGGGTGCTCCGAAGACCGCAATGGAGGACGTGAAGACGACACGCGGCTGGTACCCGTCTCCGACAAGGCGAATGGCGTCGAAGAGGAACCGGGTGCCGTCAAGATTGATCCGATACCCCTTGTCCAAATCCGCTTCGGCCTCGCCGGAGACGATTGCGGCGAGGTGAAAGATGACGTCGGGGCGGCCGGCGACGAGCTTTTCCGCCTCCCCGGGGATGGAGAAGTCGGACGTCAATGTCTCGACCGAAAACGGGGTGTCAGGACGCTGAGGCTCGACGACATCGTGCAGGACCAGACGCGCGATGGCCCGCCCGCCCAAATGGCCGTCTGCGACGAGGCGCTCGGTGAGCTTGCGGCCAACCATGCCCGCAGCTCCAAGGATCAGGATCTGCATCGTTCAAGCCCTCCGCTTCGATCATCGTATGACAGCCACGATCCCCGCATGGCCATCCCACCTGAACTGGCGAGGAGAAAGCGATGGCGGTTATCTGGCAAATGCTGCCCAGCTCTCAACAGACGCATTCTGAAAGAGGCTCGGCTCTTGAAACCCTTCAAACGGATAGCTGCGCCGCTCAGTTTCCTGAGCGGCGCAGCTGGTCTCAGGCGCGACGGATTACTTTCCGCGAACCTTGTCGATTTCAGCCTGCATCATCTTCACGGTTTCCGGGCCGATCGTCGCCGCATGCTTATCCCACACGGACCGCGCCTGCTCGCGCATGCGCTGGGCCTCCTGGGCATTCAGCTCGTTGACGACGGTTCCCTCTCCCTTGATCTTGTCGAGCGAGGCCTGCGACAGCTCGCGGATCACCTTGCGCTGTTCATCGCGAGAGACCACGGCGCAATCCCGAAGAGCAGCCTGCTCGTCCTTCGACAGCCCGTCCCAAAGCTTCTTGGAGTAAAGCACCAGGAAGGGCGTATAGGCGTGGCGCGTGACCGACAGGTATTTCTGCACCTCGTAGAACTTGGAGGTGTCGATGGTCACGAAGGGATTCTCCTGGCCGTCAATGGCCTTTGTCTCAAGCGCCGTGAACACCTCGCCGAACGCCATCGGAACGGCATTGGCGCCCATGTTCTTGAACGTGTCCAGGAAGACGTTGTTCTGCATGACGCGAACCTTGAGGCCCTTGAAGTCCTCCCACTTCTCGACCGGGCGGCGCGAGTTGGTCAGGTTGCGGAAACCGTTTTCCCAATAGGCCAGGTTGACGAGCCCGACCGTCTCCAGCTTGTCACTGATATGCTTGCCGAAGCTGCCGTCCAGGATCGCGTCGGCTTCCTTCTCATTGGCGAAAAGGAACGGCAGATCGAACACCCCGAGATCGGGCAGGATGCCGATGAGGGGCGAGCTCGACGTGACGACCATCTCCTGCGTGCCCGAGCGCAGGGCCTGGGTCGCCTGAAGGTCTCCACCCAGAGCGTTGCCCCAGAAGCCCTGCACCTTCATCTTGCCACCGGATTTGTCGGCAAGGCAGGCCCTGAACTTGTCGACGCCCTTGCCGTTCGGGTGATCCTCGTTCACGCCGTTGGACAGGCGGATATTGCGCTCGGTGAACTGAGCGGAAGCAGGGACAGCTGCGAAAAAGGTTGCCGCAACGCCTGCCGCAAGTGCGAATTTCAATGTTTTCATAGGTGTTTCCTCTCTTTGAGTTTTATTCTTCATCCGGTTCATCGGCCTCGTAGCCAGGCAAGAGGGACCATTACCAGGTCGGGGAAGACGATGAGCAGGACGAGCACGAAAATCTGAGCCATCAGGAACGGATTGACCCCGCGGATCACCGCCCCCATGGGGACGCGGGCAACGCCGCTGACCACATTGAGCACGATTCCCACAGGAGGTGTAATCAGGCCGATGGCATTGTTGATGATGAACAGGACGCCGAAATAGACCGGATCGATCCCGGCCTGCTTGACGATCGGCATGAGAACCGGCGTCAGGATCAGAACCGTGGGCGAAAAGTCCAGAGCGGTGCCGACGATGACGACCAGGAACATCATCGCAAACATCAGAGCCGTCTTGTTGCCCATCAGAGGCTGAATGAGACCGCTGATCTCTCCCGGAATATTCGCCTGAGTGATGAGCCAGGCGGAAACAAGCGCTGCCGCGACAAGGAACATCACCACCGCCGTCGTCTTGGCGGCCGTGAGAAAAACCCCATACAGCATCGACGGCTTCAGCTCACGGTAGACGAACATGCCGATGACAAGGGCATAGACGGCGGCCAGCACGGCGGCTTCCGTGGGTGTCACAATGCCCCATTTGATGCCGCCGAGGATCAGAACAGGCATCATAAGCGCAAAGAAGCCATCGATGAAGGCCTTGCCGCGCTCGCGCATGCTGGCCCGTGGAGCCCGCTCCAGCTTGTCTCTTCTGACAACGATGGCCCATGCGACCACGAGCGAAAGGCCCATCATCAAACCGGGTACGACACCGGCCAGAAAGAGCTGGGAGATCGACACGTTGGCTGCAACACCGAAGATGATGAAGCCGATGGAAGGCGGAATGACCGGGGCAATGATGCCGCCCGCCGCGATGAGGCCTGCGGAGCGAGGGATATCATATCCGGCATTCCGCATCATCGGGATGAGAATAGCCGCAAGCGCAGCAGTGTCGGCAGCGGCCGAACCCGACAAGGCAGCGAGGATCAGCGCAGCGACGATGGCCACATAGCCCAAGCCGCCGTGGATATGCCCAAGGCATGCGAGGGCGAAGTTGACGATGCGCTTCGAAAGCCCCCCGACATTCATCAGCTCCCCTGCCAGAAGGAAGAAGGGAACGGCCAGAAGCTGGAAGTTGTCCGCGCCGATGATCATGTTCTGAGCAACGATCTGGCTGTCGAAATTGCCAAGCCAGAGCATGAGGGCCAGTGCGCAGACGATGAGCGCAAAAGCGATCGGCATGCCGAGCGCCATGGATCCTAGAAGCGAGGTGAGGAAAACAACAATGGTCACTCGAGACGTTCCCTCAGAGCATGAGCCGCATCATCACTGTAGTCGCCGGCAAAAGCCCTGAGCTCCTGCTCGCTCATCCGCCCGCTGACGACGCGAAGGATCCGGAGGGCTGCCAGGAGGCCCAAGCCCAGGCTCGCAAAGAAGCCGACCCCGTAGATCCAGAGCATCGAGATTTCGGTGATGGGCGCATAGTTCGTGGCATTGATCTCGGCCTGTTGCCAGGTGCCCCAAAAGAACACGGCGCAGCAAGCGATGATGAACAGATCCGACAGGACCATGCAGAGCTTGCGCCCTTTGTCGCCGAGCCGCGAGACCAGAGTTTCGACCCCCAAATGGGCATGCTCACGCCCGACCACGACAGCTCCGATGAACGTCAGCCAGACGAAAAAGTAGCGGGATAACTCTTCTGAGACATCGATCCCGGTGTCGAAAAGATAGCGCAGGACGACATTGCCGAAGACCATGACGACCATGGCCGCCAACAACAGCACCAGCAGACCTTCCAGGCCTTTGAAGAAGATAGCGCTTAGCCTGTTCACGGCTCCTCCCACCTCGGGCTCTCCAGAATGATATTGATTCTGTTCCCCCTCCCGGACTCTTCAAGTCCGGCAAAGAGCGAAGATTTTCGCGATCTAAGGCTTAGTTTCACAAAGTGTCAATTCGCCCGTTGGTCAAGCTCGCGGCAGCTCTACCTCAATCGGGCATGAACAGCGACGCGCCTGCTCCCTTTCGCATCATGTAACATCTTACACGGGAGAAAAACGCTCGCGCTCATCATCACGGCGGCTATCATAAACAACCCTGTCTGCTCCGCTGCCCCTGGTGGAAGCTCTGTTGCGTCAAACCAGTTGACCTGAAAGGCGCAACTGCCATGAGGATCCGATGAAGATCACGCAGATCGAAACAATTCGCCTTCAGGAATTCGCCAACATCATCTGGATCCGAATCCATACGGATGACGGGCTTTGCGGCCTTGGCGAAACTTTCATGGGCGCCGCTGCCGTGGAGGCTTACATCCACGAAACGACGGCGGCCAAGCTTATAGGCCGCGACCCTCTCCAGATCGAAGGCATCAACCGCGATCTCCAGAACTATCTGGGCTGGCGCTCTGCCGGGGTGGAGACGCGCGGCAACTCCGCCATCGACATCGCCCTGTGGGACATTTTCGGCAAGGCTCACGGCAAGCCCGTCTGCGACATGCTGGGAGGGCGCTCGCGGGACAAGATCCGGGTCTACAACACCTGTGCCGGCTACCGCTATATTCGGGACAGCCGCGCTCAGAAGGTAGCCAATTGGGGCATCGGCGATGCGGAAGGAGCCTACGAGGATCTCGAAGGCTTCCTTCACCACGCCGATGAGCTGGCTCATTCCCTGCTGGAGCAGGGCATCACGGGGATGAAGATCTGGCCGTTCGATCTCGCCGCCGAGCGCAGCCATGGCTACGATATTTCACCCGATGAGCTGCGCACGGCCCTCGAACCCTTTGCCAAGATCCGCAGGGCCGTAGGCGACAAGATGGATATCATGGTCGAGTTTCACTCCTTGTGGAGCCTGCCCATGGCCAAAAAGCTTGCGGCAGCCCTCACCGAGTTCAACACCTATTGGCACGAGGATCCCTTCCGCCTCGACAATATCGGCGATCTGAAGGAATACGCCCGGCACTCCAAGGCATGGGTTTGCGCCTCGGAGACGCTCTCCTATACCCACGCGTTCCGGGAGTATCTCGAAACAGGCGTGGCAGGCGTGGCCATGCTCGACCTCTCCTGGTGCGGCGGCTTGACGGAGGCACGCAAGATTGCGGCTCTGGCAGAAGCCTGGCATGTGCCGGTAGCCCCCCATGACTGCACCGGCCCTGTGGTGTACGCCGCTTCCTGTCACTTCTCCCTGCATGCGCGCAATGCGCTCATTCAGGAGAGCGTCCGGGCCTTCTACACCGGCTGGTACACCGAGCTTGTCACGGAGCTGCCCGTCGTCACACGAGGAGAGGTCACAGTGAACATGAAGCCTGGCCTAGGCCTCGAATTGCTGCCGGATCTCTGGAAGCGACCGGACGCGATCGTGCGTGTCACTCAAAACGCCTGAATGCAGCTTGGGCGTTTCTCCCGGTCCGCTCAGCAATCACCACCCCATTCGCGAAGACAGAAAAACAATGAGCAATGTGATCGAGGCTCTCGCAGCTGCCTTGGGAACCCAGGTTCGCACCGGGTCCGATATCCCGTCCCGCAACCATGCCGATGCGAGCGGGTTGCAACCGACTCAGCCTCTGGCTTTGATCCTTCCCCAAACGACAGAGGATATCGCGGCGGCCCTGAAGATTTGCCACCAGCACCGCCACCCGGTCGTCACTCAGGGCGGGTTGACGGGGCTTGCGGGCGGTGCGCATCCGGAGACTGGGGAAATCGCTCTTTCTCTGGAGCGCATGAACGGGATCGAGGAGATTGACCAGGCCAGCGCTACGTTGACGGCCCTTGCCGGCACGCCGCTCGCCACCATCCAGCAGGCCGCCGATGAAGCAGGCTTCCTGTGCGGGATCGATCTGGGAGCACGGGGCAGTTGCACCATCGGCGGCAACATCGCGACCAATGCAGGCGGCAATCAGGTGGTGCGTTATGGCATGGCGAGGCGCAACACCTTGGGCCTCGAAGTCGTCCTTGCGGACGGCACCGTGATACGCTCGCTCAACAAGATGCTGAAGAACAATGCCGGATACGATTGGACCCAGTTGTTCATCGGCAGCGAAGGGACGCTTGGCGTCATCACGCGCGTGGTCATCGGCCTGCACCCGAAGCCGCAAGGCATCCAGACGGCTCTCTGCGCGGTCAGCAGCTTCGATGACGCCCTCGTGGTGCTGCGCAAATTCCAGCAGGCTCATCCAGGGCGCCTGCTGGTTTTCGAGGCCATGTGGCGGGAGTTCATGACGGTTGCAACCGGGATCTGCGGCTTGCCGGCCGCTTTCGAAGCCGAGCACGACGTGACCCTGCTGATTGAAGCCGACATGGGAGAGGATCCCGCAGGAACGGAAGCCTTCTCGCTGCTCCTCGGCGAGTTTTATGAGCAAAACCTCATCAAGGATGCGGTGGTTGCCCAATCGCGTGCAGGCAGGAACCGCTTCTGGGCCTATCGGGAAACACCCTATGAATACGGTCGCTTCCTGCCGGAGGAGATCCGGTTCGATGTCAGCGTCCCTCTCAACCGGATGACCGAGGCGGTCGAACACCTGCGTCAGGAGATGCCGAGGCATTGGCCGGATGCTGTCTACGTGGTCTTCGGCCATGTGGCCGACAGCAACATCCACATCAACGTCGCCATTCGCGATATGGATGACGGCATCAAGAAGGGCGTTCAGAAGCTCGTCTATGATCTCGTGTCCGGGCTTGGGGGATCCATCTCAGCCGAGCATGGCATCGGGCGGATCAAGCGCCCGTACCTCCCCTTGAGCAGGACCGAGCCTGAGCGTGAACTGATGGCCAAGATGAAGCAGATGCTCGATCCCGAGGGCATCCTGAATCCGGGGCGAGTGCTATGAGCGTTGGGGGTCTCTTCGATCTAACGGGGCGCGTTGCTCTGGTGACGGGGTCAAGCGCAGGCATCGGCCTTGCTCTGGCTTTAGGCTTGGGTCAGGCGGGGGCGAGGGTTGTGCTCAACGGCCGCCGGCCCGACAAGGTAGCGGACGCCGCACGGACGCTGCGCCACGAAGGCCTCAGCGTATACGAGATGGCCTTCGATGTTACCGACAGCGCTGCCGTCAAGGACGCCGTCGAGACCATCGAGACCTCCGTCGGGCCCATCGACATTCTGGTGAACAATGCCGGAATGCAGCGCCGAGCCCCACTGGAGGAATTTGCGGAGGATACGTGGCATGAGTTGATGACGGTCAATGTCGACAGTGTCTTCTACGTTGGCCAGGCCGTCGCCAGAAAGATGATTCCCCGTGGACGTGGGAAGATCATCAACATCTGCTCGGTTCAAAGCGAACTCGGCCGCCCGTCGATTGCTCCCTACACGGCAAGCAAGGGAGCGGTGAAGATGCTGACGAAGGGCATGGCCATCGATTGGGGCAAGCACGGCCTGCAGGTCAACGGCATCGGGCCGGGCTACTTCAAGACGGAACTCAACCAGGCCCTCGTCGATGATCGGGCTTTTTCGGATTGGCTGATCGCCCGTACGCCCTCTCGCCGTTGGGGTGAACTCAAGGATCTCGTCGGAGCCGGCGTCTTCCTCGCCTCGGACGCTTCGAACTTCGTCAACGGGCAGATCATCTATGTTGATGGTGGAGTGACAGCTTCTCTCTGACCCAGTTGCTGCCGCAGCGCATGAAACTGCCCGGCCCGAAGCAGATGCCCTGCGAAACCCATCGTTAAAGGTTCGCCCGGTAGATAGGCCCTGGTGGGTTGCCTTCTTTTTCGAAGATGTTTAGCAACGGCACCTGTGATTTGCCGGCCCAGCTACTTGGGAGGTGCCTCATGCCCCACGGAGCATACTGCGTTGCATTCAAACACAACCGCTGGACCGTTTCGCAATTCGGCCGAGATCTTGGGTCCTTCTACTTTCGCGCCAAGGCATTGAAGTTCGCCATCGAGTCGGCGTGCTGGTCCATGGTGTCCAACGACCCAACCGTTTTCATCTTCGATCGCACCGGCGACTTCTACACCGCTTGGCGTGGCGACAGAGACACGCTCAGCATCGACTCTTAAAGGTTGACCTATGCAACAGCAACGGAGCGAGGCGGCGCCACGTCGGCCCGATCAGGCTGCGGCAGTTCCATCAATGACCTGATTTTTTCTGCGAGATCCGCTGCTCGGTACGGCTTGTAGAGAAGATTGAGACCCTCAACCGTATCTTCGCCGTCGAAATAGCCTGTGGTCAAAAGAACCTGGATTTCCGGCCGCTCCTGCTGAACGAGGCGCGCCAGATCGACTCCAGAAAGTTCACCCGGCATTCTGACGTCCGAGAGCACGAGACTCACGTCCTTGCTCAACTTCAGCAATTCCGCGGCTTCATCGCCATTCTCCGCTTCGATCACCTGGAATCCTAGGGAATGCAGGGTGGAGATCGCCACCTGACGAACGGCCGGATTGTCCTCGACGACCAGCACGGTTCGTCCTTCGCCGAAAGGCTGGGCCGAACCGGGCTGAGCCTCCGACGCGCTTGCAGCAGCTTCCTGAGATCTTGGCAGGAAAATCCGGATCGTCGTGCCGGCGTTCGGAGTGCTGTCGACTTCTACATGGCCATGGCACTGCTGAACGAAACCGTAAACCATGCTCAAGCCCAGGCCTGTTCCCTTCCCGCTTTCCTTGGTGGTGAAGAAGGGCTCGAACACTTTCTCCAGAACCTCCGGCGGCATCCCGGTTCCGGTGTCGCTGACGGAAATCACCACAAACTCACCGCTGGGATGGGACCTTCCCTCCTCCGTGACCCGGTTCTCGACAGAGATCGTAAGATCGCCGCCCTCCGGCATGGCGTCCCGCGCATTCACGGCAAGATTCAGGAGAGCGGCCTCGAACTGGGCTCGGTCGACTTGAATCGGCCAGATGCCTTGCTGGGATTGCAGCTTTGCGTTGATGCGCTCGCCCAGCGTTCGCCGCATAAGTTCCAGAAGGCTCGGCATTAGAACACTTACGTCGATGGTCGAGACCTGGAGCGCCTGGCGTCGTGAGAAGGTCAGCAGGCGGTATGTCAGGTCGGCGCAGTGTTGCGCGCTTTCCAGGGCCATGCGCACACGCCGCTCGGCCTTCTCGTTGCCCTGAATGGTTTTCTTCAGGAGATCAAGATTGCCGATGACGACGCTCAGCATGTTGTTGAAGTCGTGCGCTATGCCTCCGGTGAGACGCCCGACGGCTTCGAGCTTGCTGGCGTGAAGCAGGTTCTGCTCCATCTGCTTGCGCTCGGTGATATCGAACCACATGCCGAAGAACTCCCTCGGCCGTCCCTCGTCATCGCGCATCAGCACGGTTTGGTCGAGGAAGTGCCTCTCCACGCCGTCCGCGCAGCGCCAGCGGTATTCGAGATTGACCGCGCCATCCTCTTCCAGACGCTGCAATTCCGTGAGAACCCGCTCCTGATCCTCAGGATTGATCCGCGAAGACCAGAAGTCGGAGCGCTCGAGAAAAGCCTCGGGACGAAAGCCGGTAATGCGCTCGATGCTCTCGTTCGTGAAGTGAAGCTGCCGGTGATTCTCCTCGACGGAGGCCGTATAAAGCGCGATCGGCAGCGATTGCAGAACAATCGCCTGATGCTCCTCGCGACGGCGCAAAGCCTGCTCCGTTCTCAGCTTCTCGCTGCGAACATGCAGGTTCTCCATCAGGAGGCGGCGCTCCTGCTCACCTTGTCGGCGGATCTCTTCCGTCTTGCGGTAAAGGTCGACGAAGATGTCGACCTTCGACTTGAGGATCAGTGGCTCGATGGGCTTGAACACATAATCGACCGCACCTGCCGAATACCCTTTGAAGACGTGCATGTCGTCTTTGTTGAAGGCCGTAAGGAACAGGATCGGCACGCGCGAGGAGCGCGGCCGGTTCCGGATCAGGCCGGCAACCTCGTATCCGTCGAGCCGCGGCATCTGCACGTCAAGCAGAATGACCGCGAAATCCTCCTGGAGAACCTGCCTCAAGGCCGCCTCTCCGGAGTCGGCCTTTACGATTTCGATCCCGGGGGAGCGCAGCACCTCTTCGACGGCAATAAGATTCCGGGGATCGTCATCGACCACCAGAATCTTTGCCAAGATCGGGTCAGCCGGCAGCCGGGCCGAAACCAGATGGAATGCATCTGAGTCCGAGCTCGCCTCCACCGGTCTAACGTCGTGCATCATGAGTTCAGTCCGGTTTCTGCCACGCCATTGGAAACAGCATTCCTGTCCGGGGTATAAGTGCTCCGACTGAGCTGAACGCGCAAGACCGCGAGAAGTTGATCGATGTCCACAGGTTTCGACACATAGTCCGTGGCGCCTGCTTCAATGCATTTCTCGCGATCACCCTTCATGGCCTTCGCCGTAACGGCGACGAGCGGAAGGTTGTGATAACGCGGGATGCGTCGAATTTCACGCATGGTCTCGTAACCGTCCATCTCCGGCATCATGATGTCGACCAGCGCCACGTCGATCTCAGGAGTGGCCTGAAGCTTCTCGATCCCTTCGAGACCGTTTTCCGCGAAGACAACCGACATCCCATACTGTTCGAGTGCGCTCGTCAGCGAGAAGATGTTGCGCATGTCGTCGTCGATGACCAGAACCTTTCGACCCTCGAGCGAGTCGTCGGCCCGGCGCTCTACGATGATATGCTTGTCTTCAGGAATGGCGCTGATCGTCTTGTGCAGGAACAAGGCCGTATCGTTCAGCAGCCGCTCGGACGAGCCCTCCCCTTTGACGATGAGGGTCGCGGCAATACCTTGCAGCCGCCGCTCCTCCGCCTTTGTCAGATCCTGCCCCGTATAAATGACGATCGGCAGCTCCTCGCCACTCTTTGTGTTGCGGATGCGCTCGATCAGCTCGACACCGGGAAGATCAGGCAAGCCGAGATCGACGATAGCGCAATCGAACTGCCGCACCTGAATCGTCTCCAACGCCGCTTCGGCCGTGCCCACGGCAGTAACGTCCACCTGCTCGTTCTTCATGAGCTCGGACAAGCTCATGCGCTGGTTGTCGTCGTCCTCGACGAGGAGCAGCTTCTTCACAGGCCTGTCGATGAACTCCTTCGTGCGGTTCAGCGCCCCCATCAGAGCCTCCCGGTCCACAGGCTTCTCGAGGAACCCGAAGGCGCCCGCTTTGAGGCCGCGCTTCTTCTGATCGTCAACCGAGATCACATGGATCGGAACATGCCGGGTCCTGGGGTCATGCTTCAGGAGATCGAGCAATGCCCAGCCGTCCATGTCGGGAAGGCCGATGTCGAGGGTGATCGCATGCGGCTTGTACCGGTGGGCCAATGCCAGAGCGGACGCTCCGTCCATGGCGATGAGCCCCTTGAAGCCTTCCTCGCGTGCGAGTTCCAGCAACACCGAGGCGAACATGGCGTCGTCTTCGATGATGAGGACAACCCGATCCCCTGTCGTGATCGCATGGCGATCGTCCAGCGAGGCTGAGAGCGCCATCGCAGCCGATGGCTGCCGGATCATCGTGCCTGAGCTGTCATCGGAAGGAGCATAGTTCGTCGCACCATCGCCATTGGCCTTGCTAAAGGACCCTGCACCTGCATTTCCGTGACTTGCAGGCGGCTCTATCGGCAGGAAGAGCGTGAAGGTCGAGCCGCTTCCCGGGGTGCTGGAGACCACGATCTCACCGCCGAGGAGGCGCGCGATTTCACGGCTGATCGACAGCCCGAGACCCGTTCCGCCGTACTTGCGGCTTGTGGTTCCGTCGGCCTGCTGGAAGGCTTCGAAGATGATGCGCTGCTTCTCCTCCGGAATGCCGATCCCGGTGTCGGTGACGGACACCGCGATCCATTGGCTGCCGGCGCGCAGAGGCGATCCCTCGGCCGTGCCGATCTGAAGGGTGACGCCGCCTCGCTCCGTGAACTTGAAGGCATTCGACAAGAGATTGCGCAACACCTGCTGCAGGCGTTTCGAATCCGTCCTGATCGTCGGCGGAAGCTTCTGGTCCACGTCGATATGGAAGTCGAGCTTTCTCTCCTCCGCAACCTGGCGGAAGGTGCGCTCCATATTCTCGACGAGATCCCGGAACCCGACGCTTGAGACTTCCATGCTCACGGTGCCGGACTCGATCTTGGATAGATCC
This sequence comes from Microvirga aerilata, assembly GCF_016743775.1. GTDB lineage: Bacteria > Pseudomonadota > Alphaproteobacteria > Rhizobiales > Beijerinckiaceae > Microvirga > Microvirga aerilata. The sequence goes on along the minus strand of NZ_JAEQMY010000013.1, from coordinate 12,824 downwards.
AGGATGTCGTTGATGAGCGATAGCAGGTCGGACCCTGCCGCATGGATCGTCTTGGCGAACTCCCTCTGCTTGTCGGTCAGGTTGCCGTCCGAGTTCTCTGTCAGAAGCTTCGAGAGAATAAGGAGCGAGTTCAGAGGCGTCCGGAGTTCGTGGCTCATGTTGGCCAGGAACTGCGACTTGTAGCGCGACGTCAGCGAGAGCTGCTCGGCCTTCTCCTCCAGCGCGGTTTTCGCAACCGAGACCTCCTGGTTCTTGGTCTCGACCTCGCGCTTCTGGATTTCGAGCAGACGGGCCTTGTCTTCCAGCTCCTCGTTCGTCTTCTGGAGCGCTTCCTGCTGCTGACGCAGGAGCTCCTCCGATTGGCGCAGGGTCGCGGCCTGCTGTTCCAGCCGATCGTTCGTCGTTCTCAACTCCTCCTGCTGGCTCTGCAGCTCGGTGGTGAGGAGCTGCGACTGCTTCAGCAGGCCTTCCGTGCGCATGTTCGCGGCAATCGTGTTGAGAACAATACCGATCGACTCGGTGAGCTGCTCAAGGAAGGATTGATGGGTCTCCGAGAAGCGGCTGAACGAGGCAAGCTCGATCACGGCCTTCACCTCCTGTTCGAACAGCACCGGAAGAACGATGATGTTGAGCGGCGGCGCTTCACCAAGAGCAGAGCTGATCGTGATGTAGTCGCCCGGCACGTTGGTGAGAAGAATGCGCTTCTTCTCGTAGGCGACCTGGCCAACCAGACCCTCGCGAAGGCGGAAGCGGTTGTTTAGGTGCTTTCTTTCCGTGAATGCATAGGAAGCTACCATCTCGAGCATCGGTTCGTTGCCGTCGCTCTCGACCGTGTAGAACACGCCCTGCTGCGCGTTCACGAGCGGGGCGATCTCCGACAGGATCATGTTCGACACGGTGGTGAGGTCGCGCTCGCCCTGCAGCATTCGGGTGAACTTGGCGAGATTGGTCTTGAGCCAATCCTGCTCCGCGTTCTTGAGCGTCGTATCGCGCAAGTTGCGGATCATCTCGTTGACGTTGTCCTTGAGCGAGGCCAGCTCGCCCGAGGCTTCCACCGAAATCGACCGGGTCAGATCGCCCTTGGTCACGGCGGTGGCCACATCCGCGATGGCGCGCACCTGGGTGGTCAGGTTCGCCGCGAGCTGGTTCACGTTGTCCGTGAGGTCACGCCACAGGCCCGCTGCGCCAGGCACCCTTGCCTGACCGCCGAGCTTGCCCTCGACGCCCACTTCGCGGGCGACGTTCGTCACCTGGTCGGCGAAGGTCGCGAGCGTATCGATCATCTCGTTGATAGTCTCGGCGAGAGCCGCAATCTCGCCCTTGGCATCCACGGTGAGCTTGCGCTTGAGGTCGCCCTCGGCAACCGCGGTCACGACGCTGGCGATGCCTCGCACCTGACCGGTGAGGTTGTTCGCCATCATGTTCACATTGTCTGTGAGGTCCTTCCAGGTGCCGGCGACGCCGCGCACCTGCGCCTGACCGCCGAGCTTGCCCTCGATACCCACCTCGCGCGCCACACGGGTCACCTCGGAGGCGAAGGAATTGAGCTGATCCACCATGGTATTGATGGTCGATTTCAGCTCCAGGATCTCACCACGCACATCCACGGTGATCTTTTTGGACAGGTCGCCATTGGCGACCGCTGTCGTGACTTCCGCGATGTTACGCACCTGACCGGTGAGGTTCGCGGCCATCATGTTCACGTTGTCGGTGAGGTCCTTCCACACACCACCGACACCGCGCACCTGCGCCTGGCCGCCGAGCTTGCCTTCGGTACCCACCTCGCGCGCCACGCGGGTCACCTCGCCAGCAAACGAATTGAGCTGGTCCACCATGGTGTTGATCGTGGACTTCAGCTCCAGGATCTCGCCTTCGACAGCCACGGTGATTTTCTTGGACAGGTCGCCGTTCGCAACCGCAGTCGTGACTTCCGCGATGTTGCGCACCTGGCCGGTGAGGTTCGCGGCCATCATGTTCACGTTGTCGGTGAGGTCTTTCCACACGCCGCCGACACCGCGCACTTGTGCTTGGCCTCCAAGCTTGCCTTCGGTACCCACCTCACGCGCCACGCGGGTCACCTCGCCCGCGAATGAATTGAGCTGATCCACCATGGTGTTGATGGTGGATTTCAGCTCCAGGATCTCACCACGCACATCCACGGTGATCTTTTTGGACAGGTCGCCATTGGCGACCGCTGTCGTGACCTCGGCGATGTTACGCACCTGACCGGTGAGGTTTGCCGCCATCAGGTTCACGTTATCCGTGAGATCCTTCCAGGTGCCCGCGACACCTTCGACTCGGGCTTGTCCGCCGAGCTTGCCTTCGGAGCCCACCTCCTTGGCCACGCGGGTCACTTCGCCCGCAAAGGAGTTGAGCTGATCCACCATGGTGTTGATCGTGGACTTCAGCTCAAGGATTTCTCCTCTCACCTCCACGGTAATCTTCTTCGACAGGTCGCCGTTTGCGACCGCGGTCGTGACCTCGGCGATGTTACGCACCTGACCGGTCAGGTTGGCGGCCATGAGGTTCACATTGTCTGTGAGGTCTTTCCAGGTGCCCGCAACGCCGCGCACCTGCGCCTGGCCTCCAAGCTTGCCTTCGGAGCCCACCTCCTTGGCGACGCGTGTCACCTCCGAGGCAAAGGAGTTGAGCTGGTCCACCATGGTGTTGATGGTGTTCTTGAGCTCCAGGATCTCGCCGCGAACCTCCACGGTGATCTTCTTCGACAGGTCGCCGTTCGCGACGGCCGTGGTGACATCGGCAATGTTACGAACCTGCGCGGTGAGGTTCGAGCCCATCATGTTCACGTTTTCGGTAAGGTCCCGCCAGACGCCGCCGACGCCCTCCACCTGCGCTTGACCGCCGAGTTTGCCTTCGGAGCCCACCTCCTTGGCCACACGGGTCACCTCGGACGCAAAGGAATTGAGCTGGTCCACCATGGTGTTAATCGTGGATTTGAGAGCAAGGATCTCGCCCTTCACATCCACGGTGATCTTCTTCGACAGATCGCCCCGGGCAACGGCGGTGGTCACTTCCGCGATGTTACGCACCTGGCCGGTGAGGTTCGCGGCCATCATGTTCACATTGTCGGTGAGGTCTTTCCACACGCCGCCCACGCCGCGCACTTGAGCCTGTCCGCCGAGCTTGCCTTCGGAGCCCACCTCTTTCGCGACGCGGGTCACTTCGGACGCGAAGGAGTTGAGCTGGTCCACCATGGTGTTGATGGTGTCCTTCAGCTCAAGAATTTCACCTTTCACGTCGACGGTGATCTTCTTCGACAGGTCGCCGTTTGCGACCGCTGTCGTGACCTCCGCAATGTTACGCACCTGACCGGTGAGGTTCGCGGCCATCAGGTTCACGTTCTCAGTGAGATCCTTCCAGGTGCCGGCGACGCCCTTGACCTTCGCCTGGCCTCCCAGCTTGCCTTCGGAGCCCACCTCGCGAGCCACGCGGGTCACCTCGGAGGCGAAGCTGCCAAGCTGGCCGACCATGGTGTTCACAACCTTGCCGATGCGCAGGAACTCGCCGCGCAAGGGGCGTCCGTCGCTTTCGAGGCCGATGGTCTGGCTCAGATCGCCCTTGGCCACGGCGCCGATCACGCGCGCCACTTCGACGGTGGGCTGAACGATGTCGCCGATCATGGCGTTTACGGAGTCGACGCACTCGCTCCAGCAACCGGTTGCTCCCGCAAGGCGTCCGCGCTCCTCGATCCGGCCCTCTTTACCGACGACCTTCGCCACCCTGTCGAGTTCCCGGGCGAGGCCCTGGTTCAGATCCGCGATGTCGTTGAATGCCTCTGCGATTTCACCGTCGATTCCTGTCATGTCGGACGGCAGGCGGGCGGAAAAATCGCCACGGCGGAAGGCACGCAGGGTCTTGAGAAGCAACTTGGGATCAAGCTGCATGGTGGCAGAATCGACTTGTGACATACGGAAGCCCCCCGTTACGCTGTTCCAGGCCTACTCTCACCCGGATCCCCAATGCGCCGATATTCCAAAGCTACTTTGTTCGTCTGGATGGAATTCGACCCTGTGTAACGCGCATCTCTCCAGGAGGTTCCACATGGAAGCGCGAAATTTTTCGGCCCCTAATAAGAAAGGGAGCACAGGGTTAACAGGGCAAAAACGCCTGCCTTGCCGGCGCAACTGGCGTTCCTGCTGCCGCCGCTTATCCATATGGAATGTGATCACTAAAAGGCTGCCTATATGGCAGCAATCCCGGTCAGCCCGAGGCCCGGCACACCGATGGTCTTGGACCGGCGCGTCTGCATGAAATGGAAAACAGTCGGCCTCGTCGACCACTGGGGCTGACGAGGCCGTAAAGATAAGGATCGGGTTTTCGCAGCACCGACCTATGTTCGAGCCGCGGAAAGCTTCTCAGATTTGAGCGACGAAGTCCTCGCGCATGGGCGTGAACACATCGAGGAGCACACCGGCTTCGATGGCGACAGCGCCATGAACCGCCCCTGACGGCACAAGAAAGCTGTCGCCCTGCTTCAGGCGCTCAGTGCGTCCGGCAACGGTGACGTCGAAGACGCCCTGCTCGACGAGGCTGCACTGGATGTGTGGATGCGAGTGAGGGGTGCCGATGGCGCCGGCCTCGAAGATCACACGCACCATCATCACCTCCGGATTGTAGGTCAGCACTTTTCTCCGGACGCCCTCGCCGGCGGGCTCCCACTCGATGTCGCGGTCGAATGCAAAGGGTTGGCCGTTACGGTTCATTGTTCCTCCAGAATACTCTTATCGCGCCAGCCAGCCGCCATCGACGGGCAGAACGACGCCATGGATGTAGTTCGCAGCCGAAGACGCCAGGAACACGGCAGCGCCACCGAGATCGCCCGGGTCGCCCCAGCGACCTGCCGGGATCCGGCCCAGGATTTCGGTGCTTCGCTTCGGGTCGTCGCGAAGCGCTTCGGTGTTGTTGGTAACGAAATAGCCCGGCGCGATGGCATTCACGTTGATGCCTTTTGCCGCCCATTCGCAGGCAAGCAGCCGCGTGAGGCCTGCAAGGCCGCTCTTGCTTGCCGTGTAGGACGGGATTCGAATTCCGCCCTGGAAAGACAGAAGCGAGGCGATGTTGATGACCTTGCCGCCTCCCCCATCCGCCAGCATGGTCCGGGCCACCGCCTGGGTCAGAAAGAACGTGGACTTGAGATTGACGTTCATGACGTCATCCCAGTCCTTCTCACTGAACTCGATGGCGTCGGCCCGTCGGATGATGCCGGCATTGTTGACCAGGATGTCGATCCGGCCACTCATCTCCATGCTCTCACCGATGATGCGCTCGATGGGCTCGAGGGTCGCAAGGTCCGCCTGCACACCATGGAACCTGGCGCCGGCCTCGCGGCATAGGCCCTCGGTCTCCTCCATGCTGGAGCGCCCCACCCCGACGATGGATGCGCCCGCCTGGGCCAGCGCAACCGAAATCCCTTGCCCGAGGCCTGTATTGGCCCCGGTCACAACGGCAGTCTTGCCTTTCAGATCGAAGGAAATCATCGCCCGTCCCTCAGCGCAAGGCGTCCATGGGCACCATGTCCATATCGGTGAAGTCTTGGTTGTCGCCACCCATGGCCCAGACAAAGGCGTAGTTGCTGGTGCCGACGCCCGAATGGATCGACCAGCCGGGAGACAGGATCGCCTGCTCGTTGGCAACGACGAGATGCTTGGTCTCCTGGGCCTCGCCCATCAGATGAAACACGCGCGCATCCGGCTGCAGGTCGAAATAGACATAGACCTCCGAGCGGCGATCGTGGAGGTGAGCCGGCATGGTGTTCCACATGCTGCCCGGCTTCAGCTGCGTCATGCCGAGCACGAGCTGGGCGGAGCGGCACACCTCCGGGTGAATCATCTGGAAGATGGTCCGGACATTGCCGTTGGAGGCGTCTCCCAGGTCGACCCGGCGCGCGCGGTCGAGGCCGATCTTCACGGTCTCGAAACGCGCATGAGCCGGAGTGCTGACGAGGTAGAACTTGGCCGGGGTGCTTCCGTCGGCGCTCTCGAAACGAACCTCCTTGGTGCCCATGGCCACATAGAGAGCGTCGCGCGGCCCGAGTTCATGGACCTGCCCGTCCGTTGTGACACGACCTGCTCCGCCGAGGTTCATGACGCCGAGCTCTCGCCGATCGAGGAAGTTGGGCGACCCTATCTGCTTGTGCGACTCCAAGATGAGCGCGCCGGAAACCGGGGTCGCTCCCCCGACCACCAGCCGGTCGATATGGCTGTAGGTCAGCTTGATCTCATCGGGAACGAAAAGCTTCTCGATCAGGAAATGACGGCGCAGTTCCTCCGAGCTGAAATGGCGAACGGCTTCGGGGTGGCATACCTGCCGGATTTCGATGGTCATCGGTATCTCTTTCGATGGAAGGAACGGGAACAGCTCAGCGGAACAGCGCCGGGAGCCAGAGCGAAAGGCCAGGGATGTAGGTGACGAGGAGCAGGACGAGAACGCTCGCTCCCAGGAAGGGCCAGATGGTCTTCATGGCCTCGCCGATGGCGATCTTGCCCACTGCGCAGCCGACGAAGAGAACAGAACCCACAGGCGGCGTGTTGAGGCCGATGCCGGCGTTGAGAATCAGGATGACGCCGAAATGCACCGGGTCGATGCCGAAGGCCTTGATGACGGGCAGGAAGATCGGCGTGCAGATGATGATCATCGGCGCCATGTCCATGAAAGTGCCGAGCACGATCAGGATGACGTTGATGAGCAGCAGGACGACGATGGGGTTGTCCGAAACGGCTTGCATCAGCGCGATCGTCGCCTGCGGTACCTGGAGGAAGGCCATAAGCCAGCCGAAGGCACTGGCCGTGCCGATGACGAGAAGGACCATGGCGGTCGTGCGCACCGCGCCGAGGGTCGCCTCGACGAAGTTCTCCCAGTTCATCTCACGGTAAACGAAGAGCGTCACGAGCAGGGCATAGACCACCGCGATGCAAGAGCTCTCCGTTGCGGTGAACACGCCGGAGCGCACGCCGCCGAAGATGATGAAGATCAGCAGGATGCCAGGCACGGCCGAGGCGAAGAAATAGGCCAGCATCCGCAGACCCGGGAACGGATCGGCCGGATAACCCCGGCGAACGGCGACCACATAGGCCGTGATCATCAGCGCAACCGCGAGCAGGAAGCCGGGGATGACGCCGGCGGTGAAGAGATCCGCCACCGAGATCGTGCCGCCCGCCGCGATCGAATAGATGATCATGTTGTGGGACGGCGGGATCAGGAGCGCGATGATCGCGGCGTTCACGGTGACGTTGACGCTGTAATCCTTGGCGTAGCCGCGCTTCTCCATCTGCGGAATCATGATGCCGCCGATGGCCGATGCGTCCGCGATCGCGGATCCGGAAATGCCGCCGAAGAGGGTGGAGGCCACGACGTTCACCTGCCCGAGGCCGCCGCGCAGATGGCCGACGAGGCCGGCCGCAAGACGGATCAGGCGATCGGCAATGCCACCCCGCATCATGAGGTCGCCCGCATAGATGAAGAACGGGATCGCCATCATGGCGAAGGCGTTCATGCCGGAGTTGATCTGCTGGAACACCACCACAGGCGGCAGTCCCATGTACAGAATGGTCGCGAGCGAAGCGATGCCCAGGCAGAACGCAACCGGGGTGCCGATGAGAAGCAGCAGCGTGAAGACGCCGAAAAGAACCCACATCTCCATGGCATCAATCCTTCACAGCAACGAGATGAGGCTCGTCCACCCGCACGAGCGGCACTTCTTCCCCGAGGGACAGGAGGCGAACGAACTTCTCCAACGAGAAAAGGGCAATCAGGAAACCGCCGACCGCGAGCGGCACGTAGTCCATACCTTGCGGGATCGGCAATCCGGGCATCGCCGCTGACCAGGTCTCCGCTGCAAGCTCTGCGCCGTACCAGGTCATGGCTGCACCAAATAGGAAAACCAGCACCTCGGTGGCGCCAAGCATGAGGCGGCGCAAACCATGGGGCGCGTAGTGAAGGCCGATCTCGAAGCCGAGATGATTGCCGTCCCGGACTCCCACGGCGGAGCCGAGAAGGATGAACCAGCTCATGAGCAGCAGCGAGGCAGGCTCAGTCCAGCTGGGGGACTGGTTCAGCACGTATCGGCCGAACACCTGCCAGCCGACAAAGGCAGTCATCAGAACGAGGCCGATCCCGGAAATCCATAGCGCCGCCCGGTTCACGACGGCTAGAATTCGGGATAGCGCGGCAAGACCAGCGCGCATCGATCATAATCTCCAGCGGTGAAAAAAGGGCCGGCCGAAGCCGGCCCAGGTTGGTTCGGGAGGACCGAACTCAGTTCGTCGCCTGGATGCGTGAAACGAGATCCTTCACCTTCGCATCCTTGGCGTATTTCTCGTAGACGGGCTTCATCGCATCGATGAAGGGCTGCTTGTCGACGTTGTTGATCTGGCTGCCGCTGGCCCGGATCTTCTTCTCGGCTTCCTTCTCGCGGGCTTCCCAGAGTTCGCGCATCTTGACGACCGACTCCTTGGCCGTCTCGCGCACAGCCTTCTGGTCTTCCGGCGAGAGCTTGTCGAAGCTCCTTTTCGACATCACCAGCACTTCCGGCGACATGGAATGCTCGGTCAGGGAGTAGTACTTCGCCACTTCGAAGTGACGGAAGGAGTCGTAGCTCGGCCAATTGTTCTCGGCACCGTCCACGACACCGGTCTGCAGGGCGGAGTAGACCTCGCCCGGAGGCATCGGGGTCGCATTGGCGCCCAGCGCGTTCACCATGTCGAGGAAGAGGTCGGACTGGATCACGCGGACCTTCATGCCCTTGAGATCGGCAGGCGAGTTGATGGCGCGCTTGGAGTTGTAGAAGGACCGCGCACCCGAGTCGTAGAAGGCGAGCGCCACCAGGCCGTGGGGTTCGAAGGCCTTCAGGATCTGCTCGCCCACAGGTCCGTCCATGGTCTTGCGCATGTGGTCGACCGACCGGAAGATGAAGGGAAGTCCGGGGATGAGGGTTTCAGGGATCAGGTTGTTGAACGGACCCATGTTGATCCGGTTCAGGTCGATCACGCCGAAACGGGTCTGCTCGATCGTGTCCTTTTCCTGCCCGAGCTGGGCCGAGTGGAACACCTGCACCTTGTAGCGGCCGTTCGTCTTCTTCTCGAGCAGGGTGCCGAAATGCTTCACCGCCTCAACGGTCGGATATCCATCCGGGTGGATATCCGCGGAGCGGAGGGTCGTCTGGGCACCTGCGGTGCCGCTCATCAGGGCCGTCCACAGGCCAAGGGTGACCGCAGCAAGAGTTCTTCTCGTCAGCATAGTATTCCTCCTAGGGCTTCCTCATGTGCTCTACTGTTACCGATCCGGCTTCCTGCCGAATCGGTATTCGGCTCGGGCGGTCCACCCACCTGAGCCGGGGCCAGATGCAGCTTGGCGCTGCTTAACTGGTCGACGCTTGTATGGTAGTATGCACTAATATATAACGCAACTCGCCAAAAGAATGAGATCCGCCGTGAACACGCCCTTTCCAGTTTCCCATGGCTCCGCAGCCCAGCGCATCGAAAGCGAGTTGCGCCGGCTGATCGTTGCCTTGGAGCTTCCCCCTGGCGTCCGGCTGTCGGAAAGCGATATCGCCGAACGGCACGGCGTTTCCCGTCAGCCGGTGCGTGAGGCCCTGATCGGCCTTGCCCGCACGCGCTTGGTGGAGATCCAGCCCCAACGCGGCACGGTCGTGGTGAAGATATCGGTCAGGAAGATGATGGAGGCGCGCTTCGTGCGTGAGGCGATCGAGACCGCCGTCGTGCGCCGGGCGTGCTCATCCTTCGACCGGCAGAGCCGGGAAAGGATCAACGATCTGCTCGAGATGCAGGAACAGGCCGCGCGGCGCGACGATCACGCTGCCTTCCAGCGCTATGACGAACTGTTCCACATTGCGCTGGCTGAGGGCGCCGGTTGCCCGCTGGCATGGGAGGCTGTCCAGGACATCAAGGCCCACATGGACCGCGTCTGCCAGCTCACCCTCCCTGGGCCGGAGGCCATGCTGCCATTGATCGAGCAGCACCGCACCATCATGTCGGCTATCGATGCCAAGGACGAGGACAACGCTGCCGAGGCCATGCGCCGGCATCTCACGGAAATCCTACGAGCCCTGCCCCAGGTCGAAGCCGAGCACCCGGAACTCTTCAGCTCCTGATCGAAGCCACTGAGGAATCCATCGGCCTCTTCATGCTTCGTCGATCATGCATAGGAAAAGCCTCATGCCAGCTTCAGCCCCTATAGGGAGTTTTCCTTAAGGTGAATTCCTGAGCATGAGGCAGAACATGGCGGAGCGTCGGGCGAACGAGCGGTTTTCCACCTCTCTGGAAGGGCAGATCGCATTTCGGAAAGGCCAAGCGCCCATCGACTGTGTCGTGTGGGACCTTTCCGAGACCGGCGTGCGCATCGTGGTCTCGGACACCGCCGAGATCCCGCTGGAGTTTGCGTTGTGCATACCAGGCGAGAGTGCGGTTGCGGGCGTTCGGCTCGTTTGGACGGACGGCACACACTACGGGGCGGTATTCACCGCCTAGAGCACCCGAGGCCCTTTATTTCGATCACATCGCACCTTCGACGCGGCCGGTCATAGGGCATGGCTTTTCAGCCCGCAGGGGCCCGGCCGGCTTGATGCTTCGTAGAGAGCGGGTTTACCGCACAACCTGCCTGGACTGCAGCGACCGGGACGAGGTTGCGCGGGGCGGGCACGGCGCGAAGGTGCTGTCATGCGGATGCGGGTTCCAGGTCCGGCCTGACGAGGGCGATGCCTTGAGCGCCCCCGACCACCGCATACGGAAATGCGTGGCAGCCTTCAGGTCCTTGAACCCGACAAGCCCCCAACTGCCTAGCAGGTGGTAGAAATCCCATGTGCCGCCATGCTGCTTGAGCCATTCCAGAACCTCATGGCTGAGGTTGCTTTTTGTCTCGTTCCAGACATTCCAGTCATTGACCGTCACGACGAAAGGCCAAAGCTTGGAATAAGCTTCGAGGCCATAGCAGGCCGACAAGGCCATTTCCTCATCACGCCACGTGTCTGCGATGATCGCCTTCAGCTCTTCCACATTGGTCATGGCATGCATCTCACGTCATATGCCGGCGCATGAAAGCCGCGCTTGAGCTGGCCTGGCGTCCGGGGACTTGGATCGAGATTGCCGGCAAGCTGCCGGATCCCTGTCATTTGCAGGACGACGATGTACCTCGATTGAGCTACATGACAAAGCTCTTTTGAGCCAAATCCCGGCCCTCACAAGGCATGAATGGCGAGGCAGAAGGTCTCACGCGAACCGTAATGGCGGCCTTTTGGGCTCTGCCTCTGCCGCATCAGCTCCAGGCAACCGATTACCGGGCGAGAACTGCTGCGGCTTCCTTCGTGGTTTCCACGGCTTGAGACACCCTTCCAACCGCAGCCGAGATCGTGCCGATGTTGCTGGAGATGTTGCTGACGGCATGAGCCGCACCTTGCATGTTCGACGACATCTCCTGCGTTACGACACTTTGCTCTTCAACGGCAGCAGCTGCACTGATCACGTGATCCCTCATCGTCTCAACGGAGGTCTGGATCTTGGCAAGCGCCTGGACAACTCCGCTTGAGACGCTTTGAACGGCGTCGATTTCGCTTGTGATCTGCTCGGTCGCCCGAGCAGCCTGCGAGGCCAGGTTCTTCACCTCGCTCGCCACGACCGCAAAGCCTCGACCGGCTTCCCCGGCGCGAGCCGCTTCGATTGTCGCATTGAGAGCCAGCAGGTTGATCTGGCCCGCAATGTTCTGAATGAGGCTGACGATTCCCCCCATCGCAGACGCGGCGGCCGAAAGCTTGTCCGTGAACTCGGTCGCGTTTGTCGCTTCCGTGAACGCTATGTCCGTGGCGGCGCGGGAGTTGGCCATGCTTTGAGCAATCTCGCCGACCGATGCAGCCAGCTCCTCGGCGGCCGCCGCCATCATCTGCACATTGCCGGACGTGCTTGTCGCAGCGTGTGTGGCGTCGCTTGCCTCTTGCCGGGACTGGCTCAGCGCCGCATCGATTTCGCCGAAATTACTCTCGATCATCTGGCGCAGATTGACCAGCAGATTGACCTGCTGGGTCACGTCGGTTGCATACTTCACGACCTTGTAGGGGCGCCCGCTCGGATCCAGAATGGGATTGTAGCTGGCCTCGATCCAGACCTCCCGGTTGCCCTTGCCGATCCGCTTGTACTGTCCCGACTGATACTCCCCAGCCTGGAGCCTGCGCCAGAACTCCAAGTATTGGGGGCTGTTCCGCATGGTGGGCTCGACGAAGATGCTGTGGTGCTTGCCCGCGATCTCCTCGAGAGAATAGCCGAGAGCGGCCAGAAAATTGCCATTTGCATCGAGGATGTTGCCCTCCAGGTCGAAGGCGATCACAGCCTGAGACTTTCCGATGGCCTCAACCTGGCCCCGCAGGTCAGCCTGCTCCTGCATCTGCCTGGTGATGTCGGTGGCAAACTTGACGATCTTGAAGGGCTTGCCGTCCCGGCCGAGGAGAGGGTTGTAGCTCGCCTCGATCCAGATTTCCCGGCCTCCCTTGCCCAGACGTCTGTATCGACCGGCTTGGTACTCGCCGGCCCTCAACCTTCTCCAGAATTCCGCATAATCGCGGCTTTCCCGCAGAGCAGGCTCGGCAAAGAAGCTGTGGTGCTTTCCTCTGATCTCCTCGAGCGTATAGCCCGTGACATCAAAGAAATTGTTGTTTGCGGCAAGTACAATGCCTTCCAGGTCGAATTCGATAACAGCCTGTGAGCGGCCTAGAGCAGCCAGCTTATACCAAGTCCCACTGATCAGAACTGATGCGCCCATTCACGCAAGCCGATGGACATGATGGTCCAGGGCTGATCTGC
>NZ_JAEQMY010000139.1 GCF_016743775.1 Microvirga aerilata | reverse complement strand
TTCCAACCCAACAGTCAGAACGGTTCTCAGACCTTAGTTGGTCTGCTGCCTAGCTTCCTATTGCGTTGATTAAGCTGAAGTAGGTGCCTGAAGGCTGTTGAGACCTATCCAAGGTCACGCGCTTGAACATGGCAGAAGCCATTGTACTCCTCCGAGTTTTGCTGCTCTGACAGCGTCGCTAATACACGAGGGCAGGTTGTCCGGTTCTGGTGAGGGTCTGCACGAAGTCAGAACGTCATTATGGTGGTTAGGACCTAATGCAGGACTGGTGGGCGCTCAGATCCAAACAGAGATGCCCGCTTCCAGAGGAAGAAATGATCCTGCTCTGCAAGACCCAAGTGCGGATCCTTTTCAAGACGTGCAATCTGCGCCTCGACCGCTGCGAGTTGACGCTCAAGTCGGCTGATGTGCCGACGCTTGCTCGGCAGCAGCTTCTGTTGCTTGCTTTTCATCGACGCACCCCCATCCACAGCGATGCCATCGCCTTCCCTCAGGCTGATGCTTGGCAGTATCGCTGGCGATAATAGCGTCCCAAAACTTTGCTTATTTTTCGTGGGAATATGCCGATTCGGCATTGACCTGTCTGTCTGGTAGCCAACAGTACGGCAACGATAACTCAACTTCTGTTTACGTGGCGCGGTGGACCGAATGGGTAAGCGGTCAAGGCACGGCTGACGATGCGGCCTGAGGCCCCGAGCGCGCGGAAACTGCATCAGGCAGCAACTGCTTTGTCTTCATCTCGGGGAGAGGCAGCTCAGATGTCGAGCAGCTTCTGGACCATCTCACCCTCCCTCTTGCAGCTCAAGAAGTACGGAAGCGATTGGACTGCCTCGGATCACCTCTGGTCTCGCCTCACTGGTTGTGGTGGCAGGCACGACAAGATCAAGGAGAGGCAGCGCGAGGATGCCAGCAACAAGAGCTATCGCTGCAACGACGTGCTTGGTCAGCACGTCGGCAGCCCTTTTGGGCTGGACAGAGAGGGTGCTTCCCCACTGGTTGGAGGGCTCGATGGTGAACCCAGCGTGGCGCTGAAGGTCGTTGTCGTTTACCGCGCCCTCAGAATGACCAGGGCTCATGGCGATCATCGGCAGCAATCCTTTCAAGAACATTCTTGCCGAGCAGTAGGAAAGGACGGTTTTCATCGTTCGGCCTCCCTTGATAATAGACCAAGACTATCCGCCTATCCCACAGGACGGATGTGTGCTCGGGCACACAAGAATGAGGCATGGCACGTCTATGGCCTATGGTGAGACTTGAAACCTCTAGCAACTCTCCAGCGAACCCCGCTCACTCGTGTCAGAGGAAAGCAATCTTCCTCTGGGTGCCGGTGAGGGAGGCATAGCCAATCTCTCAGCATTATACTTGAGGAAACAAGAATCCGCTCACGAGTTGCCTTGGATTAGCCCCGTTCTGCACGCCGCAATAGCAGCTTGCGGGCTTGAGTTTGCAGGATGGCACATGCCCTTAGATGAGCCTTTTCCTCTCAACGCTGTTCCCTCTCGGGTGGCATACGTGCTTGTGCGTGAGTTCAAGGGGCGCTGCCCGAGCGTCCGGGAGGTTGACGAGATCCCAGATAAGCAGTGGCTGGCAACCCCAGGAATGGGTCCGGCCTCTCTGCAGGCCATCCGCAGCATCACCAATGCTGCGCGTCAGCAGGAAGTCAGTGACATCGCCTCACACCGCTTATCGGATGCCGAGTTGCTGAAGCGCTTGGAAGGGCTACAGGAGGATCTGCGCTGGCTGGAGGCTCAGCTGAAGGTGCGACTGCCCAAAGGCCCTAGGCGCAGACCGCAGCGTCAAGGGCACAACGGCGCAACGCGACAAGGGACTGACTTCCCAGGTCATGAGGCTCGTGAGGCCGAAGCTTCAGAGCATCGAAGCGACCAAGGCCACATTGCTTAGGAGTTCTCGGCCCTCCCAGGATCATGCCGCCGCTCTCCGTTCCCTAATCCGCTTTCCTGGCGTGGACTCCTCCAAGGCGAGCAGAAGCACCCCAATGTCTTCGTTCAGCAGACGGACGGCATTGCGGGCATATTGCCGAAAGCGATCTTTACGGTCCGAGGGCTCGCTATCCCACGGGAGTTCTTGGTGCTCGGCTTTGTGAATGGCCCGAGCCACCAGCTCGACTTTGTGATGCATCTTGACCTCCGGTGTTTGGAGCAGGAGTTGTCCTGGCTCAAGGGAGCCTCCGACGTCCACCGTCTTAGATGGCAGTCAGCAGATGGACTGCTCCGATAAACGAACTGACAGACGCAACAAAGAGAAACAACGCACACTGAAACGATGGGCCGGTGCTGGTAAGGTTTGTAGGTTCCGCAGCGATGTTCTGGATGGCTGCCGAATGTCGGGTGACGCTCATATGATGACCCTGCATCTGAATTGCCGATGAATGATCAGCAAACGGGTGCAGCCGGAGGCTTATTCCTTCACGAATTTTATATGAGTATTTCGAGAGTGCCTGCTGTGGTCCTACCCTAGGCCGATCATGTTGAGAGCCTCTGACAGAGATCAACTGATCGGCTGAGGCTGCTTGGCGATTTCCGCGTAGGGAATAGCGAGGACTGGTCGGAGTTCCTCGTCTACAATCTCGATGACGATCTGGCTGCTGTAGTCTGGCGAGAGCTCGGCACAGCCTTCCAGCAGGTTCTTGCCGAGCCTCAGTGCCTCAGTTTTGGCAGTAGCAACGTCGGGCAGCTCGACCCCATCGACATCTTCGTTCCTCCCAAAATGGCTCCGAACGTCAATATAATAGCGGGGCATGACTGGTCCTGAGGGAAGGGCAGTTAGATTGGTGGAGGTTTCCGGCTGTCACGCGCATCATTGTAGAACCAACCCTCATCATCAACATTCGTTCGCGCGGCTCACCTGCTCATTTGGGTGGGTGTTCGTAGAGTGGCCAGCAAGCACCAACCTCACCCACCTTCCCAGCCACGCCACCTGTGATGAGGGCCGCTTGACCCTTTTGGAGTACAGGCAGCAATCGAATCGCTAAAAAGTTGATTCAAGCACCAGGGCCACGCGACCATGCATCGGAGCAGGAGGCGGGTGTCATGGCTCAAACACGTGTCGCCGTCCGAGTTGCTGATGATCGAAGGACTGTGACCATCGAGATTGGTCCTGTTAATGAGCCATCAGCCCCTGTGGGGTTGGACCTCGAACAACTCACCAAGGTCATCACTCTGCTGGGGCAAGCACGACGCCAAATGATCGGAGGATTACCGGCGGAGTCTCTTGCCGGGAAGACGGTTGAGACCATCCTCGATCCCGTATGGTACGCCCAAGTTGCCCAGTTTGATGGTTCGCTGCTCGCGTTCGATCATCCGGCTTATGGGCCTGTCGCCTTCGCGATCCCCAGGAACGATGTTGCCGAGATTGTCCGGATCTTGAGTGCCCACCTCACCCTTCCAACAGTGCAGACAGACAAGCCAAGCTGAGGCGAGGAGAGCTTATATCCGACGGCAAACGCGGTGAATGATCTAACGGCCTAGGAGTAGGCATATGACTGAAGGCACAAGACGAGGGTCTGAGGACGGCTACTTCAAGCTCTATACACATCAGAAAGCACGACTGATTCAGCTTGAGGAGGAAAACAGGCACCTTCGCTCTGCGCTCAGTGACATGCGGAGCATTTTGGTCGCCCGGCAGGGCGAGCCCCCCTTACTAGCCGAGGACTGGCACAAGGCGCTCGTCACGATCATTGACGCCGCTCTCCTGGCCAGGGAGGGGAGGCCAAGCTAAACAATGGGGATTGGCAGTTCCCGCTTCACGCCCGCATGACCTTCTCCCGCAGCCATGGGTAAGGACTTTTGCTTAGGCCGCTCGGTTGGCCATGGCTTAAGCCAACAAGCTGAATTGCCTCTCATCCTGACGTGGTTGATAACTCGCCTCGTTCATTGAGACATACATCCAAGCACACAAACAGATTTCCTGGACTTCCGTAGGGGCAAAGACGGACATCAGCCGCGAACACAGCAAAAGCTGGGCGCGGCTTTTTCTTTGTCAAACGGAGGCCTGCTCTACGAAAACGCTGGAGGAGGGTCGAGCAACCAAGGGGTAGGATCCGGCCAAGTCCAAGGATGAGAGGTTGAGATCTTTGGGCTTGGCCGGGAGTACGGTTGGGCGACCATTGATTAAAGATGCTCCCGGCCCGGTGAATACGATGTCTCTGCTCCCTGACCTTTCCTCCCTTGCACTCTGTCAGCGGCAACCAGTTCGGCTTCTGCACGTTGGCTGCGATCATGATGCTTGGGAGGGTGGCCGATGCCCGACAAGAAGCGTCTTCGCCTATGTAGCTGTATCAGCCTCGCTGTGGCATCATTCGCGCTGATTGGTGCTATTGTTGCCCAGCCTCTTCTGAGCGCCATGTGGCCCCTACCAATCACTAATGCTCAGCTTCGCTAGGCCACTCAGGTGAGAGACCCTGCTAAAGCCCAGCAGTCTGCTGCAGTCTACCGGCAAGCTCTTGAGAGTGCTGTGCAGAGCGAAGACGTTGTTGCCTCGCACTTTGCTGTGCTAGCGGACGAGTTGCAGCGCCAAGGTCAATCCGACATCGCTGATATGCTGCAAGAGGCCAGCCATCACCATCGAGCCAACAGCATGATGAACCGTGCTCTTATGACGGCTCTAGGCGGATAAAGCCGTAGCAGCTTTGCACTCTGACTGCTTCGGAAAGACTAACTTGACCCGGACAGACTTCTTCGTAGTGAGCTGGCTAAGTCTGTCTCTGATGCCCTGAGCCTCTGGCCCAATCTCCGGGATCCGATCAATCAGGGGAGCAATGGCTTGGAGCTGCTGAAGGTTCGTGATGTGCGCGTCCTCCAGAGCCTTCCAGGCGCTCATGGGCAGGAGTAGACCGTCGAAGGGATCATCAGAATTCTTGGAAGGGGCTTGGGACATCAGGCTCACCTCCTGGTCGGGAGTAGTGTCAGGCTGCTGATAGTTGAAGATTAACCTGTTCCTATGAACTCCCGGTGAACATCTAAGCAGCCAAACTCAGGTACATAGGGGCCGCCTCCCGCATTAATCTAGGGCGTAGCCATGGAGGCCTCCTATGGACACTGCTGTGGCAGGGTAGGGATAGTTCCTCTTGACGAGAGAAGCCGGAACACGGCTCAACCGTCTCCCTCTAGCGGGTTGTCACGAAAACTCATTTATCCGCCTATGAGGCATCTCTCGGGAGCGGCCAGGGATCTCGGACCAAGCTTGGGATTGGCGTCTTCGGGCTTGTTTCAAGAGCCTCGGATCGCGCACGGGGCGGGACCTCAATGGCACCTACGGTATCCACCCAATCAAAACGCGGGCGTAGCGACAGATACGAGGGAGGCTCTGGAAGCGGGATTGTGATCAGGCTTTCTGCAATGACCTCTTCTTGTGATGGCAGGGACGGTTCAGCGGATGTCGGAGGCGGAGGCATGAGTGCCGCAACTGGAAAACTTGGCTCAGCGGGCTCGGGCGGGGCTGGCATTGCAGCCTCCGACAGCGCCTTTGGCGGGGTGGATGTGACTGGCTCGGCTGGCGACGGTAATTCGATAGGTGGCGGGGCTGAGGGGAATGTCGGCTCAGCGGGCTCCGGGAGTGGCGGCATCAGTGCTGCGACAGGGACGTTAGCCTCCGCAGGCTCAGGGCGTGGTTCAAGCACCGCAACCACAGGCGGATCATGCTGCAATTGGGTTTCCTGATGCCCTCGGAGCACGTGCGGCAGCGAAGTCAGAGGTTCGGGCCGCTGCTCTGGCCTAACGCTCGTGCTTGGGAGGACCTCTCGGACGCGGATAGCGGAACGCTTTCTGGTATCTTCCATGACTTTCTTAGACTGACGCCTGGTCTCTCCGGTGTTGGGCCGTGGCTTGAATTCGGCTGCTCGGGCAGGAGCAGGCTTGGGCATCATGGCTGGACTTGCCAGCCTTTCGGCACAAGCGGCAGTCATCCCACTCAGGGCCAGGGCGGTAAGCACCCCCAACTTGCGCATCTACTCGCAGCCTCCGCTAATCCGCTCGTGAGTTTAACAGAGCAGACGGTGCAGAGGAGGTCCAGCCTGACAATGCGCTGTTGATGAAAAGAGCCGCTCGTGAAAACGGTTGCGGAATTGGGGGCCTATGTTCGCCTGAGAACCAGCTCGGGGAGCCTAATCTCGGTTTTGCCATCAGGCAGGCTCGGGTCTCATCCACTGATATTGAGCTACTGGAATGCCACTGCCTCCTGTTGGGGTGATCACCTTAACTCCAGGCCGCCCGCTGGACTGCCGTTGATGAGGCCATATTGTTGGAGCGGCTTTGCAGTCGGCATCAATCCAGAGCTCGGCCACCGAGATGACGGTAGAGAGCCCGAACAGCGTGACTGTAGGATCTCTGCGGGTCCTGGGCGCAGATACCCCGGATCATTGCCATCTGGCTCTTCTGCGGGTACGACGCAGGTAAGAGGTTGAGATCACTGTCAACACTGCTTGGAGCCATCATGATGATGGCGCTCATGTACCCTTGAGCCCAGATAAAGTACTGTTCTTCCGAAGCCGGGTTCTTTGTGTGGCTAAGAGCAAACTTCAGGCAACTCGAAGCCCTAGGCCCAGCTCCCGCTGCGGCATAGCTTGGAACAGTCAAACCAGAGACTATGATTGCGACTGCTATTACCCTCATGGATCAGCCCTTCCCCTGGTCCGAAACGCTAGCCAACGTTCAGTATCGCTGCCGGTTCATTCTATCTTGGGGCGCTTTAGGTATCATCGTGTTTTACCACTAGCATTGCCTCCTGGATCTATTGGGCATTGGCATAAGTTGGAGGGAGTGCATGGTGACACGAGCTGCCCGTTTGAGGGACTTCAAGACTGACGGGTATCCCGGCTCTGGGCAGTCAGTGCAGGCTCTGGCCGAGGATCATGTTGGGACCTACATCCTTCCATTCCCGTGTGAACGCATTGATGGCGAATGGCGGAACGCGATAACGGGGGAGGCCGTCCAGGCCAACATTCTCGGGTGGTGTGAGGTGCGGACAGAAAGCCGAGGCCGCACGAGTCCTGCGCATCAGCTGACCAAAGAGTGAAATGGCCCGCCTATCCAGTATACCCATAGAGTGAACGGTGATCCTATGGGCGCTTTAAATTTCCGCGCGGCTTCTGCAGGTGCTACACTCTTGGTCAACATCAGGAGGAGCAGACATGGCCAAGGGTGAACAGCGCGGCAACCGCGAAGCGAAGAAACCGAAGAAGGAAAAGTCAAAGACGATTGCCGCTGCGCCTTCGACAAAGGGGACGGTAGGCGCAAGCATTGGATCCAAGAAGTAGGACCCTTTGAAGCCGCTCTAGCTCACCGTGCAGCTTCGAGAACTATTGCGACGCCTCGCGCCCGCAGTCTGACTCTTCACAGCCTCCGTTTAGGTCAGATCGCAGTCTTGACCTTCTCCGATAGGCTTGGACCTGTGCGACAAGGGCCCGTGTATTAGGGCATCACTAGGGCTGTCAACCAGCGTGCGCGATTGCTCGACCTAAGCCTGCGCTGGAGGTGCTGATTGGTCATGCTCGGGGCCAAAGCACGAGTACGCTTAAGAGTTGCGGTCTATTAATCAGGAAGCAAAGCTCCGCCACGCATAGCGAGGGAGCTTTGCTCGACTAGTTTGAAGGATGAGGTTCAGAGCTGCCGGGAAGCACCCTGCCGCTCGATTAACAGGATCTCGCCCACTTCGAGGCAGTAGCGGGTGCGGGTGGTCTGAACCGTGCAGGGCGACCGCCGCATGTATGTGCAACCATCTGAGTCCAAGAGCCACAGGGTTTTGGGCGTCACGCGATAAACGACACACCAGTGGTCGGTCGCACCCGTGATCCCGACGATGGCCACGCAGCTCCGTTTCAGTTCCTGGTCCAAGGAGGCCCACAGGTGGGGCAAAGTGCGTTGGTTCCGCTTCAGCCGCAGGGTACGAGCTTCAAACTTCAGGTTTCGACCCAGAATGCGAACCTGCCCCGCAGAATTTAAGAGCCGCTTTAGCTGACCGAGGTCCATTCCATGGAGAACGGGTTGACAGAGGTGACCACAATCCCGCTCAAGGGCTTTGATCAGCTTCCCAAACAGCTTTTGACACTGCTCATCTCGGAGGTGGAAGACGTACCGGAGGGCATTCACAATCGAATACACGCCGCACAGCGCATCGAGATCCCCCTGCCGGTAAGCGCGTTTGCGCCGTGCCATCAGTTCCTGGTCGAGGAAGGCGTGGGTGTGGAAAGGGGCGGCGGCAAGCCAGGAGCAGCTGAGACCCAGTTCATAAATTCAAAGTACTTTCCGGAAGCTTGCAGATGCAGAGGAGGAACGGCTGAGCGGCTGGCCTCAAATAGGATCGGGAGGGGGCAGTCAGCACAGGACAGGAGAGTGACAGAACGCATGAGCGTGGCTCCTCAAATGTAAAGGGAGCCTGACGGCTCCCTGAAGGCGGTCAGCAAGGGCCGACCAATGATGATGTTGTACGCTAGCTTCGCCATACCAATTGCCAAGCTGAGCTGCTAAGCCAAACAGCCTCGCTTCAAAATGCATCAACCCGGCAAATCAAGTTTATACGAAATGTTGTATCTTGTCGATACCGCCCAGTCAAGCTTGGCTTCGCACAGCGCAAAACAGCCAAGGCTTCGCGACAAGCATCACAGGCACTCGGTGTGAAGGGCATTGCAATGCCCATGCGTCGTTGCAGCTAGATGTGAGATCTGAGGAGGTTGTTCATCCTGTCTGAGGGCCTGAAGGTGGTCGTTGCGACACGATTACCGATGGGCCTGAGGAATGAACAACCCGCACCAGAATGCCCGCACGACCCGCTTGGGTCGAGCGGAAATGATCCGCCGCATCATTGAGGACGGCCAGCCTGTTCGCGCGGTGGCGAGAGGCTTTGGCATCAGCGAGCGCACCGCCCGTAAATGGCTGGCTCGCTACGGAGCCGAAGGGCCAAGCGGGTTGGACAACCG
>NZ_JAEQMY010000138.1 GCF_016743775.1 Microvirga aerilata | reverse complement strand
GGTTCACCAAACTGAATCACACCCACTCCAGCCCGGGAAATCACGAACGAGTCAGACCTTCAGGGACTTGGTATTACGCCTCGTTGAATATCCCGGCGGATAACGGTTGCAGATTAGCCAAAGCGACCTAGCCAATGCCAGGCCTCGTGATGGGGCACAGCGGATCCCGATACTGCATACCTTGGGCCAGTCGCCGTGTTCTCAAAGTAATACATGCTCAATTAAGAGCGCGCTGATGTCGTCACTCACGTCTGTTCCACTGCTCCAGCGCAGCACCTGGTCCGCAAGCCCTTTCAGCAGGGCTTCAGAGGATCGATCGCGCCACTGGTCCAGCAGGGTCAATAGTCGCTCCTCAGAGAAGCATTCACCCAACGGGTTCTCCGCTTCGGTGATGCCATCAGAGTACATAAGGAGCGCATCACCAACGTTGAGGGCAAACGGAACCGGCTCGTATGAGGCCGTGCTATCAATACCGATTGGCAGGCCGCCGGTTCCGAGAGGAATAATCCCGTTCCCACGCCGGAGGATGAGGGGATGAGGGTGTCCAGCTTGGATGAGGCTACCAGTTCCAGTGGCGAGCTCAATTTGTCCAAAGATCATCGTGAAATAGGGCAGATCGTCTGGCCAATTCTGACAAATGCGCTCCACAATTTTTTCGGGCGGCAGACCTCTATCTTTGATGATCGCTTCTGAGACTGAACGATGGGCAGCGACAGATACAAGAGCAGCCGCTGCGCCATGCCCACAGACATCAATCAGGAAAAATGACAACCTGCCATCATGTTCAATGACATTGAAGGCATCTCCTCCAATGAAGTTGGAGGGTTGCAGAAAGCCTCTATACCGGAGATTCCCGGCCGCACCATCTCTGGGCAGTAGACTCCTTTGCACAGATGCAGCTGCCTCAAGGTCGCGTCGATAGCGCTCTTCACGCTGACGAAGCTTGATATCGGCCAAAACCTGCTCGGTGATGTCTACCGTGATCCCAGCCAGCTTATGGAACCCTTCAGGGCCGTGCTGAACTTCTGCACGATGCGCAATCCAGATCATCGAGCCATTCGGCTTCTGGAAGCGGATCGTGAGATCGTAGGGCAACTCGTCCTTCAGGGCTTGCCTGAGCGCCTCCCGATGGATCTCGCGGTCCTCTGGGTGGACGCACCGTGCAAACATGGAGGCTGGCCCGCTGCTGATTCCGAGAAGGTCCCGCGCATTGTCCGACCACGTGACGAAATCCGTCGTGAGATCCCGCTCCCACGCGGCAATACGACCGCCCTGCAGGGCCAACCGGAGCCACTCCTCGGTGCGCTTTTGATGGGTAACATCCTGACCCTGCAGGAATACGCCTTCCGTTATCCCCTCGTCACCCGTGATCGGCTGATAAACAACATCAATGTAACGGCGCTCAATAACACCTGACTCCGTCTGAACCGTCAGCGGAGCACCGCGCCCAATCGCGGGCTGTCCGGTTGTGTAGACGCGCTCGAGCTCATCAAAAAAGCTGAGACCAAGTCCAGAAAGGATTTGTTTAGCCGGTTTGCCAATCAACTCACGAGCCCCAACGAGGTCAACAAAAGCTCGGTTGACCAGCTCAAATGTAAGGGTGTCACCCCGAACCACCGCAAGGAACCCAGGAGAGTTCTCCAGTAGACGCCGCACTTCCCCTGGTTTGAATGCACCTCTGGTCTGTGTCTTAGGATGCGGCATTATCCCCGGGGCCCCCCCATCGGGATCTATTGCAGGGCTAAAGTGCCAGCGCTCGATATTGGCGACCAGGGGATTGGGCTTTTCGTTCTCAGACATAGGTCGCGCTGGCACTTTCGAAAATGCAGGGTACTCATCATAACTTCTCTACCACTTTTGTGGTAGTGATATAGCAGGAATTGATGTCGCAGCGGATGGCCGAGGCGGTCTGGGGATAACAGGGTGGGTCATCCAGGGACGCGGCGATTTAGGCGGCGCAGACGACAACCTTCCGCTGGTAGGTCAATACCTCGTGCGCGTTCGGAATATGCCACATTGTCATCCCTCGGGTTTGCCTCGAGCTTTAATCCTTTGCCACCCATCTGAGCCCTTGCTCAGCAAACCTCGGGCTTCTTGCTGGGCGTTTCGAAACTCGTTGAGGGCTCGATTGGGCCGGATCCATGGGATGGCCGCTGCACCTGGGTGACATAGAGCACCTAGACTTGGCTTTGGCTGAAGGAGCACAGCTGATCCGGCATGAAGCAAGCCTTGAGGATGCAGCCCCTGAGGCTGTCCTCGAGTCTTCCGATCTTATCAAAGAGCTTGGGCTTGTGCTCAAGCGGCGAGGGCGCGGGGTCGGGATACCCCGAGCGTCCGGCACCTGGCCCAAGCAGGCTATTGCTGCTGCGGGAGCGGCAACGTGCCGGCAAGCTCGCGACGCCCATATCCGGTGCCGTTTAGATCCAGGAGCAGCACACGTAACCTGTGAGCAGGCAACAGGTTACGACGATGAATCGTCTTCCTGTTGGCTGAGATACTCTGAGGCCCAGATCGCAGCCCGGGTGCGGTTTTCCGCGCCAATTTTCTTTAGAAGTGATTTCACATGCAGCTTAACGGTCACTTCGGCAACATCGAGCTTGCGTGCAATCGCTTTGTTAGGGGCACCGTCTCGCAATCCGCGCAGGATCTCCAGTTCGCGGTTGGAGAACTCGCTGGCCCCGTCAGGCACTTGGATTCTCGAGGGAATAGCTTGGCCGCCGGCATGGGTAGTCTGGGCAGGCGCGCGGGCGGTTATCATCGCCAGAACCATGTCGGCGGGGAAAACCGTCTGTCCCAACATCACCAGCTGCAGCGAGGCGATGAGCACGTCAGTGCTCACGGAGGTCGGCAGGAACCCGGTTGCGCCCGCGCGGTGCGCCTGCCCGACTGATTCCGGTTCAAACCGTTCGGCCAGCACAGCAATCCGCGCGCGCGGACATTGTGCCTTCAGTTGGGTGACGAGCTCCGGGATAGTGGCCGAATAGCAGTCCGCGTCGACCACTGCCAGGACAGGCATGGGATCCGAGGGGGAGGGAAGGCCCGAGACGCCGTCGAACGCCTCGTCCAACACGATGAAGCGGGAGCCTGACAGCATTTGCCGCAGACCAGCGCGAAATACGGAGCTTTTGCAAGCAATCACAGTGGCTACACTGTTGCTGCCGTGCGAGGCCGCTCCGCCTTGAGCTTCGTTTTGGTCGACTAAATACATCGTAGGTCCCGACAAGCGAGAAAGAACTGGAAAGTCTTAAACAGTCCCGTTCAGAATCGCAAGACTGACTTCCTAGTTCGCTGGGGAGAGGCACTGAACCGCGAGAGGCATCAAGTCTCAGTGAGACGACCGTGGGGTCGTCTCCGCTGTGAGCGGCTGGATCCCACGCGAGAGTGGGTGAACTTTAACAATTCTAGTGTCCGACCTCCGCGCTGTTAGGCTTGCCACCGTGGCTTGTTCTTTACGCTCATGCGGACCAATTGGAAGGCGGCACGGCCTGATTTTCGAGCGATAGCGCGGAATGAAGGTAGCGAGTCGCCCATCGGCCTGCAATCCAGTGAGAGGGAGCATCTCGCGGGACTATCCTTATAGTCCCAGCTGCCAGTTGCCGCTCGTAAATAGCGCTGAATACCAAGCGGCACGAAGACTCACTCATTCAGGGTTTCCAGCAGAGCGCATGTCTGATCATGTCCATCGGCCTGCGCGACTGGGCCAATGCATGAGCATCAGCGCCGATTGGTAGAAGCCTGTCCTTGTTCGTGTAGGGCCGTCTACAGAGGCGAAAAGGATCAGCAACCAGAATGAGCGGTGGCTGCATCGGCCCAAACTGAAGCGGATCTTCTGCTGCAACGAAATGAACGTTCGACCAGTCATAATCCGTCGTCTCTCCTAAACTCACCAGGAGAATGACGCTGTGCGCCGCAATGACGCCATGGCAAGGCAGTCCCGGCCACATGCTTCATGGCGGCTCAGCCCAACACATTTGTGAGAAACGAGCTGAAGGTGTTTCTGTCCACTAAAAAACTCGAATCCTGCCGCGGGGTGCGCTCGGCTGCGCGTTGTCCGCAGAGCAGTTCGTGCCACACCATCCCCTTTGCCGCGGCAAGGTCGAAGAAGAAGTTATCGCCGTGGAAGTCGGGCGTGATCGAGAGAATCTCCTGGCCAGCCTTTCCAAAAACGATGCCGGTGAGATCGCTTCCGAGCACACCGACGAAGTGGGTTGCCCGACGCCAGATTGCGGCTTGTCCTTCGAAAGGAGCACTCCCCAGCGGTCCCCGCACGAATCCTTTATCCAGGGCACACTGGGCGACTTCGGACAAATTCTCGATTTCACGGGATGGTCGCCCGGTGGCGCGATCAATGAACAATCTTGACGAGACTAAATCGACTTGAATTGTGTCGGCAACGGACTGCAACAAATAGAAGATGAGAGGATGGGCTGCACCGGCATGGGTAACCTGATCCACAAAGGCCGCGCTGCGGAAACGGTAGCTCTTATGTTTGTCCAGAGCGATGATGGACTCTGGCTCAATGCCGTAGAACCGCAAGCTAAGGCCAAAGTTGTTGCTGGGCTCGGTGTAAGCACGAGGCAGGGCGATCCGGCCAGTCGGATGCAGGCGTTTGAACAGAAGGATCCTTGGCAGGTTCTCGACGAGCCAGTGGCCCCAGGTCCCTCCGCCCTCGTTGTGAGCAATCAACGTCAGCTCCTCGATGACGTCGGGTTCATCAGCGCCCGACCGAAAGTCGTCGAGGTCCCGCCTGATCGAGGAAGCCGTGGCGTCTTCAAGGTGAAACGTCCCATCGGCCCGGCCACGGAACGTCGTCAGATGATCAACGATTGCGCCAGCATCATGCACGGCGATATATTCGTTGAACACTATCACATTCTCAACGATCCGACAGCAAACATCGGGAAATGTGACGGTGTAGGTGCCCTGGTACCAAGAATGGTTGAACTTCGGGTTGCTCGACCGATCCTTGCGAAGAACGCCCAGCCGGGGCGTTCTTTGAACCGTCACCTCATCGGACAGCGTATGATGCGACGCGATAGTGCTGTCGCGCAGGGACATAAATGTGCTGCGGTCTACTACGGCCCGCTGGGAAAAACCCAACCTTAGATTGCTTTCCGTAGATCCCACCTTCTGCCCCCAATATCTATCGGTGCCGTGATGTCCATTCTGAGCTGAGGTGAGCCTTTGCCAAGGGATTCTTCTCGGGGAGGAGATGGTGTTGAGACCAGCGTTGGCTGGGGATCCCAAAACAAGCACACGAAGTGGCGCGGGCGACGGGGCTCGAACCCACGACCTCCGGCGTGACAGGCCGGCACTCTAACCGACTGAGCTACGCCCGCGTATCAGCATGTTTGGAGCGGGCGAAAGGATTTGAACCCCAACCCCAGCCTTGGCAAGGTTTTGCTGTACCCTTGAGCTACACCCACACTCTATTTCCTTGACGATCTGGTGGAGACGAGCGGGATCCCATCTGTGAGCTACGGCCCCAACCTTAGCTCCGGCGGTAGTATTCATCACGCCAGAACGCGAGGAGGCGCTGGTACCGCCTACAGGCGATGCCGTCAAGTGCACACTTATGGTGAGCTTTCCGGGTCTCTTACCGCAAGCGCCGCAGCAGGTCCTCAGGCAGACCCCCTTGGGCAACTCTCGCCTGCACAGCCAAGATCGTAGCGACACTGGGAGCGTCGCATATTGTGCCGTCCAGACATTCGGCCACAGCCTGTTGAAATGGCACGCGCCGGGTTGAAAGATCCTCCTGGGGATCCGGATGAGCGGCACCTTGCTCCAGATCCCAGGCAACGAAGCAGGGAGCCATTTCATCCGTGATGCCTGGGGAAACCATGAGGCGCACCACCTCAAGCCACTGACCTGCATGAGCGCCGGTTTCTTCCTGAAGTTCTCGTTTAGCCGTCTCGAGAGGCTCCGTCGTTTTTGGACCTGATCCGCGGGGCAGTTCCCAGGTATAGCGACGGGAAACATAGCGATACTGGCCAATAAGAGTGGTGCTGCCGTCGTCGAAGATGGGAAGCACGGCGATCCCATAGATGCGGAAGAGAAGCGCCGTATAGGAATGGACCTTTCCAGATCGGTGCCTGACCTCATCCTGATCGACGTTGACGTAGCGGCTCTCGTAGAAGCGCTGAGAGGAAAGAGTTTCCCAGGGGTTGCTCTGGTTGGGCATGGTTCACCGCGTGATGGAATGGAGTGGGTATCGGCGTGAGCACAGGTTGTCCACCTCAACGCCGACGAAAGGCTGAAAGTCGCTGCATCGGCTAATGGAACCAAGGCAAAGACAAGGTCTGCTCAGAAGCGATAAGGATCCGACTCCAGCACAGTGCGGTCCGCGTCGATCCGCGTCAAACACAGAGCGCCTCCCAGCAATAACAGGAGATCAGCTCTATGGGCCGTGGCTTCGTTCTGCCAAATTGACGGATCTGTTTGACCTAGGAAGTAAATGTTATGACGTATTAATTAGTGGGATTTTTATTAGTGGAACGTCTCCTGCGCGGGGATCAAGCAGAAGGATGTGCCGATGGGCGGGCCGACTCGGCGACTACGGCCTCCGTTAGCATGCAGGCGCGGCTGGTTCCGGCCGAGGAGGAACGAAAGTCGGCGTTTGCCAGTCTCCCCCAGCCGGTATGAACGGTCTGTAGAGAGTCGAACCGGGCGGCGATCGATCTGCTAGGCCTAGCTTTTCCGTCACAGGGATCTTCGAAGACAAGCCAGACTCTGGCGGAAGCTGAACCATCACACGGCAGAACCTGAAATGCTGACAAGCTCCTGTGCGCTCATGGCTGCACAAAGCATATGTTCGAGGGCTAATTCCGGCGTCTGACCTGCCCCGCCGTAAAAGAGAAGAGCGCCCTCTTCTCTCAAGGGCGCCCCAAGGCCCCACCCGCGGGCACTTGATCGATTGAAGGATTCGCCAACATCGTGAACACCTTTGGTGAAGAGCCAATTGTAGTCGTTCTTGGTCTGAGCCTTGACGAGCGCGAGTAATGCCTTGCTCAGCAGCTTGGGCTCAATAGCCGAACTTGAACCGAGCTTGGAAGAAGCCCCGCCACAAGGGCGGGGTTCTGTTTGGTGCGTTATTGCTGGATCAGGCGATCAGGAGAGCCCCCGTCCAGTCTGTACCGTGAACGAGACCGGTAACACCCGTCACCGTCACCGTGCCGCCTGTGGCCGAGGTGAACACCGTGTTGCCGCCGACTTCGGCCACGGAGGCTCCTCCCAGCGAACCCATTTCAGCGAGGAACTCCAGCTTGTCTTCGCCCTTCACGAAGTTGTTCACGACATCGTTGCCGTTGGACGCTCCGAAGGACACCTTCTGAACGCCGGTTCCGAGGTTGAACATGTCGTTACCCGATATGCCACCCGTCGCTGTGCCGTTAGGCCGGTCGTTGATGAGGACGGCGCTGAAAGCGTTCACCGTATCGTTGCCAGCACCCGTCGTAATGACCGAGTTCCGGCCATTGCCGGTTCCCTTGAAGTTGAACGTGTCATCACCGCCGAGGCCATTGATGAAGAGTTTGTGGTCTGTGTTCTCGATGGTGATCACGTTGCCCTGATTGTTGCCGTTCACCGCCATGGTGCGAGCCGTGTCACCTTTGGTGTCTTTGATCGTGATATTCTCCGTGTTGATGATCGACTTGCCAGCGTACTCAGTCCAATGGAACGCTTGATCGAGACCAACCGATACATCCGAGCCCGACGTGACTTCGATTGTCCTGAACACCACGGTATCGATGCCGTCACCTCCGTTCAGATCAAGGAAATCCGTCTGGCTGTCCGTGGTCATGGTAAACGCCTCGTACGTCTCATCAGCCCCGTTCGTGAAGCCGTGCACGTTGAAGGTCATCGTCGCTGGAGCAGACCATACCCCGTCACCGTCTTTCACGGCATACTCGAAGGTGACAGGCAAGACCTCCCCACGATTCAGGGAGGACAGGAACGTCTTATCCCCTTCGAACCGGAAGGTGCGATCATCGATCATGGTGACCGTGCCGCCCTCCACAGGCTGAGAAACAATCATGTACTCCGTGATCCCGAACTCACCTGCTGAGTAGCCGTTGCCCTGGAGCTCCACAACCGGGTTATCCTCCCAGACGTGCGCGGTCATGGCCTGAGCTTCCGGAGGCGCAACTTCAGGTGCGGTGTCGTTGTCAGCGATGGTCGCCCACCCTGACGGTGGGTAGACTTCCTGATAAAGCGGATCTTGAGTTACGATAGGCTCGAAGTAGATGGTTGTGCCATCAAAGGACTCGTAGACCGGATCATCGACAGCTATCACGGTGACGGTCTGGGACTGCTTCCAGTTCGCGGGCGTGAAGATAAGCGTTGGCGTTGCGGCTGGTGCTCCACCATTCACCGAGAACAAGACCCCACCATCGGAACCAAGCGTAATGGTCACATCCGAGGTTGGCTTTCGGGTCAGGACAACATCAGTCGTATCCGACGCGCCGCCTTCAGCGACGTTCAGGCTGAGATTGGAGACGTCAATCCCTGCTTCACCCGTCGGCTCCTCATCACCGCCTGGAGGTTCCTCAACTGGAGGCGTGTAGGTGCCCAGAGCCGTCCAATGGGTGCCGAACTGCATCCCGGTCACACCTTCTACGGTTACAGTTGAGGAGCCGTTGATCGTGAAGACCGTGTTTCCGTTGATTTCCTTCACGACCATGGTACTGGCATTGATGCCTGCCGACGCGAAGTCCAGCATGTCCGCACTAATCTCCCCACCAGCAAAGTCAGCGACAATATCGCGACCGCTGTTTTGGGAGAAGACAAACACATCCTGCCCCACACCACCTTCCAGTCTGTCGTCGCCGGCTCCGCCATTGATCACGTCGTTGCCGCTGCCGCCCACGATCGTGTCAGCGCCCGCACTGCCAGTGAGGGTGTCGTGACCGGCTCCACCATCGATGCGGCTGATCCCCGTCAGTGTCACAGTGGAAAAGTCGAGGCTCTCGCCAATGGGCCCATC
>NZ_JAEQMY010000137.1 GCF_016743775.1 Microvirga aerilata | reverse complement strand
CGATGTTCCAGGCCTACCTTGAGCAGTTCCCCACAGGGTCCTTCAAGGCTCTGGCAGAGATCCGCTTGGCTGAACTGTGCCATCCAGCAGACGGTGGTGAGCAAGCCTCGCCCTAGGCACTGGAAATTATCCGCTCGCCTGTTATTGAATGCAGCCCTGTTGAGTGGAACCGAACCCGTCGTGGTGGCGGGCGGGCCAAGGCAGCGTTCGTGATCGACCGACAGAGCCAGAAGACTTGGGTGCACATTTGTAGCTCTCACCCTGTTCATTGCGCTCGGCAAATGTGATTTGCGATCCAAGCTCTCGGTACTGTCAAGTAACGCTCAAACCTGCTCAGTGGCAAGCGGACCTTCGGTTCAGCATCCGCGTTGATAGAGGCTCAGTGCGTGGAGAGCGCACTTACACCTTCGGGATGCCCATGAACCTCCAGGATCTGAACACTCGCCATAGGGGAGGTCACCCCACTGCTCCTCAACCCACTCGCAAATCCAGGATGATGGAGGGGCGCCCTTACCCGCTTGGGGCCACATGGGATGGAGTCGGCGTGAACTTTGCCTTGTTCTCAGCCCATGCCGCAAAGGTGGAGCTCTGCCTCTTCGATCACACCGGCGAGCGTGAACTGGATCGCATCGAGTTGCCTGAATACACCGACGAGGTCTGGCACGGCTACCTGCCGGATGCACGTCCGGGAACCGTCTACGGCTACCGGGTGCACGGTGCCTACGAGCCTGCCGCAGGCCATCGCTTCAATCCCAACAAGCTCCTGCTCGACCCTTATGCCAAGCAGATCGTAGGACAGATTACCTGGGACCCTGCGCTGTTCGGCTATGAGATGGAAACGGCAAACGACCTCACGTTTGATCGCCGTGACAGCGCTCCCTTCATGATAAAGAGCCGCGTCATCGATCCAGCCTTTACCTGGGGACGTGACCGTCGCTTGCAAACGGCTTGGGAGAAGACAGTCATCTACGAGACGCATGTGCGCGGCTTCACGATGCGTCACCCGACTGTACGGGAGGGTTTGCGTGGCACTTATGCTGGCTTGGCCAGCCAAGAAGCCATGGATTACATCCGTTCGTTTGGCATCACAGCCGTTGAATTCCTGCCCATTCATACCTTCCTCAACGACAGCAACCTGACTGAGAAAGGGCTCAAGAACTACTGGGGCTACAACAGCATCGGGTTCTTTGCTCCAGCCCGTCGGTATGCTGCCAACCCGGATTTTGCCTTCGCAGAGTTCAAGGAGATGGTGGCTCATCTCCATGCCGCCGAGATCGAGGTTATACTGGATGTGGTCTACAACCACACCGCTGAGGGCAACGAGCTGGGGCCGACCCTCTCGTTCAAGGGCATTGATAACACGTCCTACTACAGGCTTGCGCCCGATCCGCGCTACTACATCAACGACACTGGGACCGGCAACACCGTCAACTTAAGCCACTCCCGGGTGCTGCAACTCGTCGGGGACAGCCTGCGCTATTGGGTGCAGGAGATGCATGTCGATGGCTTTCGCTTTGATCTCGCGACGATCCTGGCCCGGGAGCCGCATGGCTTCGATGAGGACGGACGCTTCCTCGACACTTGTCGCCAGGATCCGGTGCTGAGCCAGGTCAAGCTGATCGCGGAGCCTTGGGATTGTGGCCCGGGCGGCTACCAGGTCGGCCGCTTCTCGCCCGGATGGGCGGAGTGGAACGACCGCTACCGGGACACGGTGCGTGCTTACTGGAAAGGGGAAGAAGGCAAGCTGCCCGAGCTTGCCGCACGCCTTACCGCATCGGCAGACATGTTTAACAAGCGGGGCCGCCGACCCTGGGCATCGGTGAACTTCGTCACGGCCCATGACGGGTTTACGCTCAACGATCTTGTCTCCTACAACGATAAACACAATGAGGCGAACGGAGAGGACAACAAGGACGGGCACAACGACAACTTGTCTGTGAACTATGGCGCCGAAGGCCCGACCAGCGATCCGGCAATCCGCAATCTGCGTTTCAGGCATATGCGAAATATGGTGGCGACCCTTCTGCTTTCCCGCGGCACGCCGATGATCCTGGCCGGTGACGAGTTCGGCCGTTCGCAAAAGGGCAACAACAATGCCTACTGCCAGGACAACGAGATCTCCTGGCTGGACTGGCAGGGGATCGATCCTGATCAGAAGTGCCTGGCCGAATTCGTGCAGAAGCTGCTGGCCATCCGGCGGTCCTTGCCTATGCTTCGTCGGGGACGGTTCCTGAGTGGCGAGTACGATGAGGAAATCGGGGTCAAGGACGTGACATGGCTTGCGCCGGCAGGGGGCGAGATGACAGTCGAACACTGGGAGGATCCCAACGGGCGCTGCATGGGCATCCTGTTGGACGGCCGAGCCCAGGAGACAGGTGTGCGGCGTTTAGGGTCGGACTCGACGCTGCTCGTCATCTTGAACGCCCATGACGACGTGGTGCCCTTCAAGCTGCCGGAGGCGGCTGGCGGGAGCCGATGGGTGCGCCTGATCGATACGAACCAAGATCGGAACGATGATCTCGAGGACTTTGACTTCGGGCGTGTGTACGAGGTGACTGGGCGCTCGCTCCTGCTGTTCATCCTCAGGCCGGTGCGCCAGAAGGGACAGCAAACAGATGCGGCTCGCTCATTCCAGCATGTTCTGGACGCATTCGAGGCGGTCACCTCAACCCCAGTGGCCTTTCCGCAAAAGACACCTTGGTGAGCGTAAGCGCCATGAGCCAGCCTCTGGGGTCAACCAGCGCTTAGGATATCGCGTGGCTTGGAAGACGTTCTGTCTGAGAGGTGATTGCATGGCGCGCAAATTCTTTCAATGTCCATGACAGAGGACAGAGTGCACCCTGACGAGGGCTCCGAGTTCGACAGCCTGGACGCGGCTGTGCAAAGCGCTCTCACGTCGGCGGGCGAGATCAGCCGGAGCCTCCTGGGGAAGGGTGATACCGGCGGCATCGTTAACAAGGTTAAGAACGAGCACACCCAGCAGGTCTGCACAGTAGCAGCTTCGATGAGGATTGATTGCCACGCTGCACCACCTCGGTGACCTTACCCCTGGAGCGCCTAATTCCGAGAGGCGTTCTCATAGAACTGTGCTGCCAAGTTCGAATGTCGTTGATCAATGGACGGGAGAGGGGCCTGGGGACGTGTGGTCTTCGGCAAAGGGAGCCCTGCTCCAGTAACGGAACGGGGCTCAGTCTACGGAGACTGGTCAAGGAGACCTGCCCCAAGGCAGGTTGCCTCCGCAGAGAATCAACCGCACATCCTCATCAACGTTCCACCCCAACACGGTCTAGTGGAATGGACGGCACAGAGTCCTCAGTAAGATGGATAAGAGCTTTTCACGGATGATAAGTGGCTATTTGCGCTTGTCGTTGTCAAACACCTTGGGGTGGCTCGTAGGTGTCCCGGATGTCGACGACGCTCCCGTCGTCCCGGCAGTCGTGGGGCGTGACCGTACGCGCATGAAGTACCAGATGATGCCGGCAGCGATTGCCAGACCAATGATGATCCACAGCCAGGGGGTGTCGCCTCCGTCTGTTGCCGGTGGGGCGGGTGAGCCGGGCGCAGCAGGCGGCGTGGCTTGGGCGAAGGCTTCGTTGACCGCAGCAAGCGTCATAATCGTGAAACCGTGGAGCCTGTTGAGCATCATGTTCCCCTTTCGCCCATGAGGGCTGCGGATCAACGTCGGCCACAGGCCTACGTTCCTCTCATTCCAGGAGACGGAACCTTCCCGTTCCACGCCGGCCTCCTGGAACGGTAGAAAAATCCGGGCGAGCCCGTAGGGAACTGTCCGATAGCCCCTTGGCCGCCTGATGGGTGGTGCATATCGGAACTCTCTCCTGCGGAGGCGCGGATGAGGGCTTCGCGGAAGCGCTCAGGGAAGAGGGCGAGGTGCATTTGGCAGAGAATGTTCTTCAGTGCGCCGCTTGCACAACGGCTGCCGAGTTATGGCTGTTGAACGCTGACAGCCTAGGTGTACTCGCCCAAGGCTCCTGCTATGTCATCTTGGCTGATTACGCTCCCGCTCCTTTCGGCGCAAGGCAAGAAGAAGATCAAGCTGTTCGTCAGATATGGGGCTTGTATCAGGCGGGAAGTAGACGCTCCGCATAAGCTCAGCGATACGGTTCTTGGCGTCGCGGTTTATACTCGCAGCTTCAGACCTTCTTTTTCGATCAGGCACAGATGCTTACCTTCGATGCGCACTGCATGCGTCCTTGAGACTGAGAGCACTTTGGTTAACAAACAGTTAACCTTAGCCTTAAGCATCTGTGGGGGAGGAGCAAATAGCCACTTGGATGGCTCCGATCAGAGCCTGACGATGCGCAACTGTCCGGAGTTTATTCGGAGCTGATTGAGCGCGGTAGAGAAGATGACATCTTCTCCGAGTTCCTTAAGGCAGAGGGTGAGGAGCGGTTGGCCCGCAGCGTCGTTACTCTCGCGACCTGCGAAATTGCATCCGAGTTCATGGGATTCGAGCACCGGTAACAGGCTTCCACGTGTGCTAGCTCACATTACTGGTCATGGCACTTCTGTAGAAACGAAGCCTATCGCCAGCATGATGATGTCGACGTGGGCGGGACCTATCCGGAAGGATGAAGGCAACCATGGCGGACAAAAAGCCAGATCCCCGCCGGGAAGCGCACAAGGAAGCGGTGCGCTTGTCTTGGAAGAGCCGCCATATTCCGGTTTGGACACTTCTCCTGAGTAGCTTGCTCCTAGCGGGCATTCTCTCGGCTGTCGCCATGGTCATTGCCCAAGGCCCCTCGAACCCCATCCCCTAGAAAGCGAGCGAGATAGTTCCGTGAAGACGTGCCGGAAGTTATTCCCCATTACTATGGGTTTGAGTAACGAGCGGATCCCCATGATGGCCCGGAGCACAGGTTCCACCTTGAGGTCAAATACATTGATGCAGCTCTCACGTGCATCAGTCTGCAAACATCATCATGTGACGCGTGGCCGGACCATACATTGTGGTCCGTCTCGGACGTAAGCAGAGTGTCAGCTTAGGTCGCAATACCAAACGATCTTGAAGGAGAGGGGATCGTCGCTGCTTGACCCAAGCGGACAGACCATATTTACAGTTTTTTGCTGGTGACTCGCCGTCAGTTCCCGATATGGAAATGGAACAGTCGGGCGACCGTGACACGTGGGAGGCGGACTGCCTCTAGACGAACCAGACCGACATAGAGGATGGCACCCAGAGAGGGTCCTGCTATGTAGATCCATGGGTTCATCGATGTGTCCGCCACAAGTGCAGGCCCGAATGAACGTGCCGGGTTTGCACTGGCGCCGGAAATGGGAGCCTCCAGCCACACCAGTACCGAGAGGACAGCGGGCATGACCAGCGGAGTGAAGCGCCGCGTGCTGGGATGAGCCGCCGTCGTCAGAATGGCAAGGATGAGCAGAAACGTCACCCCTGCCTCGCCAAGCATGGCAGCCCACACGGGGACATCGACCCCCGGCCGCGTTGCACCAAACGCAACGCTTTGTCCCATGTGTCCCCAAGCTAAAAGAGGGACGGCTCCGACGGCGCTGCCGGCGAACTGCGCCAAGACGTAGAGGCCCGCATCACGCCACGCCAGCTTGCCCTCCAGGCAGAACGCCAGTGTCACGGTGACCTGACTGGGTGGAATTGGACCAGGCTGATTGGGACAACTGACCTGGAACCAAGGAGCTCAAGATGCCGAAGAAGAGGTTCAGTTCGGAGCAGATCATCGCCAAGTTGCGCCAGATTGAGGTGCATCTCGCCCAAGGCAAGAGCATCGCGCTGGCCTGCAAGGATGCGGCCATCTCAGAACAGAGCTACTTTCGCTGGCGCAAGGAGTACGGAGGCTTGCAGATCGAGCAGGCCCGGCGCCTGAAGGATCTGGAGCGGGAGAACGCCCGCTTACGCCGCCTTGTCGCTGATCTTTCCCTGGAGAAGCAAATCCTCAAGGATG
Source organism: Microvirga aerilata (assembly GCF_016743775.1). GTDB lineage: Bacteria > Pseudomonadota > Alphaproteobacteria > Rhizobiales > Beijerinckiaceae > Microvirga > Microvirga aerilata. Next base: position 3,049 of record NZ_JAEQMY010000137.1, on the reverse strand, counting down.
TAGCCTCGGGAAACTTGTAAGCCCCGAGCGGCGCCGGCAGGCCGTGATCCGCATCCGGGAGAAGTACGGCCTCTCGGAGCGCCACGCCTGCCGCATCGTTAGCCAGCCCCGAGGGACGCAGCGTTATGTGCCCACCCTCCGGGCTGACGAGGATGCACTCACCCAAGCCATTATCGCGCTCGCCTCTGAGTATGGGCGGTACGGCTACCGCCGGATCACGGCCCTGCTGCAACGGGTCGGCTGGAAGGTAGGACAGGATCGGGTGCAGCGCATCTGGCGTCGCGAGGGGCTTAAGGTCCCGAAGAAGCACAAGCCACGTTCCAGGCTATGGCTCAACGACAACTCGTGCATTCGGCTGCGGCCCGAGAGAGCCAATCACGTCTAGAGCTTCGACTTTGTCGAAGGTCACACCCATGATGCGAGGAGCCTGAGGATCATGACCTTGATTGACGAGTACACGCGCGAGTGCCTGGCCCTGAAGGTGGCGTGGCGGATCAAGCTTCAGGGTGATCGAGACGCTGGCGGACGCCATGCTGGCCAAGGGTGTGCCTGAGCATGTTCGTTGCGATAACGGCCCTGAGATGGTTGCCCGGGCTCTGCGGGAGTGGCTGGCGCAACTCGGGACCAAGACCCTGTACATTGAGCCAGGCAGCCTTTGGGAGAACGGGTACTGTGAGAGCTTCAACGGCAAGCTCAGGGACGAGTGCCTGAAGCTGGAGATCTCCTACAGCCTAAAAGAGGCCTAGGTCGTAATCGGCGCCTGGAAGGATCACTATAACCGCGTGCGGCCCCACTCACCTTTAGCTACCGGCCGCCCGCACCCATGACGATGGAGGTAGTCGCACAGCAACTACCCATATCCGCCATCATGCAGTATGCTCTCAATGCGCCTGGTCCAAAACCCCGGTCAGGTCAGCATGATCCGCCCGTTCCCCACTTCACCGATTTTTCTAAGCCTCTTGTTTATTGTTGTTCCGACCTCAGCGTCAGTGAGGCTGCTGTGGAATTTTCAAAGGTAATGAGACTCCTAGACCGCTTCAGCTTGTCTCAACTGCCTCGATTCCCTCTTCAAGAAAAACCTGTGCGGTTAACAGGGTCACCCCGGGTCAGCATAGGACTTACCTCAGAGCCTTACTTGATCAGTCTTGAGGGTTAAGCAGAGGCTTGGGTAGTGCTTAACAAGAGGTGGATACATGCCTGTTATAATCGCCAGCTTACAAAGCTTAGCAGCAGTAAATATGGCTATGTATGTTGTCATAGTAGATGTATAATCGTTTTTAGGTTGAGCTTGCCAGCCTATCGAGGGCGTCCCTTGGTAGGGGAGGATGAGCTAATGATTAAAATAATTCTATTGACCGTCGCGTTCGTAATAGGACTTACCACAGCAATTGAAAGCGCACCACGTCGGAAACGCGCTGAACCTAACCCCGCACAAAAACAAGTGGTTCAAGAACAGGACGAGTTTAGATCGTGCGATGTAGCTGTGCGCGAGTTTGTTCAAGGTAGAAAAGAGGCTGCTGCACTTCCGGTGAATGGGGTCAAAGCCGATGGGCTGCGTATGACATTAAACTTTGTTCATCCCTATGGTGAAAGTGGTGACACGCCGCCTAATCTTGCATTCACGCGAGGCGAGTCAGTTGAGGAGCGTCGCAAGGCTCTAAATGAAGCAAAGCAAAGAATACGCATGCTGGAAGAGGCAGCTAAAGTAGGTAACGTTTGGTATGTCGTGGCGCTGAACAAGGACAATCCAAATGACCCTGATGTGAAGCGGAATCCCACGAGCATCCAGTCGGGCGATAGCCGACCTTCAGTATCATCGGTGGTCTTCGCAGACATCAAGAACCGTTGCGTCACAGTATATGAAAGCGCTTCAAGCTCACTTGAAACCTTAAGCCAAGAACTGCGAGCAATTCTGGAGGGACGAGTTTCGCCTCAGGCGGAAACTTCTGCTGTCTCGCCACCGTCGTAAAGGTGGAGAGATGCACTCTATCGCGAGGTGGAGGAGAACCACGGGTTAGACAAGCCCGAGTTCGGGTGGCATACAGGATGGATGACGGAAGATGCCATCAAAGAGGTAGCTAAAGCCCTCGCAGCCGAACTGGCCCGAATAGGCCATAGTCTGACCGACAAAGAAGTCGACACCCTTGCGCAGGTCGCGATCACCGCCCTTGATCACCACAGGGAGGGCAGGGTCAACGCCTTGGTGGACGCCGCTAAAGAGAGGCATGCCCGACAACAGGCCTCGCTTGGGGACGCAAAGACACCCTCCGAGGGTTCAGGCGTCGACATCCCCCTCTTCGACGACGAGGGATAGGGTCAGGCGAAGCTCAACTCTCCCAGCCTCCGACCCCACCGATTGTCTACGTGGTGAAGGGCACGCTGTCTGTGGATAGAAAGAACAGGGAAATGGTTCACACCCAGGCCGGGCAGGCCGTGATCGAGCCGGTCAACACCATCATCCGTGGCACCAACAAGGGGCAGACACCGGTGGAGTTGGTGATCTTTCAGGTCAGCCCACCGGAGATGCCCGAGTCTCACCCGGCTCCCTCACAGTAGCAAAGCGGTAATGTGATCGAACGGCGGGCGGGATACTTTCCCGCCCAGTTCCATGAGGCGTCTTCTCGGAAATTCGCGGCCTTCCTTGGCTGGTGCGGCGACAGGCTTCCCGGACTGGAGTAAAATAGGCCGAGTAGCGTTATGCTGACGCTCTGACGAGCGCCGCTAGCCCAATGGAGAGCGGCCATGTCTCTCAAGTTGGATCTTTGTGCAGTTATCTGGCACTGTTGCAGTAACCTGAGAAGGCCATAACGAACCCACTTCAACGTGCCGCTCAGGTAGCAAGACCAAAGAGCTGATTGACGGGACGGATTTCGCCTGTCGCTCGACGGCCCCGCTGGACGTAATGACCGCGGCGGATCATTCGCATGATTTCGAAACCCGCCAGGGTCGCGGCGGCGGTCTTCATCGCCTGGAAGCCGCGCGTCGGACGGATCACGCGCTTGAGCGCACCATGATCCGCCTCAATGATGTTGTTCAGGTATTTCGAGGT
>NZ_JAEQMY010000136.1 GCF_016743775.1 Microvirga aerilata | reverse complement strand
TCGTGCGCCGGCACGCCATCGGGGGGAGAGGCCCCTGTCGGGCAGGCCGCGGGGCTGTTGCCGCTCACGGTGCCGGAAGTGCGGCGTCTGCTCTGGCATCTGGTGTGGGAGCGGCCGCCTTCGGCTGAGGCCGTCGAGCATTGGTCCGTCTGGCGTCGACGACACCAGCAGCGTGCCCGCGAGTGTCACTGGCGCAAGCGTACCCGACGTCGGCGCAAACCACGGCTGTAGTATTAGCCCGAACGCTCGTGGACTCACCTGTATTCTCGACAAAACCTAGGACAAAAACACAAAAGCTCCGCATATCGCGGGGCTAAGTCCTTGAAACCTTTGGCGCTCCCTAGGGGACACGAACCCCTGTTTTCGCCGTGAGAGGGCGATCTAACATAGAAAACACCCTGTTTCTATTATCTTTTTCCTGGTTACTGTAGGCAAGCCATGTAGGCAAGCGCTTTCGGTGGACGTACCGCAACGACTAGCCGCGTCAGCAGTTGTGATTCCATGCAGCGGTATTTCTTCGACACCTATGATGGCGATAAGCTCCTACCTGACGAGATAGGGGTAGAACTAGCCGACCTCGATGAGGCCGAGCGTGAACTTGCCCGGTCCCTGCCAGCAATGGCGCAAGAGACCTTCCCTAAAAGCGATCACCGCGAGTTCGCAGTTCGAGTCAGAGACGATGAGGGTAAGACAGTCTTGAAGGCTGCTCTAACGCTGGTCATGGAAAGGACCGCTTAGGTGTAAGTTCTTCAATGGGTGCTTGAGAAGCGGCATGGCTTCTCCAGACAGGAAGAGAGCCCCAGGGATGCATGACCTGAGGCTCTCAACATTCCATCATTAGGACCATGAGGCTTTCGCCACTGAGATAACTCGGCTCCAACGCTTTAGATCCCCAGGGGATCGCTTCAATTCAGGATGCCGTTTCCTTGCGCTCCCCTTCGTCACTCGCGGCGCTTCTCGGCTGGCAGGTACTCACACCCCACCAAGCATCTTTGCCCGTCTGTGGCGCTCACCTCCCCAATTCGTCCACTCTCTTGGGTGGCATTGGAAGGTCCTTATAGGTGACCCCCTTGGCGGCAGCCTTGACCACCTCCGGACCCACTCCGAACCTCTTAGCCAGCTTGGACCACTCCCAGTCTCCGACCATGTAGCACAGACGTGCCTCAAGAACCTGTTCGACCGTGAGCTTGCGACTGCTCTTTCCCATTCCGACTCACCTAGAACGAAATGAGAACGTTTCATGCGATCAACGGAGGAGTCGAGAGAATGATCCTATGGCGCTAGGCAGGCTGTGGACAGCGGGAATAATACGTAAGCGGCACTGTAGGTGGGAGCTGACGCTCCTTCTGGAACTGCTTCGTCATCCCAATTAGCAGCACAAGTTATTGGTGGGGCTCATCGTAGGGCAGATCGCCCAACCCGTACGGCGGTAGGGCCTAAGCTCAGCCCTTCTCATCCTTGGACCTGGTCGGGTTCTCCCACTCGGCTGCCAAGGGGAGAAGATGCGTTACTGGAGGATTAGCCAGACAACAATGGCAAGGGGAGCGATTGTGCCGAGGACGAAAGAAAGGGCGTTCTGAGTCATGACCATCAACCTTGATGATCCTTTATCTCACGTGCCCGCCCAAGCTTCGGTGGGAATACGCACATGAAAGTTGGGTATTAGGGAGGGTAGAGCCTTACCTCATACGAGCGTCCTGAAGCTTCTCCATCAGCGCCTTTAGGTCCTCGGCAGCCTTGAGCCCTCGAATAGCGATCACGCCACGGTCTAACGTCTTGCCGCTCTCGTCTTTCCGGCCGTTGAAGAAGGTGTTCCGCTGTTCCTTGGACATAGCCAGGACGGCCTTTGCCTCACATTCGTGCTGCCAATCCTCAGACCAGGTGCTGACAGGCTGGCCGGTGAGTTCGGATATGGAAGTGGTGTCGCGAGAGTAGGTCATGCCGAGGGTATGGCATGAAGCAGTGAAGAGAGGATTGCCATCTGTTCGATGCAAAAAGAAAGCCCCAGGAGTTCGCGATCCGGGGCTTTCCATTGTCTACCTCAATGGGCTTTGAGGGGTCAAATGACCGTAGACCAAGGAATAACTCTGGCTCCTCGCTTTAGATCCACCAGATCTTTCACAACAACACGGATTAGCCCATTCATCGCTCTTGGAAGAGGCCTAGGAGGCCCGGACACCGAAGCAAAGAGAACCCCCAGGTGATGCTGGGGGCTGAAGGTTAGGACCATAGAAGATGCTCTACCTGAGACTAACCTATGTGGAGATAGCTTGTTCCAGCGTAGGCTTAATCGTCCTGTGCTGATCTCCTGGGCCTAAAGCCCTATTGCGGAATGAGCGCCACGATAGATGGAGACATGAGCAACGCGACGCAAACGAGCGCCAGAAGCACAAAGGCGAACAGGCCAGGGATCTTACCGTTCATTCGGATCGCGCCTCCCGCTGCGGCTGCCTGTATCATCGCGGAGTTCCAACTGCTTCGATACTGGATGTTGCCCGATGAGGTTGGGCTGAGGCCGCCGTGTCGCTTGTGGTTGAGGAGGGTACCCTCGATGACTAGGCGTCGAACCTCGTTGCTTCGACCATTCTGTCCTTGATCATTGTGTAGATGCCCTGAAGTTCCTTCTGAAGAAACTCAAGGCATTCCAACAACTCAGCATCTGTCATTTGGGCTGAGGATGAGACTGAAGGACTGGAACGCTGGTCATCAGCGACACTGCGAATTTCGCCAAGGGCAGTCCTACCAATCCCAGGGGTTGCCAACCACTGCTTATCGGGGATTCGCGTCATCTCGCGGATGCTAGGGCAACGGCCCTGAAACTCGTAAAGGACGGCTGCTCTCACTCGCGGTGAAACCGACTCAAGAGGAAATGGATCATCTAAGTTCATGTAACCTTCCGCAACGCTTATTTGTACCCTATGGCTAAGGACAATCTTGTTTGTACCCTATGGCTAAGGACAATCTTGGCAGCTTGAGGGCAGGAACTAGACCTTTGTCAGGCCTCGCTATCACCGAAGGTATGTGGTTGATTTGGTAGTCATTTCTGAGGCCAAGAGTGCCTGCTCTATAGGCTACGGCAGCTCAGCGCAGATCATCACCGCGACACTCGCGGCTGTGATTGCTGATGTTAATAGCCAAAGGTCGATGGCTGAAGTTAGCTGCTTGAACAAGGTTTGCCCCTGGTGAAACAAATCGGGCATTAACGCACCTGGGGATGTTTGGTTCCGCGCTTCGTTCCCATTCTAGCCATACGTTCTGAGCGGGTTGCGAGATGGCTTAGCGATAAGGAAAAGTCGGTTGAGGCCGGTCAATGCAGTGTAGGACTGAGCGGAACGGACCACAGAAGACACCCGTCCGCGTTGACAACATTGAGCTGCCAGCCGCTCCAGTCCTCAACGATGCCGCCAGCCTCTCGCTGCAGGTCGTTTACGGTCATCATTGCCTGAGCCTTGGCACTCTCCAAGTCAGAGACCTCAATCCCCTCGTCATCAAGCAACTCCTCATGATCACTCACGAGGTGGAAGAAACAACGCATCCCTGTTCCCCAACGCCAAGCACTTAGTTGGAGACAATTAGCCACCTATGGTGAATCAAGGATTAATTAGGCGGCTTGGGAACGTGCGCCTATTTGAGAGATACATGGATCGATAGCGGCTGTAGGTTGTCCAACGACGTCCAGCCAACGTCGGGTTTGGGGCATGGCACTAAATAAGCGCGTCCTTCCTCAAGCTTCTCAACCCGGCAGGTTACTGCCCTTCTTTCACCTGGAGGACGGAACACAACGATAGTTCCTACCTGAAGGCTTGGATCGGTAGACGATGTGCTTCCTTGCGGGGCCGTCGTGTCGTTCAGAGCATCCTTGCCTGCCCTCAAGCGATCAAGAGCCGCAATAGCCACTCTGGCCCGATCCTTGTAACGCTCGTTGACTACCCGAAGCACAGCTCCTTCAGTTCGACCCGGATACCACGCGACGCCGCCAATTTTCGCGATCTCTTGGGCGACAACCTCAACTTCATCCTCAGTCATGCCACAGCCCCCCAGCCTCGGCTACTTACCAAAAAGGTAATCAATGACCTATTCTGGAGGGAAGAAGACTTTAGGCGAGTTAATAATCACAGCTATGTGATCATTGTCTTTTTTGAAGGTAAAGAAGAAGTTGAACTCAGGTTCGGCTGTCCACCTCCAGCTACTGACAATGTGTTTGGGCATTCACTACACGGGTTAAGCGCATCTACCACCCAGGCTCAGACCCTGTTTTCCTGTTGGCCAGGTCAGGCAATCCAGCAGGTGCGCCCTCGCACAAATCCATCCGAGAGATTTGCTAAGCTAGGAGTGTTCCTCCCTGAACTCACCAGCCCCATCAGTTGAGCTATCCTGGTGGGGCTTCTTTTTTGTTCTGTATCTTCGACGGCTCAATCTGCGCCTCGTCGTTGCCCTGAATGGCTCGGTCAGGAGCAGTCCACCCGCCTCGTCTACAATCTCAACCACAAAGCGATGCTGCTGGTCGGAGGGCAGATTTCCCCAATACGGGACAACCTCCATAAACACGTTTGCCACCCTCCGAGCTACGTGCTGAGCAGCCTCAAGATCAGGAAGGTTCAGGGTTTCAGGATACCTGACCCTGCTGTGCTGGTTATATAGAAAGAGATTGTAACGTGGCATGACGGCAGGAATATTAGCCAACAGCACTTTGCCAGCAATCTGCTCGAAGGAGTTATTTCAGAACGTATTCACAGGTCAATTCGCGCGGCTTGAGAACACCTGCCCTGCCGTCAGACGCTCTCTTTCATAAGCCAGAGCAAGACTCACAGCCGACCATCGGCCTTCCGCTTCACGAACCTTTGCGACCGCTTGCTCATAGATCGCCAGCGCAGCCTCTTCCTCATCAAACAGGTTGTTCAGAGGACCAAAAGATTGCTGCTGATAAGCAAGGTCGAGAGCCTGATCCAGCGTCTCACGGATCGTTGCGAGCGCATGGGCGACTTCACGACACCTAAGCCGAGCCTCTTCAAGACCCCGATAAGCCTCATGAAGAGCATCGAGGCAAATAAGGTGGGTCATATCCCCATGTTGCTTCTCCTCGTAGAGAGGACACAACTGTATAGGTTCTTGGTGAACCGGCTTTCACATGGATCAAAAAGGGCCGCTGTGCTTTGTGCGATTCAGGGGGAGGCAGGGCGTGGCCGATGCTGGACCAGCAATAGAAGCGCAACAGCGGACACTGCAATCCACGGATGCTGAACCTATCCACTCACCTCAGGCCGGGAAAACGAAGATTGAACTACTTGGCGAAGCCAAATGAAAGGAGCCTGATGGAAAAATCGTCAGGCTCTTAGTTCCTTGGAGAGAACGTGCAGTCACTGAGCTAAAGGCCAAGTTACAGACGGTTGAGCAGCCTCATCCAATCAAATCATACGCTCCAAGAGCCCTTAGCACATCGGCCTCCGTTGCGTCGGTGAAGGTGACTGTATCCTCTCCCGGAGGATCATTGCCCTCAGGCGTAAAGTACAGCGTCGTCGCGTTCGTATACCTATCGTATCGAATATCGCTGTAAGTAACTCCAAGCAGGACGATGCGATCCCCCTCAGATGGGTTTAGGTCCGTCACGAGATCATTACCGGAGTCGACCGCGAAGTAATGGGTATCGGCACCTCGCCCTCCTACAATTGTGTCATTCCCGACTCCGCCGTAGAGACTATCATTGCCGCTTCCACCGGATAGGAAGTCGTTGCTCTCATTCCCGTAGAGCGTGTCAGCTCCACCGAAACCGTAAATTTGATCGGGTCTGGTTCCGCCCCGCAACACGTTATTTCCAGAGGTTCCCAAAAGAACAGCCATCTCAATCTCCCTTAGTCACATGGTGAACAAGGCAAGCTTCGACGCATGACTCTACATACTGGGGTAGTTTGCATCCCGACAGGGACCAAGATACAGTTTGAATGACCGACATGCTGGTCGGCGCTATTCGCTCCCGCAGCTTTGTCTAATCCGAACGCCTACGTATCACCTATGGTGACGTGGCGTAGGCACTACATTACACCTCCGAGAGCAATAATGCTAACCGAAAGTCATTGGGTCGCTGCACATGATTATTAGTCAGAGTATCGGGGCTGATTGCTTGATCGCTGGCTCGGCCCACTGGTGCTCAGATTGGCCCACAGGCAACGTGCCCCGCTCAGGCGCAGTGGTATACACGATTTGGAATCGGGATGGCTCCTTCATCTACGTCGGCATGGCAGGCCGGAGCTTCACAGGAGGAGTCGAGGGCAACGGGAAGGCTGGACCTTAGGGGAGGCTCAATAGCTGCGCGGGCTGTAGACGCAGGGGCAGTAAATTCTACGTCTACATCGCTGATCATTCAGGCACCCCTGCCTTCTGCAAACCTTCGACAAACAACTCGCAGTGAGCAAAATGCCTCAGGTTAAACCGAAGGCGGCTGACAGTAATGGGAGGACCAATCTGGTTGCGGTGTTGTATATGAGCTTGAGCCTCCTCAATAAGTCCAAGGTGTCCGCAGCAGCTAATCAGTGCATTGTGATGTCCTGGAAATTCAGGAAAGGCAATGACGGATCGGCGTAGGAAGGACAGAGCTTCTGTAAAGCGGCGTTGTCCGAGCAGAGTTAAACCGTGAAAGGCTATGTATATTCCAGCGAATGTATCAAGGGGGCTCATCCGTATGGCCTTTCCCGTCTCAGTAACTGCTTCAGCGAAGTAACCAGCCCTGAGAAGAGCAACCCCATACATTGTACGCCCAAGTGCCCAGCTGGGATTAAACCCGAGAGCCCCGTTCATCTGTTCCAAGGCACGGTCGTGGTGACCCATCGTGCTCAAGTAGAAGCCATAAGTCATCATGCCCCACGGCTCGCTTGGATCAATAGCTAAGGCGTGTTTGGCGAGTTCCCCCATTTCGCGGAAGCCTTCTTCTCCAGGCCTCCAATAACAGAATGTCTGCCACCACGTTGCCCAACTGAGAACGGCGTAAGCTCGGGCATAGCTTGGCTCAAGGCTGATGGCTCGCCGAAGAAGGACTTGGGCCTCCTCATTTGATTTGCGTGTCGCCTTGTTGCTCAAAGTTAGAGCCGATACGACCAGTCCCCAAGTCGTGACACTCTCAGGCGGTTTGCTTTGGGCCCTATAGCCTTCCTCGGCGTAAAGATGAGGTTCTATGGCCGCAACCACGTTCTCTGTGATTTCATCCTGGACTGCGAAGACATCCTCCAGCAGTCGGTCGTATCGCTCCGCCCAAATATGCTTCCCGCTCTCTGCATCAATGAGCTGCCCGGTGATGCGGATATGCTTGCCAGACGTCCTGACGCTACCTTCAAGGATGTACCGAACATTGAGATCCCGTGCGACTTGACGGACATCAATCCCCTTACCCTTGTAAACAAAAGTGGAGGTACGGGAGATAACGAGAAGCCAGCGCAACCGTGAAAGGCCGGTTATGAGATCCTCGGTCATTCCGTCCGCGAGGAACTCGCGCTCTGGATCACCGCTCATATTACTAAACGGCAAAACGGCAATCGATGGCATATCTGGCGGCGACAATGTCGTATGAGGGCTGTCGAACGTAGTGTGCTGTGGTGAGGCGATTGAGACGTTATAGACCCTAATAGACTTGGCGATATTTTTTACCTGTTGCTCGCCTTTATCCTCAAACGAAAGAGGCAGCTTCCCTCTGATCTCTTCGTAGACTTTACCTGAAACCCAGATGCCACCTGGAGTCGCCAGTTGCTCAAGGCGAGCTGCGACATTTACACCATCGCCATATATGTCTCCGTCCTCCTCGATGATGATGTCCCCTATATTGATACCGATGCGCAGATGAAGAGCCTGAGATGGCTTCTGAGTGGCTCTGGCTGCGAGATCTCTCTGGATTTCAGCAGCACACTGGACAGCCTCTAGGGGGCTTGCGAACTCCGCCAAGAACCCATCACCAGTGGTCTTTACTACACGTCCTTGGTGATCACTCACTCTTGGCTCAATGATTTCCCGACGTAGGCTCTTTATTTTTGCAAGAGTGCCTTCGTCGTCCTGACCCATCTGGGTAGAGAAGCCCACCACATCAGCCGCGAGAATGGCTGCGAGACGCCTCTGCACCTTCTGTTTGCCTGAATTGATCATCTCACCGCCTAGCTAGAGATGCCGAAGAGCAATGGTGCTTCGCCAGAGGCGGTTCGTCCAGAGGTAATGTATTGCATTTTGGTAACCTAAATGCCCCAGACGTAAGGTCTCTGCTTCAGGGGCAAGGTTACTCCGGACCCAGAAAATGCCTTGTGCTTGGCATAGAGGCGAGTCTGAACAAAAATGAAAGCGCCCGTCGTCTTAGGGGCGCTCCAAGGTCCGACATGTAGCGGCAAATCAGAGGGCCGGTACTTCTCGCTTACACAGCCAAGCCTAATTTGTCTGTCAGGTAGCCGACAGTTCTGAGATCAATTCAATGTAGACATAGAAGATCTGACAGGCGGTACATTCCCGTCAAGTTTACTCATGAGGCTGAGTAGTCCTTGGTGGGTGCACAATAACCAATATGGACGATCAGGTTGCCAAACATATCAGAGAGCTGCTCTTAAGGGCGATGAGGAAAGCCTCCGATGACCTAGAGCGGTCCCGTGAGTCTGATTCGCTCAATCGGGTTGTCGGGATACTCAGGAGAGGCCCAAATTTCACCTTCGACCCGATGCCTCCCAACACGCGCTACCTTTGGTGGGATAGCGGTTCAAAGACCTAGCCGCACCCCTTCCAAAGTATCTATTTTCACTCGCCGCAGAGACAGGGAACCCTCAGCCTTACCTACCTGCTCTGAGGACAAGCTTTGCCTTTTTACTGCCAAGGTTTGCAGCCACAAGCTTCGCCATTGCATGAGTAAGTTGTTTCATATTTCCAGCGTATCTGTTTGGCTCTGCTGCATCGACGGGCGGCTACCGATGGTTAGAGCCTGTCCGAGTGAAATTTGAATCCGAGCAATGACTTGTGATTCACTGGTTGGCGCCGATTTGCGGAGGCGC
>NZ_JAEQMY010000135.1 GCF_016743775.1 Microvirga aerilata | reverse complement strand
CCCGACAGGTGATATCAGCCGAACTGACGGAAAGGACTGCTCAAAGGGCTTGACCAGAATCCCCGGAATAAGAGAACGGTGCCCGTTCCCATTGGATGAGGGCTGCTCGGAAAGGTTCCCGGATCCCTAGCGGTCTGCCTGGCTCAGGATGGAGGCAATGCTGGTATAGCCGCGCGCCTCAGCGTGCTGCAGGGGCGCCACGCCGTTCCGATCAGGGATCTTGGGGTTAGCGCCGGCTTCGACGAGCGCACGTACGGTTTCTGTATGGCGGGAGCCACCGTCGCCGAGGATCACCGCCTCGATCAAGGCGGTCCAGCCAAGATTGTTTATGTGGTCGAGGGGCGCTCCAGCACGGATGAGCTCGCGAACAATGCTGTCGTGGCCAAGATGGGCCGCGGCGATCAAGGCCGTGCCGTCGTAGACGCTGGTGACCAGTTTCGCACTCGCGCCGGCTGCAAGCAGCGCCTTCAGGGTAGGCACGTCATCTTGGACTGCCGCGATGGTCACGGCGTCATAGCGCTGGTTGTCGAGCAGGGCGGGATCCGCACCAGCGGCGATCAGAACACGAGCTGCCATCCCGTGCCCCTGGAAAACAGCCACATGCAGTGGTGTTCGGCCGTTGCTGTCGCGGGCATTGGGATCGTCCCCTTGTTGGCGCAGGTGCCCGATGCCTTCAACGGAGCCTTTAGCAGCGACCGCGTGCAGCCCGCGATAGGCCGCGAGCTCTGTTGGTGTGGGAGGCGTCTGTGCGGAGGCTGCACCCCCGGTCAGTGCCAGGATTCCGATCATCCCGACAGGTGCGAATGGATGGGCCATGGTCCGTCTCCCTGCGGTGTGATAGTGGCTGACTTTGCCGACCACTGGTGACTATTACATCCGTTTTGTTTGCACCTTGGCAAGGCCGCCGGTCGCGCTTTCCTCGTTGAGGTGCCCACCTGAAGTAGGGCATAACTCCGAGGCTGCCCCTTAGCCTCGCTTAAGGTTTTTGCCTACGGTGCTCTCCTGAATGCAGGCATCTGCGAAGGACTATTCGATATGGAGCCAGAAGCAGTAAGGAATCACACCATGTGGCCAGATCGTCGTGTTCAAGACCTGTTTGGCATCGAGCTGCCGATCCTCCAAGCTCCGATGGCAGGGTCCGTTGGATCGGAGATGGCGATTGCCGTGTCCGAGGCGGGAGGGCTTGGTTCCCTGCCATGTGCGATGCTCAACCCGGAGCAGATGCGCAACGAGCTTGGCATCATCCGTCAAAGGACATCCCGACCCATCAACCTCAACTTCTTCTGCCACCAGTCGCCCCATGCTGACCCAGCGCGAGAGGATGCCTGGAAGCAGCGCCTGGCGAACTACTACGTGGAACTTGGCCTCGATCCGCAAGCACCTGTTCCCGCTGGGGCCCGTGCCCCATTCGATGGTACTATGTGTGACCTTGTTGAGGAGTTCGCCCCGGAGGTTGCCAGCTTCCACTTCGGCTTGCCCGAGAGCGCTCTCTTGGAGCGCGTTCGAGCGACCGGCGCAAAGATCATCTCGTCAGCTACCACAGTGGATGAAGCACGATGGTTGGAGAGCCAAGGGTGTGATGCCATCATCGCTCAGGGCTACGAGGCCGGTGGGCATCGTGGGATGTTTCTGACCGAGGACATCTCGACTCAGGCGGGGACAATAGCCCTGGTCCCGCAGGTGGTGGACGCCGTAAGGGTTCCGGTGATCGCCGCAGGCGGCATTGGTGATGCGCGGGGTATTGTTGCGGCCCTCGTTCTTGGAGCTTCAGCGGTTCAGATTGGAACGGCGTATCTGTTCTGCCCTGAAGCCAAAGTCAGTCCGTTGCATCGTGACGCCCTCAAGAGAGCAAAGGATAATGACACCGTTCTCACGAATGTGTTCACCGGCCGACCAGCCCGCGGGATCGTCAACCGTATCGTTCGGGAGGTCGGCCCGATGTCGGAGCTGGCACCGCTGTTCCCGCTAGCCTCTGCTGCGGTTACCCCGCTCCGGACGAAAGCAGAAACCGTCGGATCAGGTGACTTTTCTCCTTTATGGTCCGGGCAGGCTGCTGCCCTTGGCCGAGACGTTGCGGCTGGCGAACTGACACATCAACTTGGCATAAACGCTCTTGCGATCCTGTCCCGTTTAGCTTCTTCGATTGGCTCTCCGTCAACGTGATAGCGAACCCGAGTTGGAGGTTGCTCATCGAGTGAGCGTCTCCATACCGCCTGGAGTAGGACTCTCGCCAGCCCGGCAAGGTCAGCAGATGGCAGATTTTGTTGAAAAACTTCCGAGCGCTGCTTGGTCGGTCTATTACTGGCATCAGCGTGCCAGGCGAGGCCCAACATCCTGTATGTTACCGACAGGAAAAATGGTAGTTGCGGACTTCTTAAACACTATCGGCACGAGGCCGACGTTTGATGAACGTCCACTTTCGCGTTGAACTCGGCCTTTCATGTGAGCGGCCAGGCTGGTCAGGACTTTTCTTTAGCTGGCTGGGTAGCATGCCAAGGCTCCCTAGCTTTTGATCAGATGTCACTGGTCCTAGACGAACAAGATTGGCGAGGGGACGAGGCGCCCAGGCTTGCTGGGAACGAACCGGAGTACCTGGGATTCTGAAGCTTGGATCGCGCCCGCCAGCGTCGGCTCGAAAGCGTCGTCCAGGCGGCAAACGGCTTGGCGGGGGTTTGGCGGAAACAACCCCGAATACCCCAGATTTCGACCGTTTTTCCCGCTTTCCGCTCTTCGAAGTCCCGCTCCTATCGGTTTTGCCCAGGATGCGGTCACTTGTACTGTCGATGCGCCACTTGCTTGAACATCTGCACTGATGGTGAGCACATAAAGCCTACTAACCATCCGATCTGCCACAGTGACATTCTTTGCCACAGCCTTATATGCCAGGCCCTATTCTGCTATTGCTTTTGCCTATGCCACCTAGATCTACCCTAAACGTCTCCCTCACCCCTGAACTCTTACGCCTCATCGGCGATGATGTGGCCTCTGGTCAGTACCAGAGTGCCAGCGAAGTCGTGCGCGCAGCCCTGCGTGGCTTCTATGGGAGAGGGGCTAGGGCAGATCAAACCGGCAACACCGATGTTGCACCGACCACAACCAGAAGCGCGCAGCAGGTGGAGGCCCTCTTTGCCCAAGCAGCAGCAGGGATGGCCCAGGTTGATCTGAGCGGCCGCTTCGTGCGCGTGAACGACCAATACTGCGCCATCCTGGGCCGCCGCCCCGATGAGCTTCTCCAGCTCCGCATGCAGGATTGTACCCACCCGAACGACCTCCCGCACAACATGACCCTGTTCCGCCGAGCCTTGGAAGCAGGCGAGGCATTCGAGATCGAGAAACGCTATCTCCGTCCGGATGGATCGGCGGTCTGGGTGAGAAATGCCGTCAGTCCCATTCTTGACAGCTCCGGCAAGCCGGACAGCATCCTGGCTGTGTCCATTGACATCACCGGCTACAAAAGCGCTCAGGAGGAACTGCGCGAGAGCGAGGCTCTCAAGGGCTCTATCCTCGACGCGGCGCTCGACTGCATCGTCAGCATTGACCATAAGAGCCGGGTCATTGAATGGAACTCTGCCGCGGAGCGGACCTTCGGCTACCCCCGTGAGATTGCTTTGGGCCGGGATTTGGCCGAGCTCATCATTCCGCCTGAGTACCGGGAGCGGCACCGCCAGGGCATGGCCCATTATCTTGCCACGGGTGAAGGGCCTGTGCTGAACCAGCGCATTGAGCTGGGGGCCCTCCGGGCTGACCGCTCCCGCTTCCCGGTTGAGCTGGCGATCAGCCCGATCAGTGGCGGGGAGAAACCACGGTTTACGGCCTACTTGCGAGACATAACCCTTCGTAAGCATGCGGAAGCGGCCCAGCGCGAGAGCGAGCAGCGCCTCCGCTCCACCTACGAGCATGCCTTCACCAGCATTGCCGAGGTGGATGCCAGCGGTCGCTTTCTGCGGGTGAACGAGCAGTTGAGCATCATCACCGGCTACGGTCGTGAAGAGCTGCTGCAGATGACCTTCATCGACATCACCCATCCCGACGACCTCGGGTCTGATCTCGATCAGTTCCGCCGGCAGATGGCGGGCGGGATCGACGCCTATACGCTGGAGAAGCGCTATGTTCATAAGGATGGGCACAGCATCTGGGTCGAGCTGTCCGCCTCGCGCGTGGACGATGTGAACGGCAAACCACTCTATGGCATCCGCGTTGCGCGCGACATCACCGAGCGCAAGCGTGCAGAGGAGCATCAGCGCCTGCTCCTCAACGAGCTGAACCACAGGGTGAAGAACACCCTCACAACCGTGCAGTCCATTGTCTTCCAGACCTTGCGCAATGCGCCAACCCCGGAGGACGCGCAAGCCGCTCTCGCCAGCCGCCTGATTGCGCTGTCGAAGGCGCATGACGTGCTAACCCGAGAGAGCTGGGAGGCGGCGAGCCTGGATCAGATCGTGACGGAGGCCATGGAGCCGTTTCGGGCCCATGGTGAGAACCGGATCCAGGTTGCCGGGCCTGAGGTCCGCCTCCCTCCCTCAATGGCACTGGCGGTTGCCATGGCGCTCCAGGAGTTGGCGACAAACGCGGTGAAATATGGAGCCCTCTCAAATGAGACCGGGAGGGTGGAGATCCGCTGGAGCTTGGACGAGACAGACAGCCCTGGTCACTTTCATTTGCGTTGGGAGGAGAGTGGTGGGCCGCCTGTGCGGCCCCCGGCCCGCAGGGGCTTTGGCACACGGCTGATCGAGCGGAGCCTTGCCGGCGATCTCCATGGTGAGGCCAAGATTGAGTTTGCCACGGCCGGGCTGGTCTGCACGATCACAGCCTCGGTACCCGGCCCACTGGCCGTAGTGGCGTAGTCATAGTGGATAACAGAAGGCCCTGCCGTGTTCTTGTGCCTTTTCGGCTGCTCCGAGGCATGCTCTACGGGCGGTGAGCGGAAGCCTTCCGCCTTTACCCCCATCAGACCAAGGCAGTGGTTCCTTAGCAGCATCGAACGGTGTGAGATCCCGCTTAGAAGGCGGGGTTGTGTCCCCATGGAGGCGCTCTGCGGCAGTCTGCCGCCGGGGATCTGCCAAACCAGAGGACGCTTGTGGGGGTTGCCTCAACGAAGCGCAGCCTTCTGAAGAGATCATAGCCATGCACCAGGTCAGGCCGGAGCCGCCCCAAGCCCCCCGTCACAAGCCCAATGGACCATCCGGACCCTCCCGCATGGAGGAGTTGCGCGAGATGGCGCGACCCGAGCAGGGGAGCCGAGCCCGACCCTTGCGCGGGCTGCCGAGCACCGCTGCAGTGGTGGGCCATCCCATCCACCCCATGCTGATCCCATTTCCGATCACTTTCCTGACTGCAGCGCTCGCCACCGACGTTGCCGCGCGCGCCACCGAGGATCCCTTCTGGTCGCGCACGTCGCGCTGGATGCTTGGTGCGGGCCTTGTCACGGGGCTCGTTGCCGGCGCGGTCGGAGCCATCGATTATTTCACCATCCGCCGCGCCCGCGAGAAGTCGGTGGGCAAGCTCCACGCCTATGGTAACCCGCTTGCGCTCGGCCTCGCGGCTGCCAACCTCGCGCTGCGCCAGAAACGTCAGGCAGGCGCCATGCCCAATGCTGCCGAGATTGGACTGTCCACCGCAACGGCGGCAGTGCTCGGCGTGACGGGCTGGGCCGGTGCGGAGCTGTCGTACCGCCACATGGTGGGTGTTGCCGGCCATGGCGATCAGCACACCGACGAGGAGAAGCGCTACGTTCCGTGAGCGGGCGCCAGTTCGCAGCTCGGGGCAAAGCGCAGGTGTGCTCAATCACCAGGCCGGCTGAGAAGTGCCTCAGTCCGGGATCTCGTCGAGGCTGCGCGGCTCGACGCGGCGGGTGGCATTCAGCTCCGTGCGAAGCGCCGCGATGGCGCCATAGGCCTTGAGGCGCCCACGCATGAGGGAGCCCAGGGGACGATGGGCCGCGAGACTGTGGGCGGGCGTGAAGGAGAGCCTGTCATCGGCGAAGACCTGGCGTGCGCGGCTGTAAGCATCCTGCGGCGGGAAAGCGACCTCGGCTACGGGCACGAACGGGCTCTCATCCTCAGGCCATTCCACGGATGCGTCCTCGATGGGCATCGTCTCGGCGCTCGTGCGCAACTGGACACGCAGCTCGTACCTGGCCCCGCGCTCGGCAAAGTGCGCCACAACGGCATCCTTCAGGACGGAAGTGCCACTCGACGGATCCAAGGTCGTGCCGACGAACTTCTGCAGTTCCTCCGACACCGGAAACAGACCAAGCTTTGCCACATAGCGGCCATACCGCAGGGGCGCCTGGCTGAAATAGCTCTCACCCAGGGGATGGGTGTGTGGATGCCCGAAGAAGTCCAGCAGCACGTTGTCGGACCCCACGAGATGCAGCGCCTTGTTCGCCGCAAACCCAAGCGCCGTGCCGGCTTGCTTTACGCCCTCGGGCAGACCTGAGATCCCCTCGAGGAAACGCTGCACTCTGAGGAAGCCCTTCAGGTCTGCCACCGCAAAGCGCCGGCCGGAGCTGAGCAGAAGATCCTGCGTGATCTCCCCTTCGTGCCCACTGATCATCGGGCCCGTTGCGCCGATCACCTTGAGAGAAATGCCCCGCGGCGTGTGGATGGTGTCGGCCAAAAGCTCTCCAGGCTCAGTGGAGAGACGAGCAACCAGGGAGTACGTGCGTGGCGCGGCAAAGAGCCCTTGCGCAAAAGGCCCGGGCAAGTCGGGGAGAACCGTAAGTGTCCCTTTTAGCAGGCCATGGCTTTTGCCGTGCGAGGGACGGACCGCATGTTCGTATCGCTTGGCGAGGGTCCGACTGACCCGAGCAAGCGAGGCAATGATCTCCTCGACGGTGTGATCCTCGTCAGGCGGGATCGTCTCTACAGCGTCGTCGTAGGGTAGATAGCGCAGGGAGCTCTGGGCGGTCACATCGTTCTCGATCAAGGAGCTGGAAACTGTCGGGAGTTCAGATGTAGCGTGCCTGTGAAAAATGTAAGTCACGGCGTGGCACTCGGGCGCAGAGCAGGCGGAGCCTGCACTCGAACGGCGAGCACAGGTCTGCTGAGAGGAGGAAATAGCCCGTGAGATCTGGTGACGAGCTGACGTTGAAAGAGCCTACAACTTTCATAGTTCATCAGCCGCGTGGCCATCCCCGCTCCAGCGTAGCGCTCCTGGCAGCTTGGGTGGGAAGGCGCTTACGCCTTTTTGAGTTCACTAGGTTTGTGGGCTGCAGTCTTTCCCGACTTGTCGCTCCTCACAATGTACTCGGGGTTATCCTTTGAGGCTGCAACCTTGTGACCCTTAATCTGCATGGGGGTAGTCTGCTTCTTCACTACCTTTCCGGTGCTGTGACCACCCGAGGAATCCCAAGACACCTTGTCTCCGGCTTTGAGTGACTTCGTCATGGTAGGCTCCCCGTGATGGCCTGTTCTCATGCAGCAACTCCGGTGTGATCGCCACGTTCCGCAAGGCGTCACCCTGACGCGGCCGGCCAGTATTCAGGCCATGCAATCATGCAGCTTCATGCGGGTAGGTTGTCTGGTGTGAGTCCCTTCAACTGGTGCTGTCAACTTAATGCCGAAACGCCAAAGATGTCGCTGCGCATCTTCCAAGCCAATTTAACTCAACCCACAAGGGGAACACCGGTCGCATCGCGCCAGGAATTGAAGGCGCGATCGCGGGTCGCGCGATATTCACTAGCGGAAAGACGGTGACGGCGGAGTTGGAAGTGATTGTGGATCGGTGAGTGGGTGGCGAGGAACTGCTGCGCATGCCCGGCTGATTTGAACCGCCTCATGTGGCGCTCGCGCCGTCGGGCGGGTTGGTGCGAGACCTCACAGCGGTTGTTCAAGTATCGACTCTGCCGATGTTCGACAGATGGAAGGATCTCGCGTTTGGCCGCAGCATAGGAGGCGAGTTTATCCGTCACGATCACCCTGGGCACGTAGCACAAACCCCTCAGTAGCTTGCGAAAGAAGCGCTTGGCGGCCTTCGTGTTGCGGCGGCCCTGAACCAGCACATCAAGCACGTTCCCGTACTGATCAACGGCGCGCCAGAGGTAGTGCAGCTTGCCGCGGATGCGAACAAATACCTCTTCGAGAAACCATTTGTCGCCGGGTCTCGGCCGGCGCCGTTTGAGGCTGTTGGCATAGGCTCGCCCGAAGCGCAGGCTCCACTCGCGGATCGTCTCGTAGCTGACGACGACACCCCGCGCCGCCAGGATCAACTCGACTTCCCGCAAGCTCAGGCTGAAGCAGTGATACAACCAGACCGCCTGGTTGATGATTTCAGCCGGAAAGCGGAAGCCGCGGTACGGATTGGACGTCGTGCTCATGCCTGAGACCCTGCCACAAGTCTCGAGCCTTCGCCAACCTGACAGAACCGATTATGGGATTAATGAAAGCGGCGTGCCGAATCCTGTTTGGTTGCTGTCCACAGAGTGAGCGGGGAGGGCGGCAGCCACCTCTGCTCACTACCTTCTATGTTCCTGCTTTGTCCGGTTTGCCGAGGTTTATTGCAGAAACCTTGCGCGCTCCCCAAAAGGGCCGCTGCGTCCAGCGGCCCAAGATGGGTGTCTTGGCGCTCGCGGAGCCTTGCAGGGCAGCAAAGGTCACGGCGCTTCGGCCAGACCCTCCTAGGCATCAATGCTGGTGTGAGGCTTGGCTGTTAGAGTGCGTGAATAAAGACGCCCCAGCTGAGGACGGTTCAGGACACTCAGCCAGGGCGTCAGCGGAGGGGCGACTCCGCACTGGGTCGGGCTGATACGCAACACGCCCGGTTCAAGGATCCTGCACCGGTTCAAGTAAACAATCCGTGCCTGCTTCAGAGCGGTTCCATACCGGCCCTTAGGCGAAATCGCGCGGCCTGTTTCCGCACGGGCGCAAGGCGTCAGGATAATTCAGCTACGCTTAACCCGTGATAGATCCGCGAAGGATCAACTCTGGTTTGAGTAGGGCTTCTTCCTCCCGGACCTTCTTTGCCCCTACGGTTCCGGCTCCTAGAGCGCCCTTTCCATGAGGCGCTCTTTTTTTTGCCGGAAATCTGTTTCGGCTCAGTCACCACGACTGCATTCCATAAATAGCCTTACCGGAAATTTTCGCTGTAGAGCCCCGTTAGAAAGGTCACTCCTCTCCCCGTTACAAATGTCACTCTCCCTGGGTGATGGTGCTGGGGAG
>NZ_JAEQMY010000134.1 GCF_016743775.1 Microvirga aerilata | reverse complement strand
TGGGCGCCTCCGCAAATCGGCGCCAACCAGTGAATCACAAGTCATTGCTCGGATTCAAATTTCACTCGGACAGGCTCATAGCAAGCTAATGCAAACAGAGGGCCAACCCATTTTGCACATCGCAAAAAATTGAGCCCCGTTGATTAAACCAGTCTCCAACAATTTCCCCATAGGGTGCCTCTCGTCTGTCATGAGGTAGGCTCGCGGCGCACCCTCGGCTCGCGCTTGGTTTTCGGCTTCTCGGCTTTCTCTATAGGCTCCTCAGGCTTCGGCTTGGGCTTGGTGCGAGCCTGCACTGGCTGCTCTCGTACAAGCACCGTGGTCGTGCTGGCCTCGATGCTGGGCTTCCTAACCCCTGCACTCCGTTTAGGTCCATGGAGCCACATGGTTCGATAGACGCGCCACCACAGCACAAATGGGCAGAGGCCAACAGCAATCAACTGACAGTACCAGAGTCCGAGTGCTACTCCCTCGGCTCTCGTTGAGGCACTGTAGTTCCCGATAACAAGCCCAATGATTGTGGCGACTGCTCCCGCTGCCAGCGTCCAGAGAGTTGCTGCGATGACGCGCTGAAGGAACGGCAGAAGCCCCATGGTGTCGTGTATCTCAATAAGTGAAAGATGAGCGACTCGTTCGCTGAGGGAGATGTAGGGCGTGGAGGCGCGATTGGGCTTCTTTGTGGCGCGACCCACCTATACGGAAAACCCTGCTGAAATCCGGTGTGGAGAAACCTTGTATTTCCTCACCTTTTTCGATCCAGCTTGACCATACGTTAAACATCTGATTATCGTATAATACGAACTATCATCGTTTTCAGTGATCCGGCACAGGGGCAGCAATAATGGGCAAACGGGCAGCCATCTATCTTCGCGTCTCCACAGATGGTCAGACCGTTGAGAACCAAAGGGCCGATCTGACCAAGCTGGCAGAGCTGCGAGGCTGGGACGTATCCGCCGCCTATGAGGATGCTGGGATCTCCGGTTCTAAGGGCAGAGACAAGCGTCCAGGGCTCGACAACCTCCTCAAGGACGCAAAGCGCCGCCGCTTCGACATTGCTCTGTTCTGGGCTGTTGACCGCTTGGGACGTTCCACCTCCGCTGTGGTGACGGCGATGGACGAGCTGGAAGCAGCGGGGGTCTCGCAGTTCTACTTCAAGGAGAGCATGGATACCTCCACAGCTCATGGACGGGCCATGCTGGAGATGGCCGCTGTGTTCGCTCGGCTCGAACGGGAGATGATCCGATCAAGGGTCAACGCGGGACTTCAACGAGCGAAAGCTGAGGGGAAGACGCTCGGTCGCCCTAAGACCAAGCAGGGGGTGGAAGAGGCCATTAGGAAGGTCCGTGCTGAGAACCCAACCATCGGGATGATCAAGATTGCCAAGCACCTTGGGGTAGGTGTCAGCGTGGTGCAGCGGGTGCTTGCTGCGTGATGACCTGAAAGCCTGATCGGCTTGTCGTGCGAAAAGCGAGCCGGAGTGATTGTGGACGCTTCTCCGGCTCAAACATCGTGAAACTTGCGAGCGCCTCTCGGCTTCAAACAACAAGGATGTAATCTGTCACACCAGTTGAGCCGCCCCCTGCTGTTCCACTCACAGTAATTGTGTGCTGCCCTGGAGTAAGGCCCTCGATCATCAGCCAGTACCCGGATGACAGACTTGGGTACAGATCGTCCTCAGGGGGCAACTCAGGAGGGAGCGAGGCGTTGAGCAGAGAACCTGCCTGAGGCTGACCGGGTGTGAAGGGGTCGGATTTTACAAGATACTCCTCGATGTTCTCGACTGAATCGCCATCGATGGTAGCGGAAAGGCTTGTCACATCTACACTCGCTTCCCATAAGGCAACTTGTTCGGCAGCGTAGCCCGCAGGATCGGTTTCAAACGGGATGGAAACGAAGTTTTGAACGGGTATCAGTACCGGGTGTCCTTCAGGGACGGTAAATCTTCTTTCTACACTTGGGTCTTCTGACAAGTTACCCGCCAGGTAAAAGACTGGTCCTGTGTTACCTACGTCAGCATCTTCGCCCGTCGTATCCAGAAGAGGATTACGTTCTAGTGGCGCTTGGAGCGCCCATGTCCACCAGTTCGCAGTCCAATCCTTAACTCGTGTGCCAAATACCACTGCGTCAGGAACGGCTATCCTATAAGCGTGGCCATCGAGAAAAATGCCAGTTGCGAACCCTGACCGGGCAAATGGCACATCACTGTCCGAAATGCCTGCAAGATCATTGCGGTAGGTGGAATACTCCCCACCAATCAGGTCGAGGTTGTTAGACGATTTGTCATAGATGAGGGTATAGGTGGAAGCGTTCTGTCCACCAGTCGGACCGGTATCAATCCCATAAGCATCAGGATCAACCGCCCTGTTGATGGTGTTTACGACCAACCGCTCCAAGCGCTCCTCTAATCTGTTATCAGATGTAATACTGAACTCGATGTAATGGTCCCCATTAGGGGCCTCCTCGATGAGGCCTTGGTCGAAATCGAATGTTCTGTCGAGGAGATTGAGATAACTGCTAAGCTTCGCTGCATTGGTGGCCATCTTTACCTCCCTTGACGGCGTCACAATCTGTTAGACGCTGTCTTGCGTAGACTCTGGCACGCATTGAACTGGGTAGGCGGCAACGCAACCGTATAGATTTTCATCCGGTAACAGGACGGGGGCTGAAGCTTGCTCCTCTTTAGACGCTCTCGCAAGGCACAGTAGCCTCACTCAATATCTTGTAGGCCGATTGCCGGATTGGCGTGAAAGCCATGGTCTGCCCCCTGAGAAGTGGTCCTCCCTGATGTATGGCTTTGAGCCGAATGGAGGACGAGAGAATGAGCAAGAAGAGACACACGGCCGAGGAAATCGTCGCGAAACTGCGGCAGGTGACGTGCTGACGGCACAAGGCCGGACTGTCGCCGAGGCCATCCGGCAGATCGGTGTAACCGAAGTGACCTACTATCGCTGGCGCTCGGAGTACGGCGGGCTGAAGTCGGATCAGGTCAAGCGCCTGAAGGAGTTAAAGGCCGAGAACGCCAGGCTTCGGCGCGCGGTGTCTGACCTCACCCTCGACAAAATGATCCTGAAAGAGGCTGCCAAGGGAAACTTCTAAGCCCCGCCCGCCGCCGCGCTTGTGTGGAGCATGTGACCGCCAAGTATGGTGTTTCCGAGCGTCTGGCGTGCCGGGTTCTGGGCCAGCATCGCTCCACCCAGCGCAAGATCCCCAAGCAGCCAGAAGATGAAGTAGCGCTGACCGCCGACATCATCTCGCTCGCTCTCCAGTATGGCCGTTATGGCTACCGGCGCATCACCGCTCTTCTGCGGGAGGCCGGCTGGCGGGTGAACAGGAAGCGGGTCGAGCGGATCTGGCGGCAGGAGGGGCTGAAAGTGCCACAAAAGCAACCCAAGAGAGGACGGCTCTGGCGCAATGACGGATCCTGCATCCGGCTCCGCCCAGAGTATCCCAATCATATCTGGTCGTATGACTTCGTCGAAGATCGCACGCATGATGGGCGCAAGTTCCGCATGCTCAACGTCATCGATGAGTTCACGCGCGAATGCCTGGCTATCCGGGTGAGCCGGAAGCTGAAAGCTGTCGACGTCATCGATGTGCTCTCGGACCTGTTTATCCTGCGTGGCATTCCAGGCCATATTCGGTCCGACAACGGCAGCGAATTCGTGGCCAAAGCTGTGCGCGAGTGGATCACGGCGGTGGGAGCGAAGACGGCTTACATTGAGCCGGGCAGCCCATGGGAGAACGGCTATTGCGAGAGCTTCAACTCGAAGCTTCGGGATGAACTCCTGAAAGGAGAGATCTTCTACAAGCTGAAAGAGGCTCAGATCGTGATCGAAAGCTGGAGGCGCCACTACAATACCGTGCGCCCACACTCATCCCTGGGCTATCGACCACCCTCCCCAGAGGTCGTGCTGTGGCCGGCTGCGCAACCCCAACCAGTTCCGCCGGCCACTCCAGCCGTAGCGCCACGACCGATCATGCACTAACATTGATCCCGGACCACCTCATGGGGGCCGGCCACTGTTGCGTGCGCTGTACCGTGATCAGTGCCCACTTCTGCTTCAGGGCTCAAAGCTGACGTTCGGCTCACTTCCGCTAGGTGCCACTTTCGGACATTCCGGACATAGGGTCCGTTGAACGATCAGATACCGCTCGCTCCCGATCCTGCTCGGATGGGATCCTGGGTGCCAGCTTCAGAAGGGCATTAATCGTCGCCGTTTCCAACTGTCGACAGGGGTAGACGGCATTGCATTCACTCCAGTCGCTCGATGGTCAGCGCGACTGTTACGGTCAGGAGCACCCGATGCTGTTCGTCCTTTACCTCGACACAAACCTCCCGTGCGCGGCGTGGGAGCCAATCTCGCGCGAGTGTAACGGCAGTCTGCGTCGCCTCATGCTCAGCCGCATCCAGGGTAGCGCAGTAAGAGCCCTCCAGATCCGGCATGATATCTGCTCTTGTATGGACATCGAAATAGAAGCGCCGCATGTCACGTTTCCAACTAATGGTCCACCGCGGCTCGGTGATGGGATGCCTTAAGCCCGCGCAAGCCTGTTGGACCCTCCGGCGCAGAGAACGCCAACACGACCAGGATTAAGATCAGGTGAGGGTCGGGAATGTCGGTCAAAATAATCTGATCCAGACCGTGCGTGGGCTCCTGTTTCGATCCAAGATAAAGTGGATCACGGCATCTTTCCCCGCCCCCACGTCCCGTGGCTCGGACGAGGAGCCGAGGATAAGCGGGCAGGACACGCCCTTTTAGTGCAAGCTTTCCGCCTGTTGCCTTGCATTGGCGATGAACTCCACCGCCCGCGCCAAGTTGTCCTCGTCGAACTCGGTACATCCGCAACTCTCAACAGCCGCCCCTCGTTCATGTGAGTAAAGCTCCAGCCAAAACCATGGCATGCCTGGAAGCCTCTGCTCTTCCGAGACTTCGGTCAGCCGCGCCTCGAGCAAGCCGAGCCGAACAACAGTCACCGTGCGTGAACCGTACGTTTCAGGAGTATAGGCAAGCTGGATATAGGCGCGGATGATGCACTGTTCGATCTCGTCAGGGCTCATCTCGGTCCAAGTGAGGCTGAGTGGAGTTCCGGTCGTCCAGAGCATTGCGTTCCCCAAATCCTCGGGTGCTGAAATTCGGACACCCTTCCTTTGCATTCGTATGTTTGGCTGCCCCTGCAATAATGGCTCTATCGATGCGGGCGCCTGCCGCCCGCCATAGGCCAATCAGGCCCTTGCCGATCCAGGCCACCATATCCTTTTCCTCAAAAGCTACGCGGGAAGTAACACCGCATTAACATTACCGAAAACCGTAGAATTCGGAGCCAGTCGACAGTCACCCGGCTATCCAAGTGGCCAATACGGCAACGACACCAGCGCGACACCAGCGCGACACCAGCGTACTTATACAAGGATGCTTAGATTTTGCTAGCCGCCGACAAGGGGACATGGGGCATCTACTAAGGTATTTTGCTTCAACGAGCCTAATATTGTGCAGTCATCGCAAAAAGTGTTCTTGAGGGGTCATTCGACTTGCAGCGGCACGGAAAGAGAGCAAAATTTGCTCTGGCTCGTCCAATCACCTAAGGGCAGCACGAAGAGGTTCTTGATCGAACCTTGACTGCGATGTCGGCAACTTTAGACGGAGGCGACCCCTGTGCCACCGTTCCTGGCGTCACCTGATGGCTTCGGATCCAGGGAATTCTCTAGAGACAGACGATGGATAAAGCGGCTCAGATGAACGATGGCGTGGAATTGGTTGGCTACGGCAATGCGCCCTCTCCTTTCGGCCACTGGGAGTGGGATTTCAACACAGGTGGCGTCACCTGGTCCGACGGCATGTTCCGGGTTCTGGGTCTGGAGCCTGGGGCCGTGGCGGCGTGCTATGACCTATTTGTGAGCATGGTGCATCCTGAGGATCGGGCGAACCGCATCGCCGGCGGCTCGGTTGCGGTCGTGCAGGGCCAGAACATCGACTCTGAATTCCGCATTGTTCAGCCGAACGGCGCCGTGCGTTGGGTCGCCAACAAAGGTGAGGTTTTTCGTGATGCTGACGGCAAGCCAAGTTGGGCGGCGGGCGTGCTCATCGATGTCACCGACATTCGGGAGGCTCAGCTACAGCTCTTGGCCAGGGAAGAGCGTTACCGTGCCCTGGCAATGGCCAACAGCATTGGCGAATGGCGGGCGACCTCCAAAGGAAACGCGATTGAGGCGCAATGTTGGGCCAACTTCACCGGCCGCCCTGTCGAGGATTGTCTGGATCGCGGATGGCTTGCCGCAATTCATCGCAAGGACGTAGCGGCTGTCGAAGCCGGCTGGGACGAGGCGGTACGGATCGGCTCGTATTTCGAGATGAGCTTTCGTCTTCAACACCGGAGCGGAGAGTATAGATGGGTGCTCTGCAAAGCGGTCCCCATCAAGCGTGACGATGGCCCGGCGCGCGAATGGGTGGGAACCGCCGAAGACATCCAGGCCAAGCGTGAAACGGGAGAACTGCTGCGCGTTCATGAGGAACGACTGCGCCTGGCCCGCTTCGAAGGTCCCATGGCAACCTGGGACTTCAACCTGGAAACTGGGCAGATCACACGGTCGGGCAATGCCCAGGACGTTCTTGGCATTGGCTCAGAAACCGTCGAGGAGTTTCAGGACAGCATCCATCCCGAGGACAGGCCAAAGATCCAGGAGCTGGTGCGTGCCACGCGCCAATCGGGCAATGCTTTTAGCGCCGAGTACAGGCGCATCCGGCAGGATGGCGGGATTACATGGCTTCGCTCCCGTGTCAGGGTGGTGCCAAGCGCGTATGGCGGAGCCGATCACGTCATCGGCGTCACCTTCAACATCACGTTGCAAAAGGAAGCAGAGTTCGACAGACAGGAAACAAAGAGAGCTCTACGAGAACTCAATGCGCGGTACAGTGCTCTGATGAGGGCCGCTGGGGATTTCGTTTGGACTGTCGGCCCTGACGGCAAGGTTTCCGACATGCCGGAGTGGCGGGCATTTACAGGACAAAGTTTTGATCAGGTGCAAGGCTGGGGTTGGCTGAGCGCGGTCCACCCCGCTGATCGGGAGCAGACCCGCGAAGCCGTGCAACGTATCTTGGACACGAGCGCAGGATCATCCTACGAGTACCGCGTTCGCGATCGATCCGGCGAATACTACTGGTTCAAAAGCAGCATTTTCCCGGTGCTCAATGAGGAAGGCACTCCCGTTGAATGGATAGGTGCGTGCCAGCGGATCGCGGGACCAGTTCGCGAGCATGAGGCAACCTTCACCCGTCCGCTCCAAGCAGTTCCCCGGCCTCGTATCGATGATCCACTCATGCCATGGCAGCTGCGGGCGGCTCGGGGAATTCTTGGATCGTCCGTTCGTGAACTTGCAGAAATGTCCGGGGTGTCGGTTTCGACAATCCGACGGGTTGAGGACGGCCAGAGCAACGACCATCGCCTCCTGCTGACGATCCGCAGCACCCTCGAGCAGGCCGGGGTCGAGTTTCTATCAGCAGCCGACGGAGAATGCGCCATCAGACCCGCAAGGGGCCGCTGAGGCGTTGGCGGACATGAACTTGACGCGAAGCTCATGTTGCGCCTTTGCGGGTCGTCGTTGTCTACTATGCATCAACGAGGCGATGCTCACACAAGAGCAGAAATTGCTCTTCCGACTGGCCCGTTATCCTGCCATCGATCACTTGCATGAATTTCGCTCTCTACGGGTATGCTTGGCTGCGCTCAGCTAGAAACGCTTGAACTTCTGCTTGCGTGGAGACATTCGGAATAGGACCTTCTCCTAGTGCAAGGACGCTGCACCATGCTGAGCAGGTGCAGATACTGGGACTAAGAAAAGAAAGTCAGCCTGATCACCACGCTTTTGTGCTGAAGGAGCCGAGATGCATGCACGATCGCCGCTCAAGCAAGCGCCTGCCGTCGATCTTGGAAGGGCGCATTACACTTGATGGAGAAATGACCAAAATCATCTGCACCGTTCGGAATCTTTCTGTTACCGGAGCAAGGATATGGATCCCTGAGGCAATCGATCTTTCAGGCGAGTTCAATCTTGAGATCCCATGGACTGGGCAAACAGTCCGTGTGCGCTTGGCTTGGTCCAAAGGACAAACTCACGGGCTGATGTTCCTCGCGGACCTACATCCCGAGCCGAATACTACAATCGATAGCCTGTCAGGCGATCTCCCACACTGATGGCAGTGCTCGATGGACTGCCCTTAGAGCTGACTATTCTGGAACTCACTGATCACGCCGCGATCATGCCGCTCTGCTCGGGGCATGAGCTGATCAGCCTCAGTCTAAACATGACTGCGATGTGGCGTTCATCTTCATACCTACCTTTGCGCATTCGATACCCCGAGGAGGATATCCTTCGAGAACCGCCAGTGGCACAGCAGAATGCCTGCCCAACTGTCGCACTCGGTCAAGCTTCATCCCCACCTGTACCGGATCGACCCAGAGCAGGGCATCCGGCGCTTCCACAGTCTCATGATCGAGCTCGAGCAGCGGGTGGACCGCCTACCACCTTGTTGCATGCCGCCGGGCATTGGCCGGCAGGCTCCACGTCGGTATCATGACACCGAGGCAGCCCAGCACTTCATGGCCACGTGGCGGGTCCAGCAGGCAAAGGGGCGCACATGACGAGCCTTGCCGACCATGAGGAGGAGCGCCTCCGGATTCTTGAGGAGACCGGGGCCTTGGCGGGTTCCGATCCGGCGCTCGATGCGATTTGCCGCCCTCGATAGGACGTACCATGACCCTGAGCACAAGGGCTGGTGGCACCTGGAAGCAGGATTTGGCAAGTGCAACTTCCGGGACGCGCCCCTGTTCAAGGCGCACGAAGAGGCTGGAGCCTGGGTTGGGCAAATCCTGATGCGCAAGGCCGCGTAAGTCGTGGAAGCACATTCTGAAACCCGATAACGGGTCCAAGGCTCCAGTCTAACCGGCCCCCATACGGCCGTCGATGCCGACGGATATAATGGCGAGATCTTGCGCGGCGATCCGGCCAAAATCTCCGGCCTGGTTTCACTTAGGTGAAGGCTGTCGCCCTGCGGAGGGCGCATTCTCAGGATTGTGGATTGGTCCTCTTTCATCCCTCGGGACCCATCCGCCTCCGAACACAAGCAAGTCAGCTCCTGAGAGAACTCCCCCGTCGATTGCCCCTCAATGGGGGAGTTTTGACGTCGGCCATTAGCCCAGGCACGCCGATCCGGTCGATATCTCCTGCCGCGTTCAACCTAGTACTACAGCCGGGCCTTGTGCGTTGTCTTAGACACGGAGGTGTCGCGCCATGACGCATGCAAGCGAGGCCCACC
>NZ_JAEQMY010000133.1 GCF_016743775.1 Microvirga aerilata | reverse complement strand
GGGACTTAAGGGCTGGGCGGGCTTCCTCTGACCTGGAGACAGTTGCTCATGGCGGATAAGCATTTCACCGACACGATCGAGGAGAAGTTGGCATTGATCTCGCCAACGCTGAAAGCCATCGAGTTTGGCGGGGATCAGCCCTACCTTCGCGAACTGCAGACGCTCCTCAGACAGCATCTGGCAAGCCTGGTTGTTCTGTTCGAGCGGGATCCTGGCCTGGATGCAGCAACAGCCGACCTATACGCAGCGGCGGCTGCCATTGTGCAGGACACCACACTTGCCTCTCAGCCCCTCGCCCGAAAACGCCGATTACTCAAGGAGGCTCAAGCACGCTTTCAGGAGCGCATTGCAGCGGCACGCCCAAACGGAAGAAGAGCTTGTGCCGCTTGGCGACAGAGCGAACTCTTCCTTGCGGCCTGAACCAAGCCCGGGTTTCGCATCAGCTACGCTGTGTACCGGAACCCACTCTCCTGCCCTCCTCACCAAAAGAGTTGCTGGTCCATTTCGCCTTGGCGAGCAATCGGTCACGGATTAGAGGGCTTGGGAAAGCAGCCGAATCAGGAGTTGTAGAGGCAACAGTTGAGGGCACGGCCGCCTCGTCAGAGCTGAGGCGAGGTGGCCGTGTTGCAGCATCGGTGACCTCAAGAGAGATGCTGGGCGAAGTGCTTGTTCATCTCGAACATGCTGACCTTGTCCTTGCCGCCAAAGACTGCCCGAAGCTTGTCGTCAGCCAGGATCTCGCGCTTGTTCTCAGGGTTCTGAAGATTGTTGGCCTTGATGTACTCCCACACCTTGCTCACCACTTCCGTGCGGGGCAGCGGAGAGGAGCCGACCACCGCCGCCAGTTCGGTCGAGGGCTGCAGCGGCTTCATCAGAGCCGGGTTCGGCTTCTTGGTTGCCTTTGTCTCAGCGTTGTCTTTCTTTGATGCGGCCATTGTCGAACTCCATTGTTCCGTCCCTCAACCCTGTGTGAAGGCAA
The DNA here is from genome assembly GCF_016743775.1 of Microvirga aerilata. Taxonomy (GTDB): domain Bacteria; phylum Pseudomonadota; class Alphaproteobacteria; order Rhizobiales; family Beijerinckiaceae; genus Microvirga; species Microvirga aerilata. The sequence continues at coordinate 8,340 of NZ_JAEQMY010000133.1, read as the reverse complement.
GCTGTCGCGACTATGCCGATCAAAGAACTAACAGCCTCTTGACCTGGAGCGTCCTTACCAAGTTTCGACGACGGCCGGACAGAGCTGAGCCTGGAGGATCTGCTTTCCGTCCGGCCGATCACTGCGTTGGCTAGTTGCCGCCTGCCGATGACTTCTTGCGCGAGGGGGACCGTCTGCCGCTCTTCCGGCTCCCATCATTGCCGCGCTCTTCGCCCGACGACCCGCCGAGGGCGCTTGTTACAACCTCCCCGGCAGCTCCGATGGCAGCCGCTGCGACCTCTAGGGGAGCGGCAACGATCTCGGCGCCAAGGCTTCCCGCAGCTGACACGGCGTCTCTGCCCTGCTGTGTGTCGCTGCCCTGTCCCTGATCACCTGATAGTGGCTTCTCAAGCACGTTCGCGACCGCCCTGAGGGCCTCCGCCATCACGGACCGTGCCTGCTGCGAGGTGAGTGTGGTCTCAAGACTCGAGAGCCAGGACATCGGGTCCAGCATGCTGCCCTGCGTCCGCGAGGGAGATGCGGAGCGCGCCTGCGTTGTGGATCGTGACCTCGCTGCGCCCGAGGTCGAGCGTGCCGCGGTGCGCGATCCCGCGGAGGACCGGGCCTTTGCGGGAACAGCCTGGGACTTTGTCGCGGACCGCGAGCCGGCCATCGCCTTGGGCTGCGCACGTTTGGAAGCGCCAGCTTCCTTCTTCGCGGCCGAGCGGGAGACCGACTTCGATGCTGACTTTTCCGACGCCTTTCGGTGTCTGCTGGATTGTGTAGTCCCGTCCTTCTGTTTCGTAGCCATGGGCATTCCTTCATCTGCTGAGGCCGCACGCCGGCCGTGCCGAGGAACAGTGATCCTCATTCATAACAATGAAAACGTGGCTGTTCAGTTCGGTCAGCGCCAAAGGGCATGTTCTTCGGACAATCAGAGCGGAGGGCGAGTTGCGAAGGGACGGCTTCTAAAAGCGAACGTGACCTGCATGTCCGAAGCACCGGGCTTGGCCGACACCGCTGCATGTCGGTAGCTCCAGCGGCGAGCTCAAACCTGGCGTCCATAACGGATGCACCGGTGATCAGCCCGAGATTGCGTGACAGGTTGAGCATGCTGGACACAACACCTCGCTGGCTCTGGCTGATATCCGTCATGGCGGCCAGGCTTGCCTTCGACAAAGAAAAAGCCGCGCCCAGCTTTTGCTGTGTTCGCGGCTGATGTCCGTCTGTGCCCCTACGGAAGTTCAGGAAATCTGTTTGTGTGCTTGGATGAATGTCTCAATGAACGAGGCGAGTTATTAACCACGTTAGGAGGAGAGGCAATTCAGCTTGGTGGCTTAAGCCAAGGCAGGCCTATCGGCCTAAGCAGAAGTCCTTAGCGACGGCTGCGCGAGGAGGTCATGCAGGCGTGACGCGGGAGCTACCAATCCCCATAGTTTAGCTTGGCCTCCCCTCCCTTGCCGGGAGAGCGGCGTCAATGATCGTGATGAGCGCCTTGTGCCAGTCCTCGGCAGGTAAGGGGAGCTGCCCTGCCGAGCAACTAAAATGCTCCGCCATATCACCTAGCGTGGAGCGAAGGTGCCTGTTTTCCTCCTCAAGCTGAACCAGATGTGCCTTCTGGTGCGTATAGAGCTTGAAGTAGCCGTCCTCGGACCCTCGGCTTGTGCCTTCCGTCATATGCCGCCTCCTGGGCCGTCAGATCATTCACCACGTCTACTGTTCAGATATGAGCTCACCTCAGCTTGGCTTGTCTGACTGCATTTTTGGCAGTGCCAGGTGAGCACTCGAGATGAGAACGATCTCGGCAATATCGTTCCTGGAGATCGCGAAAGCGAGAGGTCCATAAGCATGACACACGCCTCCTGCCTGTTTGCAGGTTCGCAAGGTCACGGCCCTTTTGCCCAAACCATGGCGCTGATGATCTGATATGCGCAAAAAAGAACCCCAGGGGGTGGGGCTTCCTGGGGATCTCAGAGGGAGTTTTCAGAGTTGGTCAGTCAAGGAGCCTAAGCATCTTCAAGGGAACGGAGGGATACTAGGCACAGAGACAACATCGCCTGTCTGCTTTGAGTTCACCAGATCCCTCGAATTCTCCATGACGTCACAAGGAGCGGCACTCAAGGGATACCCTTCCTCATCACAGGATCAAGCATTTGCTGTGTCGCCGTCCGATCACCGACGGTGATTTGAGGCTGACGGGTACTCCCATCCCATCCAACCAAGAAAGCCCGTCAGCGATGATGGGGAGCCTTATGGCAACTGTGCGCAGATGAAGAAGGCGACGCTGGCTGCTGATAGAGCCGTAACCATGAGACCCTTGTCGATTGGCGAATGGGGCTTCGCTGCCCAATACAACAGTTGCTTGATCATGGTTATGCCCAGGGGATGAATTTGTTTTATGTTCATGCCTACCTGGGCCGATGAGTGCAGGGGATCAACTGCCAAGTCCATGGTTCCCGCAGATCGACGTCTACTGTTACCTGCGGGTGACACCGTGTACGACGTTCAGGGGACAGACGGGTTGGTGAGGGCAGGACAGAGTTCGATGCTTGAGCCGGGAAAGGGCTGTCATGAACGACTGGCTACCGGTCAGACTGGCACCACGGGACGGAACACCCGTAATCCTCTGGATCAAAGACGAGGAGGCAACGCCCACCTATCCGGTGACGGTCGGCGTCTGGGAAACCGATGACATCACACGACGGCGCTATTGGCGCGTCTTTGGAGCTCGCTACGGCACTCACATCTACTTCGACCAACACATTGTTGGCTGGAGGCCTCTCCCGCCTGATCATCCTTGAACGGGAGAATGTGGAGAGATGACTAAACAGCAGACAAAAGAAAAGCGCCCTGTCGTCTCACGAGGGGCGCTCTAGTTTCCGACCCGTAGGGGCAAATCTCGTGATCGGTCCCAGCAACGTAGAGAGTGGTAAAAGCTACACGCAAGCTAATTCTTAGCTATTTTGATCCATTACTACCTTTTAGGTAACCAATTAGAGTAGCAATTTAGGTTTGAAGTCATTCAATCAAATCAGATAATCCTAATCCACCCGTAGGGGCACTATGGGCCGAGGGCTGCGACTGATGACCGAACAACGGGTCCAGCGTGGCCCTTTTACCTTCTTAGGGCCTGCAGGGTGAAGCTATAGATCCCCATCCAAGTAGGTCAGGCAGGATAAAGCCATCATCAATGTGATTATAGTCACGATGATGTAGGTTTTTTCATACAAAGACATCTAAGGACCTCCCTAGAAACGACCTGAGGGTGATGCCTGGATAGTTAAAAAGGTCCAAAAATTCAGAGCTGAAATCTGAGCGGGGATTAGAAGAATACGCCTCGCGGAGTTCCCTATGCCGGCCCCTCGCCTGAAAGGGAGGGACCAAGAGCACCGGGGCCGCTCCTGATCCCTCAAGTCTGCGGATAGCTACTTCCTCTTGGGGCAACAAGAGAGGATCTGTCCGCCGGGTCAAGGTGCCCAACCTGCTGGGGGGTCGTCTTCGCCCCAAGGTCTGAAGCGAGGTCCGACCATCGCAACCGCTGCATAGGGCTTTGGGCTTGCTCAGTCCTTATGCCTCGATCCTTGCCAGAGCCCTCTTCACTGCTGTGGTGGTCCACTGTCCTCCTCTCGCAGTGGCGTGACCAAGCTCATTCAACCTGATCGCTACTGCATTGGGGCTTCCCACCTCTTGTTGATCCCTCCTGATCACAGAGAGGATGGCGTGGGCTGCGGGTCAGCCTTGCTGGATCTAACCACACTAGCCCTGGGCCGAGGTCCGAGGAACAGTTCGGCAAATAGGCCGCGCCCGCCTCCTGTTGCGAGCGCGGGCGCGGCCCCCGATCCGTAGTTTGCCCCTACGGAACTGAATTGGCTGCCGGTGTCCACCAACAAAGCAGCCTGACAATGCTGTGACACAGCAAGAACGGTCCAGCGCCGGGAGTTATTCCCTCTTGATTTGCGGTGATCACCTCAACGCTCCCCCACCTGCTCGAATGGCAGGAGCGCGTAGTGCAGTTCTGTGCCGACGGGAACAACGGCCAGAAGCCGGTACCGCTTCATGCAACATCTGAAATAAAAGCCCCACCGGCGTGAGCCGGTGGGGCCGACAAACAATCTGGTTAGATATAGTTACTCGGAACTGCAATGAGGCGGACCTTGGCTGGTAAACCTTGACAGGAAAATGACGTTCTACTTTCCCGAGGTTGGTGTTGGTCAGCCGGAGCTTCTCAGTGCCTGCACTCTCCCCTGCGCCAACTATCCCTCAGACCTTCAAGCCTTCGCTCCAGAATATGCTTGAACGGCTTGACCGCATGAAACGAGTGTACGATCTACCGCACCGCATCTTCCCAAGATTGGATGAGTTATGGATTCCCCTGAACAGCAGACAGCAGATCTTACCAGCATCACTGCAGGCGTTGTTTCATCTTACGTTGCCAACAACTCAGTTCACCGCGGCGATCTCCCTAACGTCATTGCAGCCGTCCATGCAGCCCTGCAGGGCCTGACAAGTCCCAAGCAGGCCGAACCTGAGAAGCCAGAGCCGGCCGTTTCCATCCGGAAGTCTGTCACGCCGGATCACCTGATCAGCCTTGAGGACGGCAAGAAGTACAAGTCCCTCAAACGCCATCTCGGAAAGTTGGGTCTGACCCCTGAGCAGTATCGTGCGAAGTGGGGGCTTCCGGCCGATTACCCGATGATTGCAGCCAACTATGCTGCGAAACGGTCTGAACTCGCCAAGAGCTTCGGCCTTGGCCAGATACGAAAAAAGACTGCCGCAAAAGCGGTTGCAGCGTTCGAGGAGACTGTCACGACACCTGCTGAGCCCCCTAAGCCGAAGCGCCGTGCACCTGCCAGGAAGAGGGCCGATGCGTAAGCTCCATTCAGGCTAAGCGCGTAAACAGCTTGAATTTGTGCGGACAGCGTACGCTTCGTACTCGGGCGGTTTCGTATGCGATTCAGGGGCATGTTCATGAAAGTGCTTGCAGCCATTCCCGCCCTGCTTGTGACCGGCGCTGCTCTGGCTGGATGCCAAATCGGCGACAGCCGGGGTGTCCTACCCCGCACGACAACCATTGCTCCACCTCCGTCAGCCCTCAATCCTGAGCAATCAGCATCGAAGACGGCGCTTGTTCAAGGTACTTCTTCACATACTCAGTCACCATCTGCATCTGATCAGGCGGAGCGCTCGGCGCCCGAACCATCAATCCAGCCTATCATGACAGGGCGTGGTGCTGGCGCTGGCTTTCGGTTCTGAGGCGTTATTGCTTCACCTGCCCACTAATGCTCTCCGTAACGTTGGTCGTCGCAAGGTCCTCCTCTGCCTCATCGGCCTCGTCCAGCAGATTGATTGTCTGAGTCGCCCAGACACTGTATTTGCGCATCGTCTATGGCCGGAGCTCCCGCGGCATCTGGAGAAGCTGCCGGGCGAACATCTCCGCCACTGGCGAACGGCCACTTTGGTTCGCCATGGCTTGGATCTGTGCCACACTGTCAGGCGTAACGAACAGATCGGCGAGGCCGTTTATGCTGCGGTGGATGTCACTTCCGCCGGAGCGTTTTGGTTTCTGAAATCTCCCGAGAGATATGAACCTGTGAATAGCCGGGAAAGGGCATTGCCCTGCCCTGTCAGCAAGGGTTGCTTCACCAGCATAGTTCCAGACCGCCTCCCGTTGCGGAAGCCTTTCCATGTTGCTGCTCGTTCGTCCGTTTATCCTGCTTGCCTGCACTGCTGTTGCATTCTTTACTATGGGCAGAACACCTGGAGCGATGAACCTGCGTCGGCAGGATCTCGACCTAGTAGCCACAACCCTCGCCGAGACGAATACAACGCACTAGGCGACCAACCCGTACCGGAGCAAACATCGATGTCGAAGCAACCAAGCAGATTCAGGGCAACGGGAGATTCACGCCAAGCTGCCGAGGCTGCGTTCAAGAAGGCGACGACCAAGCCTGCAGAACCTACGCCAAGGGCACCTTCGATCCCTGGCGCCAAGGAGATGGTGACTCTACGGATTGATCGGGACGTTCTCGATTACTTTCAGGAGGACGGGCCAGGCTGGCAGGATCGGATCAATGCCGCTCTTCGGAAGGCGGCCGGCATGTAGCCCTTTGCAGCTTCAGCAGACGGTCACGTTGCAACGCTCTTCCCTTTCGTGGCGTTAGCTTTTCGAGTTCTCAGCACATCAAAGGGGCTCGACTATGAACGTCTCAATCAAGCTGGACGACGAAGCAAAGCACACTTGGGCGGTTTACGTGAACTCGGTTTGCATAGCGCGAGGGCTCCCAAGAGCTGAGGCGAACAGGGTCCGCACCCAAGTGCTGAGTGGAGAACTCAAGCCTCCTCGGGACTAATGGCAGACCAATGTTCAGTCAAACCCGTTGGCATGACCTACTCCCGCGTTTGTCCCAGATCTTAAGACTCTGTTAATACCCCCGAAGCGGTATAGTATTGTCAGGCCTCCCCGAGATAAATCTTACAGCTTAGGTGATTTTCCTAGGTTAACAGGGCTGGGGCCGCTGGTGGCAAGGCTTAAGACAAAGATCGAATACTTCCATGACGAGGAACCCTCAGGCGCGGCAAACGAGAACAATTCAGAGTTCCGCCAGCAGCAATCCCAGGGCGCTGAGGCTATCGCTCGTCCACGCCAGAGCAGTACCACCCCGGCATTGTCAGCGCCGGAAGCCCAGGTCCTTGAATCCCTCCTCGCAGGCAAGCAGAGCAGCCACATCGCTGATGAAATGGACGGTGGCACCGTTGCGGTAAAGGAGCACATCAAATCCATGTTGCGGAAAATCAGGGGCCACTAGAGCCAACTTGATCGAGTACGTGTTGTCCTTCGTGACGCGGCGATTCTTTGCTCACCTTTCTCGTGCAAGATACGGGGCATGACCTACTCCCGCGACGCCACCACTGCCTCTGAGGTCACCAGCCAACACGTCAGCATCTGGTCTGAGGAATGGCAGCACGAATGCGAGGCCAAAGCTGTCCTGGCCATGTCCAAGACTGCGCGCGATGCCATCTTCGACCGCTCGACCGGCGAAGATGGCCAGCGGAAGGAGCACGGGGTGACTGCTATCCGACGGTCGAAGTCGGTCGAGGCTCTGAAGGGGCTTCAGGAAGCGCAAGGCCAACGCTTAACATCTCCAGCACGTTAGGCTCAGCAAACGACCTGCCTCCTGACAGCGTCCACTGCGCCTTGGACCGGCAGGCGCCCTCGCAAGGGATCTCAGCTCTATCTGCCCCGCTATAGCCGCATGCATTACTGAAACGCCCTGGCTATGAAGGCGGGCGGGCCTCACTGCCAGGGCGTGAGTGGAACTGTCTCAGATCCACGAGCCAATCTATTGATGAGCATGGTTGCCCGTCAACGACACCCGTGACAAATGGTTAAAACAGGAACGCGACAGCCGCGGCTGTCGCTAGAACTCTCAGCCAGGGCGTGCTGTCCGTGTGTCGAGGACCGAGGATTGCGAGCCCTACCCTAAGCAAAAGTCCCCTCGACGCTGAAATAGATACGCCCCGGCTGAGGGGATCGGGTTCGGGGATCCTCAACCAGGGCGTCTGCGGCTCGGCGGGCGAGACCGCATCGCCAAACTTGACCGTTCAACCGTGGCTTTTTCATGGGTCTGCCATTCCTCCCCGCAACTTGCGCCAATGCCTCACTAACCCTCTGGCACCATAAGTGTGCTACCATCTGAGTTCAAAACCTCTGGAACAGACCTATGCACGTTCTGACAATCGTTACTATCTTGGCTCTCGCCCTCATCTCCCAAGCGGCACATGCGCAGGGGCGAGCAATGACTGGATCGGCTCGAAATGGGACGGCAGCGAAGGCCTACAGCTCGGAGGAGAGTGCAGCCATGGCGACCGCTAACCGTAAGAAGGCTGAGGGCGTAGAGCGGGCCAGAGACGAAAGACTGAGAAAGGCTACAAAGGGCATTTGCATCGGCTGCTGACCGGGATCGCTGCTGGCCATTATGTTAAGGAGTACCTGACCAACAGAACTAAGGCTGCTTAGGGGATGAAGACCCACATCAGCAGAAGGCCAATCACGCCAATGGCTGCAATGCCTAACATAGCCAGCCGAGGGTGTTTATCCCCGAGCATGGCGGCCTCCTCTGATCACGTTGAGGCATAGGTAGTACGCTTGGAATGAGCTTATTCAGTGTCCATCGAGCAACATAGGACAGGGGCCGTGGACTTCTTTGCCCTGCCCTCGGGTAAACCAGACGTACTGACAGTAGTCGGGGATGCGGCGGGATCAGTTCTACATGATCGGCAGCATGGTTCACCTCGCGCGTAATGCTCTCCAGTATGTTCGCCCAAGCTGGGTCCGCTTCAGCCTCGTGGGCTTCATCGAGA
>NZ_JAEQMY010000132.1 GCF_016743775.1 Microvirga aerilata | reverse complement strand
ATCTCCCCAGCACCATCACCCAGGGAGAGTGACATTTGTAACGGGGAGAGGAGTGACCTTTCTAACGGGGCTCTACAAGCGAATTGCGTGTAAGGCCGTTTATGGAACGGGTAGGTGACGCACCAGTTCTGGAAGCAGTGGCACAGGATAACGGTCGATCAGCACTCCACCCGACCATCCTTGTCGGAGCGCACCCGACCCTTGCAACTCCCCAAAGGCACTTTGAAGGTGAAATCGCTGACCGCCTCCGGCTGCTCAGCGTTCAGCACACACTCAGCCAGTGTGCCGTTGGGATGAAACGAAATCGGATGCCTAGCCGCAAAGGCGACGCCACTGGAGTGCCGAACCATTTGATGGTTTGGGTACGCGATAGCCCGTTCACTCAGGATGCAGCCTGTTGGAACCCGCCCACTGAGCTTTGGCCCATCACATTGGATGGACGTCCGCTCTTGATACACGCCTTGGATGGCAGCCGAGAAGCTGTAGGACTCGGCACAGGCGGCACCTGCCGCCATCACCCCAACCAAGCCAAGCAACACTTGTCGCATGGGATCCTCCCGCGTCATGCGGATTGAAAACCCCAACCCCGACTAGCCATGGGCTGGACCTGGCGCGGGCGCCAGATCCAGCCCATTCATCATCATTGAGCCCCAGACACGGCCAGCACAGTAGTCAGGATCGTCTTCTTCACAGTGTGGTTGCTCTCCGGATCGGTGTCGATCCACTCATCGAGCGAGTGGGAGCGATCCGCCTTGGCGACGCGAGGGATCGTAACCGCCGGTATGCCCAAGCTCATGGGCATGTTCGAGTCGGTCGAGCCGCACTCATAGGTCGGCTTGCTCCCGTTCGCCAGGAAGGCGGCCGTCGTGAGTTGCACGAGATCAGTCTTCTCGTCCGTCCGCCCCGCAGGCCTATCACCCACGAGTTTGATGTCCGCGGTGATGGTTCCTTCCTTGGTCGAACGGGCGAAGTTCTCCGTCTCCAGGGACTGGTTCACGATCGCGAGAAAGCGCTTCTCGAGACGGTCGAGCTCCTTGGCGTCCTCGGAGCGCATGTCGAACTCCATCCAGACCTCGTTCGGGATCGAGTTCACCGAGGTACCCCCTTGCGTCACGCTCGCCGAGTACGTGGTCTTCGGCTTGGCGGGCGTCTGGATCTTGTACATCTCGACCACTGTCTGAGCCATCGCCGCCATGGGGTTGACAAGCCCGAAGGCGCCGAAGCTGTGCCCGCCAGGACCCTTGTAGGTCACTCGATAGCGCTTCGACCCAACGCCGCAGTTTGTGAGGCGGGTCGTGCTACTGCCATCAAGCGAGTAAAAGTACTTGACCTGATCCTTGTACTTGCCCTTCGTGAAGAAGTAGCGCACGCCGCGCAGGTCTCCGAGTCCCTCCTCGCCGACGTCACCCAGGAAGACGATGTCACTCTTTGTCTTGATCCCCGCTGCGTCCATGGCCCGGACGATGCTGAGCAGGGTGGCAAGGCCAGCGCTGTCGTCGCCAACGCCTGGAGCGGCCAAGCGGGTGCCGTCCCGCCTGACCCTGACATCCGTCCCCTCCGGAAAGACCGTGTCGAGATGGGCTGACACGACTACCAGCGGTCCGCCTCCGGTGCCTTTCCGCACGCCAATGGCGTTGCCCTCCTCGTCCATCTCGACGTCGGTCAGGCCATGGGCCTTGAGCATCTCCATGTAAGCCTTGGACCGCTCCTGCTCCTTGAATGGCGGTGCCGGGATCTCGGTCAGCTTGATGACCTCGCTGATCCAGCGGTCATGGTCCTTCTGGAGCGCGTCGACTGCCGTTTTGAAGGATTGGCTGTCCATGATGCGCTTCACGGTCTCGGTGTGCGCTGGTGCAACATCCTGAGCAATGGCAGGGCCTGCAATCAAAGTTCCGACCACCAGAGCGTGTCTCAGTTTCCTTAGAGTCGAATGCATCGATTACTTCCTCCTGGTTGTTCAGTGCTGGGATCAGCACTGATGGAAAAGGCAAATGAGCGGGAGCTTTGTTTAGCTCTCTGCAAGGGAAATCGCGAGCGATCGTCGCTGAACAACGTATGCGGGCAGAAGAGCTAAGATCCATCCTGTGGCTAATATGCTGGCGGCAATGAGGTACTCGCTTGAGGCGAGTGTCGGGGTAAGCTCCACGCCTGTATCAGCAGCAAGCCACTGGCTTACTCCATATGAGAGCCCATATCCGGCCCCAAGGCCGAGCAACACACCGGCGAGCACCAACGTGGCGGTAAAGCCCCAGGCAATGGCAGCAATGAAGAGTCGAGGAGCGCCAAGAGCCCTTAGGGTGATGAGCTGTGGTACGAGAAACCGAAACAACAATAGCACACCCATCATGATGGCCATTAGAACAAGCGCTTGTGTGACGATGGCGAGCAGACTCATGAGCTGGCGCAAGTCGCCCATCACAGAATAGAGACGGGTCAGCGCTTCGGCGGGGAAGAACGCCATAGACTCGTTGGTCGTATAGGCATTGCGAAGCTGATACGCGGCGGCGATCGTGGTAGGTCTAACCACGGCTGCCGGAACGCCGGGCGTCCAGGCTTGATCGAAGGGCGGACCGACTGCTTCGCTACCTTCCTCGTGGCCATCGGGGAGTGAATGGAGCTGCCAAACGAGCTCTACCGGCACCATGATGGCGCTGTCCCACGGCGAGCCTGTCGGCTTCATCCGGCCTACCACCGTGATCATTGCACCATGCTCGTGAGGGTCAGCGTCTTCCTCCGGGTTGCCGTCGCGTGGTATGCCGTGCGTCGGTTGGAAAGTCTCCCCGACCTTCATGGGCGAGGCAGCTCCCACAACCGCCTCCTCTCGACGGGCGAAAACTCGGCCTTCCTGCAATTCGTTCGATAGATGAGTGACGAGCTGGCTTGTTGTTCCAACAATGGGCGCCCCACGGTGGCTGTCTCCGAAGCCGATTGGAGCTACAAACGCCGCGCGTTTGTCGTTTAACAGTCGCACCGTTACTTCCGGCTGGAGCAGTTTGGTTGTTCCAGGGCGCAGAAACACAGCGGTAAGCAAGACATCGGTTTGGCTCCCAGGGGCTGCCACGATCAGATCGAAGCGGTCGGCAGCACGGGCGCTGCCGGTGCGCAAGGCCCGTTCTTGCGAGATGAGCGCTACCGCAAGGCTGACACCTGCTGCAACAAGGAAGACGAACGCGAGGGCGGCCCAGCGATGCCGGACGAGAAACGCGCGTACGATGGGCCAAGGATTCATGCAAGGTCTCCCGCTCGGAGCCCAGGGAACTGATCCACGGCAGGCGGGCCCATCCGCCCAGCCTTCAATGCAATCACCTCATGTGCGCGTGAAACGAGCAGGTCATCATGAGTGACACAGACGACGGCCTTGCCCTGCGTGGCGAGGGCCTCGAGTGTCCCAGCGACTGAGGCGGCGGTTGTGCGATCGAGGCTGGCGGTTGGTTCGTCCGCGAGGATGATCGCAGGATCCATCAGGAGAGCGCGGGCAAGGGCGACCCGCTGCCGCTCGCCACGGGACAGACGCGACGTTGGAATTGAACGCTCCGGCAGTCCGAAGTCGCGAATAAGCGTGCGGGCCCGGTCGCGCAGGATCGAAGGAACCCGATAGTGACCGAACAGCGCCGGCGTTGTGACATTCTCGAGCACGGTGAGTTCGTCGATGAGGCGAAAATCCTGAAACACCATTCCGCAGTTGTGACGCCGCCAGGTGTCACGAGCACTCTCCCCTAAGGAGCTGACGATCACGCCACCATGACGAGTCTCGCCTGAACTCGGAACGAGAATGCCCGCGATGCAATGCAGGAGGGTGGTTTTTCCAGAGCCCGATGGGCCGACGATGGCGGTAACTTGACCGGGTTTGAATTGCGCAGTGATGCCGGACAGAGCGTTGAACCGGTCGCCAGTCGCGTCGCAGAAGGAGACCCCAAGTTGGAAGACTGAAAGCCCGACCTCAGCGTCATGCGGGTTCACGCACCCGCCCTCTGGAAGACGGCGTCTGTCAACCTGACCTTACTGACGAAGCCAGTCGTCGGGTCAGTCGCAGGACCAATCTCAAGCGTTCCCTGCACCAAGATGAGCGTCCCAGGAGCAGCCATCTCCTGCCTAGTGCGCATGCGCACAAACACGATCGAGTCAATCCATTCACCCTCCGTTGCACAGAAGGGGCAGGTCTCAACCGGTGTGTTCGACAAGATGAAGAAGTCGGAGTCGACCTTCAGATGGGGTGCCATGAAACCCTGCATGGCGATGCGTGTACCCTTCAGCTCATCTGCGCGTGGGGAGAAGGACCCGTCGTGATTATAGAGTTCGCCCATGCGGATCCTGGTCGCGGCCAAACTCGCTTTTGGAAGAAGTCCGGCCGCCAGGGCGGCTGTGAGGAGAGTTCGTCTGGTCACCATTGCAAGTATGCCTCCTGACACGCTTCGCTCAGGTTGACGGCTGAGCGGGAAAACTGCCCAAACCAGCCTGCTATTGTGATTAGACCCACGACTCGTTGATTAGTTCAATGAACTTGAGCCTATCCTTCGCGACCAAGGTGTCAACGGCCATAGCCTCGATCAAGGCCTTCAAAGATGGGTTTGTACGAATGGTGATAAGATATCGCTGACGTGCCTTGATCGAGCGTAGCAGCAGCACCCGCCACAGCCAGCAGGAATGACGAGCCATACTGCTGCCTGAGGTCGTGTATTGATACCTTACTTCAAAGCTGGTTGGATCCACACGCCTGTGAGGGTCAGCATCAAGCTTGGATTATGTAGTAGTTTGGCTGATCCAGCAGCATGTCTGCTGTGGCCCCATCGTGAGTTGCTATTCCTTGCTCTCACGCGCACTTTGGAAAGTCCGCTGGGATTCAATCTGAGGCCTCAAGCGAGATCACTTGAAGGTCGCCTCGCAGCCACATTGCGGAAATACGGCTCAGGTCAGCTCAGTGCCAAATCCAGACCTTTCTGATCTACGGGCTGATCGGACAACGCGGACTCCCGAATGGCGAACAAAAGGGGGATTGCGACAATCCACATGAAGGGTTTGTCTAGGACAAGGGGGTTGATGCTTTGTGAGGGGGAAGATTTGATCACCTACAACAAGACGGATTTTGCAGTGAGTGCCATCAACGTGAGATGAGTGCTAGCACACTCTCTGATTGTAGCGGTTGAGCCTGTCGCAACCGAAGTAGCAGATGACATTGCACAGGATCTCGTGCTTTGATCCGCGACGGCGCGAAGATGCCGCCCAGGCGAAAAGCCTAGAGTGCAAGGGAGGGAAAAAGCTTGTCGCTCCTCGTTCTGCAGGACGTCGGGAAGGAATTCGGCGCTATTCGAGCTCTTTCCCATGTCAACCTCACGATCAAGCCTGGCGAGGTCGTTGGCCTTATGGGTGACAATGGCGCCGGCAAATCGACCCTCGTGAAAATCATAGCGGGCAACTTCCCCCCCTCCCATGGCAGGATCCTGTTCGAGAACCAAGAGGTTCACTTCACGAAGCCGGTTGATGCCCGATCCGTTGGGATCGAAGTCGTTTATCAGGATCTGGCTCTTGCCGATAACCTAACGGCCGCCGCCAACGTATTCCTCGGGCGCGAGCTGAAGCGCAGGGTCGGCCCCTTCTCTTTCCTCGATCACGCGGCCATGAACCAGCGGACGGCGGACCTGTTTCGCGAACTGAAATCCGAGACGCGGCCCGATGACGTGGTCCGAGCTATGTCGGGCGGCCAGCGGCAGGCCGTCGCGATCGCACGCACGAGACTCGCCAAGGCCAAGATTATTCTCATGGACGAGCCGACGGCCGCCATCTCGGTCCGCCAGGTAGCCGAGGTCCTCGATCTCATCCGCCGGTTGCGTGATGCGGGGATTGCCGTCATCCTGATCTCGCACCGCATGCCCGATGTGTTCTCGGTTTGTGAACGGGTGATCGTCATGCGGCGCGGAACGAAGGTCGCTGACAAGCCGATTGGGGGGTCGAGCCCCGAGGAAGTCACTGCGCTGATTACGGGCGCCAAGGAGGCTGCGTGATGAGCGAGCTATCTCCGGCAACCGGCTCTGAGACGAGCGGTTTCTCGAATGTGGGGCGAACCCGCTGGTGGCGACGCGGCTTCTTCGCGAGCCAGACGGCCTATGTCGCGGCTGCCCTTATCGCGATCATGATTGTGATGTCCTTCTTGAGTTCGGCCTTTCTCAGCCCGGGCAACCTAGCCAACGTGGCGAAGAACTTCTCCTTCGTAGGCATCGTGACTCTCGGAGTCACGCTCGTGATTGTCACTGGCGGCATCGACCTATCCGTGGGCTCCACCATGGCGCTGTCGGCCATCATCTGTGCCATAGTCATGCGAACTGTGAGCGGCACTGCATTCGACAGCGTTCCGATTGCCGGCATGCTGGTGTCGCTAGGTGCCGGCCTCGGCGTCGCCCTGCTCATTGGCTTAGCTAACGGACTGCTGATCGCCCGAATCGGCCTCTCACCCTTCGTCACGACGCTGGGTATGCTCTCCATCGTGCGTGGCCTTGCCTATGCGGTCACAGAAGGACGGGGGCAAGCTCCGACCGGGCCGGATATTGATCTCTTCTACGGCATCACCGACGGCAACATCGCCGGCGTGCCGGTGGCCATCATCTATCTCCTCGTACTTGCAATCATCATCGGTATCGCTCTTCATCACACAGCGTTCGGGCGGCATGTTTTTGCCTTAGGCGGCAACGAGAAGGCAGCAGCTCTTACTGGTATTGCTGTCGAGCGGGTGAAAATTGCAGTTTACGTCTTGTCCGCCCTCTCCGCAGGCTTTGCCGGCATTCTGATGGTCGGATGGCTCGGCTCGGCTCCGGCCAATCTGGCGACAGGCTACGAGTTGACGATCATCGCAGCTGCCGTCATCGGCGGCGCCAATCTTAACGGCGGCATTGGCGGTCCGGCCGGAGCCGTGATCGGGGCTCTTCTCATCGAAGTCATCCGCAACGGACTCGTGCTCGCAGGCATCAACGCCTATTGGCAGATAGTGCTCGTCGGCGCGATCATCATCCTAGCAGTTCTGGTCGACCGTCTGCGCACCCTGCGAATGGCATCCTAGAGAATAGTCCCGAAGGCAGCTTCAAACAGCCGGACGAAAGAAGCCGATCATAAGACCCCACACATGATGCGGCAATCAACCAGGAGAAAGAAGATATGATGAAACGCCTGATCCTAGCCGCGGTCGCTGCAGCCGCTTTGACGGCCCCCGCAGCGGCCCAACAGACCTACAAGTTTGCTATCGTCCCGAAGGCGATGAACAACCCTTATTTCGATCTCTCCCGCGATGGATGCATGAAGCGGGCGAAAGAGCTCGGGAACATCGAATGCATTTACAAAGGCCCTGTCGAGCATGAGCCGGCCAGCCAAGCCCAGATCATTCAGGACCTGATCAGCCAAAAAGTCGACGGCATCGCCATCTCCGTGTCGGATGCCGCCGCGGCGGTGCGCGTGATCAAAGCGGCACGCGATGCGGGCATTCCGGTCATCACGTTCGACGCAGATGCTCCCAACTCCGCACGCCAGGCTCATGTGGGAACCGACAACCGGGCCATGGGACGCGCGCTCGGCGAGGAACTCCTGAGGATGCGGCCGGAAGGCGGCAAATTCGCTATGGTGTCCGGCGGCCCTGCCGCTGCCAACCTGAAGGAACGCGTCGAAGGCGTTCGCGATGCGCTGAAAGGCTCCAGATGGACGGAAGCGTCCGGCTCGCCCACCTACTGCAACGACGATTTAGCACTCGCCGTGCAGCAGATGCAGGACCTGAAGACCGCCAACCCGGACCTTGCTGCCATTGTACCGGTAGGCGGTTGGCCGATGTTCGTTCCTGAAGCGTACAAGAGCTTCGTGAACAAGAACAAGAGCGCAATGGACCAAGGCAAGTTTACCCTCGTGGTGGCGGATACCCTGAAGGTGCAGCTCGAACTACTGCGCGATGGCTATGCGAATGCTCTCGTTGGCCAACGCCCCTATGAAATGGGCGAGAAGGCGATGGATATCCTTCTGCAGCTCAAGAAGGGTGAAAAGGTCCAGGACATCGTCTATGCCGGCATTGACCGCGTATCCAAAGATAACGTCACGTCCATGTTGAAGTAGGCCGACGCCTTCTTAACCACGCAGGTCGTCCTTGGCCAATTTTAGGCTTGGGGCGACCGTTTCGGTCTAATGGATAACGTCTTCTCGTGAACCTTCGCGAACTCTCCTCTCTCGCCACTCGCCGGTTTCTCCAGAGCATGTCTGCACCGCATCCATGCGCACCAGGTTGCAGGAGCGCTAAAATGGTGTGAGCGCTCCGGCGCAGACACGGGATGGGAGCATTGCCCATCTCCCACGATACCAGTGTGTAACGAATCGAACCGATTTAGTAATAAATGCCGGTAGGAAGAGTCGATTATCCCAGCAATGCAGAACTGATGCGTGCCAGATCTGCACTTTTCCTGCCGAGATCAGTTGTCCCCCCCGCTGCACCGCAGGCGGCGTCCATGAGCCGTCGAGGATCGCAGTCTTGGGCCAATAGGCCCGGACGAAAAGGGAGAAATCATCCAGAGCCTTGATAGGGGCTGACTTCAAACAAACCAACCAGGGAATGAGAGGTTACGTCCCACTAGCCAACCCTCCCACCCGAGGACGAAAGGGGGTTACGCGTCTGACGCAGGAACGAGGCGCATCGGCTCGAAGCCCACCTTATTGGCGAAGACCTCTTGCACGAGCACCGCGGATGGGAGCGGTCGCCACGCCACTTCGATGCGATCAATGAGACCGCTTTCATTCAGGCGCAGGTGCTCGTTTCCCTTCGCATTTTGATCGCTCAGTCATCCTGATCTGTGTGCGAAAGGCTGGCCGGATGCCTACCAAACTGCTCTCCAATTCAGCGAAGCAAATCTACGTCGTCCCGGGTCATGTCGTTGCGCTGCTAACAGACCAGGAGCAGTGGGATGCCACGCTCTCGGATATCCGGACGCTGCTCAACCAGCAACCATGACCTGACGGTGACCTGGGCAGGCATGAGGCCCCAGCGAACCCGCCCCTCCCAATTACGCCCTCCATTGCGTCCCCTGTCCTGGTGGGATGCGAACGACCGGAATGGGTCTTGGTTGTGTAAAAACGCTGACGTGTCGCTCGTTTGAGCAACTTTGTGTCTTGCGAGCCAGCCTAAGTCGTGGATTGCTCGGCGAATGGGCTTGAATTTGTAAAGTTAATTCATCGAGAACGGTCCGGTTCGGGTTTTTACCCAACTAGGGTCAAAGTGTAACGTTAGGCGGACTAAATGAAGGTCCGCTTGTCGTGCCTTTGCAGAAGTCCTGCGTACTTCCGGAACGTGCCAGTTGATTGTGTGCGTCAAGTTCTGCAAAGCGGGGCGGCCGGACAGGTTGGCTAAGCGGCCTCGCGCAGAGTGGTTTTCTT
>NZ_JAEQMY010000131.1 GCF_016743775.1 Microvirga aerilata | reverse complement strand
GATCGTGAGCGGGGGTGTTGCCGAAGGCTCCGTTGAACGAGCCGACGGGGGTCCGCGCCGCTCCGACGATGACGATGCTGTCTCGGGCCATGCCTCTCTCCTGTGCTGATCTGCTTGATGCTGGAACGAATGTAGTGCTTGTCCGATCAAATCCCCAGAGGGTGGGATGTCAAGGATAGGATCGTTCCGCGCGGCCTCAAGGCTCCTTAGACTTTTGGCGCTTTGATCGCCCGTCATTAGCCTTATAATCAAAGAGGGCCGGTTGACATTCCGAGGGATCGGGCAAGCCGGGCACGCTGGGTTTCTAGGATCGTAACGGGGCAACATGGCGACGGACAAGCAACCGACTGTCATCAAGAAATACGCCAACCGACGCCTCTACCACACGGGCACCTCGACCTACGTGACGCTGGAAGACCTGGCGGGCATGGTGCGCAAGGGCGATGACTTCGTGGTCTACGATGCGAAGTCGGGCGAGGACATCACCCGCTCGGTGCTGGCCCAGATCATCTTCGAGCAGGAGAACAAGGAAGGACCCAACCTCCTTCCCGTCACGGTCCTGCGCCAGCTGATCCGCTTCTACGGGGACAGCATGCAGGCGCTGGTGCCGAGCTATCTCGAATTCTCCATGAACAACCTGTCCCAGGAGCAGCAGAAGCTCCGGGATCAGATGGCGCAGGCCTTCGGCCCCGGGGCCTTCCAGGCCATGGAGGAGCAGGTGCGCAAGAACATGGGCTTCTTCACGGAAGCCATGCGGATGTTCTCTCCCTTCCCTCAAAGCCCGTCGGGCGCCTCCGAGGCGAGGCCTGCCCCGCAGGGCGAGAGCCCCAACGATCTCGATGCCCTGAAGCGGCAGATGGCCGACATGCAGGCCAAGCTCGACAAGCTGGCCAGCAAGTGACGCGGGCGGTCCGGGCGTTCAGGCCCGGGCCAGCTTCAGCAGCTGCTGAAGCCCGGCCGGTTGCGGCACGGCTGCAGGTTCGCCGAACAGCCCGCCCTGCAGGTAATCCACGCCCCATGCCGTGAGAAGCCGCGCGGTCGCCTCGTCGTCGACCCATTCCGCAGCGGTGGCGATGCCCAGGTGCTGGGCCGTGTCGATCAGGGTCCTGACGTAGAGCCGGTCGTCCGTGGAACGCTTGAGCGGCTGGATGAAGACGCCGTCGATCTTGAGGAGATCGACCGGCAGGGTCCGGAGCTGAGCCGACGGGACGTGGCCCGTTCCGAAGCCCGTGAGCGCCAGCGCCACCCCAAGAGCCTTCATGGCGTGAAGACGGCCCAGGGTCTTGCGGCACGCGGCGAGGGCGGCCTCGGGAATTTCCACGACGAGCCGCGATTCGATGCCCGGACGGGCGCCGAGATGGGCCGCCAGCATCGGCAGCCATTCGGCATCCTGCAGGGTCCTGGAGGAGACGGGCAGCGCCAGGCGCTCGCCGGGATGCCGGACAAGGTAGTCGGCCGCCAGTTCCAGCATGCGGCCGTCGACGAGGAGCGCGAGATTGGCCTCCGCCAGCCCCGGCACCGGACCGAGCGGAACCAGGCCGCCTTGGGCGCCGGGACGGGACGCGCAGGCCTGCGTCAGGGCGGGAGCGCGGGTCTGCGCCTCCACCATCGGCTGGCAGGCCAGCGTGAGGCTGCGGTCGTTGAGGGCGGCGACGATGTCGAACGGGGCCTGCTCGGCGGCCCGGGGAGCCGCAGCGGGGCGGCCGTCGTACAGCGCGGCCGCCTCATGACGGGTGCCGCCCGTCTCAAGCGCCTGTTCGGCGAAGCGCAGCAGCTTGGTGGCCTTGAACGTGTGATCCGGCGAGCAGGCCGCCCCCAGCCGCAGGGAAGGTGCTGCCGGATGATCCTTCACGAGCCCCATGATCCGCCTCATGGCGCTTGGCGCGTCCGCGGCCGGGCAGCAGGTGAGCGTCAGGGCGAACCGGTTCGGTTCGAGAACGGCGAAATGATCGGGACGGCGCATCATCGGGCGGAGCTTGCGGAGGATCTCCCCCATGGCGTCGGCCTCGTCCTCGAGCGCACCCACGATCAGGGTGCAGGTCTGGGAAACCCGAAGGGCCTCGTTGATGCTGTCCTGGATGCGGCACAGGAGCTCGGAGCGGGCCTTCAGCCGGACGGGCAGGAGATCCCGCGAACTCGAGGCCAGGTCGACCCGCAGCTGGCCTCGGGCGAAAGCCGGGCGCCCGTGAGCATCAGGCTGCCAGCGGCCTGCATCCTGCACCATCACCACGCGGTCCGGCTCGAACCGCAGGGCATAGCGGGTGTCATAGGCTCCCGGAGAGCCCTCGGACGAGCCTTCCGGGGAGCCGATCGCGTCCTGTCGGGACAGGCCGCATCCCGCCTCCACCAGCTGAGCGAAGGCCTGTCCGGTTTTCGGCAGGTCCTTGGGAGGAAGCCCGAGCACGTCGGAGGCGTTCGGCCCCCAGGCCAGCAGGTCCGAGATCATGTCCCAGGCATAGGTGACGCCGGCGAGAGCCGTCGGGGGCGATCCGGATGTGTTGCGGGCTTGGCGCTTGTGGGACGACTGGGAAGCGCCTTTGAAAAGTCCCATCCGGCCATGCCGCTTCGTCGCCATCACGCTTCACCCTCGACCATACGCAAAAATCGGGGCGGCGGGGGCGCATGGTTCGCAAGCCCGGCCGAAGCCCCGAAAAACAAGGGATGCAGGATCGGCGGTCAGGCTTAACGAACTGTAAAATGCGATGGAAAATCAGAATCCTCGGGGGCTGGGCCCTGGGGATTGCGGGCATAAAAAAACCGGCGCTGAACGCGCCGGTTTCGTTTGTTGCATGCCGCGTTGCTTACGCGTCAGCCTTCACCTTCAGAACCTGACGGCCGCGATACATGCCGGTCTTCAGGTCGATGTGGTGAGGACGGCGCAGCTCGCCGGAATCCTTGTCCTCGCTGTAGGTCGGGGCCTTCAAGGCATCGGCGGAGCGACGCATGCCGCGCCGCGAGGGCGACGTTTTTCTTTTAGGAACGGCCATTTACTCGTCTCCGGTCAAAATAGCGGAGCGCCCGCTCAACCGGGGAACGCTCACATCTCAAACTTGATGAGGTTGCGCCTCATACTAGGTCTTCACGGAAATATCTAGTCCCTCCGGGCAATCTGAAGGTTTTTCATTGCCGCAGGGCCGATTTCGGCGGGTGGGCCGATGAGCGTCACGGCTTGAGGCAGCCGCTGAAGGGGGCGGCCCCCGCCATGCGCGCCTGCAACTGCCCCGCCAGGGCCCGGTGGCCCGGCCTGGGGCGGGCCGGGTTGCGAACCAGGGGATTGGGCAGGGCGCGGGCGAGAAGCGCCGCCTCCTGGCGCGTGAGGTTCTTGGCCGATTTCCGGAAATATGTCTGCGCGGCCGCCTCGGCCCCGAAGATGCCCTGACCCCATTCGGCGATGTTGAGATAGGCCTCCATCATCTGGCGCTTCGACCAGATCAGGTCGAGATACAGCGCGATCGGAAGCTCCAGGCCCTTGCGCACATAGGAGCGGCTCGGCCAGAGAAACAGGTTCTTGGCCACCTGCATGGGAATGGTCGAGGCGCCCCGGGACGGACCGTCCTCGTCGGCGGCTTCCACCACGTCCCGCAGGGCGTCCCAGTCCACCCCGTTGTGCATGCAGAAGCGGCTGTCCTCGGCGGCGAGAACCGCCAGGGGGAGGTTGGGCGAAATCTCGTCCATGCCTTTGAAAACGCGCTCCACGGGCTGCAGGGTGAGCCAGCGGCCCAGCATGAGGGTGGAGACCGGAGGCACGGCCCAGTACAACAGGCCTAGCCAAAAGACCGCGCCGACCCATAAGAGGATGAGACCGAGGCCGATCTGGACGAAGCGGCGGAGAAAGCGGGCGGCCGTCATGGGCTCCCGCGGCCGGCCCGACCGCAGCGTCCATGCGGACTTCGATTGTTCACCTACGTTCCCCTCGGGCGGAGCGGCGGCCCCACCCGAATCCAGGCTCATCATGACGCCATCCATCAGCACTTTCACAACACGGCTCTCTGACGCCGCGAGGATTGTCGAAGCAAGTCTCGAAGCCTTGCTATCAGACAAACCCGCTTCCGGCGAGATTGCCCGGCCCCCCCGCCTCATGGCGGCCATGCGTCATGCCGCCCTAGGGGGAGGCAAGCGCCTGCGGCCCTTCCTGACCCTCGAGGCGGCCCGCCTCTTCGGCCGGGAGGGCGAGGGGCCCTTGCGCGCGGGCTGCGCCGTCGAGCTGCTCCATTGCTATTCCCTGGTGCATGACGACCTGCCCTCCATGGACGACGACGACCTGCGCCGGGGGCGGCCCACCGTTCACAAGGCCTATGACGAGGCCACCGCCATACTTGTGGGCGACGCCCTGCAGACCCTCGCGTTCGAGGTGCTCGCCGATCCGGCGACTGCCCCCGATTCGGCCATCCGCTCGGATCTCGTGCTGGGGCTCGCCCGCGCGTCCGGGCTCGGAGGCATGGTGGGCGGCCAGCTGCTCGATCTGTCGGCGGAAGGGCGCTACGGGCCGGCCGAGATGGACGAGGCCGATGTGCGGCGCCTCCAGATGATGAAGACGGGCGCGATCCTCACCTTCTCGGTGGAGGCGGGAGCGATCCTCGGGCAGGCCGACCAAGCGGCGCGGGGCAGCCTCGTGGAGTACGGGCGCGCGCTCGGTGCCGCTTTCCAGGTGGCGGACGACATCCTCGACCGGGAAGCCTCGGCGGAGGCTTTGGGAAAGCGCACCGGCAAGGACCAGGACAAGGGAAAGGCCACCCTTGTCGACCTGCTCGGAATGGAGGGCGCGCGGCAGGAGTGCCGCCAGCTCGTGGAAAGGGCGGACGCCGCCCTTGACGCGTTCGGCCCCCGGGCGCAGACCCTGCGCGAGGCGGTGCGCTTCGTAGTCGAACGCCAGGTCTAAGGTCAGGGCATCGAGCGGGCGGCTCCGGCGGAGCCGCCCGCCATGACGGCTACTGCGCCGCCGCGCGAAGACCGGAGCGCTCGCTCAGCTTCGTGGCATGGTCGATCACGTGGTAGATGTAGTTCTGCTCCACCACGCCGGCGAACAGGTGAGCCCAGGGGCCGCCTGCAAAGATCGCCACATCCTCGCCGCCATGGGTTTCGCTGTCGAGCGGCACCAGGGATTGCTGCTTGTAGTCCGGTGCCGTGGTGTTGGTCGGAACCGGACGTGGCTCGCCCTCCTTCACGGCGCCGGGACCGTTCGCATAGCCCAGGGTCGTGAACGGCTTGCCGTCCTTACCGAGCTTGGGCTTCCCATCCGGCTCGACGATGGTTTCCAGGATCGGGTTGCCGCGCTTCGGATAGCCCGCGATGGTGAACACGTGGCTGTGGTCGGCGGTGACGACCACGAGGGTCTCCGCAAGATTCACCTTCTCCAGGGCTGCTTTGACGGCATTGTCGAAGGCCACCATGTCTTCGAGCGAGCGATACGCATTGCTGTCGTGATGGGCGTGATCGATGCGGCCGCCTTCGACCATGAGGAAGAAGCCGTTCGGGTTCTGACTCAGGATGTCGATGCTTTTGACCGTCATCTCGGCCAGGGACGGCTCGCCGCCGTTGTCCTTGGCCCGATCGGCCTCGTAGCGCATGTGCGAACGCTCGAAGAGCCCGAGCACATGCGGGGTCTTGGGGTCGATCCTGTCGAACTGCTCCTTGTTCCAGAGGAACGTGCCGCTGTTCGAATAGCGGCTCTGCCATTCCTGGACGAGGTTGCGCCCGTCCTTGCGCGAGCCCTTGCGGTCCGTATCCTCGGGATCGTTCATGGTCTCGGGAAGGAAGCGGTCGCGCCCGCCGCCGAGGATGACCTCGAACCCGTCCCCATGGGACCACGTGACGAGCTGCTGGGCGATGTCCTTGCACCCGGCCGCAATCGCCTCCGGCGTCATGTTCGCGTCTCCCTCCCAATCGCGATGGGCGGAATGCGCATACATCGCGGCGGGCGTGGCGTGGGTGATGCGGGCGGTGGAGACGACGCCGGTCGCCTGCCCGGCCCGCTCGGCCATGGCGGCGAGGCTCAGAACCTCCTTGCCCTTGGATCCCGCACAGTCTCCGACTTCAACCTCGCTGTTGATGCCGATGACGTCGTTACGCGTTTTCACGCCTGTCACCATCGCCACGGCGGTCGGGGCGGAGTCGGCGACCTGGGCATCATGGGTGTAGGTTTTGGACAGCGCCGCAAAGGGCAGCTTCTCCATGGTCAGGGAATTCGACTCCCCATCCACCCCTCGCTTCTGGCCCTCATAGATCCGGCCGGCCGTCACCGTGGAGATGCCCATGCCGTCGCCGACGAACAGAATGACGTTTTTCGCCCGATTGGTGTTTGGCGTGACCCGCAGGCGCTCCTGAAGGGCCGACTGGGCGGCCCGGAAATAAGAGTCGTTGAGCTGAGGCAGGGTGTTCTGGGCGTACGCGAGGTTACCTGTAGCGGCGAGCAACGCCGCGGCACTGACAAGACGTCTCATGGTTTCCTCCCTGGCTGCCCCGGGGCTCGGCGATCCGGGCAGGGGCAGACAAGGGTAAGTAGCTCTCGCGCCATCGCCGCCTAGAGCGTCGGTCCGATCCTTGAGCGGCGCATCGTGTCCGTAGGAGGCGAAGCGGGACCTTGCGCCTCAGGCTGTCGGCACCCAGAACGAGAGCTTCACGTGGCCGGGGCGGGTGGCATGCGGGAGGGTGCCTGCGGGCTGTCCGCCATTGGCGAGGATGACCTTTTTCGACCCCTCATTGTCGTCGTCGCACGTGATCAGCACCCGCGAGAAGCCTTCCTGGCGCGCAAGGGGCAGGATGAGCCGCAGCGCCTGGGTGGCATAGCCGCGCCTCTGCTTCCAGGGCACGATGGTGTAGCCGATATGGCCGAAGGCGGTGTTGGGCAGATCCTCCGTGCCCCTCTGGAAACGAAAGCCGATCCGGCCGCAGAACTCGCCGTCGGTGATCCAGAAATCGTGCGCCGGCAGGCGCGCAACCTCCCGCCCGTCCGGCAGCCGAACCATCGGGCTGTTGTACAGGTCGTGGAGAAAACGCTCGGGGTTGCGCCGGAGCTGCAGGAGCTGCTCGCCGCTCACGTCCTGGTCCGTGTTCGGGGACCAGCCCCGGGCGAGAGCGTGCTCGTAGGCAGGGAGCCAGTCCAGGCTCGGGCGAATGAGGGTGATGCCGGTCATGGAACCCCAAAACTGACACCGGGCCGCCCGAAGAGCAATGGCCTTACACGGTCACCTGCGTGCCGACCTCCACCACGCGTCCGGTCGGGATCTGGAAGAAGTCCGTCGCGTCGCTGGCGGATTTCGCCAGGCCGATGAACAGCTTGTCCTGCCAGAGCGGCATGCCCGACTGGCTCGCGGGACGGATCGACCGCCGGGAGAGGAAGAACGACGTCGCCATGATGTCGAACTTGAAGCCCTGCTTGCGCAGGATCGCGAGGCCGCGCGGGATGTTGGGCGTCTCCATGTAGCCGTAGCTCAGGCGGATGCGCCAGAACGAATCGCCCACATGCTGGATGGACACGCGATCCTCGTCCTCCACCCGGGGAACATCCTCGCTGCGAACGGTCAGGATCACGTTCTTCTCGTGCAGCACCTTGTTGTGCTTGAGATTGTGCAGGAGGGCCGCCGGCGCGGTGTCCGGATCGCTGGTCAGGAAGACGGCGGTGCCCTTCACCCGGTGCGGCGGGCTTTTTTCGAGCATCTGGACCAGCTCGAGGAAGGGCACGTCGACCTTGCGGGTCTTCTCGAACAGGATCCGGGTTCCCTTCACCCAGGTGAACATGAGCACGAAGAAGACCCCTGCAATCACCAGCGGGACATAGCCGCCGTCCAGGAGCTTGACGAGGTTCGAGGACAGGAACGTGAGGTCGATCAGCAGCAGGGGCACCATCACCAGGCCGGTCTTCACCGGTCCCCAGCCCCAGCTCCGGCTCATCACCAGGCAGGCCAGGATCGTGGTGACCACCATGGTGCCGAAGACCGCGATGCCGTAGGCGCTGGCAAGGCTGCTGGAGGAGCCGAACAGGAGCACGAGGCTGACGACCGCCGCCAAAAGGAGCCAGTTCACCCGGGGCAGATAGATCTGGCCCTGATGGGTTTCCGAGGTGAAGCGGACCTCGAGACGCGGCAGGATGCCGAGCTGCACCGCCTGCCGCGTCAGGGAGAACGCGCCGGTGATCACGGCCTGGCTGGCCACGATGGTCGCCAGGGTCGCCAGGATCACCAGGGGCAGGAGCAGCCAGGGCGGCGCCAGGAGGAAGAACGGGTTGGTGATGGTCTCGGGGTTCGACAGGACGAGGGCGCCCTGGCCGAGATAGTTCAGTGCCAGAGCCGGAAAGACCACGGTGCCCCAGGCTACCCGGATCGGGTTGCGCCCGAAA
This sequence comes from Microvirga aerilata, assembly GCF_016743775.1. GTDB lineage: Bacteria > Pseudomonadota > Alphaproteobacteria > Rhizobiales > Beijerinckiaceae > Microvirga > Microvirga aerilata. The sequence continues at coordinate 1,059 of NZ_JAEQMY010000131.1, read as the reverse complement.
TGGCCGAGATCGGCATAGAGCGCCTCGGCGCCCGTCACGGACAGGCAAACGCTGCCGAGGATGGCGAAGGCCGTTCCCGGATGCGTGACCAGGAAGGACACGCCGTAATAGGGATTGAAGGAGAGCAGAACCTCCCAGTCATCCGAGATATGGAACAGACCCAGGCCTGCCATGGTCAAAAACCACAACAGGGTCAGCGGGCCGAAGAAGGCCGCCACCTTGCCGGTGCCGCGGCTTTGCACGGCGAAAAGCGCGATGAGGATCGCCAGGGCGCCGGGCAGGACGTAGCTCTCGAAGGAAGGGGCGACGAGCTTCAGGCCCTCCAGGGCCGAGAGCACCGAAATGGCCGGAGTGATGGCGGCATCGCCGTAGAACAGGGCCGCTCCTGCCATTCCCATCATGAGGACGGGCAGGCTGCGGCGCCCGAGGGCGCGTTGCGCCAGCGCCACGAGGGTCAGCGAGCCGCCTTCGCCCTTGTTGTCGGCCCGCAGCAGGAGGAAGACGTATTTGATCGAGACCGTGAGGATCAGCGCCCAGAGCAGCAGCGACAGGATGCCGATCACCAGGTCTCGGGTCAGGGGAACGGGGGTTCCGTGGTGACCGCCGGTGGCCGCCATCACGGTCTCGCGCATGGCGTAGAGGGGGCTGGTGCCGATATCGCCATAAACGACGCCGATGGCGCCAAGGGTCAGGGTCCAGAAGCTCGCCTTGTGGTGCGCTTCCGGTAAGGTGGCCTCGGGGACCGCGGAATCCGCATGTCCAGGGGCGACAGCGTGCTGTTCTGCCATGTTGCTTTTCTTTGCGGATGTGCCCGCGGACGGCCCTTGTTGAATCACTCTTCGAAAACGACGAAGGGCGGCCCCTTCTCTGAGCATCGGACCCAGAAGTGCGGTCCATTTCTGGGATCCATCCGATGCTTTTCCTCGGTGGGCGCGTCGTGGGGGGGAAGGGGGGCCGGGTGGTTGCCGCGGCGGCCCCGCGGGCGGGGGGGCCGCCTCTCCCGGCGGGGCGGCCCCGCCCCGCTCGGGGCCCGGGCGGGGGGGGGGGGCAGGCCCCGGG
>NZ_JAEQMY010000130.1 GCF_016743775.1 Microvirga aerilata | reverse complement strand
GGACCATCCAAAGTCGACGCTTGCAGCACCAGATGCAGGCCGCCTAATCTGAAACCAGATGGACCCGAGTCTTCCTTAGATCAGACCGCCCGCTGCCCCAAAAACTCTGACAACGGACAGTCGGCTGCCCCGTCGAGGAGCTGGGCCTTCCATTGGGTGATCTGGTTGGGATGCACATCGAACTGCTGCGCCAACTCGGCCAGGGTCTTCTCGCCCTTCACGGCAGCCAGGGCCACTTTGGCCTTGAAAGCCGGAGAGTGGTTTCGGCGCGGTCTCTTGCTCATGGGGTCTCCTGTTCGGCAGCCATTCTGGCCGCAATCAGGCAGAAACTCCACTTATCTCACTGTTCAAATTTCCCGAGCCACCTCTCCGCAGGATGGTCCGCCTGCCCATGCGCCGACGAGTTCGGAACGGACGCTTGCCCCAGCCACCGGAGGCTGAATTGGCAGCTATGGTACATTCCGGACGGGCCGACCTTCGGCTTTGGACAGGAACATCGGACGTTCCTGCCAGTCAAGGAACTTCACTGCCTGACCCGAAGCTGCCCTTGAGCGCTGTGCCTGCGGCTCATCGCAACGGGTAGAACGCTCACACTCCCGCCCACATACGTCGCGGCGCCCAAGAGGGTGTCTGCGTGCTGCTTTGCGCGAAGAACAGTGGGCCGCTTCATGACCTCCCAATTCGATCAGCGTCAGGCGTCAGAAGCCCATTGAACACCACATCAATGTGGGCGTCTAGGAAGGCCTCGCTGCTGATGTGGGCGTATCGATCGAAGGTCATACGCCAAATGGCAGCCATCAGGGCAGGCGCTACGAGCACAAGCGGGAGGTTAGCAGCAGCCCCTTGCCGCACCTCACCACGGGCGATGCCGCGCGCCACGATTTGCTCCAAGAGAGCACGACCTTTCGAGATCGTCTCTGTGTAGTACAACTCGGTCAAAGCCGGGAAGCGCTCACCTTCCGCGATGATGATGCGGACCAGCACCCGCAGATCCGAGTTCACCATCTGCCGGTGAAGGGTTTCAAACATCAGCTTCAGAAGATCGCGGGTGGTGCCGGGATAGACATCCACAAAGCCGCTGATCTGTTCAAAAACCGGTGCAACTTCGGTCCGCACCGCAGCCAGGAAGAGTGCCTCTTTGTCCGGGAAGTAGCGGTAGATCGTTCCTTTGGCAACTCCAGCCCGGCGAGCAACGTCGTCAAGACGCGTTCCCGCAAAGCCGTTTACCGCGAACTCCTCAAGTCCTGCCCTTACCAGTTCGGCTGGCCGGGCTTCCTTGCGCCGTCGCCTCGGTCGAGTGGTAGTCACTGGCTGGTCCATTTACGCCTCAACGCTGCAAATGACTTGCTGGTCATTAGAGTTTGCAATGCTTTTGATGTCAGCTATAATGACCACATAGTCATTAATCGTCCAGCGCTATCTCAGCAGATCGGGCTTAGCCATGATCATCTCGCAACCCGTACAACCTCATCACACCATCATGGCTGATCCCAAAACGGGTACTGCAGAGCGCAAGAGGCTGCCCCTCGTGGTCGTTCGGCACTCGTCGGAGGTCAGGCCACACCGGTGGCGCTGGCGTGCTGTCCTAAGACGCGCCCGCTTCATCCCAGTGATAATCGCCCTTGTGGCGCTGGGTGGTTTTATCGGCCTCTACTTCCAGCCGCCGGGTCTTCAGAAGCTTATGGCCGCTTTGCAATTGCAGCCCGGCGGCGGAACGTCCTCTCCCATCGCGCTGCCGGTTCAACGGCCTGACCCCCGCCAAGTCGGAGCTGCGGATCTCCCAACCCGCCAGATGGTTGTGGGTCTCGGCAGGCTTCTCCCCGAAGGTGAGGTGGTAATCGTCGCGCCACCGTTTGGCGCGGGTGATGCGCGGGTCGCAAGCCTGAAGGTCACGGAGGGTGATCGCGTCGAGCACGGGAGCGTGCTGGCCGTTCTCGACAGCGAGCGGACGCTGCTGGCAGCCATTGGGTCTGCGCGCGCCCAACTTGCCGCCCGGGAGGCTAACCTGGCCCAGGTCAGAGCTTCCGTGCAGGCCAGCCGTGACGAGGCAGGAGCCACCCTCGCTCGCGCAGAGACCACGTATCAGAACACGGTTCGCGAATTCGAACGGGTGGAGATCCTGCGCCAACGTGGCTATGCGGCCGAACAGTCCTTTGACCAGCGCCGTGCCGCTCGTGATGAGGCCGCACGGGAGGTGGAGCGGGCACGAGCCACCCTCTCCCGCTATGGCTCAGGCGATCTTGACGCGCAGGCGGATGTTCGAGTAGCGGAGCGCAACGTGGATACTGCTCGAGCTGATCTAGCCCGCGCCCAAGCGGATCTGGACAAGGCCTATGTCCGCGCTCCGATTACTGGGACTGTGCTGACCGTCCATGTTCGGCCGGGGGAGAAGCCTGGTGCGCAAGGCCTGATGAACCTTGGCAATATCGACAGCATGACCGTCGAGGTTGAAGTCTACCAAGCGCAGGTCGGTCGCGTGTTGGTGGGCGACAGCGTGGAAGTGACAGCCGAAGCCTTGCCTCAGCGGCTCAAGGGTAGCGTGACCCGGATTGGGCTTGAGGTCGGCCGCCAAACTGTGGTCGACGCCAACCCTGCGGCCAATACTGACGCCCGGGTCGTGAAGATCACGGTAGCCCTTGAGACTGACTCCTCTAGTCTCGCCCAACGCTTCACAAACCTGCAGGTGACAGCTCGCATCGCGAGCAGGGGCGAGCTATGACCGAATTGCTCGCCAAACTCCTCGGCCGGCTCCCGATTGGATGGCTCCAGTTGGTGCACAACAAGACCCGGCTCCCGGCGGCGGTAGCCGGTGTGTCCTTCGCCAGCGTTCTTGTCCTCATGCAGCTCGGCTTCCTTGGGGCTCTCGTTGGCAGCATCAGGCTGCCGTATGACCAGATGAATGCCGACATCCTCATCTCGGCGTCGGACATGAACACGCCGGCGGACGGCAGCCCTCTCCCGCGCCAACGCATGTTCGAGGCGCTCTCCGTTGAGGGCGTCGCGAGGGCAACGCCGCTCTACTACGGCAAAATCGAGTGGAAGCAGTCCGACGGGACCATTCGCAACCTTGATGTGTTCGGCATTGACCCCTCGTCCGAGACCATCCGCAATCCTGCCATCGAAGCCCGGCTCGCAGACATTGCACGCGCTGACGTGGCGCTCATCGACGCGAAGACCCGGAACGCCCCGGATGGCCTCTTCGCCCAAATCGCAAATGGGCAACCATACCGCTTTGAAGTCAAGGGACGCACACTGACGGTTGTCGGCACCTTCGAGATCGGTGGCGGCTTTACAGCGGATGGTTACCTCGTCATCTCGGATCAGACTTTCCTGCGTCTGTTCCCTCAGCGCGCCGCAGGAGCGCCAAACCACATCCTGGTGAGCCTGGCACCGGGTGCTGACGTTCGTTCCACTATCGAGCGCCTTCGAGCCGTGCTCCCCGCTTACGATAGCTCAGTGAGGACTGTCGCCGAGGCGTTTGACAAAGATCGGGCCTTCCAGACAACGCAGCGGCCTGTAGGTTTGGTCTTTGGCTTTGGCATCGTAATCGGCGTACTTGTTGGCATCATCATCGTCTACCAGGTGCTCTCGACGGATGTCGCCGAGCACTTGAAGGAGTACGCAACCTTCAAGGCAATCGGCTATCCGCAGCGGTTCTTTCTCAGCATCGTGTTTGAGGAAGCGGCGATCCTCGCCGCTTTGGGCTTCATTCCTGGCTTTGTTGTCTCGCTCGGGCTTTACGCCATGATCGCTGCCGCCACCGGGCTGCCGCTGGCGATGACAGGAGCACGGGCTGTGTTCGTACTCATTGGTGTGCTCGGGATGTGTTTGTTGTCTGGAGCGATCGCCACACGCAAATTGGCCCGGGCTAACCCCGCCGATCTCTTCTGAGGAGGGTAGGATGGACCGCATGGGACCTTCTGAGTTTCGGGCAGGCGGCTCTATGAGCAGGACCGCTGCACCGATTGTCGTGCGGGGGCTCGAGCACTGGTTTGGAGAGGGCGAGGCAAAAAAACAGGTGCTGTTCGACGTCGATCTCGTCCTCCAGCCCGGAAAGCTAACTGTTCTGCTTGGCGCATCTGGTTCTGGGAAGACGACCTTACTCACTCTCATGGGCTGTCTGCGCCGGGTCCAACAGGGCAGCGTGACTCTCCTGGGGATGGAGCTTGCCGGCGCGGCTGAGGATGTGCTGGTGCAGTGCCGCCGCAGGCTCGGGTTCATCTTCCAGGCCCACAACCTGCATGACAGCCTTACGGCAATGCAGAACGTAAGGATGGGCTTGGAGGTGCATGGGCCGGCTGCGACAGCACAGTGGGAAAGCGCGGCGGCTCACCTCCTTGACCTGTTGGGGCTGCGGGAGCGCTTGAACTACCTGCCTGGCAATCTCTCCGGGGGGCAAAAGCAGCGCGTCGCCGTAGCCCGAGCCCTCATTGGCAACCCTGATATTGTCTTTGCCGATGAGCCCACCGCAGCTCTCGACAAAGAGAGTGCGCTCAACGTGGTGACTCTTCTCAAACGTCTCGGGACGGAGCGGGGTACAACAACGCTGATGGTGACGCATGATAGCAAGATCATGGATTTGGCTGACCAGATCATCACCATGGATGAAGGACGCATTGTGCAGGACAGCAGCCTGAGCTGAGGGTCTTCGGCGACCGCTACGCTGACGCCCACAAGCGGCCGGAGTACTTAACGCCCACATCAAACAGGCTCTTCCCCTCGTCGTCGACGGACCACTGGTTGTCTACGAGGCTGGAGCGAACTGTCTTCACCTACCCGACCCTCGCCCGCAGGCGAGCTTGATGCCAGTGCTGGGGAGTGTTGAGAGGGCGCACGCTTACAAGTAGGCTTCTATGGCTTGCGACTGGCTTGGAGCCAGCTCTGTCGAACTATCTGCACCCGAGCCGGTCAGCCCCAAGTGAGGCCGCGCTAGGCGAGTTGAGGACTGGCGCTGAAGCTGCTGTTGCACGCAACTTCGACATTCTCGATGGATATCTAGCCAGGCAAAGCGGCCCCTGACTGATTGGGGCGGATTACTGTATCGTCGACGCCTACGCCCTGACCGTGTGGCACACGGAGCGGCCGGGCACCAGCTGACCCCATGTGGGGCCATATGCCCGGCGTGTTCTGGAGCGCTCCGCTGTCCAGCGAGCCCTAGCCCAAGAGCATCTGGCTCAGCCCTGGATCTGAGATCGGCGAGGAACGTTGGAGACGAACGATGGGAGGGCCGCTTCTGGCACGCCTGAGACCTGAGCTTGAGGGCGGCAATCCTCATCGAACCGGACGTTCTGAAAGCGTAAGGAATCTCGGTTCCTGACCCAGAGCGGCCTATGTCTGCCACCACACTTTCGTCGTTACGGGCGTCTGCGAGTTTCTAACTGTAGGCGAGCAGCAGAACCTCCAACCATAATTCCGGATGTTAGCGGATCGAAGCTGGTCAGGCGGCCATAGCTGCCCCCCGGTCTGGTCCCGATAGGATCAACGCCGGTCACCTCGATCCGCGTGTTGCCAAGCCCTTCCGCCATGACAAGGCTGAAGAGGATCCTGGCGTTCTCCGGTGCCAGCCGCACGCAGCCATGGGAGGCCGGTGTGCCCAACCGGCGGATGGCCTGGCTCCCGTGGATGGCGTGCCCCGAGTCAGTGAAAAAGATTGAGTGCGGGATCGGCGCATCGTCCCACTCCTTCGAATAGTGGTCCTTCACCAGACGAGACGGCGTGAAGGCTCCGGTCGGAGTGGCGTAATCCGCCAGACCTGTCGATACAGGCCAGGAGTACCGCTCAGCGCCATCGACCATCACTGTCATGCGCTGCGTTGTCTTGTTGACCGAGATGAGGACCTCGGCTCCCATGGCCTTGGTCGCCCCGGCGAGGGCCGCAATCAGCACGACCATCAACGAGATCATTCTCCGCATTGTCCACTCCGCCTGCTGCCCACCCTCTCCGCCGAGGCGCTCTTAAGGAATGATCACCGAAACCGGCTAAGGTTCCATGGCCGACTGAGATTTGGGACTCGGCCAATCGGGACAACCTGACAGGCCTCCCGAGCGTTACTCAGGGTTCGCCAATCGCTTGCAGGTAGAACGACCAGTAAGTGATTCGATTGAAAGCCGGTGTCATGAAGCCAATGAACGAGAGCCACTTAGTGATCCTGCGGCGGCATATGGTCGAGATGGTTGCCATCCACGCGGATCTGGCCAGCGACGAGATTGGCCGAGCCTTGTTGGATGAGCGGGTGATGGCTGCGATGCGGAAAGTGCCACGGCATCTGTTCGTCCCAGCCCCTCTTGCACCTTATGCGTATCAGGACGCGCCCCTGCCCATCGGCTTCAACAAGACAATCTCGCAGCCCTTTATCGTGGCGCTCATGACCGATCTTCTATCGCCACAACCCAGCGAGAAGGTGCTCGAGGTCGGGACGGGCTTGGGATACCAGACGGCGATCCTGGCGGAGCTTGCGGGTCAAGTCCGGAGCATTGAGATCGTCGAGGAGTTTGCCGGAGTTGCACGTGAGCTCCTTCAACAGCTCGGTTATGCCAATATCGAGATCCGCGAGGGAGACGGGTCCCGCGGCTGGCGCGAGCATGCTCCTTTCGACAAGATCCTCGTATCGGCTGCGGCTGACAAGGTGCCCGCCGCCTTGCTTGAGCAACTCAAGCTAGGCGGGCGCCTGGTGATGCCGGTGGGCCCGGAGGAGATGCAGCATCTCACCGTCATCGAGAAGGGTGCCAATGGTCAGACTGGAGTTCGGGAACTCCTGCCTGTGCGGTTCGGCCGGCTCGAGACAATCACCTGAAAACACTCCAGCCTAGCGACCGCTCATACGTTAAAAGTGATGTCGGCTTCCTCTGATGATAGATCCATACAGCTCCGGGCCAAACGTCGTCTGGTCACATTGAGCCGACCTTCATGACGAGCGGAAAACCAAAGGCAGCGCATGCTTGCAGGGGCTGCCCGTCTCATTCCCGAACCTGGAGCGCAGGCCTGCCATCACGTTCGTGCGATGTGAGATGCGGCGAACTGGTCTGGAGAGGCTGATCGTCTATGCTGCCATTCAGTGATCCACGCTTGGGGTTCTCGCATGAGCCACCATCCTCTCATCGATCCTGATCGACGCTCTTTGCTGATCAAGGCTGCCATCACGTCAGCCTCTATCATCATCCCGAGGAGCCTGGTTGCGGCCGAGCTTGTCCCGACACCAGGGCAGACGGAAGGGCCCTTTTACCCGGTCGAGCTCCCGCCCGACATGGACAACGATCTGGTGAAGGTCACAGGTCAGACCGCTCAGGCTCTTGGACAGGTGGTCCACGTGTCAGGGCGGGTGCTGGACACCCGCGGGCAGCCGCAGCCCGGCAGTGTGGTCGAGATCTGGCAGTGTGATGCGAATGGCATCTACCGCCATCCCCGTGCAGCCGGGCAGGGTCGCATCGACCATGCCTTCCAGGGCTATGGCCGCACCCAGGTGGACGATCAGGGCCGATACCGGTTCCGCACGATCCGCCCGGTACCATATCCAGGGCGGACGCCCCACATCCACTTCGCCGTGCATGTGCCGGGGCAGGGACGCCTGATCACACAGATGTACATTGAGGGCGAGCCCCTCAACGCACGGGACGGGGTCCTCAACCGCATCCGTGACTCTCAGGCTCGCCGCACCGTGATTGTGCCCTTGTCTTCCGGGCAAGTGTCTGAGCCCGGCGCGCTCCATGGGCGCTTCGATATTATTGTGGCGGCATAGATCCGGGATCATCAGCAATCCACCCTTCAACCAGGATGGCGGTGGCTGCAGCATCATCATCGATTACCCCTCATGCCGGCTCAACAGAATGTCCTTGGCTTGGTTCACCCGCGCTGCGAGATAAGTCGAACCGCCTTGATCCGGGTGGAGCTTCTTCATCAAGGACCGGTGTACCTGCCGGATCTGATCGTGGGTGGCCCCTGGTTGGAGATCTAGGATCCGGTAGGCTTCCTCGGGAGTCATGACACCCGATGCGGGCTGAGCGTCTGCTCGCGGCTGCTCCACACCCTGTGTGTCTTCACGCCAATGAGGAAAGCGACGGTCGAGGTAAGCCTCGAGAAGGCGGACACCATCGGGATCGCTGACTTGGCACTCCGTCAGCAGCTTCCGCAGGCGTGCCTCGTCCAGTAATCCGAGTTGCTGCCCGGCAAAAGCACCGGCAAGCACGGAGCCGTCCATCTCGCCGGTGTCGTGAACCAGCGTCATCTCAATCAACCGCGAGCGGACACGTGACGTGCTGCCGGAAGCCGGCTGCGCTCGCCTGCCGAGATTGGGGAAAGCGAGGCGGCTCCACCCGAGGAGCCAGGCTCCGAGACTTCCGATCAGCAGGGCTATGTCGATCCGTCCTCGGATAGCGAGCAGTCCCGCGATGCCAAGGGCCACAATGCCGCCAATGACCTTGAGAAGCTTCGCAAGGGAGGCTGGGTTCGCATGCGCGAAGTTGCTCAGGAAAAACCATAGAACGGTGACGGCCGCGATGCCGTACAGCAGCATCACGGCTTGTGTCCGTTCATGGCGGTGAGCAGAACGCGAGCCTGTGCGTTGCCAGCGGACAACCGAGTGAGACCCTCGACACCGTTGGCCGCATAGGCCGCGGCAGCGCGCAGGAGTTCCGACAGGGTGTGGGGAGCTCCTGCATCAAAGCGGGCATAAGCTCCGCCGCTCAGGCGGGCGATCTCCTGAAAAGCACAGGCGGCATCAGGGTCATGCCCTTCATGGAACATGAAGGGCATGACGCCCAGCAAGCCAAGTTCGCCTGCAACGGCACAGAGATCGTCAATCAGCTCCTCCATGGCATCGCCGACATAAACGAGCACCTTCAATGGCGCTTGGCCAGCCTCTGTCCGGACATGACGGAGCACCCGTCCGATCTGGGTCTGACCTCCCCGGCAACTGATCTTCGTCATGAGGTCCATCAGCGCCCGCGGATCGGCGACCCAGCGGGAGGAGCGGCACTCGCTGAAGCCTCGGAAGTAGACCAGTTGCACCGAGAGTCCTCCGGCCTCACTGGCTGCGGCAAACATCTCGCCCTGGACACGGCAGGCGAGATCCCAGGTGGGCTGCCGGCTCATGGTGGCGTCGAGAGCAAATACGAGCCGCGCCCGCGGTGCATTGCCTGCCAACGGTCCAAGCCGCTTGGCCTCCGAAAGAAATGAGTCAACCATTGAGGCTGGACTGCCGGCAGTTGCGGGTGGTCGTGTGAGATCCTTCTTGTCAGCCATTGTATCTCCCTCTCCAAAGATGTGGGGCTTGAGGGAGCGCCTGTAAATGCGGGACACAGAAGCAGAGCTTAGCACGTCCGGGTTGGGAGACCTGCGAAGATGGGAGAACAGGCAGGAAGGATGCTCGATTTAGTGGTGCATCCGGTAAGTCATGCCGCCCTCGGTACCAGGGCGATGCCAGGCGAACGGCGTGGCCGGTGTCGGCGGCGC
>NZ_JAEQMY010000012.1 GCF_016743775.1 Microvirga aerilata | reverse complement strand
GGAGACCGGCGGCCTGCCGCTCGCGCAACGCCACCCGGCCCGCCAGCGCTACCGGATCCTGGAACTCCAGCGCTGGCGCGAGAAGCGGGGTCTGGCCTTCAACATCAGCCCGAAGCACTGGCCGTTCGACGTAAACCTCGCGGACCGGTTCGTGATCGCCATCAATGCCTCCGGCCGGAGCCCGGATGCCTTCCTGCGCCGCGCTTACGCGGCCGTGTGGGAGGAGGAGCGCAATCTCGCCGATCCGCTCGTGCTCGCCGAGCTGGCGGAGCAGGCCGGGTTCGACTCGTCGACCCTGATGGATGTGGCCACCGGCAGCACCACCGAGGCGATCTATGCCCTCAACCTCGAGAACGCGGTGGCGGGCGATGTGTTCGGCTCCCCGGCCTATGTGCTCGATGGCGAGGTGTTCTGGGGACAGGACCGGCTCGATCTTCTCGATGACGCGCTGGCGAGCGGCCGCGCTCCCTTCACGCCAACTCCGTAAAAGGCCCATCATGAAGACCATCGGATTGATCGGCGGCATGAGCTGGGAAAGCTCCGCCGAGTACTATCGCATCATCAACCAGGAGACGAACCGGCGGCTCGGCGGCGTGCGTTCGGCGCAGTCCTTGATGTGGTCGTTCGACTTCGAGGAGATCAAGCGGCTTCAGCATGAAGGCGAATGGGATAAGCTTGCGGAGGCGATGAAGGAGGCAGCCATCCGGCTGGAGCGCGGCGGCGCCGACTTCCTCGTCATCTGCACCAACACCATGCATCGCCTGGCAGACGCGGTCTCATCGGCCGCTGGCATTCCGCTGCTTCACATCGCCGATCCCACGGCGGACAAGATCAAGGCCGCAGGCTTGCAGCGCATCGGCCTGCTCGGCACCGCCTTCACCATGGAGCAGGATTTCTACAAGGGCCGGCTGCAGCAGAGCCATGGCCTCGACGTGATCGTCCCGGATGCGGAAGACCGCTGCATCGTGCACGAGATCATCTACAAGGAGCTCGTGCTCGGACGGATCAGGCCGGAATCGCGCCAAGCCTACCGCGAGATCATCGCGCGCCTCATCGAGCGTGGCGCACAAGGCATCATTCTCGGCTGCACCGAGATCATGCTCCTTGTGAAAGAGGAGGACAGCGCCGTGCCGCTGTTCGACACCACGACGATCCATGCGGTGGCGGCCGTCGACCACGCCCTGGCGGAGTGACCGGCGCATCATCCGGGACGCGGCATGAGGCGCAGCAGAACGCCGATCAGCCCCCAGCGCGGCGTGATGTAGGCGTGCTTGGCGCGGCGGCGCACGGCTTTCAGAATGCTCTCCGCCGCCGCTTCCGGCGACGCCACCCAGAAGGCCGACGGAGCTTTCATCATGGCGGTGTCCACGAACCCGGGGCACGCCTCCGTGACCGCGATCCGTCCAGCGCTCCGGCGCTTCGCCAGATCCCGCAATCCGTCGAGATATGTGGAGACGAAGGCCTTGGTGGCGGCGTAGGAGGGAGCATCCCCATGGCCGCGCAGCTTCGCCACGGACGAGATGCCGACAAGATGCCCTTGCCCCCGGTCGAGAAAATGCTTCATGGCCACCTGCGCCACGGCCGCGAACCCGAGGGCATTGACCTCTATGGTGTCTTTTTCGGAAGCCCAGCTCATATGAGGGTTCGGTTCGCCGACGCCGGAACTCAGAATCACGAGGTCGACGGCACCAAGATCCTCGATCAATGACGCGAGCGCGAGGCGCGCTTCGTCCACCTGCCTCAAGTCGATGCGCTTCGCCCTGGCCCCGCCGCCGAGCTCCTCTGCCAGGGCTTCGAGCCTGTCGAGGCGGCGGGCTGCCAGTCCCACCCGCCATCCGCTTCCTGCAAGCGAACGGGCCAGGGCCTCGCCAATGCCCGAGGAAGCGCCGACGATGATCGCTGTAGGAGAAGCCATGATTGCTGCCGCAGTTCGAATCCGACAGCCTGCTTAACACAATAACGTCCAAACGAAAGAGGTGAGCCCGGCCGCTCTCCTACTCCGCCGCCACTTTCGTCGCGCGCCACTGGGTCAGGAGGGCCCGGAACGCCGCCGGTTTCAGGGGCTTGTTCAGCACGTGGATGTTCATCGCCGCGGCGGCATCGCGCACGGCCGGCGTGCGGTCGGCCGTCACGAGCACGGCCGGGGTGTCGACCTGGGTTCTCCAGCGCAGGGCCTTGATGAGTTCGAGGCCGTCCGTGTCGTCCAGGTGATAATCCGCGATAATGACCTCCGGCAGCGCTTTGTGGGTCTTGAGGGCCTGATGTGCGCTCTCCAGGTCGGAGGCGGTCCAGGCATCGCAACCCCAGCCCGAGAGAAGCAGGCGCATGCCTTCCAGGATGGCCGGCTCGTTGTCGATGACGAGAACGCGCAGCCCGGACAGCACGGTCGCGGGCACCTTCGGGGGCTCCGGGGCCGCCGCCGTCGCCGGCAGGGCCGCCACCACCGGCACCTCGACGCGGAACACGGAGCCGCGCCCGACCTCGGAGTTCAGGGTGATCGGATGCTTGAGCACCCGTCCGATGCGCTCCACGATGGAAAGGCCGAGGCCCAGGCCCCGCGCGGCCTTCATGCCCTGGTCCAGGCGCTGGAACTCACGGAACACGATGCGCTGCTTCGAGGGCGGGATGCCGAGGCCCGTGTCCCAGACCTCCAGGACCAGATGACTGCCGCGCTGCCGGCTGCCCACGACCACGCGTCCGGCGGGGGTGTACTTGATCGCGTTGGAGATCAGGTTCTGCAGCAGGCGCCGCATGAGGCGCCGGTCGGAGCGCACGGTCAGGGAGGAGGGGACGAAGGTGAGCTTGAGGCCTTTGTTCCGGGCAACAGGCTCGAACTCGCGCTGCAGCTGGCGGAACATCTCGTCGATGCGGAAACTCGACCATTGCGGCTTCATGGCCCCCGTGTCGAGGCGCGAGATGTCCAGGATCGCGGTGAGGATCTCCTCGACCGCGTCGAGGGACGCGTCGATGTTCTCGGCAAGCGTCACGTCGCCCGCCTCGCGATCCCGCTCCACAAGGGACGTGGCGTAGAGGCGGGCGGCGTTGAGGGGCTGCAGGATGTCGTGGGATGCGGCGGCCAGGAAGCGCGTCTTGGAGATGTTCGCCTCGTCGGCCTCGGCTTTAGCGCTCCGCAGGGCTTCGTTGAGGCGCGTCAGCTCCTCGGTTCGCTCCCGCACGCGCTGCTCCAGGGTCTCGTTCGCGCGCCGGCTCGCCTCCTCAGCCAGAACGGTCTCGGTCACGTCCGTGTAGGTGGTGACGTGGCCGCCGTCGGGCAGCGGGTTCGAGCGGATCTCGATGACCTTGCCGGACGGGTAGAGCCTGAGGCGCACCGGCTCCACATCGTGCTGGAACGAGTGAATGCGGGCAGCGATCAGGTCCTCGAGCTTGCCGGGCCCATAGGAGCCGCGGGAGGCGTTGTAGTGGATGATGCGGTCCATGCCGATGCCCACATGCACGAAGTTGGGCGGCATGTCGTAGAGATCGATGAACGCCTGGTTCCAGGCGAGCAGCCGCAGGTCGCGGTCGAGCACCGTGATGCCCTGCTTGGCATAGTTCAGGGCATGCTGGAGCAGGTCGCGGCTATGCTGGATGGCGGCCGAGGCGTCGTCGAGCAGCTTGAGGGCGGCTTCCGTCGACACGGTGCGGCGGCGCAGCAGCAGCGACAGGGCAAGGCGCGAGGAGGCCGTGCCGATGGCCGAGGCCAGAAGGTGCTCCGCGTAACGCAGGAGGTGGACGTCGGCCTCGGCGCGGGGCTCGAGAATCTGGCCGCGGCTATGGGTGAAGCCCTCGAAGGAGCGCGTCGTGCGCTCCTCGCCCAGATAGCGGGCGACGGTGGCGCGAAGTTCGCCCACGGTCACGCTGGCGCGGAAGAGGCGGAAGCTCGGCGCGACGGAGGTTGTCGTTTCCCCCACGAACACGTTGGCCTGGATCATCTCCATGGCCGTCGCCGGACGCCACAGGGAGAAAACCACATAGCACAGGATGTTGAGGGTCATGCTCCAGACGACCCCGTGGGTGAGCTGGGGTAGATCGACCCCGAAGAGAGCGGTCGGCTTGAGGGCCGTGACCCCGAAGGGGCCCGTCACGACCACGTCGGACCAGAACACCCCATCCCAGACGAGGCTGGGGAGCAGAAGGGTATAGGCCCAGGTGAAGAAGCCCACGACCAGCCCGATGCTGGCGCCAAGGGCCGTGCCCCGCGACCAGATGAGGCCGCCGATGAAGGCGGGCGCCACCTGCGCAATGGCCGCAAAGGACAACAGGCCGATGGCGGCAAGCGCCGCTTCCCCGGAGACGCGGTAATAGGCATAGGCCAGAAGGATGACCACGACGATGGAGATCCGCCGCACCGCAATGACGAAGCTGCCCGGATCAACGCCCGCAAAGGCCCGCCGGCGCAGGACGATGGGCATGACGAGATGGTTCGAGATCATCACCGCCACGGCCACCGAGTCGACGATCACCATCGCGGTTGCGGCCGAAAAGCCGCCCAGAAACGCAATGACCGCGACGGTGCCCGCCTTGTCCATGAGGGGGAGCGCCAGCAGGGTCATGTCCCGGTCGAGGTTGCCGTCCGGAAACAGGGCAAGTCCCGCAAGGGCGATCGGAATGACGAACAGGTTGATGAGCACGAGATAAAGGGGAAACAGCCAGGCGGTGCGCTTCAGGTCGCTGATCTCGTGGTTCTCCACCACCGTCACATGGAACTGCCGCGGCAGGAGAAGAGCCGCGCAGGTGGAGAGCAGGATGAGTGTGATGTAGCTGCCGAAGCCGGAGGTCAGCCCCATCAGGTTCGAGCTGGTTCCCTGGGCGTTGAGGCGCTGCACGATGGCGTCGTAGCCGTCGAACATCACGAAGGTGATGTAGCCGCCCACGATCAGGAAGGCTGCCAGCTTCACCACGGACTCGATGGAGACGGCGAGCAGAAGCCCGTTCTGGTGCTCGGTGGCATCCGTATGGCGCGTGCCGAACGCGACGGCAAAGCCCGCCAGCACCAGGGCGACCACGAACGCAAGATCGCCGATGAAGGGAAGATGGGAGGGAAGCGTCCCGCCCGCCGCCGTCAGGAACACGTCGAGGGAGGACGAGACCGCCTTCAGCTGCAGGGCGATGTAGGGAACGGAGCCGACGACGGCGATCAGGCTGACGAGTGCGGCGACCCGCTCGCTCTTGCCGTAGCGGGCGGCGACGAAGTCGGCGATGGACGAGATGTTCTGGGTCTTTGCCACCCGCACGACCCGGGCGACGAGCGCGTGCCCGAAGCCGATCACGAGGATGGGGCCGATGTAGATGGCGAGGAAGTCGAACCCTGAGCGGCTGGCAAGCCCCACGGAGCCGAAGAAGGTCCAGGAGGTGCAGTAGACCGCAAGGGCCAGCGCCGCGATCGTGGAGCGCGCAGGCCCCTGAACGAAGCGCCGTCCGCCGTTGTCCCCCCAATGGGCCACCGTGAACAGGAAGCAGAGATAGACCAGTGCCGACAACACGACGGCCCAGGTGGCGACCATGGGCAAATCCTCGAAAACAGACGTGAAACAGCTTTAGCCGTTTAAGGGTGCGAAGGCCACCGCCAGCCGGTCACAGCCCGCGATCCCACTCCGGCTCCGGCGCGAAGCGTCGGGCCAGGAACTCGATGAAGGCACGGACCTTCGCCGGAGCCTGCCGACCCGAGGGCAGGACGGCGTGAATGCCGGGTTCGTAGACCGGAAAGTCCCGGAGAACCGGGACGAGCGAGCCGTCGCGCAGGCTGTCGCCCACGATGAAGGTGGGCTGATAGATGAGACCCTGCCCGGCGAGGCACGCCGCCATCAGGGCATCGCCGTTGTTGGCGCGCAGGTTCCCCTGCACCGGCACGACGATCTCGCCATCGAGCCCGAAGGTCCAGCGGTTCGCCCCGATGGCGCTCGGCAAGGTGTAGCCGAGGCAGTTGTGGCGCGCGAGATCGTCCAGGCTCTGCGGGGTGCCGTGCTGCTCCAGATAGCGGGGCGCGGCGCAAACCACGATGCGGCAGACGGCCAGGCGCCGGGCGATGAGGCTCGACTCCTTCAGCCGCCCGATCCGGATCGCCAGATCCCATCCCTCCTCGATCAGGTCCACAAAGCGGTCGGCGAGGCCGAGATCGAACGACACGGCCGGATGGAGCCGGTTGAATTCAGGGATCGCCGGGGCGATGTGCCGGAAGCCGAAGGTGAGGGGCACGTTGAGGCGCAACGTTCCCCGCGGTTCGACGCGGTCGAGGCTGGCGGAGGCCTCCGCTTCCTCGATCTCGGCCAGAATGCGCTCGCAGGCCGCCAGGTAGGCTCGGCCGCCTTCCGTCAGGGTCAGCCTGCGGGTGGAGCGGTGCAGCAGCTTGATCCCGAGCCTGCTCTCCAGGGCTGCCACATGCTTGGTGGCCATGGTCTGGGACAGATCGAGCGCCCGCGCCGCTGCCGACAGGCTGCCAAGCGCCGCCACGCGAACGAAGACCTGCATGCTGGTGACCCGGTCGAGCACTGGCGATCTCACTCTCTCGGTGTGAATTCATATTCCGTGGCGAGCATTATCATAAATCCGGTTTGAGGTCATATGAGGGACCCTTTTAGGAGATCTCTCATGATCGATACCCGCACCGCTCCCTATGCTGCCCTCGTTCTGCGCGTCACCCTCGGCGTTCTCTTCCTGGCCCATGCCGGACTGAAGGTGTTCGTGTTCACGCCCGCGGGCGCTGCCGGGTTCTTCGGCAGCCTCGGCCTGCCGCCGGCGCTCGCCTACCTGACCATCGCGGCCGAGACGGCCGGCGGCATCGCGCTGATCCTCGGCTTCCTCACCCGCTGGGCATCGCTCGCCCTGGTCCCGATCCTGCTCGGCGCCATCGTCTTCGTGCATGGCCCGGCCGGGTTCTTCTTCAACAACCCGAACGGCGGCTGGGAATATCTGGCGCTCTGGATCGTGGCCCTTCTGGCCCAGGCGCTCCTGGGCGACGGCGCCCTTGCGCTGCGGGCCGGATCGGCGAAGACTGCCCCGGCCTTGTCCCCCCGCTCAGCCTGAGGTCTCGAAGCCATGTTGAACTCCACACCTCATGACGCCACCGGACACCCGGTGGCGCGGCCCATCCATCCCGGCGTCAGGATCGGCCATGTCCACCTCAAGGTGGCGGACCTTGATCGGTCCCTGGCGTTCTACTGCGGCGTGCTCGGCTTCGAGCTGATGCAGCGCTACGGCACCCAGGCGGCCTTCGTCTCGGCGGGCGGGTATCACCACCATATCGGCCTGAACACCTGGGAAAGCCAGGGCGGCTCCCCGCCGCCTCCCGGCACCACCGGACTCTACCATGTGGCGATCCTTTATCCCACGCGGGCGGCGCTCGCCGACGCCCTCGCCAGGCTGGCGGAAGCAGGCGTTCCGCTGCAGGGCGCGAGCGACCACGGGGTGAGCGAGGCCCTGTACCTGAGCGACCCCGACGGCAACGGAATCGAGCTTCATTTCGACCGGCCGGAGGATCAATGGCCCAGAACCCCCGAGGGCGAACTCCAGATGGTGACGCGCCGCCTCGACCTGCAGAACCTGCTCGCCAGCCGGGACGCTTGACGAACCCCCGGGACCGGACAGCTTAAGCTTGGCAGGCAAGCGAGGGGAGGTCCGGTCATGTGGAACGAATTCAGGCAATTTGCGCTTCGCGGCAATGTGGTCGATCTGGCCATCGGCATCATCATCGGAGCCGCCTTCAGCAAGATCGTGGACTCGCTGGTCGGCGATATCTTCATGCCGGTCATCGGAGCCGCCACCGGCGGCCTCGATTTCTCGAACTACTTCACGCCGCTGTCCGGCAGCGTCACGGCAACGGCGCTCGCGGAGGCCAAGAACCAGGGCGCGGTGCTGGCCTGGGGCAACTTCATCACCGTTGCCATCAACTTCGTCATCATCGCCTGGATCCTGTTTCTCCTGGTGAAGGGCATGAACCGCCTGCGCCGCACAGAGGACGCCAAGACCGGTACGGCCGGGAAGGCTCCGGAACTTCCGGCGGACGTGAAGCTGCTCACCGAAATCCGCGATCTGATGAAGACAGGGCGGATGCTCTGATTCATCACAGGGTTCGATCGGACCCTTCGTGTTTTGTCATGAGACATATTCGGCGCTTGCCTTGAGGGGGCGAACGGGCCATGCCTGTTCGCCTGTTTTCAAGGACATCGCCCATGAACGCGTCCGTTTCGATCCCGTCCGTTCTCAACCTGCGCCCCGAAGCGGAGCAGGCGCCGACCAGCGGCATCGTCGACGTGTTCAGCTACGGCCGGCTGAAGCCCGGCATCATTCCGCTCTGGGTGGGTGAGGGCGATCTGCCGACGCCGTCCTTCATCTGCGAGGCGGCGGCCCGCTCGCTGAGCGAAGGCGAGACCTTCTACACCTACCAGCGCGGCATCCCTGAGCTGCGCCAGGCGATTGCCCGCTATCATGAGGGTGTCTACGGCAAGGCCTTCGATCCAGAGCGCTTCTTCGTGACATCGGGCGGCATGCCCGCCATGCAGCTCGCCTTCCGCATGCTCTCGGGCAACGGCGACGAGGTGCTGATCCCCACGCCCGCCTGGCCGAATTTCGCCGGCGCCATCACCATCGCGGGCGCCCGTCCCGTCGCGGTGCCGATGACCATCGACGCGCAGGGCTGGCACCTCGATTTCGAGCGGCTCGAGCAGGCGATCACGCCGCGCACCCGCGTGCTCGTGATCAACTCGCCGTCGAACCCCACGGGCTGGACCGCAACCCATGCGGACCTGCGCGCGGCCCTCGATCTCGCCCGGCGGCATGGCCTGTGGATCGTCGCGGACGAAATCTACGGCCGCTTCGTCCACGATCCGGCTCTTGCGGTCGATGGGCGCACGCCCTCCTTCCGCGACGTGATGGAGCCGGAGGACAAGATCCTCTTCGTCCAGACCTTCTCCAAGAACTGGGCCATGACCGGCTGGCGCCTCGGGTGGCTGGAGGCTCCGCCGGCCCTGGGGCAGGTGATCGAGAACCTGATTCAGTACCAGACCTCGGGAACGCCGACCTTTATCCAGCGCGCGGGCGTGGCCGCCATCGAGCAGGGCGAGGACTTCCTGGCCGACCAGATCGTCCGCGCCAAACGGGGGCGGGAGATCGTCGGGCGGCTCGCGCAGACGGGTCTCGTCGAGCTGCCGCCTCCGAGCGGCGCCTTCTATGCGTTCCTGAAGATCAAGGGCGCCACCAACGCGAAGGACATCGCCTTCCGGCTCATCGACGAGGCGAATGTGGGCCTGGCCCCGGGCTCGGCCTTCGGCGAGGCCGGCGAGGGCTACCTGCGCCTGTGCTACCTCCGCAAGCCCGAGGATGTGGAGGAGGCGGTCCGGCGCATCGGGGAAGCCCTGCCGAGGCTCGTCGGATAGCGTTCCGTTGCGGTCTTAGGCCGGCGGGATCACGCCCTTCTTCAGGATGAAGCAGCCGTAGAAGCGCAGCTCGCCGGTGGCGACCACCGCATAGGCCTTCTTGGCCCGCTCATAGAAGGCGAAGCGCTCGACGGAGCCCATGGGCCACGCGTCGCGTCCGGCATCGCGCCGGGCCACCGCGTCGATCTCCCTTTGAGCCTCCTGCTGGATGGCCGGCAGCTCGGTCGGGTTGCCGACGACCTCCATCCGCTCCGCCGGATGCTCCACGAAGCTGTCGAGCGGCATGAGCGAGAGGACCGCCCGGATCGCCCGGGGCGAGGTGATGTTGTCCATGCGGATCAGGCGGCCATAGGTGGTCTGGCGTGCGATGGCATCGGCCGGGAAATTGGCGTCGCAGATCACGAGATCGTCGCCGTGCCCCATGGCCTGGAGCACATACAAGAGATCGGCGTTGAGCGCCGGGTCGATACCATGCAGCACTGTTTCCTCCAGGTCCGGATTGCGTCGACCGCAATTCAGCAGGCTTTCGGATCACATGCAATGCTCAGCTTGGTTCCACGCATCCCGGCAGGAGCCCATCGCATGGCATCTGCGCGCCATCGGCATTTGACGGGGCAGAAAAGGGCGTCCATTGAGCAAAGTCGTGATGCGTTCCATCCTTCCCCACCTGGTCCAAATCCTCATCGCTGCTCTCGGGGGCTTGGTCTTCCACTGGCTCGGCGTGCCTGCGGCGTGGCTCTCGGGAGCGGCCATCGCGGCCACCCTCTGGGGGCTCTCGGGGCGGGCCGTGCCCATGCCCCGCGCGCTCGCCGACGGGGCCATGCTGATTTCCGGCGCCGCCATGGGCGCAGCGGTGACGCCTGCCGCCATCGCGGCCATGGGGCGCTATCCGGGCAGTCTCGTCCTTCTCGTTGTCGGCGTCGTGGCGATCTCCGCGGCCTCCACCGTCTGGCTCACGCGCATGTCCGGCTGGCGCAGGGCCGATGCGGTGCTGGCCTCCGTGCCCGGCGCGCTCTCCACCGTCCTGGCCGTGGCCGCGGACCGCAAGGCGGAGGTGGCCTCCATCGCCATCGTGCAGAACTTCCGTCTCTTCGTGCTGATCGCCCTCCTGCCGAGTCTCGTGGTCATGACAGGGGGAGGGGGCAACACGGGCGCGCTGATCGGCGAGGGGCTTCCGGTCGAGAGCCCAGGCGGCATGGCCTTCACTCTTCTCGGCGGCCTCGCCTTGGGGGCCGTGTTCAAGCGGCTGAAGATCGCAGCCCCCATCCTGCTCGGCGCGACGGTGGTGAGCTCCGTGAGCCACGGCACGGAATGGGTGACCGGCGTCATTCCGCCGGTGATCGCCACCGGCGGGCTCGTGCTGATCGGGCTCTTCATCGCCGAGCGGTTCCGCAACGTTCAGCGCTCGACCCTGCGCAAGGCGCTCGTGGCTGCATTGGGGTCCTTCTCGGTGGGGATGATCGTTGCGGCGCTCTTTGCGGCGGTTGCGGCATGGCTTGCAGGGGTCAGCTTCGCCAACGGTCTCGTCGCCTTCGCGCCGGGCGGGCTCGAGGCCATGACCGTGCTGGCCCTCATCCTGGGGCTCGACCCGCTTTACGTGGGCATTCACCACCTCGTCCGCTTCCTCGGCATCGGCCTCGTGCTGCCGATCCTGATCGGCAGGCTGCAGCGGGACAGGGCAACAGAGGCGGAATAGGTCTACGACCGCTCGTTCCGCAGCCGCTCGACCGCTTCCATCCGCGGTTTGGCCGTGTCCCACAGGCGCTTGGTCACCGCTGAAACCAGCGCTTCCGTCAGGAGCAGGAGGCCCGCCGACGAATCCCAGTTGGACGGCGCGACGATATGGGCGGGCAGCACATGCCGCGCCACGCGGGCGATGGGCGACAGCCACGGATCGGTGAGCAGAACGATTGTTGCGCCCTGCTTGGCGGCCGTTTCGCACAAGGCGGTGACGTCCTCCTGGTAGCGGCGGATGTCGAAGGCGACGATCACGTCCTTGCGGCCGATCTCGATCACCCGGTCGCGCCAGAGCGCCGGCTGCCCCTCGATGAAATCCACCCCGCTGCGCACGATGCGGAAATGACTCTCCGCGTAGCGCGCGAGCGCGCCCGTGAAGCGCCCGCCGGTGAAATGGATGGGCCGGCGCGGGTCGGAGAGAAGCGCCACCACTGCTTCGAACTCCGCGGGAGCGATGTTCTCCACCGTTGCCCGCAGGTTGCCGATCACGGCTTCCGCGAAGGAGGCGAGCGCAGGCGCCCCCTGGCCCTTGTCGGAGGGGCCGGCCTTGGCCAGCGGCGAAAGAAGCTGTGCCTCCAGTTCCTCGCGCAGGTGCTTCTGGAAGTCCGGAAAGCCGCCGAAGCCAAGGCGGGTGACGAAACGCAGGACGGAAGGGGCCGAGATGCCGGCCCGGGAGGCGAATTCGGCCACCGTATCGAGCCCGGCGAAGGGGTAATGGCTCAGGAGCAGGTGCGCGGCGCGCTTCTCGCTTGGCGTGAAGGCGTCCATCTCGTGCCGGATGCGCTCGGCGAGGCTCGGGGGATCCGTTGGGGGAGTGCGATGATCGTCGCGCATACCGGATTGATTCACATCCCCTCCTTGACGCTTTGGAAAAGCTGTATCAGAAATTCCAAGACAAGAGAAAACATTAAGAAACGTATCAAGCGTTCAACGGGAGCTTTGCCTGTCTCGAGCAGGCTTAAGGAGAACCGCATGACGCAGGCGAGCCGGATGGCGACCGACGAGAACTCTGCCGCAAGGGCAGGGGAACCGGTCGCCGTTGTGGAGAACTCCCAAGGCCGCTCGCCCGTGCTCCTGATCTGCGAACATGCCTCCAACCGTTTACCCGCCCGCTACGGCACGCTGGGTCTCGGCCCTGCGGAGCTGGAGAGCCATATCGCCTGGGATCCCGGCGCTCTCGGTGTGGCGCAGGGCCTGTCGCGCCTGCTCGATGCGCCCCTGATCCACGCCACCGTGTCTCGCCTTGTGCTCGACCTCAATCGCGAGCCTTCGGCGCCCGATTCCATCTGGACCCTCAGCGAGCGCACGACCATTCCGGGCAATCTCGATCTCGACGATGCCGAGCGCGAAACGCGGGTCCGCGAGGTGTACGAGGCCTTCCACGGTGCGGTCGACGCATTGGCGGAGGCCCGCAAGGCGGCAGGGCAGCTCCGTGCGGTCGTCTCCGTCCATTCCTTCACGCCGGTCTACCGGGACGTGCCCCGGCCTTGGCATATCGGCCTCATCTACAACCGGGACGAACGCTATGCCCGCCATGTCGAGGCCGGGCTGGCGGGCGATCCGGCGCTGATCGTCGGCATGAACGAACCCTATTCGCCAGCGGACCGGGTGTTCCACACCCTCGAGCGCCATGCCGAAAGGCGCGGCCTTGCTCCGCTGATGATCGAAATCCGCAACGACCTGATCCGCACACAAGACGGACAGGCGTCGTGGGCCAACCGTCTGGCGCCGCTTTTGAGGGAGGGGGCCCGGACGCTCTGAATGACGGGGATGGCGCATGAAGTGCCGTGGCCTGAAAGCAGACACTTCTTGGAGGAGTTAAGTCGATGTCAGTCGGACAAGGAAATCCCGGGGTCCATGCCCCGCCGGCCGGGGGGCAGAACGCTGCCGGCATTACCTACACCACGGTGGACGAAAGCTATTTCGAGGCGCGCCGGCTCAAGCGTCACGCCCGCGTCTGGTCGCTCTGGGCGCTCGGCGTCGGCGCGGTGATCTCGGGGCATTATTCGGGCTGGAACCTCGGTCTGGCCAACGGCTTCGGCGCGATGTTCTTTGCAACCATCATCATCGCGATCATGTATCTCGGCCTGACCTTCTCGCTCGCCGAGATGTCGCCGGCCCTGCCGCATACGGGCGGCGCGTATTCCTTCGCCCGCACGTCCATGGGGCCGTGGGCAGGCTACATCACGGGCATCGCCGAGAACATCGAGTTCGTGCTCACGCCCGCGGTGATCGTGTTCTTCATCAGCTCGTATCTGGGCACGATCTTCGAGACGGCGCCAGCCTTCCAGCCGGTGTACTGGTTCCTGTTCTATGCGCTGTTCGTCGGCCTCAACATCGTCGGCGTCGAGCTCTCGTTCCGGGTCACCGTGACGGTCACGTTGCTGGCGCTCGGCGTTCTGGCGGCCTTCTACCTGTCGGTTCTGTTCTCCGGTCAACTCGACTTCTCGCGCTGGGCGCTGAACATCGGTCCCGGCGGCGCGGAGCTGCCGGAGGGCAACGGGCCGTTCCTGCCCAACGGCCTCGGCAGCATCCTGGCCTCGCTGCCCTTCGCGGTCTGGCTGTTCCTCGCCATCGAGCAGTTGCCGCTGGCCGCGGAGGAGTCGCACGATCCGCAGCGCGACATGCCCAAGGGCATCATCGCCGGCATCCTGACCCTGATCGCTTCCGCGTTCCTCGTGCTCTTCCTGAACACGAGCATCGCGCCGGGCGCGGTGGGCTTGGGCAAATCTGGCGAGCCGCTGCTCGACGGGTTCCGCACCCTGTTCGGCACGGATATCGCGAAGATCCTCGCGGCCATTGCGGTGATCGGACTCATCGCCTCGTTCCACACCATCATCTTCGCCTTCGGGCGGCAGATCTATTCGCTCTCGCGGGCGGGCTACTTCCCGAGCTTCCTGTCGGTGACGCATGGCGAGCGCAAGACGCCGCACGTGGCGCTGATCGCTGGTGCGGTGCTGGGCCTTCTGGTGATGCTGATCATCTGGTTCTCGGCAGGCGCCGAGGCGGGCGCGACGGTCATCGGCGGCACGCTGCTCAACATGGCGGTGGCAGGCGCGATGCTGGCCTACTTCATGCAGGGCATGTCCTACATCGTCCTGAAGAGAAAGTTCCCGAACCTGCACCGGCCCTATCGCAGCCCCTTCGGTGTCGCGGGTGCGGTGGTCTGCATGGTGATCGCCGCCGTGACGCTCTACTTCCAGCTCACGGACTCCGTGTTCCAGACGGCGGTGATCGGCGTCGCGGTCTATTATGCGGTGATGATGGCCTACTTCCTGGTGATCGGGCGTCATAAGCTCATCCTCTCGCCGGAGGAGGAGTTCGCGCTCACCAAGGGCGAGAGCGAGTACAAGTCCTACTGATAAGAGCCGGGAGCGCGCATGGGGCGCGCTCCCTTTCCATCCCCGTTCAAGGTTGTTCGTATGGACGCTCCCAAGATCAAGACTGCCGCCGAAGCCCTGGACTACGTGCGGGGCCGCAATCTGCCCTTCGTGAAGATCGGCCTGACCGACGTGGACGGCATCATGCGCGGCAAGTACATGGCCCGCGACAAGTTCGAATCCGCCCTCGAAAAGGGGTTCGGATTCTGCGACGTGGTGCTGGGCTGGGATTCCAACGATCAGCTCTACGACAACACCACGCTCACCGGCTGGCATACGGCTTATCCCGATGCGACGGCGCGGGTGATCCCTGAATCCATGCGGCTCGTTCCCTTCGAGAACGATCTGCCGTTCTTCCTCGCCGAATTCGAAGGCTATGCGGAGGAAGCCTGCCCGCGCGGCGTGCTGCGGCGCGTCCTGAAGAAGGCGGAGGACATGGGGTTTTCGGTCTCGGCAGCGGCCGAGTTCGAGTTCTTCCTGTTCGAGGAAACGCCCCATTCCGTGCGCGAGAAGAGCTACCGCGATCTGAAGAACATCACGCCGGGCTTCTTCGGCTATTCGGTGCTGCGCTCAGGCGTTCATGCGGATTTCTACCACGAGCTTCTCGACCTGGCCCAGAAGATGGATTTCGAGATCGAGGGCCTGCATACGGAGACAGGCCCCGGCGTGCTTGAAGCGGCCATCCGCGTCGACGACGCGCTGAAGGCGGCCGACAAGGCGGCCCTGTTCAAGACCTACACCAAGATCCTGGCCCAGCGCCGCGGCTGGATGGCGACCTTCATGGCCAAGTGGTCCCGCGACTGGCCCGGACAGTCGGGGCACCTGCACGCTTCCCTGCGTCACCTCGATACTGGCAAGGGGGCGTTCTACGACGCCGACGCGAAGCACGGCATGTCCGACACCATGCGCTGGTTCGTGGGCGGGCAGCAGCAGCTGATGCCCGAGATTCTCGCCATGGTGGCCTGCACGGTGAACAGCTACACGCGGCTGATCCCCGGCTTCTGGGCGCCGACCGATTCCGCCTGGGGCGTGGAGAACCGCACCACGGCCTTGCGGGTCATTCCCGGCTCCGAGAAGTCCCAGCGCGTGGAGTACCGGGTCGCGGCCGCCGACATCAACCCGTATATCGCGCTTGCCGCCGCCATCGGTTCGGGCCTCTGGGGCATCGAGAACCGGGTCGATCCGGGCGAGCCGATCCAGGGCAACGCCTATGCGGTGGAGCACCCGAAGGAGCGGGCCCTCCCGCGTTCCCTGGGTGAGGCCGCCGAGCGGCTGAAAGGGTCGCAGGCCGCGCGCCAGCTCTTCGGCGACACCTTTGTTGACCATTACGCCGCAACGCGCGAATGGGAGGAGCGTGAAGCCCGCAAGGCCGTCACCGACTGGCAGCTCGCCCGTTATTTCGAGATTATCTGAAAAGAAACCACATGGCCGATACCGATATCGTCTGCATTTCCCCGGTCGACGGGCGTGAGCTCGTTCGCCGTCCCATCATGTCCGAGGCTGCCATCGACGCTGCGGTCACGGCAGCGCGCGAGGCGCAAAAGGCGTGGCGCAACACGCCGCTAGCGGAGCGCGCCGCCAGGGTTTCCGCCTTTCTCGACGCATTGCTTGCCATGAACCAGGAAGTGGTGCCGGAGATCGCCCAGCAAATGGGCCGCCCGGTTCGCTATGGCGGCGAGTTCCGCGGGGTCGAGGAGCGTGCGCGCTACATGATCGGCATCGCCGAGAAGAGCCTGCAGCCGATCCCGGCCGATGACGAGAAGGCGGGTTTCCGGCGCATGATCAAGCGCGAGCCGGTGGGCCTCGTGCTCGTGATCGCGCCCTGGAACTATCCTTATCTGACCGCCATCAACACCATCGTGCCGGCGCTCATGGCCGGCAATGCGGTGCTGCTGAAGCACGCCTCGCAGACGGTGCTCGCCGGCGAGCGCTTCCAGATGGCCATGGACCGGGCCGGCATGCCCAAGGGCCTGTTCCAGAACCTGCATCTCAGCCACGACCAGACGAGCCGCATCCTCGGCAGCGGCCTCGTCGATCACTGCAACTTCACCGGCTCCGTCTCCGGCGGGCGCTCCATCGAACGGGCTGCGGCCGGCACCTTCACGTCGCTGGGCCTCGAGCTCGGCGGCAAGGATCCGGCCTATGTGCGCGAGGATGCCAATCTCGACCACGCCATCGAGAACCTGGTTGACGGCGCGTTCTTCAACTCGGGCCAGTGCTGCTGCGGCATCGAGCGCATCTACGTGCACGAGAGGCACTACGACCGCTTCGTCGAAGGCGCGGTCGACCTCGTGAACAAATATGTTCTCGGCAACCCGCTCGATGAGGCGACCACGCTCGGTCCCATGGCGCACAAGCGCTTCGCCGATCTGGTGCGGCAGCAGAACGCGGAAGCCGTGGCGAAGGGTGCAAAAGCCCATATCGACGCCAAGCGCTTTGGCGCCGACACCGGCGACACGGCCTATCTGGCGCCGCAGGTGCTCACCAACGTGGACCATTCCATGAGCGTGATGCGCGAGGAGAGCTTCGGCCCCACCGTCGGCATCATGAAGGTGGCGGGCGACGAGGAGGCGATCCGCCTCATGAACGATTCTCCGTATGGTCTCTCCGCCGCCATCTGGACCTCCGATGTGGATGCGGCAGACGCCATCGGCGACCGGCTCGAGACCGGCACCGTGTTCATGAACCGCTGCGACTACCTCGATCCCGCGCTCGCCTGGACCGGCGTGAAGGACACGGGCCGCGGCGCGAGCCTGTCACGGCTGGCCTACGAGTCGCTCACCCGCCCGAAATCCTACCACCTCCGTCAGATCTGATTGCGAAACCGATGACCACGTCCCCCCGCTCCAACTGGAACTACCCCACCGCCGTCCGTTTCGGGGCCGGCCGCATTGCCGAACTGGCCGAGGCCTGCCGCACGGTCGGCATGAAGGCTCCGCTCATCGTCACGGACCCGTTCCTGGCGACGCAGCCCATGACGAAGGCGGCGTTGGACCAGCTGATCACGGCAGGTCTCAAGGCCGCGATCTTTTCCGACATCAAGCCGAACCCGGTCGAGACCAACGTCTATCGTGGCCTCGAAGCGCTGAAGGCGGGCCAGCACGACGGCGTCGTCGCCTTCGGCGGCGGCTCGGCGCTTGATGCCGGCAAGGTCATCGCCTTCATGGCGGGGCAGACCCGGCCCATGTGGGATTTCGAGGATATCGGCGACTGGTGGACCCGGGCCGATCCCAACGGCATCCAGCCGATCATCGCCGTGCCGACCACAGCCGGCACAGGCTCGGAAGTGGGCCGCGCCGGCGTCATCACGCAGGAGGCCACGCACACCAAGAAGGTGATCTTCCACCCGCTCATGATGCCCAAGATCGTGATCTGCGATCCGGAGCTCACGGTGGGCATGCCGCCCCACATCACGGCAGGCACCGGACTCGATGCGCTGGCCCATTGCATCGAAGCCTATTGCGCGCCCGGCTATCACCCGATGGCCGAGGGCATCGCGGTCGAGGGCATTCGCCTGGTGAAGGAATACCTGCCGCGGGCTTACAAGGACGGCAAGGACATCGAAGCCCGTGCGCAGCTGATGTCGGCCGCCGCCATGGGCGCCACCGCGTTCCAGAAGGGCCTCGGCGCCATCCACGCCCTCTCACATCCGACCGGCGCGCTTTATGACACCCATCACGGCCTGACCAACGCGGTCTTCATGCCTTATGTGCTGGTCTATAACCGGGAGGCCATCGAGCAGAAGATCGAGCGGCTTTCCGCCTATATCGGCCTCGAGCCCTCGTTCCAGGCCTTCCTTGATTGGGTGCTGAAGCTGCGCGCCGACCTTGGCGTGCCGCACACGCTCGAGGGCCTCAAAGTGGACAGCGCGCGCTTCGACGACATGTCCGAGATGGCTCCCAACGATCCGACCGCAGGCGGCAATCCGGTGCCGATCACCCGGGAGAGCGCCCGCAAGCTCTTCGAGGATGCCCTGTCCGGGCGCCTCTGACCTTCGACCATCAACAAAAAAGCACCGCTGTGGCAAACAGCGGTGCTTTTCTTTTCAAAGGAGGCTCTTGCGTCTCAAGCCGCTGCCTTCATGGGTCTCTTCCGCTCGGCCCGCAGGGATTTGAGGGCTTCGGTCCAGCGCAGGAGCTCGTCGAGCATCGTGGCCGCCGAAGTCTTATAGATCTCCACGGGCTTCAGCTTTCCGTTCTCGTCCATGTTCTGGAACACCATCGGCATGGGAACGCCCTCCGGGATCGGCATCATCTTCAGTGTCGTGACGATCTGCTTGGCGACCTGAACCGACCGCAGCCCGCCCGAGATGCCGCCATAGCTCACGAACCCGGCAGGGGCGTAGTTCCATTCGCGGGACAGATAGTTCAGGGCGTTTACCAGAGCCGGAGGCGGAGCGTAGTTGTATTCGGGGGTCACGAACACGAAAGCATCCGCCGCGGACACGCTTTCCGCCCATGCCTTGGTATGCGCGTGATGATAGTTCTGCTTCATCGGGTGCTCGGGCTCGTCGAAGATCGGCAGGTTGAACTCCGCCAGGTCGACCAGAACCGGATCGAACTTGCCATGCTCGGCTGCGAAGTCGTTGAACCATTGCGCGACGCTGGGTCCGACTCGACCGGGACGCGTGCTGGCGATGATGATGTGAAGCTTGGGCTTCATGATGCTTCCTTGATTTGCATTCCAGGTGGGGAACACCTAAGTTCCGATTTGTAACCGAGGCTCATTAAGTAACTTCTCGGGCGCTGCGCAAGGAGGCACTTTCATGTCACCGGGTCACATCCATGTTCCTACCGACTGCCGGACCGTGACGGAGATCCTGTCCCGGGTCGGCGACAAATGGAGCGTCCAGGTCGTGGTTCAGCTGGGCGAAGGTTCCAGGCGATTCAACGAGTTACGCCGCAGCGTAACCGGAATCTCACAACGCATGCTGACCTTGACCTTGCGTGGGCTGGAGCGCGATGGGCTCGTCACGCGGACCGTTTATCCCACCATTCCGCCCCGGGTGGATTACCAGCTCACAGGGCTGGGTTGCTCCCTGCTCAAGACTGTGCGGGGCCTGGGCGAGTGGGCTATCGTCAACAGGGACGAGATCCTGGACGCAAGGCGGCGCTTCGATGAAGGCGCCGCCGACCAGGAGGTTCATCAGCAGCGCCCCGACGCGGCCTGAGAAGACGGCTTCTATCGGCCGATCCGGTGCTCCAGGACCTCCCAGAGGGCAGGGTCGCGGAAGGTCAGGATGGCGCCGTCCGCGCCGATCTCCCGCATCTCGTCCGCGCTCAAGCCCGTCAGAACGCCGAAGGAGAAGAGCCCTGCGGCCTTGGCGGCCCTCATGCCGGAAGGCGAATCCTCGAAGGCGATGGCCTGATCGGCCCCGATGCCGAGCCGCTCCAGGGCGGTCAGATAGGGCAGGGGATCGGGCTTGCCGCGCTCGACCTCCTCAATGGTGATCTCGACCTCGAAACGCCGCGCCAAACCCAGCGCCTCCAGCATGTGGTCCGCATTGAGACGCGGCGCATTGGTCACGAGGGCAATCCTGATCCCCCGCGTCTCGGCCCAGGCGAGGAGGTCGAGGAGACCTTCCAAGGGCTTGAGGTCCGAGGCCATGCGGCGGAACGTGGCCTCCTTCTCGTCCGCATAGGCCTCATGCTTCTCGACCGGCAGATGCGGCAGGAGGGAGGCGAAAATCGCTTCGTTGGTGCGCCCGATGATCGTGGAGCGGTAGATCTCCTCGTTGATCTCTACGCCCTCGGGCCTCAGAACCTCGGCAAAGGCCTCCAGGTGAACCGGGTCGCTGTGCACCAGGGTGCCGTCCATGTCGAAAATCAGGGCTTTGAGCATCGGGCCGTCTCTTGAATGTCTCGGGGCAGGGCCAAGGGAATAGACGTCTTCGCCCGAAAACGCACCCCGTTGGAAATGCAACCCTGCTCTATACATAGATGGGGAGCTGATAAACCCCATGAAGCGTGATCCCATCGATGGTTCGCATCCCTTCCCGGCACTTCGACGAGATATCCCGATGCGGTTGATCGATAAGCTCAGGTTCCTCTACGAGGGCGATACCCTTGAGGCCCATCGTTTTCGCTACGGCCTGCTCGTCTTCGACATAACCACGACCGTCTTCATCGTCGCTTCGTCCTTCCTGCCGCAGTCTTCGCTGGTGCAAGGCGTCGATGTCATCCTCGGGCTCATCGTCCTAGCCGACTTCTCGGCGCGTCTCACGATCAGCCCAACCCCCTGGAAGGACTTGGTGCACCCGACCACCCTGGCCGATGTGGCTGCGATCGTGTCGTTCTTGGCGCCTATCGTTGGGGAAGGTATCGGGTTCCTGCGCATCCTGCGCACGGTGCGGCTCCTGCACACCTACCAGCTTCTTGCACGCCTGCGCGCCGACAGCGCATTCTTTCGCCGGAACGAGGAACTGATCATCGCGTCGGTCAACCTCGCGGTCTTTATCTTCATCATGACCGGCTTCGTGTACGAGACGCAGCACAGGGCCAACGACAAGATCAACAATTACGTGGATGCGCTGTACTTCACCATGGCGGCGCTCACCACCACGGGGTTCGGCGACATCACCCTGACAGGAACCTTAGGCCATCTGATCTCTGTCGTGATCATGATCTTCGGCGTGACGCTTTTCTTGCGCCTCGTGCAGGTTCTGCTCAGGCCTGACAAGGTGAAGCATCCCTGTCCCGTCTGCGCCCTGCAGCGCCACGACAGAGACGCCGTTCACTGCAAGGCCTGCGGCACGACCCTCGATATCCCGGATGAGGGGGTCATCTAGGAGCTTCATGCGTCTGGAATGATGGCGACGCCTCGGTTTGTCACGAAAGAGATCGCAACCGGAGTGCCTGGTGCAACCGGCTCCTTGCGACCGAATTGAACGACGAAGAGATCGCCAATTGAGCTCTCTACGTCGTACTCCACTTGCGTCCCGAGATAGGAGGCCTTCCTCACCGCGCCGGCAAGTGCACCCGTCGAGGCCGTGCCCTCGTCAAGGAGGATGGCATCGGGACGGACGGCCAGTTTCACGGCCCCCTGGCTTGCTCCTCTATGTGGGAGCTGAAGACTGACATTCCCGATCCTTACCTGCGCCGTCGGTCCCGCAACGCTGACGAGTTCACCCGAGATGATGTTGGCGTCGCCGATGAAGTCCGCCACGAACAGGTTCGCAGGCTCCTCATAGAGTTCACGCGGCGCGCCGGTCTGCGCGATGCGGGCGTTGGACATGACGATGATGTGGTCGGAGACGGCAAGCGCCTCCTCCTGATCGTGCGTCACATAAGCCACGGTGAGGTTCAGGCTCTGCTGAAGCTCGCGGATGTCCTCGCGCACCCGCCGACGCAGCTTGGCGTCGAGGTTGGAGAGCGGCTCGTCGAAGAGCAGCACCTGCGGCTCCAGCACCAGCGCGCGGGCCACCGCCACACGCTGCTGCTGCCCGCCGGAGAGTTCGGACGGAGCCCGCTTCTCAAGGCCTTTGAGGCCGATGAGCTCGAGCTTCTCCATGGCCATCCCGTAGGCGTCCTTTTTCGGGACGCCCTGTACGGATGGGCCATAGGCCACGTTCTCCAGCACCGACATGTGCGGGAAGAGCGCATAGGACTGAAACACCATGCTCACGTCCCGGTCGGCGGCCGACAGATTCGTCACGTCGCGACCGCCGATCAGGATCTGGCCTGAGCTTGCCATCTCAAGGCCTGCGATCATGCGCAACGTCGTGGTCTTGCCGCATCCGGAGGGGCCGAGCAGGGTTACGAGTTGGCCGGGAGGAATGGTGAAGGAGACGCTGTCCACCGCCGTGACGGCGCCGTAGCGCTTCGTCACGTTGCGGAATTCCACGGAGGCCGCAGGCTTCTTGAAGGCCGTGGGCCGGGCCAGGGTGCTGATGGATGTCGCTTGATTCATGGAATGGCCTGCACGGCAACGGGGGAGGGAGCTGCGCTCGCGCTGCGGCGGCCGAGACGCCGCTCGCCGACGGCCAGCTGGATCGCCACGATGGCAAACAGCATGACGACGATGAGCACGGTGGAATAGGCGATCGCGAGGCCGAACTCGCCTGCCTCGACCCGGCCGACGATATAGGTCGTGGCCATGTTGTACTCGGCGGTGACGAGGAAGATCACGGCGCTCACGGCCGTCATGGCGCGCACGAAGGAATAGACCAGGGAAGCGACGATGGCCGGCCGCAGCAGCGGCAGCACCACGCGGCGCATGGTGGTGGCCGAGCGCGCGCCCAGGGTAAGGGAGGCTTCGTCGAGGCTCTTGTCGATCTGGCTCAAGGTGGCGATGCCGGAGCGCACGCCCACCGGCATGTTGCGGAACACGAAGCACATGACGAGGATGAATCCCGTTCCGGTGATCTCGATGGGCGGCACGTTGAAGGCGAGAATGTAGGACACGCCCACCACCGTGCCGGGAATGGCAAAGCTGAGCAGCGTGCCGAACTCGAAGGCGCGCTGGCCCGAGAAGCGCTGGCGCGTGAGCAGATAGGCCGTCAGCAGGCCTATGGCCGCGGTGAGCGGCGCGGAGAGCGCCGCCACCTTCATGGTGGCGAAGAAGGAGTCCCAGGCCGAGCCTGAGAAGTAGAGACCCGCACCGGTGCTCTCAACACGAAAAGCGGTGAGGAAGTGCTCGAGGGTCAGCGTGTAGTCGCGCCCCATCGAGCGCACGAAGGCGCCCACGAGGATGATTGCGTAAACACCGAGCGTGAACACGGCCCACGGAACGGCCGTGAAATAGGAGGCAAGCGCCACCCGGCGCGGCAGCGGCAGCGGAATGCCCGCATCGCCCTTGCCGGTCACCGTGGTGTAGACCTTCTTGCCGAGCCAGGCGTGCTGGAGCCAGAAGGCCCCGAGGGTAAAGGCGAGCAGGATGATGGAGAGCACCGCGGCGCGGCCTTGGTCCTGCTGGGCGCCCACGACGGCAAAGAAGATCTTGGTGGAGAGAACCTCGTAGTTGCCGCCGAGCACGAGCGGATTGCCGAAATCGGCGAGGCTCTCGACAAAGCCGAGGAGGAACGCGTTCGCGAGGCCCGGCCGCATGAGCGGCAGCGTCACGGTCCAGAAGGTCGTCCAGCTTTTGGCGCGCAGGGTCTGCGAGGCCTCCTCCAGGGTTGGGCTGATGCCCTGCACCACGCCGATGAGCACCAGGAAGGCGATGGGCGTGAACGCCAGGAGCTGTGCGATGAACACACCGGGAAGGCCGTAGATCCAGCGGGATCGCGGAACGCCGAACCACTCCCACAGCACGGCGGAGAGCGCACCGGAACGGCCGAAGATCAGGATCAAGGCAAGGCCGATCACGAAGGGCGGCGTGATGATGGGCAGGACGCTCATCACGCGCAGAACCTTCTTGAACCGGAAATCCGTGCGGGTTGCGATCAGCGCGAAGGCGAGACCCAGAGCCGTGGTGCCGACGCCCACGAGGAGGCCGAGGAACAGGGTGTTCCAGGCAACCCCGCAACGCAGATCGCCCCACAGGCAGTCCAGTCCCCAAATCGACCTGTCGAGGAATTTTACGATGAACTCCGAAGGCGCGAAGTTGCCGCTGTTGTCGGCAAAGGCGCTCGCCAGAATGGTGGAAACGGGAAAGAACACGAAGACGACGATCAGCGCGATCACGACGCCGATGGAGGACGTCACGAAGGCATCGCCCCGGCACCAGCCGCGGGCCGCAAGGCCATGGCAAAGGATGATCAGGAACGATGCCGAGGTGAGCGCCGCGCCGTAGCCCACGCCGGTCTGGCTCGGGCCCGGATCGCTCACGAAGCTCTTGAGGGCATCCAGCGTCCAGCCGTTCAAGCCGATGGAAAAGCCTTCAAGGATGATGAGGGCGAGGCCCACAAACCCGGATGCCGCAAGCCATGTGCCGTTTGATGATGAGGGAAAAATCACCGGGCGCAGAGCCATGAGGAGCGGCGCCAGGACGGGCAGGAGCCACCAGGCCCCTCTCAGGCCATGAGCGAGAGCCGAGCCGCCGATGACGTAATCGCTGAACTCCAGGGATGCATTACGGTCGAACCCATACCAGGGCAGGAGGGCAAAGCCGACCCAGCCCAGAACGATCAAGCCAAGGGTTGCCCGTGACATCGTGTGTTCTCGCATCAAAGCCGATGCCGGATCCGTGGGATCCGGCGTGGAAGCCGATCGGATGAAACGCTTTCGGCAAGGCAGCAGGCCGCTTTGCCGAAAGCGCGGTTCAGCCCGACTACTTGGGCAGGTTCTTCACCTCGTTGTCCCACTTGGACAGGAGGCGCTTGCGCTCTTCCGAGGAGCCGTACTTGGCGAAGTCGAAGGTGATCAGCTTGATGTCGCTGAGCTTCGGAGCCTGGGGCGGAACCGGCGTGCTCTTGTTGGACGGCACCTGATAGGACTTGGCTTCCGCGCCGATCTTCTGCGCATCGGCGGTCAGGGCCCAATCGTAGAACTTCTGGGCATTCTCCAGGTTCTTCGCGCCCTTGATGATGGACATGGAGCCGATCTCGTAGCCTGTGCCTTCGCAGGGAGCCACGACCTTCACCGGAGCCTTGTCGACGACCATCGTGACGATGTCGTGCATGAAGGCGATGCCGGCTGTCGTCTCACCCAGCGCCATGGCCTTGGCCGGAGCAGCGCCCGACTTGGTGTACTGGTTGATGTTCTTGTGCAGAGCTTTCAGGTATTCGAAGCCCTTGTCCTCGCCCATGAGCTGGACGATGGTCGCCAGAAGCGTATAGGCCGTGCCGGAGGAGTTCGGATCGGCAACCTGCACCTCGTCCTTCAGTTCGGCTTTCAGCAGATCCGCCCAGCATTTCGGCTCGCCGATGTTGTTGGACTTGGCGAGTTCGGTGTTGTAGCCGAAGCCGAGAGCGCCCGAGTAGATGCCGACCGTGCGGTTCTTGGACTGCTCCCACTGACGCACCGCCCAGTCCTGCAGCTCGCCCATCTTCGGCGACTTGTACTCCAGGGTCAGGCCCTCTTCGGCTGCCTGCATGTGGGGATCGCCCGTTCCGCCCCACCAGATATCGGCGCGAGGATTGGCCGCTTCCGCCTTGATCTGGGCGAAGACCTCACCGGCGCTCTTGCGGGTCATCGAGACCTTGATGCCGGTTTCCCGCTCGAAGGCGGTGGTCATGGCGCGGCACCATTCCTCCTGGACGCCGCAATACATAACCAGAGCGCCTTGAGCTTGAGCCGCTCCGGCAGACATGAAGGACAGGGCCGCCATCGTGCCTGCCAGCATGGTTGCCGCAACAAAGTTCCTCTTCAGCTTCATCCAATCCTCCCATGTGGTGGTTCTTGTTATTTGCTTGGCCGGCTAAGCTCTCCTCATTGTGCCCATGGGTCAAGTGCCCTGCCGATGATCCAAACTTGAATCTTTAGAATAAGATGGCGGCTCACGGCTGTTTCGAGATGCCCGTTGCTGCCATGAGGGCGGTTGCCAGTTCGGGTGTGCAGGCCAGGACAGGATTGCCGCGCCGCAGGCCATCCCCTGCCAGGAAATCGTTGGTCCAGCCCCCAGCCTCTTCGATGATCAGAAGGCCTGCCAGGGCGTCCCAAGAATTGATGTGAAGCTCGCAATAGGCATCGATGCGCCCGTCCGCCACATACGCCAGGCCCAGGGTGCCCGATCCGGCGCGGCGCACGTTGGCGCCGCCCGTTTTCAGCTTGTTGACCATGAAGACGTACGGCTCGGGCGGCAGGCGCGGCGACCAGCCGGCTTCCACGGTTGCCTGCTTCATGTCGGCAAGGCCGCTGACCCGAATCGGCTCCCCGTTGAGGATGGCGCCTCGGCCCCGCTGCGCGGTGTAGAGTTCCGCGTGCATGGCGTCATAGATCACGCCGATCTCCACCCGGTTGTCGCGCACGAACGCAATGGAAATCGCAAAATGCGGGATGCCTCGAGCGAAGTTTGCCGTGCCGTCGATGGGGTCCACCACCCACACATCGCGCTCGAAGGAGCCGCCGCCTTCCTCGCCGAAGAAGGAGTCGTCCGGGAAAAGCTCGCTCAAGCGACCCCGGATCAACTCCTCCACTTCGGCATCCGTTGCGGTCAGAAAGTCCTGCGGCCCCTTGAAGTCGGGCCGCTGGGAGCGCGGCCTCTCCAGAAAGCGCTTGCGCGCCAGCACCCCGGCTTCCCGGGCAATGGCGCAGGCTGCGGCAAATCTCATGTTCAGATCGTTGGTGGTCATGGCGTCCTTCCGGATCAAAGTGACCGGCAGCTTTGTTATCAGGGGTTCATCCTGGTCTGGGAGAATGGCTGAATCCATGAGACGAAAGACAGAGAGTGCGTTCCCAAAACTTGGCGATCTAACCCTTTATTAGCCGGCTCAAATCACTTACGTTACAAACTATCTTGTTAGGAGTCCTACTCTCGTCGAATGCCCAGAACCCCGAAAGAAGAACTCAGCCAGGTCGCAGCGCTCCCCTTCCGGATCAAGGATGGAAGGGTCGAGGTGCTTCTCGTCACGTCGCGCGAAACCAAGCGCTGGCTGATCCCCAAGGGCTGGCCGATGAAGGGCAAGAAGCCCCATAAGGCGGCGGCGCAGGAAGCGGAGGAGGAGGCCGGCGTCAAGGGCGACATCAAGAACGAGCCGTTGGGCTATTACGATTACTGGAAGCGCCGCGCCGCGCATTTCGACCTGTGCCGGGTCGACGTGTATCCGCTGGAGGTGTCCAAGCAGCTCAAATCCTGGCGGGAGAAGGGCCAGCGTCAAGCCCGGTGGTTCGAGGTCGAAGAGGCGGCTCATCAGGTGCTGGAGCCTGCCCTGGCCCAGCTCATCCGCAGCCTGCCCGAATATCTCTGAGCCCTGTTCCAAAAGAGTGAAGGCGTTTTTTGCGGCTTCCAGGGAACGCAAAGCTGCTCAAGAAGTCTTTCCTGTGACGAGAGAGGTCGAGCGCTGAAGCTTGGCCATTTTTCAGGCACGTTGAGGGAGACTTCGATGAAGGCGCTTGTTTGGCACGGCACGACTGATATCCGCTGCGACTCCGTTCCCGATCCACAGATCGAGCATCCCCGCGACGCGATCATCAAGGTGACGAGCTGTGCCATCTGCGGCTCGGATCTCCACCTTTACGATCACTTCATGCCGGGCATGAAGAACGGCGACATCATGGGCCATGAAAGCATGGGCGAGGTCGTCGAAGTCGGGCCAGAGGCCAAGGGGAAGCTGAAGGTCGGCGACCGGGTGGTGATCCCCTTCACGATCATCTGCGGCCAGTGCGATCAGTGCAAACGCGGCAACTTTTCCGTCTGCGAGCGCACGAACCGCAACGGCCATATCGCCGCCAAGGCCTTCGGCCACACCACGGCCGGCCTCTTCGGCTACACCCATCTGACCGGCGGCTATCCGGGCGGACAGGCCGAATACCTGCGCGTTCCCTTCGCGGATGCCACGCACATCAAGGTTCCGAGCACGCTGTCCGACGAGCAGCTTCTCTTCCTCAGCGATATTTTCCCGACCGGCTGGCAGGCCGCCGTCCAGTGCGACATCGAGCCGACCGACACGGTGGCGATCTGGGGCGCAGGCCCCGTGGGCCAGATGGCGATCCGCAGCGCCATCCTGCTCGGCGCCAAGCAGGTGATCGCCATCGACCGGGTGCCCGAGCGTCTCGACATGGCGCGGGCCGGCGGCGCCATCACGATCAACTTCGACGAGGAGAGCGTGATCGAGCGCCTCAACGAGCTGACCAACGGCAAGGGCCCGGAGAAGTGCATCGACTCCGTCGGCATGGAGGCACATGCGGCCGGCACGGTCGACGCCATGTATGATCGCGTCAAGCAG
Organism: Microvirga aerilata; assembly: GCF_016743775.1. Lineage (GTDB taxonomy): Bacteria > Pseudomonadota > Alphaproteobacteria > Rhizobiales > Beijerinckiaceae > Microvirga > Microvirga aerilata. Next base: position 125,054 of record NZ_JAEQMY010000012.1, on the reverse strand, counting down.
GCCACCATGATGGAGACCGACCGTCCGCACGTGCTGCGCGAGATGGCCTATGTCTGTCGCCCGGCCGGAACGCTCTCGGTCCCCGGCGTTTATGGCGGCCTTCTCGATAAGATTCCTTTCGGCGCCATCATGAACAAGGGCCTCACGATCCGCACGGGCCAGACGCACGTGAACCGCTGGACCGACGACCTCCTGCGCCGCATCGAGGAGGGGCAGATCGATCCGTCCTTCGTCATCACGCACACGGTGGGTCTCGAACAGGGACCCGAGATGTACAAGATTTTCCGCGACAAGCAGGACGGCTGCATCAAGGTCGTTCTCAAGCCCTGATAGGTGAGATCATGCGCTACGAAACAGACAGAACGCGCCGTCGCGGTCACGCCGACACGGCCACCGATACCCTAGCCCGCGGGCTCGGCCTATTCTCCATCGCTCTCGGCATCGCCGAGGTGGTGGCTCCCCGAGCCCTTGCGCGCACGCTCGGCATGAAAGGGCAGGAGGGGCTGATCGTCGGCTACGGCCTGCGCGAGATCGCAACAGGCGTGGGCATTCTGGCCTCGAAGGATCCGACCCCCTGGATCTGGGGGCGCGTGGCCGGCGACGGCCTCGATCTCGCAACCCTGGCGACCGCGCTCGAGGGCAACAACCCGAAGAAGGGCAATGTGGGCATCGCCATGGCGGCGGTCGCCGGCGTGACGGCGCTCGACGTCTACTGCGCCCAGACGCTCAGCCGTGAGAGCCCGCATCCGCTGCCGCCTGCCCAGGATTATTCCGACCGCAGCGGCTTCCCCCGCGGGGTGGAGCAGTCACGGGGTGCCGCCAGCGATTTCGAGGTCCCGCGGGACTTCCGCGCGCCCGAGGCCATGCGGCCCTATACGCAGCCGCAGGCGCCGCAGAACCCAATGCCGTCCATGTAAGCTCCTGCATGGCAAAGCCGCAGGTTTTCACGATCGGCTATGAGGGAGCGGATGTGGACCGCTTCCTCACCACCTTGAAGGATGCAGGCGTGGCGACGCTGGCCGACGTGCGCGCCGTCGCGCTCTCGCGCAAACGGGGGTTCTCGAAGTCAGCCTTGCGCGATGCCTTGGCCACTCAAGACATCGGCTACCAGCATTTCATCAAGCTCGGCACCCCGAAGGAAGGGCGGCAGGCTGCGCGCGCCGGCGATGGCGAACTCATGCGCCGGATCTACTGCGACGAGGTTTTGGCAACGGAACCAGCCCAGGAAGCCTTCCGGGAACTTGAGGCATTGGCCCAGGCCCAGCCGATCTGCCTCCTGTGCTTCGAGCGTGATCCCGAGAACTGTCATCGCCGCGTCCTGGCGCAGCGCCTTGCCGAGCGAGGGTTCGAAACGGTGGATCTGACGGTTCTGTAACGCTACAAGGAACCGAGGTCACAGGAACTGTTGAGGGATCCATGAGCGCAGTCGTCACGGCGGTGAGTTGCAGCCCGACTCACAGCTTCAGCAAGCCCAATCTGGCTTCCATCCGCCTTCTTGCAGGTCTGGGTGTCGAAGGCGATGCGCATCTGGGCACGACCGTGAAGCACCGGTCGCGGGTGGCTAAGGATCCGAGCCAGCCGAACCTGCGGCAGGTTCACCTGATCCATACGGAACTGTTCGATGAGCTGAAGGGCAAGGGCTTTACCGTTGCGCCCGGCGACATGGGCGAGAACGTTGCCACGCGCGGCATCGATCTGCTCGGGCTCCCGACAGGCGCGCGTCTTCTTATCGGCGAGAGCGCTGTTGTCGAGGTGACGGGCCTGCGCAATCCGTGCGTCCAGATTGACCGGTTTCAGAAAGGGCTCATGAAGGCAGTGCTGGATAAGGACGAGCAGGGCAATCTCATCCGCAAGTCCGGTGTAATGGGCGTCGTGCTGGAAGGCGGCGAGGTGAAACCCGGAGATCCCATCCGGGTGGAATTGCCGCCTGCGCCCCACCGGCATCTCGAGGTTGTCTAAAATTCAAATCGACATGAAACAAAACTGCGATTGCCAAGTTAACTGAACTGCATTACCTGTCGGTTAGGTATATTTTCTAGAGAGGGAGGACTGCATGGCTTTTATCTGCTTGCCGCACGTTCCTCCCGCGTCCAGCCATAAACTGGACCCGGCGGGGCTCTGAGGCCCGGCGCCCCCTATCTAGCTTCCATCATCATGATCTTCGAGCGACCCCGGACGCTTTTGCCGCCGTTCCTGCTGTCGCTCCTTTAATTCCCAGGAGAGGCGTGTGCCCTGAGCACGGCCTGTTCGATGCCATGAACCAGCAGAAGAAGAGCGGGGATGCGACCCGCGATGTTTTGAGATTCACCTTCCGCCACTGGCGCGAAGAACCGCGCTACGTGGTGCTGATCGTCGCCACCATGATGATCTCCACCCTGGCCGATGTGTTCATGCCTGTCTTCGCGGGGCAACTCGTCGATGCCATCGCCATGGGCGGCAATGATCGCGAGGCTGCCTTGCGGGCGGCGCTCATGGCGTTCGCCTTCATGACGGGGCTTGGCCTGCTCATGATCGTCATGCGGCATCTGGCCTTTTACGGCATCGTGGAGCTGACGCTGCGCGTCATGGGGCGCGTGGCGCAGGATGCTTTCGCCCGCGTCCAGCGCTTCTCCACGGACTGGCATGCCAACTCCTTCGCCGGCTCCACCGTGCGCAAGATCACGCGCGGCATGTGGGCGCTCGACCTCATGCACGACACGCTCCTGCTGGCGCTGCTGCCCTCGCTCACGGTGCTGGCCGGCTCGATGATCGTGCTGGGCTTGCGCTGGCCGGTAATGGGCGTCGTCATCGGCTTGAGCGCACTCGGCTACATCGTGATGACGGCGCTGCTCTCCACCCGCTATGTGGCGCCCGCCGCCCGCCTGGCGAATGCCTGGGACACGCGGGTCGGCGGCACCTTGGCCGACGCCTTGAGCTGCAATCCGGTCGTGAAGGCTTTCGGGGCGGAGGCGCGGGAAGACGAGCGCCTGACCTGGGTGCTGACCAAGTGGCAGAAGCGCACGAGCCGCCTCTGGCAGCGGGGTACCAACAGCGGCACGGTGCAGTTCATCGCGCTGCTCGGGATTCGCGCGGCCATCATCGGCACGGCCATCTGGCTGTGGTGGGACAACCGCGCCACGCCGGGGGACTTGGCCTACGTGCTCACCACCTATTTCGTGATCCACGGCTACCTGCGCGATGTGGGCATGCACATCAACAACCTGCGCCGCTCCGTTAACGACATGGAGGAGCTGATCGCGATCCACCAGGAGACGGTGGGCGTGCCCGATCGTGCGGGTGCAAAGCCGATCCTGATCGAAAGGGGCGAGGTCACCTTCGACCGCGTTACCTTCCATTATGCCGGACATGACACGCCGCTGTACCAGGACCTGTCCCTGACGGTTCATGCCGGCGAGCGGGTGGGCCTCGTGGGCCCTTCCGGATCGGGCAAGACGACCCTCGTCAAGCTGATCCAGCGCCTTTACGACGTGACCGGCGGCGAGATCCGCATCGATGGCCAGAGCATTGCCAGCGCCCGGCAGGCGTCCCTGCGCGCGCAGATCGCCATCGTGCAGCAGGAGCCGATCCTGTTCCACCGCACGCTTGCGGAGAACATCGCCTATGCGCGCCCGGGCGCCTCCATGGCGGAGATCGAGCGGGCGGCGCGACTGGCCAATGCGCATGACTTCATCATGAGCCTGCCCAAGGGCTACTCGACCCTCGTGGGCGAGCGCGGCGTCAAGCTCTCCGGCGGCGAGCGCCAGCGGGTTGCGATTGCCCGGGCCTTCCTGGCCGATGCGCCTATCCTGATCCTCGACGAGGCGACCTCCGCGCTCGATTCCGAGTCCGAGGTGCTGATCCAGCAGGCGATGGAGCGGCTCATGGTGGGGCGCACCTCCATCGTGATCGCCCACCGCCTCTCGACGGTGCGGGCGCTCGACCGCATTCTCGTGTTCGAGAGAGGCCGGATCGTCGAGGAGGGGGATCACCACAGCCTCTACCGCAAGGGCGGCCTCTACCGTCGCCTGTGCGATCACCAGGGGCTGGATCTCGCCAAGGGTCACCGGGCCGATATGGCGGCAGAGTAGGCGCGTCTGGACAAGGTACCCCAAGGCTCATAAGGAGAATCCCATGTTCGAAGTCAAAGACATCCCCATCTCCGACAACAAGCGGGACTTCTACGCCTCGCTCGCCCAGCAGCTCTCCGGACTTCTGGAGGGCGAGCCGGACATGATTGCGAATGCCGCCAACATGTCGGCCCTGATCTACCAGTTCCTGCCGGATCTGAACTGGGCCGGCTTCTACTTCATGCGCGGCGAGGGCCTCGTTCTCGGCCCCTTCCAGGGCAAGACCGCCTGCGTTCGCATCGCGGTGGGACGCGGCGTCTGCGGCACGGCCGTCGAGCGCAAGGAGTCGATCCTGGTGCCGGACGTTCACGCGTTCCCGGGGCATATCGCCTGCGACAGCGCCTCCCGGTCCGAGCTCGTCGTGCCCCTGATCAAGGACGGGCGGGTTCTGGGCGTTCTCGACCTCGACAGCCCCAGCCCGAACCGGTTCGACGAGGAGGATCGCGAGGGCTGCGAGAGGTTCGTGCAGATCTATCTCCAGGCTTCCGAGATCTCGCTTTAGTTATCGAGCATGCCGTCCGCCTATATCGACACCTACTACAGCCGGACCGCCGCCACATCGGACACCTATCCCCCTGCGGCCGGCCGCATCGAGGCGGATATGTGCATCGTCGGCGGCGGCCTTGCCGGTCTCACGGCGGCCGAGAAGCTCGCCCGCAGCGGCCGGTCGGTTGTTCTGCTTGAGGCCCAGCGCGTGGCCTGGGGCGCGTCGGGCCGCAACGGTGGCTTCGTTTCCGCCGGCTATGCCACAGGGTTGTCCTCCATCGAACGGCGGGTGGGCGCAGAAGGAGCCAAGGAGCTCTTCCGCCTCTCCATGGAAGGCGTGGAGATCGTACGGCGGCATATCGCGAGTCTCGGCATCCATGAGGCGCGTCCGGTTCCAGGCATCGCAAAGGCGCTGCGCTACAATTCACGTGGTGCCTTGCAGGCTGCCAGCGAGCGCCAGCGCCGCGAGTTCGGATTGGATTTGCGCTATCTGCCGCGGGAGGAGGTGAGAGGCCTGTTCGCGTCGCCCAAATACCATGAGGCGGTGCTCGACGAAGGCGCCTTCCATTTCCATCCCCTGAACTACGGACGCGCCCTGGCGCGCGAGGCGGTGCGGCAGGGCGCTGCGATCCACGAGAGCTCGGCCGTCGTGTCCGCCGATCTGGAGGGCGCGCGAAAGGTCCTGCGCACGGCCGAGGCCGAGATCGCGGCTGAGCATGTCCTGTTCGCAACGGGAGGATACACGGGCAGCGTGCTTCCCGAACTGGGAAAGGCGTTCCTGCCGATCGCCACCTATGTCCTGCTCACGAAGCATGCGCCGGATCTGGTGCGCAGCGCCATTCGGACCCAGGCCGCTATTTTGGACGACCGCCGCGCCGGGGACTACTACCGCGTGGTCGACGACGGAAGCCGCATCCTCTGGGGTGGACGCATCACCACGCGCACAACCGATCCGCGCGATATCGCAGCCCTGCTCCGGCGCGAGATGGTGACCACCTATCCGCAACTGGCCGATCTGAAGGTCGATGTCGCCTGGTCGGGGCTCATGTCCTATGCCCGGCACCTGATGCCGCAGATCGGGCAATCGAGGCCGGGCGTCTGGTACTGCACGGCCTTCGGCGGTCACGGCATGAACACCACAGCCATCGGCGGCACGATCATCGCGGAAGGGATCGCCGGCGAGAGCGACCGCTATCGCCTCTTCGCGCCTTTCGGCCTTGCATGGAATGGCGGCCTCCTGGGGCGTGCCGCTGCCCAGCTCACTTATTGGGGTTACCGGCTGGCCGACACGGCCAGGGAACTGCGCTCCCGATAGGGCTGGGCGCCCGCTCAAAGCCTGATGGCTGAGGTTGCGATCCACAGAAAGGCCAAGCCGAACCCCAGCCCGATCAGGTTCATGAGATGGGCCAGTGCATCATTGCCGGGGTGACGTTTCCCCATTGCGTCCACCATGCTTCTTCAGGATCCGGAAGAGTTGGTGAGACGAATAATGCTTAAGCTTATTTTCTGTCTAGAGGGTTAATAAAGGTTTTGTGTCGGCTGTGGATCGTTCCGACCCAGGGCTCCGGTGCTCGACGGTCGGGTGGGGCTGTACCAGCCCGACCCAATATCGGGGGCCGCATCGAATCAGAGATAGAAATCGCCTTTGGAAAGCGCCGAGAGCCCTGCGACCGCGATCTTGAAGTCGGCGGACCTGTCGCCGTTCACGTCGCCTGACACCACTCCATCGACGAAGCGAAGCTCCCCGGCCTTGCCGTGGAACCCGGCTTGCCCGAGGAAGCTGAAGGCTTGGTCGCCGGCGATCTTGGTGTTGGCGTCGATCCCCCTCAGATCGATGTGATCCGTCCCTCGACGGAAGTCCTTGATCGTATCGATGGAAGAACCGCGCGAGTCGCTCAACGCCTGGAAGATGAAAACGTCCGCGCCGCTGCCGCCGAAAAGAATATCCTTTCCGCTCTGCCCGTAGAGCTTGTCGCCTCCCGTGCCGCCATCCAGCACGTCGCTGCCGCTCCGGCCGTAAAGCGTATCGTTCCTTGCCCCGCCCTTGATCTGATTGGCGGCGCTGTTTCCGTACAGGCTGTCGTTGTAGGAGCTGCCAAGGAGCCCCTCGATACTTGAATAGGAATCCCCGGAGGCATCGCCCTGATTGGCTTTCGGCGACTGGAGATCGGCCCGCACGCCCGCCTTCGCTGTCGAGTAACTTGCCAGGTCCTTGCCTGTGCCGCCGCTCAGCATGTCCTGCCCGGTTCCGCCGATGAGCACATCGTCGTTGCTCAGGCCATAGAGCTTGTCGCTGCCCGCATTGCCTCGCAGGGTATTCTGGGCAACGTTGCCCTTGATGGTGTCGTCGCCCGAGCCGCCATGGGCGTTCTCGATCAGGGAGCGCGTGTCGCCCTGGTGCAGGAGCGCATTGGCGATATTGCCGACGGCGAGCTTCGAGCTGTTCCAATGGAGTTTGGCGCGCTGCTCCTGCGATGTGGTCGTCCATGCGCCAGGCTGAAGGTCAACATTCAAGGCAGTCGCATAGCCGGAGAAGTCGTAGGTATCGGTGCCGCCGCCATCCCACACGGTCAGGAGGATCCGGTTTCCTCCGGCAGCTCCTTGGCCTATGCCGTCGACCGACATCTCGCCCGTGCTGGGGCTCCAGGCATAGTGCGTTGCACCGCCATTGGTCGCGTAGTTCGCCCCATAGATGTGCTGGAGAGCGGCGATATCGTACATCATGAGCGACTGGGCATAGCCCCAGGTCTCGTTCATGTACCCGGTCTCGGTCGAGGCTCCCGCATAGGAGCGATAGCTCATCACCGTGTATTCGATGCTGTCGCGATTCGCCGGCATCACGGTGCCCTCGTGCGCATGCTCGAGCCCGAGGGCATGCCCGATCTCGTGCACGATGGTCAGATAGGCGTAGTTGCCCTTTGCTGGGCTTGCATAGTTCCTGCTGGAATTATTGACCCAAACATCTCCGCCGGTTGCATCCGTCGTCGGAAAGTAAGCCCACGCCGTGCTGGGCGCGTCCGACTGCGCGAACCGCAGGTCGGCAGACGGCGTGCTCGATCCGCCGATTTCACGGAAGGTCAGGTTGCTGGCCGCTGAGAACAGGTTAAGGGTAGAGCGCGTCACCGCCTGCTGCGCTGCGTTGAAGGCGCCGAAACCCTTTGCGGCTTCGCCGTCTCCATAGGAGGCCTCATAAGCACTGGAAGCTGTGGGAAAGCTGTAGGTCAGGTCGCTCGGCTCCCACCTGAAATTCCCCAGCACAGCGTCAATATAGGCGTTTCCTGCAAAGCTGTATGTTTGGACAGCAGGCATCGGTCGTTTCAATCGCAACAAGAAATGATTGGGTTGCGCCGGAAAACGGCGCGTTTTCAGAAACCTGGCGCAATCATGGCTTCAGCCGCGAAGCATTCCTGCTGCGGACAAGCTGATGGTCGCTACCGGCTCAAGCACGGAGTCGCGCTACAATAGCTTATGATGTTTCATCGGATATCTGCCCCAGGCGCGAAAGCTTATTGTTGAGCTCTTCTCGCGCAAAAATTATTTGATTGAAGCTATCCTAAAGGAATGAACACAGGACTAAAAGCGTATCGTTTGTTGGCAAGTCCGTTCGGACAACGTGACGCAGCAAGGGGCCGGCTCCGTTTATTCCTACTCCCTGCCTATGCCCTTCAGGGCGAAGATGGCATGCTCTCGTTCCGGCCGCCGAGTGCTTGCGGGTAAGCCCGCCGCTGATGCTTGGCCTGAGCTTGAATTGAGGCGGGCTGCGTGACGCTCTCTTTGGTCTTACATTGTTCTTGCCGCTTGACGATGGCTGCTTGCGCCAGGATCCGAATATCTTCGAGGCGCCACTCTTCCGTGAGCCAGGATCTGCCGATGATTTTCAGGATTGTCTCGAGCGTGGCATATGGATCTGCGATCTCAGGCGCTACAGCCGAGTTCTTCATTGCACTATCCCCCTTCGCGCCGGAAGTTTTCTCCGGTCTGTCTTGTCAGGATCCCTTCATCCTGATGGAGACGGATACCTGCGTCACAATTATTGCAAGACAGTATCGCGAAAGACAACTGCGCCTTTGGTCATGGGGAGGCTGGCTTGAGCACACCATGCATGACATGTTGCCAGGTGAGTCGAAGCTGGCGCCCTCCCATGCTGTAGATCCCGTCTGGGAAACGCATGATCCGCTGTACTCTCCCCCCGAATTGGTCCCACGACCCTCGCTATCCTTAAGGAAAGCTTTATTTCAGCCCGCCCTTATGGGCTAGAATCTACCCCTTATTGATTAGACCAGGTGATGTATCACTTGATCATGTCTGTTCTTTCCTCCTTCATAGAAACAATCGTCATATTGCGTAGGGTTTGTCTCAGGGGAGCGGGCAATGTTTAGAGATGAAGTTGGTCATATCGCCAGTTCTAATGTGCAGGCGGGTAGAGCAGCAAATGCTCAAAGTCAGACCATCGCAACTCTGTTGCTTTGTGAAAACTCGCTGCTGCGCGTGGGGCTCCAATATATCCTATCAGGATCTTGCTTTTCCGTTTCTGATATAAACTTTCAAGAAGCTTTGTCCTTGATCGGCAGCTCTGACCCGACACCCAAGCTGTACCTTATCGACGCGAGCGAGGCCTCGGGCCGGACGATTGAGATTGCCAGAGAGATCAAAGGCAAAAACTCCTCGGCTCGCATCGCCATGATCGCCGATCATTTCGACCTCAGCTTCGTACAGGCGGGCGTTTCGGCTGGAGTGGATGGCTTCTGCATGGCCGGAAGCGGACGCGATGTCCTGATCAAATCCCTTGAACTCATCATGTTGGGCGAGAGGATTGTGCCAGGTGTCCTGCTGCGCTCGATGCTCCAACAGGCCTCCATGCCCGCTGAGGCGGCTCACGCGAGCATGCCGACCAACCAGACGCCTCCTGATCCGAGAGTTCATAAACTGTCGCCTCGTGAGACCGTGATCCTGCAATCCCTCATGGGCGGCGACCCTAACAAGGTCATTGCGCGCAAGCTGGACATCACCGAGGCGACGATCAAGGTTCACGTCAAAGCGATCCTGCGCAAGATCGGCGCCGCCAATCGCACCCAGGCTGCCATGTGGGCAACAGGCCACCTGCCGCCGGGGATGGGAATTTCCGCGAAAGCTTGATCAAGGGCGGAGAAACGGCAAGACGTCCGGATCGTCTGCGATCCGGACCATGACCGCCGGTCGGATCCCTTCCACAGGGACGCGCGATCTCTCGCCGCCTGACGCGAAAACGGCAACCAGCGGCCGATACGATCCTGTGCGTAACGTCTCTGAGACCCGCTTGGCAGCATCGAACCCTTGTCTTGCAACAAGGCATCGGCTTCTGGCGCGGTCGGCTGGTGCTGCCAGAGAGGATCGAACTCTCGACCTCTCCCTTACCAAGGGAGTGCTCTACCACTGAGCTACGGCAGCGCGCCAACGGGGAGGGCCGCTTACTGCCACAGTGCAGCCCTCCGTGCAAGCTTGAAAATGATCTTTATTCGGCCGCCTGCACTTTCGGCTCCAGGGGGAGCCTGAGCGCCGTCCAGACCTCCACGAGAGCTGCGGCCAGGGCGTCGATATGGGCGTTGGAGTGGAAGGGGCCGGGCGTGATGCGCAGGCGCTCCGTGCCGCGGGGCACAGTGGGGTAGTTGATCGGCTGGATATATATGCCGTGCTTCTCCAGCAGGCGGTCGGAGGCCGCCTTGCAAGCCTCCGCATCACCCACCATCACCGGCACGATATGCGTGACCGTATCGAGCACCGGCAGGCCGGCGCCGGCCAGGACCGCCTTGGTGCGGGCAACTTGGCGCTGCTGCTGCTGGCGCTCGGTGGACGATCCCTTCAGATGCCGGATCGAGGCCGTGGCGGCGGCGGCGACGGCTGGGGGGAGGGCCGTGGTGAAGATGAAGCCGGGCGCGAAGCTGCGGATGGCATCCATCACCACCTTGGTGCCCGTGAGATAGCCGCCCATCACCCCGAAGGCTTTGCCGAGCGTGCCCTCGATCACGTCGATCCGGTGCATGGCGCCTTCGCGCTCCGCGATCCCGGCGCCGCGGGGGCCGTACATGCCTACCGCATGGACCTCGTCGATATAGGTCATGGCGCCGTAGCGCTCGGCCAGGTCGCAGACGGCATGGATGGGGGAGATGTCGCCGTCCATGGAATAGATGCTCTCGAACACGATGAGCTTGGGCCGGTCGCCGGCCGCCTGGAGCAGCTCCTCCAGGTGTTCGAGATCGTTGTGGCGGAAGATCGCCTTGTCGCAGCCGGACTGGCGCACGCCCTCGATCATGGAGTTGTGGTTCAGCGCATCCGAGAGGATCAGGCAGTTCGGGATCAGCCGGGCGAGCGTCGCGATGCCGGTCTGGTTGGACACGTACCCCGACGTGAAGACCAGAGCGGCCTCTTTGCCGTGGAGATCCGCGAGTTCCGCCTCCAGGGCAACGATGGGGTTGCTGTTGCCGGAAATGTTGCGGGTGCCGCCGGCCCCGGTGCCCAGCCGCCAAGCCGCTTCGACCATGGCGCGGGTCACGTCACGGTTCTGGCCCATGCCGAGATAATCGTTGGAGCACCAGACGGTGATGGGCCGCTGACCTTCCGGGGAATGCCAGATCGCCTGGGGATAACGGCCGGCCAAGCGCTCGATGTCGGCAAAGACGCGGTAGCGCCGCTCCGCTTGGAGATGCTCGAGGGCTGACGTGAAGAAGTTCTGATAATCCATCATCTCACCGGGTGGGCACTGCAATGCCCAGGGATACTAAGGTCTTATTATGCCAGATGGCATTGATCCGGGTCAAAGTCTCGGAACTGCGACATTACGGTTGAGGGCCGCCTGCGAAGCCTCTATTGGGTAAAGGCGACGACGGGTCGCTTGAACCATGACTGACGTGAAATCGCAACAAAAGGCCGACCGGCTCAAGGCGGCCTTGAAAGAGAATCTGAAGCGCCGCAAGGCTCAGGCCCGTGGACGGCAGGCCGTGAGGATGTCGGGAACCGAAAGCGGGAGCTTGAGCGTTTCGGCAGAGCGCGACAAGCCGTCCGACTAGCCTGGAGGGCCGAAGGCGCGCATAGCGCATGGCTCAGATAGATATTGCAAGGGGACTTTGATGGATCGCATTCGCATTACGGGCGGCGCGCCTCTCAACGGGTTGATTCCGATTTCAGGCGCCAAGAATGCGGCCCTGCCTCTCATGATCGCCAGCCTGCTGACGGAGGATACGCTTGAGCTCGGCAATGTGCCGCGGCTCGCCGATATCTCTTCCCTCCTGCGGATCATGAGCAATTTCGGCGTCGATCACTCGATCGCCGGCCGCCGGCCAGGACAGTCCACCGAGACGGGTCAGACGATCCGCCTGACGGCCAAGAACGTCATCGACACCACCGCTCCTTATGAGCTGGTCTCGACGATGCGGGCGAGCTTCTGGGTGATCGCCCCCCTGGTTGCCCGCTTCGGCCGGGCCAAGGTTTCCATGCCGGGCGGCTGCGCCATCGGTACCCGCCCGGTGGACCTGCTCATCATGGCGCTGGCCAAGCTGGGCGCTGCCATCGAGATCGAGGCCGGCTATGTGGTGGCAACGGCTCCCAAGGGGCTCATCGGGGCCGAGATCGACTTCCCCAAGGTGACGGTCGGCGGCACCCACGTGGCCCTGATGGCGGCAACCCTTGCCCAGGGCACCACCGTGATCCGCAACGCCGCCCGCGAGCCGGAAGTGGTGGATCTCGCCGAATGCCTCATCAAGATGGGCGCCAGGATCCAGGGCGCCGGCACCTCGGAAATCGTGGTGGAGGGTGTCTCCCGCCTGAATGGCGCCTCCCACGACGTGATGCCGGATCGCATCGAGACCGGCACCTACGCCATGGCGGTTGCCATGACGGGCGGGGACCTGGTGCTCGACAACACCCGGCCGGACTGTCTCCAGGCCGCCCTCGACGTGCTGGGACAGGCGGGAGCCGAGGTATCGTCAACCCATGGCGGCATCCGCATCCGGCGCAACGGCAATGGCATTCAGCCCGTCGATATCACGACGGACCCGTTTCCCGGCTTCCCGACCGATCTGCAGGCCCAGTTCATGGCCCTCATGACCCGCGCCAACGGCACCTCGCGCATCCGTGAGACGATTTTCGAGAACCGTTTCATGCACGTGCAGGAACTTGCCCGCCTTGGCGCCCAGATCCGCCTCGACGGTGACAGCGCCTATGTGGATGGCGTTTCCGGGCTCAAGGGGGCCCCGGTGATGGCAACCGACCTGCGTGCCTCCGTGTCCCTGGTGATTGCGGGCCTCGTGGCCGACGGCGAGACCACCATCAACCGGGTCTACCATCTCGATCGCGGATTTGAGGCGCTGGAAGCCAAGCTCATGCGCTGTGGTGCTCAGATCGAGCGCGTCAGAGGTTAAAACAAGCCAAAAGGCCGGCGCTCCAGCCGGCCTTTTCTTTTCTCGGGCCTTTTCCCGGGAAATTTCCGGCCCTCGGCCCCGGGACGGCAGCCGCACTTCAGCGGAGAGGTTGCGCCCGGGCAGGGGGCTCTCTACCTAAACCTCAAAGTTCAACAACAGGTTGGTAGGCCCATGGACCTTCTGAGACTCGTCGCGTTCGACCCTGAAGATCTTGCCGTCATCTCCGCACATCTCCAGGATTCCCTGCTGCGCGTCGGCGATATCGCCTATCTGCCCAAGGAGCGGCGCTTCGCCATCCAGGTCCGCCGCTATGACTGGGAGGCGGCCACGCCCCAGCGCCGCCTGACCTGCATGCATTTCGAACATGTCACGAGCGTGCGCGTGCGGGGCATCGAGCAGACCAATAAGGATGCCGTTCTTAACCTTCTCGCCATTGCGTTCGAGGAGCGGAATGCGCCCTCGGGCACCGCTACCTTGATCTTTGCCGAAGGTGGGGCCATCCAGGTGGATCTGGAGTGCGTCGAGATGCAGATGAAAGACACCGGCCCCGTCTGGGCGGCCGAAAGCCGTCCCTCCCACGAGGACCAGCCGCAGCCGGCGGAGCGCCTCTGATGGCGCAAAGGCTCGATGCGCGGGAGCCGTCCTTCCCGCAGGCGTTCGCCGAACTCCTGTCCGCCAAGCGCGAGGTGTCCGAGGACGTGGACCAGGCGGTCCGCGCGATCATCGAGGATGTGGTCGTGCGGGGCGACGAGGCCCTGATCGACTATACCTATCGGTTCGACGGACTGGCGCTCCAGCCTGAGACCTTGCGGGTCTCCGATGCCGAGATCGATGCCGCGGAAGCCCAGTGCCCCAGGGAAGCCCTGGAGGCGCTTGCCTTCGCCAAGGAGCGCATCGAGGTCTACCATCAGACGCAGCGCCCGCAGGACTCCATGACCACGGACGCCCTCGGCGTCACCCTTGGATGGCGCTGGAACGCCATTGAGTCCGTTGGACTCTATGTTCCCGGCGGCCGAGCCAGCTACCCTTCTTCCGTTCTGATGAACGCCGTGCCCGCAAAGGTTGCGGGCGTTCCCCGCATCGCCATGGTTGTCCCGACCCCGCGTGGCGACACGAACCCGCTCGTCCTGGCGGCCGCGCGCCTTGCCGGTGTCGACGAGGTCTTTCGCATCGGCGGTGCGCAGGCCATAGCGGCGCTCGCCTACGGCACCTCCTCCGTCCGGCCGGTCGCCAAGATCGTGGGGCCTGGCAATGCCTATGTGGCGGCCGCCAAGCGGCGGGTGTTCGGTCAGGTGGGCATCGACATGATCGCCGGTCCCTCCGAGGTGCTCATCCTCGCGGACGCCCACGGCAATCCGGAGTGGATCGCGGCCGATCTCCTGGCCCAGGCCGAGCACGATCCCGCGGCGCAATCCATCCTCATCACGGACAGCGCTGCTCTTGCCGATTCGGTCGAGCAGGCGGTCGAGCGTCAGCTCAAGACCTTGCCGAAGGCTGACATCGCAGGGGCAAGCTGGCGCGACTACGGCGCGATCATCCTGATCGATCACCTGGAGAATGCCATTCCTCTTGTGGATCGGCTGGCTCCCGAGCATCTCGAAATCGAGACGGATGATGCGGAGGAGCTCGCGAGCAGGGTCCGCAATGCCGGCTCGATCTTCCTCGGCAGCCATACGCCCGAGGCCATCGGCGATTACGTGGGCGGCCCGAACCACGTGCTGCCCACGGCCCGCTCCGCCCGGTTCTCGTCGGGCCTCGGCGTGCTTGACTTCATGAAGCGAAGCTCGATCCTGAAATGCGATGCGGAGGCCCTGCGGGCGCTCGGCCCCGCAGCCATCGCCCTTGGGCGATCGGAGGGGCTGGAGGGGCATGCGCGATCGGTTGCGATCCGCCTGAACCTCTAGCGCATCGTGCGGAGGAGTGGATCCGGTTTTCGCCGACGCGGCACACCGGGTTCGGCTCAAACGATGCGTGGGTCTTAGGGAATGAGCATCGGATCAACCCAAAAGTGGATCCCACTTTGAGGTCCGAGGCTCTGAAGCAGGCGGAGGCGGGATGGCGAGCGAAGCAAAGGAGCAGAGGCGTCTTGTGGCCGTCACGCTCGACGAAGCCTCCATCGGCCGGGGCAACCCCGATCAGGAGCATGAGCGGGCCATCGCCATCTACGACATCCTCGAAGAGAACACCTTCGCGTTGCCGAACTATGATGGCGGCCCTTATGCGCTGCGCATTTCGCTCATCGACAAGAAGCTTTGCTTTCAGGTCGACACGCAGGACGGCGCGCATCTCATCTCCCACCATCTGTCGCTGACGCCGTTCCGCAAGGCGATCCGCGACTACGAGATGATCTGCGACAGCTATTACCAGGCCATCCGCTCCGCCTCGCCCGCACAGATCGAAGCCATCGACATGGGGCGCCGGGGGTTGCACAACGAGGCCGCCGAATTGTTGATGAAGCGTCTCGACGGCAAGTTGATCCTCGATTTCGACACGGCGCGGCGCCTCTTCACGCTCATCTTCGCCCTGCACTGGAGGGGCTGACGCTTGGAGGAGCCCCGCTCGAAACGGATCCACTCGGTTCTGTTCGTCTGTGCGATGAATGCCGTGCGCTCGCCCATGGCAGAGGCCCTCGCGCGCCACTATTTCGGCAAATCGATCTATGTGCAGTCGGCAGGCGTGCGCAAAGGCGAGACGGACGGCTTCATGGCATCGACCCTGTCGGAAATCGGCATCGACGCCTCCAAGCACAAGCCGCGCACCCTGGAGGAGCTGGAGGAGTGGGAGGGGCTCAATTTCGACCTCATCATCTCCCTCTCGCCGGAGGCGCACCATGCCGCTCTCGAGCTGACGCGGACGATTGCGGCCGATGTGGAGTACTGGCCGACACCGGATCCGACCATCGCGCAGGGCTCGCGCGAGCAAGTGCTCGACGCCTACCGCAATATCCGCGATGGCCTGATGTACCGCATTCGTCTGCGGCTCAAGCAGGGCTCACCCAAGAGCCCTGATGATGGCGAGGGTGCCTAGGCCTGCCACGAGGCCGACAATGTCGATCCGCGTGACGGCCATCGCAACGACAGCGGCGCCCAGGGCGACGAGCGCCGGCCAGCCGTTGTCGATCACGGCGGGCAGAATGGTGGCCAGGATGATGGAGCCGGGCAGAGCGCGTAGGCCCCGTTCGAAGCGAGGCGTGATGCGCACCCGGCTCATGACCACGACACCTGCGATGCGACAGAGGAACGTCACCAAGGCCATGGCCGCTATGGCCATCACGGAGCCCCAGGGACTTGCAATGAAGGTCCCGAAGGTGGTCATTCGATCAGCATTCCGGCCACGACCCCGGCCAGAGCCCCTGCAATGATGAAGGCATAACCGGGCACGAGGGCATGGACAATGAGCGAGACCACACCGGCCACCAACCAGGGCAGGGCGGATTTTGCGCCCTTCCAAAGGGGAACAAGCATGACCCCGAAGAAGATCGGCATCACGAGATCGAGGCCGAAGCGCCTTGGCTCCGGCACGAGGGCGCCTGCGAAGTACCCTGTGAGCGTGGCGAAGAGCCAGACCAGCCAGAGGATGAGCGCGCAGCCCAGCAGCACCCCCACGTCCCTCCCGCCCTGGTTGTGGTAGCGGGTGCCGATAAGCCAGCCGGCCTCGGTGAGGAGAAAGAGGTTGAGCGCTGTGCGGGCGAGCGGCTCGTCCTTGAGCCAGGGCTGAAGGGTCGCGCCCAGAAGGATCATGCGCGCGTTCACGACGGCGGTCACCGTGACGATCGTGAGGATCGTCGTGGGCGACCAGACCTGCTGCCAGATCTCAAGGCCGACCATCTGGGAGGCGCCTGCATAAACGAAGGCGGAGAGGCCGAGGGTTTCGCCGAGCGACAGCCCCTTCTGGGCCGCTGCCGTGCCAAAGGCTATGGCGAACATGATGAAGCCGGGGAAGGCGGGCAGGGCGGCGCGAACGCCGTGGCGCAGGCCGGCTCGGGAAAAGTGAGGGCGGGGAGCGGGGGACATGAGCGTCACGCTCTGTGCCTTCCCGCATCCCCGCCGTCAATCGGCAAATGGCAGGGCCGACCGATGGTCGGCCCTGCAGTGGAGTTTAACCGGTCACGCCGTTGACGTATGGAGCCACCTCGACATAGCCCTCGTAGATCATCTTGAGCGCCACGTAGAGGATGATGGCCAGGCCCACATAGGCAATCCAGCGATAGCGCTGCAGCAGGCGGGCGATGTAGGAGGCTGCAAGGCCCATGAGAGCGATGGACAGCAGGAGACCGAAGGCCAGGATGTAGGGATGCTCGCGCGCTGCGCCGGCCACGGCAAGGACGTTGTCGAGGGACATGGACACGTCGGCGATGACGATCTGCCAGGCTGCCTGGGAGAAGGTCTTGCGCGGGACGCCACCGGCGACGGTGCCGTCCTGGTTGATGTCGCGGCCCTCCAGAGCCTCTTCCGCCGCATGCTGCTCCGCCTCATGGCCCGTGCGTAGCTCGCGCCACATCTTCCAGCACACCCAGAGAAGGAGAACGCCGCCTGCGAGCAGGAGGCCTACGATCTGGAGAAGCTGCGTTGTGAGAAGAGCGAAAATGATGCGCAGGACGGTTGCAGCGAGAACGCCGAGCAGGATCGCCCTGTTGCGCTGCTCCTTAGGAAGGCCCGCGGCCGCAAGGCCGATGACGATGGCATTGTCGCCGGCCAGCGCCAGGTCGATGCCGATGACCATCAGGAAGGCCACGACCTCCGGGGAGAAGTATTGTGAGAGCTCAAACATGCGTTGCCTCATATGTCGGTTCGGGAGCAGCGCATGCGAAACGCTCAAAAGGGCGCATCCGGCACCAGCATGGTCCGAAATCATTCGGGCCAGAGGCCGAGATGCAGGCAAAACCGTCTTTTTGAACGAACCCAGGCCGTCCTGGTTTTCATCCAGTCCGACATCGCCGCTCAAAGGGAGCGACCAGAGGGGCCCGGCCTGGCTATACCGGGTCCATCTAGACAAGACGGGGCGAGGGATCAAGGGACCCTTCATCCGCTTTGGGCAGGTGTCCAATAGTTTAATAGACCTTTTTTCTCCCCTTGCTGCACTGATGCAGGCATCCATCTCCATCGGGATGGGTCTTGTTGAGAAGCTTTACCCTCCAACAAACAGTAGCTTGATCCGGCCTGCCGCCTTAGGTCATATCGGGTTGAAGAACCTTGGCGCATAAGGCGTCCGTCGGGAGGTCGTCCATGTCTCTTTCTCATGAAGGCTCCGGTCTCCCGGGCCCCCGAGGGCCGATCCGCGCCCCGCAAAGCTTGGCCGGGGGGATCCTGCTGATAGCTCTTGCGGCCCTGGCGTTGTGGCTGACCCGGGATCTCGATCAGGGCACCCTGAACGCCATGGGCCCCGCCATGCTGCCGCGCTGGCTCGCCATGGCCGTGGGCCTCTCCGGTCTGGCCCTGCTCGCCTTTGCCTTCATCAAGCAGGGCGATGTGCTCGAGCGCTGGAGCCTGCGCGGCCCGGTCTTCGTGATCGGGGCGATCCTGGCCTTTGCCGTCACGATCCGACCCTTCTCCTTCGGGCCGCTCGCCATGCCGGGGCTCGGCATGGTGGCGGCGGGTCCGCTGGCCATCATCATCGGTGGCTTTGCCACCCCCGAGGCGCGCCTGCGCGATCTCGTGATCCTGGCCTTGAGCCTGACGCCCTTCTGCATGGTGCTGTTCGGCGATCTCCTGAACCTGCCGATCCCCATCTTTCCGCAGGCCCTCACCGGGTTGTTTCCCGCCGACTGGTCGCAAAAGGCGGTGCTGCGCGCCACCGCCGCGATCATGGCCGTTGCGGCGGCCATCCTGTTCTTCGCAACCCGCAGCCGCCGCACGAACCGGATCGACGTCGCCGATCACAGTGGGAGAATCTGATGGGTGACTTTTTCTCCAACCTGAGCCTCGGCTTCGGCGTCGCCCTGACCCCGCTCAATCTCGGACTGGCGTTTCTGGGCTGCCTCGTCGGCACTCTGATCGGCGTTTTGCCGGGCGTCGGCCCGATTGCCACCATCGCCATGCTGCTGCCGATCACCTTCGGGCTCGATCCCACCGGCGCGCTCATCATGCTGGCCGGCATCTATTACGGCGCGCAATACGGCGGCTCGACCACGGCAATCCTCGTCAACATCCCCGGCGAGGCCACCTCCGTGGTGACCGCGCTCGACGGCCACCAGATGGCCCGCCAGGGCCGCGCGGGCGTGGCGCTCGGCATTGCGGCCATCGGCTCGTTCTTTGCCGGCACCGTGGCAACCCTCGTGATCGCAGCCCTGGGCGTGCCGCTGACCGGCCTTGCGCTCATCTTCGGCCCGACGGAGTATTTCTCCCTCATGGTCATGGGCCTCGTCTTCGCCGTCGTGCTGGCACGTGGGTCGATCCTCAAGGCCATCGCCATGATCCTGGTGGGCATCCTGCTTTCCACCGTGGGCACGGATCTCGAGACCGGCGAGGAGCGTATGACCTTCGGTCTGCCCATCCTCTCCGACGGCATCGACTTTGCGGTGCTGGCCATGGGCATCTTCGGCATCGCCGAGATCATGCGCAATCTCGATCATACCGAGCACCGGGACGTGGTGAGGCAGGCCATCGGCCGCTTGCTGCCGAACAAGGAAGACTTCCGGCAGTCCTACAAGCCGGTGCTGCGCGGCACCTTCATTGGCGCGATCCTCGGCATCCTGCCGGGCAACGGCGCTGTGCTCGGGCCTTTCGCGGCCTATACGCTGGAAAAGAAGCTCGCCAAGGACCCGAGCCGCTTCGGCCGCGGCGCCATCGAAGGCGTGGCAGGCCCCGAGAGCGCCAACAATGCCGGCGCGCAGACCTCGTTCATTCCGCTGCTGACGCTGGGCATTCCGCCGAATGCCGTGATGGCCCTGATGGTGGGCGCCATGACGATCCACGGCATCATCCCGGGCCCGCAGGTGATGACCAAGAACCCGACCCTGTTCTGGGGCATGATCGCCTCCATGTGGGTGGGCAACCTGATGCTGCTGGTGATCAACCTGCCGCTGGTGGGCATGTGGGTGCGCCTGCTCAAGGTGCCGTACCGGCTTCTGTTCCCGGCGATCCTGATGTTCTGCTGCATCGGCATTTACTCCATCAACTCGCTGCCCACCGACGTGATGTTCATCGGCCTGTTCGGGTTTGTGGGCTACATGCTGATCAAGTTCGGCTTTGAGCCGGCGCCGATGCTGCTTGGCTTCGTGCTCGGTAAGCTGATGGAGGAGAACCTGAGGCGCGCGCTGATCATCTCGCGCGGCTCGCTTGAGACCTTCATCGAACGCCCAATCAGCGCGGGCCTGCTCGCAGTCGCCGCTATCCTGCTTGTGATTGCGCTCCTGCCCTCCATACGAAAGGGGAGGGACGAGGTGTTCACGGAGTAGCTTGTCTTCGAAGGTGCCTTGCCCAATTGTAAGGCCATAACTTTCCAGGGAGAAAACAGATGAAGAAGATCACTTTGGCCCTTGCCGCCGTTGCCGGCTTGGCCGCAACGGGCGCCCAGGCCCAAGGATACCCGACCCGCCCGATCACCATGATCGTGCCCTTCGCGGCCGGAGGCCCGACGGATGTGATCGCCCGCATCGTGACCGACAACATGAGCCGCACGCTAGGCCAGCAGATCGTGATCGAGAACGTGGCAGGCGCCGGCGGCACGACGGGCATCACCCGCGCTGCGCAGGCTCAAGCGGACGGCTACACCATCATGATGGGACACATGGGCACCCATGGCGCAGCGCCGGCCCTCTACCCGAACCTGAAATACGATCCCACCAAGGACTTCGCCCCCATCGGGCTTGCCGCCGGCACGCCGATCGTGATCGTGGCCAAGAAGGACTTTCCGGCCACCGACCTCAAGGGCTTTCTCGATCACATGAAGGCCAATGGCGAGAAGGTGAACATGGCCCATGCGGGCGTGGGCTCCGTCTCCCACTCCACGGGCATCTTCTTCAACTCCGTCATCAAGGCGAAGCCCACCATGGTGGCTTATCGCGGCACCGGCCCGGCCCTGAACGACCTCATGGCCAACACGGTCGACTTCATGACCGACCAGATCGTCAACGTGGCACCGCAGATCCAGGGCGGCAACATCAAGGCCTTCGCCATCGCGACCCGTGAGCGCTCCCCCGTGCTGCCGAACGTGCCGACCACCAAGGAAGCCGGCCTGGAGGGCTATGAGGTCAGCGCCTGGAACGCGGTCTTCGCCCCCAAGGGCACTCCTCCGGATGTGGTCAAGAAGCTCAGCGACGCTCTTATGAAGTCCCTCGACGACGAGAACACCAAGAAGCGCCTTCTCGAGCTTGGCGGTGTCATCCCGACCGGCGCAGAGCGGACCCCGGAAGCCCTGCAGAAGCTCGTCGAGAGCGAGGTCGCCCGCTGGACCCCGGTTCTCAAGGCGGCCGGCGCCACGGCGGAATAAGCTTTTCCAAGCTTGAACATGGATGCGGCGGGCTCCACAAGCCCGCCGTTGTCATTTCGGGCCCTCAAACCGCCAAACAGGTCTTGAAATTGCTCGCCCGGGCGATTACACCCTGCCTCACGTGCAGCCGTAGCTCAGTTGGTTAGAGCACCAGATTGTGGATCTGGGGGTCCCCCGTTCGAGCCGGGGCGGCTGTACCATCAATATCAAAGGCTTAGGCCTCGCAGGTTCGAGGGCAGCTTACCAGAGAAGAAGGTTGGGGTAACAAACGGGGTAACGCTCGCCTGGTGTCTGGCACGTGCTGCCTATAGGGCCCCACAAATCTGGCCTTCGGCTTCCATCCCGATATCAGGTCCTATTCTAAGGAGGAGGCGGATCGCCTGCGGTGCCCCTTCACAAAAATCATCATTGAAATGATATTACAGACGTAAGAGGTTGCATTTGCAACTCGTGGCTTGTACTTGCGTGTAAGGCTTTGGGTATACAGCGTGCAAGTATGTTTCAGGTCGACCGAAAAACAATTACGTTTCGTCACTCCCTTCATTCTGAAGTAATCGACACGCTGAAGCACGCTGGCATCGTGTGCCTTGAAACCGCTGATGTGCTTGTTAGTGTTATATCACTTCTCGCGAACTATCAGGAGGAGGGGCACAGCCTTTCACCGGATGTTTTCGTCTGCAACTCTATCCGGGATTTGGTGCAGCGTGTTGGGACCGCGGAGTTTGTCTTTCTTGGCAAAGCCCCGCTGAACGGGGGCGCTGCCCAACGAGCCTTGAAGGAGGCGGCTCCGCTGGCAACCGGTAACTGGGCCATTTTCCTGGAGCGAGGGTCCCAAAGTGAGCTTCACTATGGGCTGTTTACTGGGTCTACTGATCCCTCTGCATTAACCCTGGTCGAAACCGCGCTTGAAACGCCAGATCCTGCCTTCCCTGTGCTCATGGCACGACAACTTGGGCCCAACAGGGTAGAAATCCGCTCTAACGCTTCTAGGTCCAGATGCTTCCATTTTCATGGCGAGGAAGGATCGGCCCACCAGGGAGACGAGGAGCTTGCATCCTTGGCTGCCTGCATTGCCTCCGGCGTCTCAGAAGAGTTGATGAGCGTCTTTCCCGGAATGATGAAAAGGGTACTGGCAGAGGCGATTCAGAAGTCACATGGGACGCTTATTGCTGTTGTTCCTAATTCAGCGACAGCCATCCCAAATGTGCTTCACGATATGGTTGTTCTGAACCCCATCATTGATTTTGCTGGGCGGCTCCTGCGCCACCGCGAGGATGCTCTGTCTGGTGCATCGCTGAGCAGTCTTCAAGCAGCAGCACAACTGATCCAAGGCATGATCTCCAGCGATGGCATCACTGTCTTTAAGCAAGGCGGCCATGTCTTGGGATTTCGGGCCTTTGTTCAATCAAAGCCTGCCGCGGCAGGTGTTGTTGGTGGAGCGCGAACTCGCGCCTTTCAGGCTCTCTCTGAGCATGTTGGAGGTGAGTTTTCTGCTGCTTTTTTCCGATCTCAAGACGGCGTAACTAAGCTTAAGCTTTCCGAAGCTGAACCCAAAGTATAGGTGGCCTGCACAAATGCCAAACGACATTGCAATCTGGAAAGGGCCTGAGGGACATGTTGTTCCACAGAGTGCAAGGAGTGCCAAGCAAATCCTAGCTTATGCGCAGCAACTCACGCCTCGGGATGCTCAACATATCGTAAAGGCATTCCAATCTGGCAGCTACGAAATGGTCAGTGGATATGTTCTGAAAAAGAGCTTGGCCGCGCTAAAGAAACAGCTTGCCGAACTCGGGATGGAGTTCATTGGCGAGATGCTTGGACGTCCAGATATTACCGAGAAATCAGTTCCGAGCGCGGTAATTACTGACTTTGAAGCGATTAATCTCGCTCGCGAACTTGGCGTCATGAATTCTACTGACGCGAAGCGCATGATGCAGACACTCGAAATGCTTTCTCACTTCGAGGAGCTTGCGCCTGAAGAAGCTCAAGAAGTGGAAATGAGCAAGGAGGAGGCGATAATCTGCCTTCGGACTTGTGTTCAATCGGTTCTAGGGCGAGCTGACAGTGCTGTTTCACTTCAATTCGTGTCATTCAGATCAGCATTAGAGTCAAAAACGTTCAAGAAGGATGACATAGAAGTCGTTAAACTGATCGACTCTCCATACTTCTTTCAAAGGACCACATTGAGTGTCCTCCTCGCAGGTTTGAAGACGAAGACTGGAGCACAGTTTGAGCACCTTGTTGGGAACACAGCAGTCATAATTCCTGTACTTTGGCCATCACTAAAGGGGCCCGAGAGATGGTCTGTTGGGCAGAGTTACGCGGAGGTCGTTTCTGCTGGTATGGCGGCGGCTGCTAAGGGCCTTAAAACAGCATTGTTGGCAGTGAAAGGTTTCGACTATGTACCCGAGAGCCTCAGGTCGAGCACTTTCACGGCTGCCGCAAACGCAGTACTTGCTGCTCACGCTGGTTTCCAAAATTTCTATAATGAGCCCGCTGCCATAAGTGCTTTGGCGCGTCTCGGTACAACAATACCTTGGCCTGCATTTCCAAATTGCATGTCTGCAGTCATGGCCGTTGCCCTAGGGAACATGTACGGTGTCGCATTCGCTGCTCAACCTGACGCACATGCGCTGTTAGATCGTCTGTCGGATAATCAATGGGACTACTACCTCAATGAATGTCTGCCGCGAGATAGGCTCATCGTGCAAAAGCTAGAGGCAGACAATCCGAGGCAGCGTTGGATCGAAATTGCTTCAAAGTACAACTTGCAAGATAGAAACATAAAAGATCAAAACGTGAAAAAATTAGTGAAGGCTTCGGTAGAAAAGAAGCCATCTTCAATAAAGGCGTTTGCTGAAACCATCATAAAAGCGATCGAAACCCCATAGTAGCTATCTATTGCCGCTCACTTACGGTAAAGATCTGCGAAATCCCCATAACGGCAGAAGGATTAAGTGCTGTGATGGGGATTCGCCTGTCGACCATGCCTTTGCATTCTCGTTCCACATTGGTTTGAGATGGATAGGTTTGCCCACTCAAACGGTAACTCAGTACTTAGTTACAACCCTGGGCTCAGTAGTCTAAGCTTCATGCGAGACAGCCAGATAGAACCTCAACTCAGGGTCGCGGGTACTAGAGCGCGCATTCTCGAAGGCTAGGCTTAGACTCGCTAAGCGAACGAACAACAGCCCACGAGCTGTGGCTTCCAAGCAATTGCAACCTTCATCCCATTTTAGCCAAGTTACCTTTGAACCCCGCTGAATCAGCTGCGCTATGTAACAAGGACGCAGAAGCAAGCCCCGCCTCAGCAGCCAAGAAGCTCACGGGGCTGCACGAACCAAAGTAACATTCTGGACTGGCCTTTAGCGTGGCAATTAAGCTAAAGGGGAGCGTACAAACGTGGAATGCGGGCTGAGGGGATGACAACAGAGTATCACGCCAAGCTTTATGCTCATGAACTGCTTCGGCGGCGCTCGGTGGCTGACGGGGAAAAGCTTGCTGCAGCCCTGCTCGATGCGCAAGTGGATCTCAATCCTCACCAAGTCGAAGCAGCCCTATTCGCCTTCAAGTCTCCCCTCTCCAAAGGTGCTATCCTTGCTGACGAGGTCGGCCTTGGTAAAACAATCGAGGCGGGACTCGTTCTGGCTCAAAAGTGGGCGGAGGGCAAACGGCGCATCCTTGTCATTACGCCTGCCAACCTACGCAAACAATGGGCGCAGGAAATCGAAGAAAAGTTCTTCCTGCCGACAATCATTCTCGAAGCGCGCAACTACAACAAAATGTCCAAGGAGGGGATGCGCCGTCCCTTTGAGCAAAAAGCTCTTGTCATGTGCTCATACCAATTTGCCGCGCGCCATGCCGAAGAGCTCATGGTAATCCCGTGGGACCTAGTGGTGATTGACGAGGCCCATAGGCTGCGAAACGTCTATCGTCCGGATAACCGGATTGGGAAAACGTTGAAAGGAGCTTTGGCGAATGCACCGAAGGTGCTTTTAACTGCAACGCCACTCCAGAACTCCCTAATGGAGCTTTACGGCCTCGTTAGCCTGATCGATGATTATGCATTTGGAGACGCTAAGAGCTTCCGCGCACAATATGCCCGGCTCACTGGTGATAACCTCTTCGATGAGCTGAAGGGGCGCCTTAAGCCAGTCTGCCACCGCACTCTTAGACGACAGGTGCTCGAATATATCCGCTACACAAACCGGATCCCAATCACACAAGAGTTCGTTCCGACCGACGCGGAGCAGACGCTCTATGACATGGTCTCCGACTATTTAAGACGGCCATCGTTGCAAGCACTGCCGTCAAGTCAGCGGACGCTGATGACGCTGATCCTTCGCAAACTGCTCGCCTCGTCGACGTTTGCAATAGCAGGAGCACTAGACTCACTGGCGCGTAAACTGGAACGTCAGCTCCGAAGCGATAGGAGCCTACGTGATAGACTTGAAGAGGAACTTTCTGACGATTACGAGGAGTTCGAGGAAGTTGCCGATGAGTGGGGCGAGGATGTTGCTGAGCCTGAGCTCCTCACCGCTGAAGACATCACCAGCATTGAACAGGAGATTGCTGATCTGAGGCAATTCCGGGATCTCGCCGTCTCCATCTCCGAGAATGCAAAGGGGCAGGCGCTGCTTCAGGCGCTGCGCGCCGGGTTCGCAAAGGCTGCTGAGCTCGGGGGTGCCGAAAAGGCAATCATCTTCACGGAATCGCGTCGTACGCAGGAATACCTTGTCCGCCTTCTCTCGGACAACGGCTATGATAGCAAGCTCGTCTTGTTCAACGGCTCAAATTCTGACCCAGAATCCAAAGCGATCTACGAGGCATGGGTTGAGCGGCACAAGGGCACAGATCGGGTAACTGGCTCGCGCACCGCCGACATGCGCGCAGCACTCGTTGAACATTTCCGCGAGAGTGCAGCGGTCATGATTGCAACGGAAGCCGCAGCGGAGGGTATCAACCTTCAGTTCTGCTCAATGGTGGTCAACTACGACCTTCCCTGGAACCCGCAACGGATCGAACAGCGGATTGGACGCTGTCACCGCTACGGCCAACGCTATGACGTGGTCGTCGTCAACTTTCTCAACAAGAATAACGCTGCCGATCAGCGAGTCTATGAGCTACTCGCGGAGAAATTCAAGCTCTTCTCTGGTGTATTTGGAGCGAGCGACGAAGTGCTTGGTGCTATTGAGTCTGGTGTCGAATTCGAGAAGCGCATTGTCTCCATTTATCAGAACTGCCGTTCGACGGAAGAAATAGAGGCCGAATTCAAGCACCTCCGCGACGAAATGGAAGCCGATATAACAGTAACCATGGAGGACACTCGGCGTAAGCTGCTTGAGAACTTCGATGCCGAGGTCCACGACCGCCTAAAAGTGAATATGAGCCAAAGCAAGGAGTATCTGGATCGCTTTGCAAGGATGCTTTGGGCAGTGACCAAGCACGAACTCGGCAAATATGCGAACTTCGACGACGACTATTTAACGTTCTCGCTCGGAGTTGTGCCTGATGGATTTCAAGCGTCGGAAGGCAGCTATTTTATGGCTAGGCATGGGATCGATGGCCACCGCTATCGTCTCGGTCACCCGCTGGCGCAACATGTTCTATCGACTGCCTCATCACGCCAGCTCGAATGCGCTGAGATTGTGTTCGACTATACTGCGTGGCCGCAGAGAGCTTTGGCACTGGAGCCCTTCGTCGGAACTTCCGGAATTCTTATCGCGCACAAGCTCTCGATACGTGGTGCAGACGATCAGGATCATGTCCTACTCGCGGCAATGACAGATGAGAGCAAGCTCCTAGATCCTAAAATTGCGATGCGCCTGTTTGAGCTCCCTGCCCGCAAGACAGGGGTAACCATAGTGCAGTCGTCGGAAGCAGTTAGGCAGATTGTCGACAACCAGCGAAGAGCCGTGCTCGACGAAATGGCAAACCGACAGTCCACATGGTTCGACGAAGAGATGCAAAAACTTGACAATTGGGCTGAGGATAAGCGTGCGGGGTTGAAAGCTGATCTCAAAGATCTTGATGAGCAGATCAAGGCGCTTAAGAGGGATGTCCGCCAAACCAACAATCTCCCGGACAAACTCGTGCTTCAGCGACAGGGTCGTTTGCTAGAGGCCAAACGCGACGAGGCGTGGCGCACCTATGATGCTGCCGCAAAAGAGATAGAGGCTCAGAAGGATAGTCTCCTCGACCAAGTGGAAGAGCGCCTCGGGCAATCGGTATCGGACGAAGAACTGTTCGTAATCAGGTTTATGGTTAAGTAAGGGGCTAAGAATGAACAAACCGGAGCCAGCAATGCCTGAGAAAGTGGACCTCAGGTCAATGGATGTGGTGGCAGGAAAGCGTGATGTGCTCAAGAGTGTCCTAGAGCAATATTTTCCGGAAGCACTCACGGAGGGGAATGTCGACTTCAACCAACTTAAGAGAGCACTTGGCGATTGGATTGATCCTGACAAGGAACGGTTCGGTCTGACCTGGCCAGGCAAGGCCGAGTGCATGAGGATTATTCAGCAACCGAGCGTCGCTACGCTGAAGCCTGAGCGAATTGAATCAGTAGACTTCGATTCGACTGAGAATCTTTTTATCGAGGGCGACAATCTTGAAGTGTTGAAGCTGCTTCAGAAGGCGTACTATGGTAAGGTAAAGATGATCTACATAGACCCGCCATATAACACAGGGCAAGAATTTATTTATCCCGATAAGTACGCGGAGAGTTTAGAAACCTACCTCGCCTATACAGGGCAAATTGACAGTCAAGGGAAGAAGTTCGCGACAAATTCTGACACTGTTGGCCGCTACCATAGTAATTGGCTCAACATGATGTACCCTAGGATCTATCTGGCTCGTAACCTGCTGAGCGACGATGGTGTAATCTTCATTTCGATTGATGACAACGAGGTTGCGAACCTTCGCAAGTTGTGTGACGAGATCTTCGGAGAGGAGAATTTAGTAGCCACATTCGTTTGGAAAAGTCGGCAGAACAAGGACAACCGACCTGAAAAGGGAGCTTCGGTCGATCATGAGTACATCCTCTGCTATGGTCGCCGAGTTCGCGGTGACGAGCGCAACTTATCGCAATACAGCAATCCGGATGATGATCCACGCGGCCCATGGACCAGTGCGAATATGGTCGGCTTGGCTACGAAGGATCGGCGACCGAACCTTCACTTTGATCTTATCGATCCTGCAACGGGTATCAACTACGGCTGCCCGGCTATGGGATGGCGCTATGATCCAAGAACAATGGCGCATCTCATAGCGGAAGGGCGCATTTTGTGGCCTTCGTCCGCCGATGGCCGTCCTCGGAGAAAGGCTTTTCTCGAGGAGCTCACCAGCGAGTTCACTGGCGTTTCCTCAATCATCGGCTCTGATGTTTATACGCGCGATGGAACAGCAGAAGTAAATGAAATATTCGGCTTTCGTGCTATGGATTTTCCCAAGCCGACAGGTCTGCTGCGAGAGCTAATTGAGCAAGGTGCGAGCGATGGCTGCGTTGTACTAGACTTCTTTGCGGGCTCTTGTACGACCGCCCACGCGCTGTTCGAGCATAACATCTCAAAGAATATGAAGTGCCGATTCATCACTGTCCAGCTCCCCGAGAAAGTGGACGAGACATCAGAGGCATATAGAGCCGGATACAAAACCATCGCAGACATAGGTAAGGAACGGATTCGGCGGGTCGCAAATCAACTTTCCTCAGTGCAGGATGGGCACCTAGATGGCTCAACTGCGATCACTGATTTCGGTTTTAGAGTGTTCAAACTCCACCGTTCCAACTTCAAGGTGTGGGATGGGCAGGTCTCCTCAGAGGCAGACCTCGGCAATCAGCTTGAGCTGCATATCGATCATGTTCTCGACACCAGCAATGCCGAGGATGTGCTCTACGAGCTGCTGCTGAAGGCTGGGTTCCCTCTGACAACCAAGGTGCAAACGACCGAAATGGCTGGAAAGCAGGTCTACTCCGTTCAGGATGGTGCGCTGCTGATCTGCCTTGAGAAAGAGATCACGCCCGAGCTGCTTGACGCCCTCGCCGAGGCTGACCCATTGCAGGTCATCTGCCTGGACGAAGGCTTCAAAGGCAACGACCAGCTCAAGACCAATGCGGTTCAGACCTTCAAAGCACGGGCTCAGGCCGAAGAGTCCGAGATCGTGTTCAAAACGGTCTGAGGAGATTACGATGAAGTTGAAATTTGATCCTTCCCTTCAGTACCAGCAAGACGCAATCAGCGCGGTTGTTTCCGTCTTCAACGGTCAGCCTTACGTGCAGACGGGCGCAATGGCATTCCAGTCACTGCAAATCGGCGGATTGTTTCAAACTGAGCTCGGGATGGGCAATCGATTAATTATTCCCGACGAAACGATACTGACCAACATTCGGACAATTCAGGAGGCGAATCGTATCGAGAAGGTGACGGCGCTTGAAGGCCGCGAGTTCTCGGTCGAAATGGAGACCGGAACGGGCAAGACTTACGTTTATCTCCGCACCATTTTCGAGCTGAACAAGGTCTATGGCTTCAAAAAATTCATCATCGTCGTGCCAAGCGTCGCAATTCGTGAGGGTGTGCTCAAGAGCATCGAGGTGACAAAGGATCACTTCCAAACGTTATATGAGAACTTTCCCTTCGATTACTTTGTCTATGACTCAAAGCGGCTCGGAAAGGTGCGGCAGTTCGCAAGCAGCAATCAAATTCAGATTATGGTCATCAACATTCAGTCCTTTCAAAAGGACGTTGCTGACAAAGACCTAACGGAGATGACCGAAGACGACCTCAAGAAGCTTAACGTGATCAACCGTGAAAACGACCGGATGTCGGGGCGTCGGCCCATCGAGTTCATTCAGGCTGCCAATCCTATCGTCATTATCGATGAGCCACAGAGCGTGGACACAACCGAAAAGTCAAAGCGGGCGATCCGAAATCTGAATCCACTGGTCACGCTTCGGTACAGCGCGACCCACAGGGATCCTTATAACCTTATCTATAGGCTTGATCCGATCAAAGCATACGATCTCCGGCTGGTGAAACGCATCGAGGTCGCCTCCGTCCGTTCGGGCGATAACTTCAATGACGCCTATGTGAAGCTGCTAAAGACGGACAACAAGAATGGCATCAAGGCTCAGGTAGAGATTCACAAGGCATCTCCATCGGGTCCGAAAGCCACTAAAATGTGGGTCAAGCAGGGTGATGACCTTTTCGTGAAATCCGGCGAGCGGGAGGTGTATCGCGACGGGTACATTGTGCAGAATATCGACTGTACACCAGGCTCGGAGTACCTAGAGTTCAACCAAGGCAAGTTCCTGGAAATGGGTCAGGAAGTAGGGGGCACGGGCGAGGACCTCATGAAGGCCCAAGTCTATGAAACGGTTGAACAGCACCTCAAAAAAGAGCGCGCTCTCAAGGGCAAGGGACTCAAGGTGCTTTCGCTCTTTTTCATTGATCGCGTCGCCAATTACCGCATTTATAACCCAGACGGCACCACGAGCCTCGGCAAAATCGGAAGGTGGTTTGAGGAGGCCTACCTAGAGCTTACGACAAAGCCCATTTACAAGGGACTGATTCCGTTCACGGTCAGCGAAGTGCACAACGGCTACTTCTCACAGGACAAGGAGGGGCGCGCGAAAGATACGCGTGGGAATACAGCCGACGATGAGGATACTTACAATCTCATCATGCGGGACAAGGAGCGCCTGCTCGATCCCAAAGTCGCCTTGCGATTCATCTTCTCACACTCCGCTTTGCGCGAGGGGTGGGACAACCCGAACGTTTTTCAGATATGCACGCTCAGTGAGACGCAGTCTGTCGAAAAGAAGAGGCAGGAGATTGGCCGCGGGCTACGGCTGCCCGTCAATGAGGCTGGTGAGCGGGTCCACGACGAAACGGTCAATCGCCTCACCGTTATTGCCAACGAGTCCTACGAGGACTTCGCGCGAACGCTCCAAACGGAATTTGAGAACGACTTTGGACTGAAATTTGGCAAGGTCGAAAAGATTGCTTTCGCTGAGATTGTGCGACAAGCCAGCGATGGAACCGATACTCCAATTGGGCAGGATACATCGCAGCAAATTTGGGCTGAGCTAGTTCGCGCAGGCTACCTGAGTGCAGATGGAGACATTCTAGACAAGTTCGATTCAAAGAACCCCCACTTTGAGCTACAGATCGGCGAGAGCTACGCGGATCTGAGCGGAGAAATTATCGATGAGATCAATCGCAAGGTCTTTAAGAACCGCATTGTCAATGCACGTGAGCGTCGTGAGTTGAAGTTCCGCAAGGAGGTGCAGCTGAGTGAAGAGTTCCAGACACTGTGGGACAAAATCAAGCAGCGCACTCGCTACCGGGTCAACTTCAAGACAGACGAGCTCATCGAGCGGGCTCTGGCTCGTATTGCGAAGATCGAGCCAATTAAAGCGCCGCGCATTGCCACAACCGTCGTAGAGTTGGACATCTCGGATGCGGGTGTTTCTGCGGATCGGCAGATCGCTACTCGTGTTCGTGACATGGAACCAGTCAAGGTCCTGCCGGACATCCTCGCATTTCTTCAGAAGGAAACTGAGCTCACGCGACATACCCTCGCGGAAGTCCTGAAACGGTCAGGACGGTTGGCAGAGTTCAAGATTAACCCGCAGGCTTTCATGGCAGCGGTGTCCAGAGAGCTTTCGCGGGCCCTACACGATCTCATGCTGGACGGTATCAAATACGAGAAGGTCGCAGGACTCCACTGGGAGCAGAGTCGGTTGGAGCAAGATGCGGAAGGAGGCATCGTCCGGTATCTGACGAACCTGTATGAGGTGAAAAATCGCGACAAATCACTGTTCGATGCTATCGAATACGAATCGGAAGTCGAAAAGCAATTCGCCCGTGATCTCGACAACAATGAAAATATCAAGCTTTTCGTGAAACTACCGGGCTGGTTCAAGATCGATACACCCATTGGCAGCTACAACCCTGACTGGGCTTTTGTCACCGAACGCGAGGAACGCCTCTATTTTGTCCGTGAAACAAAGAGCACGCTCAACGATGACGAGCGCCGCAAGAAGGAGAATCAGAAGATTGCCTGCGGTCGAGAGCATTTTAAGGCACTCGGAGTTGACTATGATGTCGTGACCTCCCTAGCGGAGGTCGCGATTTAGCCATAGGTCAGTTTCCTGCGACGAGGGCACCAAGGACTGGTGAGTGAGGACACCTGTCGCTCGGTGCTCTCGTTCTGACATGTGGGCTCACGTGCCGCTCACTGAGGCAACCCTTGGTCTTGAGGTAAGTAACTTGGAAGCGGCCAATGACTTTCTAGAACCTTCTTATGCGGGACTTGGCAGAGATGTATGGTTCTCCGCCTGGAATCTGCGCCCCCGCGTCCATCGAGTAAGCTATCGAAAGCGTCTGGCGCAAAACATCCTCGCTTGTTTGCCCAACTACTCTAACTGTATTGCCGACAACTGCTTCGCGATGGCCGGCCCCATTGAGGTGGTCGGGGATCAATGTTAGTGCATGATTGGTTGTGGCGCCACAGCACGACCTCTGGGGCGGGTGGTCGATAGCCCAATGATGAGTGTGGGCGCACGGTATTGTAGTGGCGCCTCCAGCATTCGATCACGATCTGAGCCTCTTTCAGCGTGTAGAAGATCTCTCCTTTCAGCAACTCATCCTGGAGCTTCGAGTTGAAGCTCTCGCAATAGCCGTTCTCCCAAGGGCTGCCCGGCTCGATGTAGGCCGTCTTTGCTCCCACAGCTGCAATCCATTCGCGGACTGCTTTAGCCACGAATTTGCTGCCGTTGTCGGAACGAATATGGCCCGGAACACCGCGCAGGATGAATAGGTCTGAGAGCATGTCGATCACATCGACGGCTTTCAGCTTCCGGTTCACTCTGATGGCCAGGCATTCACGCGTGAACTCGTCCATGATGTTGAGCATGCGGAACTTGCGCCCGTCATGCGTGTGATCCTCGACAAAGTCATACGACCAGACATGGTTGGGATTTTCCGGCCGCAACCGAATACACGATCCGTCATTGAGCCAGAGCCGTCCTCTCTTCGGTTGCTTTTGTGGTACTTTCAGCCCCTCCCGCCGCCAGATCCGCTCGACCCGCTTGTTGTTCACGAGCCTGCCGGCGTCCCGCAGCAGGGCCGTGATGCGCCGGTAGCCGTAGCGGCCATACTGGAGGGCAAGCGCGATGATGTCGGCGGTCAGTGCCGCCTCGTCATCCGGGAAGGCAGAGATCTTGCGCTGGGTGGAACGGTGCTGGCCTGGGACCCGGCAGACCCGTCGCTCGGACAGGTCCAGTTCGGCTCCCACGTGATCCACACAGGCGCGGCGGCGGGCGGGGCTTAGAAGTTTCCCTTGGCAGCCTCTTTCAGGATCATCTTGTCAAGGGTGAGATCCGAGACGGCGCGCCGGAGCCGGGCGTTCTCGGCCTCGAGCTCCTTCAGGCGCTTGACCTGATCCGACTTCAGCCCGCCATACTCGGAGCGCCAGCGGTAGTAGGTGACCTCCGTCACGCCGATCTGCCGGATCGCCTCGGCCACGGTCCGACCCTGCGCGATTAGCACGTCGACCTGCCGCAGTCTGGGGTAACAGCATTGAGCTTCGTTCTTGGTAGAACCTCTATCCAGAGGCCTTAACGGGCCATCTCGTAACAAAGACAGAGAAGCGTGCCATCCCAAAGGCGCTAGAGGTTTCAAACGGCTTTGGAGCTAGATGCTTTCCTTTAGCGTTAAGGCACAACAAACTTGGCCTACCCAACGCCAACCCGAAGGCTGGTTGGGCTTTTTTCTCCTCTTGGCCTATTATCCTTCCGCCGCTCGCCTTTTGGACTATCACGTTTACTAAATGGTACCTGACGGTATGCAAGGTAAGGGCGCTGTAAAGCGACACACGCTCGTTCAGGGCCGATCGATCGCGTATAAAAGGACAGTGATAGGGCGATGACTGAGTTGACGTTCAAGGGTAAGGAATTTGTCTACAACCACCACTTGGCGGTACCCTTTCGCCCCATAATCCCGCACTCTGACAAAGGTGTTGGCCCAGTCGCGTTGGACGGCAACCTCATTGTTCATGGCGACAATTTGCATGCTCTGAAGGCGCTCTTGCCGCTTTATGCCGGCAAGGTGGACTGCATCTATATCGATCCACCTTACAATACCGGCAACAAAGAATGGAGTTATCGGGACGATGTAAATTCTCCGATGATACGTGAGTGGTTTTCAGACAATCCAATCTCTGTGGACGACGGACTGCGCCATGACAAATGGTTGGCGATGATGTGGCCTCGTCTAAGATTGCTGAAAGAACTGTTATCAGATACAGGCATCATATTCATTTCAATTAATTCAATTGAGTATGCGAACCTAAAGTGTATTTGTGAAGAAATATTTGGAGCTGACCAATACATTGGGGAGTTTGTCTGGAAATCAAGGAACAATAAAGATAACAGAAATGAGAACGGACTGTCGAATGACCACGAATTTGTTCTGATCTTCGGCGGTGCTCTTGATGGGGAGCTTCGTTCTGCTTCTGACTATTCTAATCCAGATGAGGATAAGCGCGGTCCCTGGGCCAGCGCAAACATGGTTGGCCTCGCTTCTCGCGAGAAGAGACCCAATCTGCATTATGATCTAATTAATCCTAAAACAGGGAAAAATTACGGCTGCCCTAAGCGAGGCTGGCGCTTTGAGCGTTCCACGATGAAAAAGCTCATAAAGGAAAAGCGGATCTTATGGCCGCAGAAAGACGACGGCAGGCCTAGGAGAAAAGCCTTTCTTTGCGAACTGGATGCTCGAACTAATGTTGCGTCTGTTCTTTCGGGCGCATTCTATACGAATGAAGGCACGACCATATTCAATAGGTTGATGCCGGAGAAGGAATTTCCCTTTCCGAAACCTCCAGAACTGATCAGTTTTCTCCTGAGTCTGTTTGAGGGGAAAGACATAACTGTTCTTGACTCATTTGCCGGCTCGGGCACGACTGCTCATGCCGTGCTGGAAGCAAACAAACGTGACAACGGTAACCGGCGCTTCATTTTAGTCGAAGGCGAAGACTATGCTGATGAGGTAACGGCGGAACGCATTCGCCGGGTCATCAATGGTTACGCCTTCACTGGCAAACAAAAGACCGTCTTACTAAGAGAGCGCTTGAACTGGCGCGTTCTCACGAAGGCTCACACAGTCGTAGACAAGGTTCAGGCCATTGAGAACCTGCACGGGCATGAGTTCGATTGCATTAAAAGAGAAATCAAGGATGGCGAGTTGATTGTTGCTGGCGAGAAAGCCGTCAGCAACTTTGCGGAAGGCGTAGGTGGGTCCTTCACATACTGCACCTTGGGCCCTCCGATCGATCTGGATAAGATCTTGACGGGGGACACACTGCCCACTTTTGAGGTTCTTGGCGCGGCTCTTTTCCACATGGCAACGAACCGGGCGCTTGATCCGGCAGCTCTGTCCGAAGTTGAAAGCTACCTTGGAGCTGCCGACGGGCGGCGTCTGTGGCTGATCTATCGTCCCGATCTGGATTGGCTCAAATCGCCTGACGCAGCACTGACGCTCTCTCGGGCCAAAGTCTTCATGGAACGGGACCCCAAGGCAAAGCATCTGGTCTTCGCCCCTGCTCGCTTCGTGTCGCAGAAAGTCTTGGCGGAACACGGGCTGCCCGTTGAATTCGTGCCGCTCCCCTTTGCTCTCTATCGCATCGAGCGAGCCTGATACATGCTACGCCAACTCGAATATCAGGATCGGGTCCTGACTACGCTGGACGCTTATCTGTCAGTTCTAAAGGCAGAGAAGATGCGTGCGGATATCATCGCCAAGATAGCATCAGAACAGCCGGATTTGAACTTGGAGGTTCCCGATTTTGCAGCACACACATGGGCGAAGATGCTCAAAACCGGAAAGCTCCCCGCATCGCGCGCCGCAATAGGCTATTCGCCCCGTCTTGATGGCGTCGGCCATCCCGTGCCAAACGCTGTGCTGAAGGTGCCTACTGGTGGCGGCAAGACTTTGCTCGCTGTGCAGGCTTTGTCCCGCATCTTTGGCCAGTACCTGAACCGAAACACAGGGTTCGTGCTTTGGATCGTGCCGAACGAAGCCATTTACAGTCAGACCTTGCAGCGTCTGTCAGATCGGCAACACCCCTATCGCCAGATGCTTGACAGCGCTGCAGCTGGGCGTGTCCGTATCCTTGAGAAGACAGACCCGCTCGACGCTCGCGACGTGGAGGGACAACTCTGTGTCATGCTGCTGATGCTGCAGTCTGCCAACCGAGAAACGCAAGAATCGTTGCGAATGTTCAAGGACCGGGGTGACATTCACGGCTTCTTCCCACCAGAAGGTGACCAAGCGGGACACATAGCAGCGATTGAGGTTACGCCGAACCTGGAAGCTTATGACGGCTTCCTTCCGCTCGTAAAAGACAGCCTCGGCAATGCCCTCCGATTGATCCGTCCAGTAGTGGTAATGGACGAAGGCCACCGCGCCACATCAAATCTCGCTTACAAGACCCTCTACGGCTTCAATCCCTGCTTTGTCCTAGAGCTAACAGCGACGCCAAAGGACATTCAGCCTAAGGGCGGTAAGAAGCCTATTCCTGCTCGCTATCAGAACGTATTAGTCGAAGTGACCGGCAAAGAGCTGGACCGGGAAGGCATGATCAAGATGCCACTAAACCTGGATCCTCGGCAGGGCGCAGACTGGCGCTCGACACTTGCCGTGGCGCTCCAGAAGCTGATGGAACTGGACGCGCATGCAGCGACTTTGCGAGCTGATACGAACCGCTATATCCGTCCAATAATGCTAATTCAAGTGGAGCGAACCGGCGCAGAGAAGCGCGGCGCGCGGTACATTCATTCCGAAGACGTTCGCGAATGGCTGAAGACCGCCGGGTTCGACGACGCGGAGATTGCTGTAAAAACCGCGGAGATCAACGATCTCAAGCAGACAGAAAATCAAGATTTACTGTCTCCGACTAACCGCGTGCGGGCAATCATTACCAAGTCGGCCTTGCAAGAGGGGTGGGATTGCCCTTTCGCCTATGTGCTGTGTGCATTGGCTGCACAAAGCAACCTTGCAGCGATGACGCAGCTGGTGGGGCGAATACTTCGCCAGCCAGACGCGATGAAGACAGGCATTCCCGCGCTCGATGAGTGTTACGTCATCACGCATCACCGCGCGACGGGTGATGTTGTGAAGGCGATCAAGCGCGGGCTAGAGAAGGATGGGTTGGGCGATCTCGTGCTTCAGGTGCCCCCCGGCGAGGGTGCTGCAGCAAACGTCAGCCGGCCCATAGAGCGGCGCGATCGCTTCAGGAGCACGGATATCTACCTGCCGAAGGTGCTGATCGTCGAAGGTGGCGAGGCGCGCGACCTCGACTACGAGGGGGACATTCTGTCGGCTATTGACTGGCGTGGTTTCGACCCGCAAGCCATCATAGACGCTATCCCCCATAATGCCGGACCGGCGCAAACCCAGTTGCAGCGCATCATTCTGACAGAAGGCGATGACCTCATAAGCGCTCAAGCAGTCACGGCGAGTACGGAAAACCTTCGCTTCGATGCGCCCTATGCAGTGCGGATGATCTCTGACATCGTGCAGAATCCCTTTGTGGGACGCGACATTGTGGGTAAGGCGCTCACGCATCTGAAAGCGCGCGGCTTTGACGCCGCGAAGATCGGGCAGCTCGCGGGCTTAATCATTGGAGAATTGCGGCGCGGCCTTGATGCGGAACGCGACCGTCTGGCGGAGCATCTCTTCCGGACGGCAGTGACAGCAGGGCGTATCCAGTTTCGTTTGCGATTGGACAGCCACAATTGGCGCATGCCTTTTACTATTGAGACGACTCAGCCCGAAGACGGACGAAAGATTGTCAGCGTAACTGGAGGTCCGCTAGAGCGCAGCCTCTTCGCACCTATATTCGACGCCGACGTCAATGGGGACGAACAGAGCGTCGCTGTTCAGCTTGATGGCAATCAGGCTGTTACGTGGTGGCACCGCAACGTTGCGCGATCCCAATATGGAATCCAAGGCTGGCGGCGGCACCGTATCTATCCGGATTTTATCTTTGCGATTCAGCGCGGTGACGGTTCGACCCGCATCACGGTACTTGAGACGAAAGGCGAACAGCTCGACAATCGCGACACGGAGTACAAGCGCCGTATACTGGAACTAATGTCTGACTCCTTCGCGTGGAACACCTCAGTTCCGGCTGGAGAACTTGCATTGATTGCAGAGACTGGCGAAACTGTCACCTGCAGTTTGATCCTAATGGGAGACATTCCAAGAGATCTTCCCCGCCATTTGGCGGGCTAAGTGGCCTGGGACTGAATCATCTTCGACCGTAGTGAAGCCGGAGTAAGGTCATGCTACCAGTTTCCTCCGCTATTCGTTCGGTGCTGCATTTAGCTGTCCCTATAATTTCTTGGTAGTTATATGCCTCTGTGTGCAAAGTCATCTTTGCCAATCAAGCGGCTGATCTTGGTAGCCTACGAGAATTTTTGGCTGAGATGGGAAGGCTATCGCCGCCACCACTTCGTCCGGTTCAGAACACAAACCGTTTCCATTGTTCACCTGTTTATTCAGTGAATGGGCCGACAAAGTCAGAGGCAGGATTAGGAGGCTTCTAACGGCTGAAGAAGCCTGGAACTTGCGCGTTCTCCGGCGCTAGGGGGCGCCAGGAAGACTTACTCTGTTGCGTTCGAGGTGCGCCTGCCTCCCTACTTTCCCCACCTTGCATTTCGATGAGCGGAAGATTGTCAAACCCTTGCTGTGCTTGGGCTTCGTTTGCTGGCCTATGCTAAGAGTTTCCCCTCCTTTTTTTAAAGTGGGAAGCCATCACAGGGCGGGTTCACCCACAACGATGACAGGGCGCGTACGACCCTTATCCGCGGCAGCTCGGTCTTCGCGAAAAGCACCGCTTGCCCACCCGTCACCCGGCCCTCGGCGCCACTAATCTAATGTAGGCCTTTCGAACGAAGCGCGAGCAAGTGGCGCGAACTTGTCCTCAATGATGGCTCGAGTCTCGAGGAGACCTCGCCGGCGTCTGAATGGCGGGTTTTTGAAGTTATAAGCTTGTCAACCTTTGTCTGCCAAAGCTTGCTCCCAAAACTGGGGGCAGTGTGTGACCAGCACCAATCTTCACGTCACGTTGGGGTGGTATCTCGATTCAGGCGCGTATCCGAACGGAAGCGATCCGGACCATGCATCTATCGGCCGAGCCTCGCTCGGGCCCCTCGGGTTCTTGGATCTCCTCGAACGGCACCTCGGTTTAATCGGGCGGCCGATTGCGGAACCTGTCCGGGTGGCAATGTACCTGCGCCGGCTACGGCACGCGGTCACGGACGATTGCTTTTACAGCGCTTCGTTCACGGTCGACCCCTGGGCCACCGCGAAAGCGCTGCTGCAGTGGCGAGATGACCTGTTTTGCGGCGGCTGGACCGGGACGGCTGACGCTTCGGCGCCGCGGCGGCTTCAGCAACTGGCCGCTGTCGAGGCGGTACCAGCTGACCAACTGCCTCCCTGTATCGGGGAACGCCTGTCAGCGTTGCTCGATCGGTTGACAACCTCCTCCTTCCCGTACCCGCTCGACATTCGGCTCGTTGAAGCGCGCGCTTTATGGCCCCACCAGTGGCAGCGCCTGTTCGATGCTCTCGCCCGCACCGGCGTCAGCTTGCATGAGTACGAACAGCCGCACGGGGTAGGGGGCGGCAATCTCGGGGCCGTCCAACGCTTCCTCACCACCGGCGTCCGGGCCGCCGAGGACACGGACGGCAGCGTCGTTGTCTTAGACGCGGACAGTGAAATCGATGCAGCCGAAATCGTCGCGGACTGGCTCGCGGCCGACAGCAACCGCGACACCGTCCTCATTCGGAGTCAAGGAAGCCCGCTGCTCGACGGCGCTTTGAGCAAGCGTCACCTGCCGCGCGCGGGTGTGGTCGCGCGCTCCCCATGGCGCACGGCGCTGCGGGTGCTGCCGCTCGTCTTTGCCGCGCAGTGGGACCCGTTTGATCCGGCCCGTGTGCTCGAGCTCCTCGGGCTGCCGCAGTCCCCCATCCCAAGGGGCGCCGCAACGGGCCTCGCCCGGGCCATCCAGGAGGCGCCCGGACGCGACGGTACGGCTTGGCGCAACGCGCGGGCCCGTGCTGTGACCCGCCGTGAGGAGCTTTTGGCTGGCGAGGGCATGGCGGCCCGTGTCATCAAGCGCAAGCTGCAAAAATTCGAGCGCGATATTGACTTCTGGCTGCCCGTTGAGCGGCACGATCCCCACACCGGCCTTCCGGTTGCTCACGCAATTAAGATCTGTCGGCGGGTGGTGCGCTGGGCCGTCGAACGTCAGCTCACCGCTGGCGATGGTCTCTGGGCCGTGGCGGCTCAGCACGCCGCGGCTCTCGCCGACGTTCTCGTGTCCTCGGACCTGCCGCTGATTCCGCAAACAACCCTCGCGCGCATGCTCGACGAGGTGATCGGGGAGGGCGTCCGGGCGGAGGGCAGTCAGGGGCAAGCTGCCGCATGGCGTATCGTCGACAGCCCCGGTCAAATTGCCGACACCGCCGGGACAATCCTGTGGTGGGGGGCGGTCCGATCCGACAGTCCCGCTGCGATGCCGTGGACGGCTAAAGAGCTTGCCTGGCTTGAGCAGGCCGGCGTGGTGCCCGAGAGCCCGCGTCACCGTCGCTTGCGCGAGCGGGCTGCCTATGTGCGAGCCGTGCTAAGCGCCCGCAGCAAACTCATCCTGGTTGTGCCGCGGTGCGTGGCCGGGTCCCCCGCCAGCGCCCATCCGTTGCTCGGTGAGATCGAGACAGCACTGAACCTGAAGGACGGCTCGGTTGCGGTAATTCGTCGTGTGATCACGATGGACATGAGCCCGTCCTCCGTGCTGGCCGATCGAACGATCGTGCGCTCCCCGCTGCGCGGGCAATTGCTGCCCAAGCCGCGTCGCCTGTGGCCGATCCCCTCTGATATCGTCGTGCCGCCGCAAAAGATCTCGCCGACGGGAATGGAGCGCCTCATCGGCTGCCCGTTGTCCTGGGTGCTCGAAAACAAGGCTGAAAT
The DNA here is from genome assembly GCF_016743775.1 of Microvirga aerilata. GTDB lineage: Bacteria > Pseudomonadota > Alphaproteobacteria > Rhizobiales > Beijerinckiaceae > Microvirga > Microvirga aerilata. The sequence continues at coordinate 83,606 of NZ_JAEQMY010000012.1, read as the reverse complement.
TGCGCCAAGCCCCTTCGTAGGGCTGCCCGATGCAAGTCAGATGATCGGCACCCTGTGCCATGCCGTTCTCGAGCTGCTGTTCACGGAGCGACGCGATTGGACGATCGAGGCGGCCGGACAGCGCGCCGAAGAGCTCTTTGATCAGCTTGTTCCCCAGGCGGCCGCCACGCTGCAGCAACCGGGTGCCGAGCTTGAGCTGCGCCGGACCCGTCAGGCAATCGCGAAGGCCGTAACGGTGCTGATGACCTACATCCGGCGAGCCGGTCTTCAGGTTGAGCATGTCGAACAAAAAATCGAGCGCGGCCTCGGGCCTGACGCCCCGCTGGTGAGCGGCAAGGTCGACCTGATTCTCCGCCATTCGAACGGTCAGCATTACATCGTGGATCTCAAGTGGACCAAGACCGCCAAGTACCACGAGGAGCGGCTGACAGAGGGCAAACCGCTGCAGCTGGCCGCGTACAGCTGGCTCGCCGAACGCATGCTCGGGCAGCGGCCCGAGGCCGGCTACTTCATGCTGAAGCAGGCCCGCATGCTGTTCTCGGCCTCCGCTCCCTTCGACAATGGCTATGTCGCGGGCACAGACCTCTCATCGACGTGGCACCAGGCCACACGAACCTACGAGACTCGCATCAAGGCCCTGGCTGATGGTCAGGCGGTTGCTACCGGGGTGCCGCACACGGCCGACGAGGGGGACGACACCCTCCCGCTCGCCCTCGACCCACCCTGCCGCATCTGCTCGTATCAGCCCCTGTGCCGGGCTACTCCGGGAAAGCACTAACATGAATGCCCTCACGCCTCCGACACAGCCGGTTCAGGTCATCACGGCCGGCGCCGGATCCGGCAAAACCTACGCCATCACCACGATCCTGAAGGATGCTGTCGATGCGGGCGTTCCGCCCGAAGCCATCATCGCGACGACGTTCACGAAGAAAGCGGCAGCCGAACTGTCTCACCGAGTGCAACTGCGGCTGCTCGAGGGCGGCCGCGTCTACGAGGCTGCCGCGCTCCCTGACAGCTTGATCGGCACGGTCAACAGCGTTTGCGGGCGCCTTTTGTCAGATTATGCCTTCGAGGCCGGACTATCACCGGCCTTGAACGTGCTGTCCGACGGTGAGCAGGTTTCGGTGTTCAGGCGCGCGATCGGTCCGATCATCGAGCACTATGCCGAGGACATCGAGCCCATTGCCGCCCGGCTGAGCCTCATTGAGCCGCCGGGCGCCCGCACGAAGGCGGACCGGGAAAAGGACTGGCGCGATCACGTCTTCGATACCGTCCAGGGCGTTCGCAACAACCTGCTCGACGATGCCATGATCGACCAAAGCTGCGAGCGCTCCGTCAGTTCGTTGCTCGACCTCCTGCCAGCACCGATGGCGATCGATCCCGAGCACCTCGACGAGGCTTTGCACAAGGCCATCGCCCAAGCACTCACAAACATCGGCGACGGCGACGGTACCAAGACGACGAAGGATGCGCTCAAGAGCCTGCGCGAGGCCGCCAGAAGCATCGAGGGGGACGAGGGGCTTCCCTACGCCAAATGGGTCAGCTTGGCCAAGATCAAGGCATCCCGGCCGTACAACAAGTTCCTCGATCCCGTTCGAGCGGCTGCTCGGGTGTACGACAGCCATCCGCGTCTGAGACAAGACCTGAAGGCCTATATCGAACTGTGCTTCAGCTGCGCCAAGGCCGCGCTCCACGCCTACCGGGCGTTGAAGGCGCGAGAGGGCTTGCTCGACTTCTGCGACCAGGAAACCCTCACCTACGAGCTTCTTGCGCAGCCTGCTATTTGTCAGGCGCTCTCGAGCCGGATCCGGCTGATGGTGGTGGACGAGTTTCAAGACACAAGCCCGATCCAGCTCGCGCTCTTCACCCGCCTTGCCGGATGTGCCGGCCGCTCGGCGTGGGTCGGGGATCCGAAGCAGGCGATCTACGGCTTCCGCGGCACAGACCCGGAGCTGATGAACGCGGCGGTCAACGTCCTTGGCTTAGATCCGAAGAACGTCCTTCGGCAGTCCCGGCGCTCACGACCGCCGCTGGTTCAGCTCGCAAACTGGCTGTTCACGCCGGCCTTTGGCGCTAACGGCATGCCCGAGGATCGCGTGCGGTTAGAGCCCGTGCGGCACGAGGATCCCGGCTTCGCGGCGCCTGTGCATGTTTGGTCGCCCAGCAGCGCCCGGGCGGACAACCGCCTCGAGGAAATCGCCGGCGAGATTGTCGATCTTCTCAACAATCCCGATCGCATGCCCGTCAAGGATGCGGTGACAGAGCAAATGCGGCCCTGCCGACCAGGCGATATCGCCGTGTTGTGCCGGCAGAATGACACGCTCGAAAAACTGGCCGGCTGCCTTAGCCGGCGAGGTGTGCGGGTTGCTGTTGAGTGGGCGGGATTGCTGCAGACTGACGAGGCGCGGCTTGCCGTGGCGGCCTTGCGCTACCTGCTGAGCGCTGATGACACGCTGGCTGTCGCTCAAATCCTGCACCTGACGGGCGAGGGGCAGAACAGCGATTGGCTGTACGAGTGGTTGTCCGAAGGGCAAGACAAGAGCTGGAAAAACGATCCCCGCATTGTTCGCCTCGATGCCGCGCGCGCCAACCTGATCACCATGACGCCCCGCGAGGCGATGGACGCTGCCATCGGTGAGGCACAGGTGGTTCGCAGCGTCGCGAGCTGGCCCTTTGCCACGCAGCGTCTTGCCAACCTGGATGCACTGCGTGCGCTGGTGGGGAAGTATGAGGAGCATTGCCGGTCGGCACGCCTTGCCGGGACCACCCAGGGCCTCGTGTCCTGGCTCAACGAAATCGAGCGCGATCCCAAGGCCAATCAGCAGCCGGCTGCCGCGGGCGACGATGCGGTTACACTCGTGACGTACCATGGGGCGAAAGGGTTGGAGTGGCCGATCGTTGTCCTCACCGAGCTGTCGTACAATGCGCTCGACAAGACCGCGAAACGGATGTTCGGGGCGAAGGTGTGCTCGGACGGGCCGGACTTTGATCTTGCGGCGCCGCTCAAGGGCCGGCACATTCGCTTGTGGCCATGGCCGTTTGCCGCTCACAAGACCGTCGAGGGGGTGACCGACACCCTCATTTCCTCCGAGGCGTATCGGCTGGCGCACGATCTGAGTTTCCGCGAAGAAATTCGCCTTTTGTACGTCGGTGTGACCCGAGCGCGCGATTACATCGTGTTCACGGGGCAGCGGCCGGACGAACCCGGCGATGAGGCTGCGAAGAGCCCGACGCCGTGGCTCGATCTTTTGGGAAACCATGCCACGCGCCTGTTTGCGCTGCCGCCTTCCGGGTGCAGCCTGCTCTCGCTCACTGATGGGGACATCGAGGTGGAGACGCGTGTGCTGGCGGGCAACGGTGCAGCCTACGATGTAGCACAGCATCGGTATCTCGCTGAGCTTCCTGAGGGGGAGGGACCCTGGTACAAACCGATGCGCTTGGCACCAAGTTCAGCCACCGGAACCCCGGCGCCGGCGGACCACCTGCGGGTGGACGACCTTGGGCAGCGCCTTTTGCACAAGAGCAGCATGGATGACTTTGATCGCATTGGCAGTGCCATTCATGCCTATCTCGGCGCGGAAAATCGCTCGGCCCCCGTTGAGGACCGCCTGGACCTTGCGTTTGCCCTAACGCAGCGCTGGGGGGTCGAGAATGCGTTGAAGCTCCCAGACCTCGTCACGGCCAGCGACCGCCTGCACACTTTCCTCGTGGGACGGTATGGGGGTTACGCTGTGCTTCGTGAATGGCCTGTTCACCGGCGCGATGCCGACGGTCAGGAGATGGTGGGGTATATCGATATGCTGGTCGAGCATGAGGGCGGGATCGCCATCATCGATCATAAGAGCTTCCCCGGAGGAGAGGCTCAGTGGCGCTCGAAAGCAGCCTCGTATGCTCCACAGCTCCAAGCCTATAAGGTCGTTGTCGAGGAAGCGACAGGGAGGCCGGTCACTGATCTGCTCATCCACATGCCCATCGCCGGGGCGATCGTCCATCTCTGAGCGCGGAGGACAGGGCATCCCGAGGCTGAGGCTGATCGCTCGACCATGAAGCGCCAGCCTCTTGGTGACGATCGGCGGGAGACCGGTCAAGGAAGTGCGTCCCATTTTGTCGTAGAAGTGCCGTACAGATCCCGCTGGCGCCAATGAGATATCCTACGTGGCCCATCCTGGATGATTGACGGTGATGAACACGAAAATCCTTCCTGCCGATGTCCGCCTGGAAGCCCATGGAATCGTGGAGCGTCTCACCGCGCCCATGCTGATTGCCCAACAGCACGCCGTGACGATCTTCGCGGTGACCTTCGCTTACGTCTCGTATGTGCCTTGGAAGGTGCCTGAGGCCACATTCTTCTCGAGCCGGAATTGTTCATGAAAAACACCAGTGAATTGAACCGAGCCGCCGGGGCCCTGCTTGGGCTCGCGTCCGGTGATGCCGTCGGGACGACCGTCGAATTCCTGCCCCGGGGCGGCTTCCCGCCTGTTATCGACATGATCGGCGGCGGCCCTTTTCGGCTCGAGCCAGGACATTGGACCGACGATACCTCGATGGCCCTGTGTCTGGCAGAAAGCCTGCTGATTGATCCCGACCTCTCGCCCGACGACCTGATGCATCGCTTCGATCAATGGGTCGAGACGGGCTACAACTCCTCGACCGACCGATGCTTTGATATCGGCAACACCACGCTGGCAGCCCTCGGCCGCTTCAAACGGACGGGCAATCCGTTCGCGGGCGATACGAATCCGAAGGCGGCAGGCAACGGGTCGATCATGCGCTTGGCGCCGGTGCCTATTCGCTGGTGGCGCGATCCTGCGAAAGCGGACGTGATTGCCCGACAGCAGAGCCTGACCACCCATGCCGCACCCGAGGCTGTCGACGCCTGCGCTCTTCTGACCCGGATCATCTCCTTCGCCATTCGTGGGGCCGAGCGGGATATCGTCTTCAGCCCCCCAGTTGATCCCACCTGGCAACCGGCCATCCAGGCAATCGCCGCGGGAAGCTGGCGCTCGAAACATGAGGCGGACATCAGCTCGACCGGCTATGTGGTTCATACGCTCGAAGCGGCGCTTTGGGCGGTCGCGACCACGACCTCCTTCAAGGATGCGGTCCTCCGCGCTGTCAACCTGGGCCATGATGCCGACACGGTTGGGGCTGTCGCCGGCCAAATCGCGGGTGCTGTCTATGGCCTCGACGCGATTCCGCAGCATTGGGTTGCGCAGCTGTATAGGGGCGAAGATTTGCTTGACCTCGCCACACAGCTGTTTGACGCCGGGGTAAGCGGCACGGGATCGGCTCGTCAGCGACAATAAACAACTACGTCAGAATGGCCCATCGATGAGCGTCACCCCACTAATGCGAGGACGGATCCCACCGTCGGACGCGAACGGCTGGGATGTCGCCGTCACCGTGATCGGCGGCGCGCTGCCCTCCTGGACTCGACCGGATCCGACGCCCACAGAGCAGCCTCATTTCGAGATCGTCATTGTCGACGATGCGGACCCGCAACCCAACACGCTTGCCCGGCTTCATGAAATCTTGCCTCGGATCCGGCTCGCCGTCGTAAGCGATCACGCCGCCAGCAGCGTCGTGCCGAACTGCAGCCTCAGGGTATCGGCCGCTCCTGAGCATTTGAGCCTCGTTGCTGAGGCCTTCGTGCGTCTCTCAACGGGAATGCTCTTCGTGGGCGTTGACATGATCGAGCTGATGATGGTCTCAAACGCCATACGTCGCGCGGAGGCTCCCGATGCGAGCGGCCGGCGCACACTCGAGAAGCACGTGGGTTATGGGCGTTCTATTATCATCGACAAGGTTGCGATTGACCCGCTACCCCAAACGATCCGGGACCATGATCACAGGTTGCGTGATGCCGGCTATGCAGGGGGCGCGGTGATCCTGCAGCTCGTTGGGGAACCCGATTCTTCAAGCTTCACGATGTTTGATCTCGATCGGTTTTTCACCGTCTGCCGCGAGGCATGCTCGGGGCGGGATCTCGTGATGACCGCGGCTCCCGCATCCTCCAGCGCGACCCTCATGATCGGGTTTGCATGAGTGCTCCGTTGCCGAGCCGTCCTTCAGGCCCGGTCACCTTCGGAGCCGACCCACCCATACGATAAGGTTATGCCATGCCCAGCGGTACGATAACGCGCTCCCAGATGAGGCAAAGCTGCTTTCGACAGCTCGTTGATACGGTGCAGGAGGCTGGGAGGCGTGAGGTATCGGGGCTCGAGATGCTCGCCGATCTTCTAGAAAGTCTCAGCATCTCCATTCGGACCCACGTTAGACAGGATGAACCTGATACGTGGCTGATCTACGCTCTAGCCGAAATCACCCACGATCTGCCAAAAGCAATTCCGGGTCTCGCAGATGCAACATCGTGCCAGGAGTATGTGGAGATCTTTCTGAAGGATTTTGCGTATTGGGAAGGATGGCTGGAGCGCGAGCACCCATAGCACGCAGGAATAACTCAGCTGAGGGCAGTTGATCCTTGGCGTGCCCTCAGGGCCTCATCCATCAGCGATAGAGCAGGGAGGTCGGGATCGGCCGTCTTCGCACGAAACCGGTGACCAATCCCGGGCGGTAGGCCTCGGGGAGTAACGCGACGGCCCGTCCGTCGAGGTCATAACGGATCGCCCGATCAGGGGTCAGGTTCACGATAAAGCCGATTGGCGCACCAAAGAACGGAATGTTGGACCTGCCCAAGGCTGCTCGCCGATGGGCTAGCTCGAGAATGGCTTGGCGGATGAACGTTGCCCTGGGGCGGGATGCGTCCAGGTCGATCCATATAAAGCGGTTGCCGCCAGCAAACGCACAGATCGAGATCGGGCTTGGGATCCTGCGCTCGGTGAGAATGATCGCGTGGGGCTTAAACGCTGCCCGCCATGCTGCAAGTTCCTCGGCGACGGCTTGCTCGTGTTGTTGTCGCAGGTGCTCAAAGGTAGCTTCCATCGCCTGCTTGACCGTTAATGGGTCCACATCCAACGCCGCGGGAAGGCGTGCCATCAGATGCGTCGGCCCGGCTCCTGTTTCGCACAGCAGTTCGGTGCGTCGCAGTGCCTTCGCTACGTTGGCATACCCGAGGCGGCGCGCGAGTTCACCGCGGGTGATTCCGAGATCCCGCACGCGGGTATCGATGAGTCGCTTTAGTGGCGTCATGGCTGCTCCGCGATAGGTCTATTTCATCAAATGGCATGGTGGACGTGCCGTATCGGCTGCTCGTGATCCCCAGGACAGGTTTTAGCTGCCGTGGCAGGAGAGCGGCGCTCCAGCCAAGCTATGGACTTGGCCTTCCATCAGCCCATCCCAGTCCAAGCCACAGGCGGGCAGGGGATCTCCCGCCGGATCGCTGGCAGCCACGCCCACGCTGAACGGCCCCGCATCGTCTCGCATATTGTCCAATTCCCACATTGCAGAGTCGAAGATATTGAGCAACGCGGCGACCTTGTTGTAGCGGCTCGATTGATCGAGGCACGCGGGCAACAGGATCCCTGCGTCGACGAGCTTACGGCGGATTGCGCGCGCCGTTTCGTGGCTGAGACCCACAAACGGGCGACCGTGCACGCTGTGGAGGAGCCACTGGCCTCGCGAGAGGCGTCGGAGCTCGATGATTGCCGGGGCCGGGCAATACTCGAGAAAGTAGGATCGGCCGACCGCGACAGAGGGGATCTCGTCCTTCAGGCCTTTGTAGAAGCGATTGGACGCCTCAAACATCGCTTGTGGCGAGCGAAGGCCCACCCAGTTCTGATCGTCCTGCACGGGAGGGGTGATGGCAAAAACACCTTTCATCATCCAGCGCCGGGCCCAATCATCGAAGTCTAACCTTGGACGAAGCTTTGCGATCGAGTTCAGAAGCTCCTCGTCCGTCACCGCTGGCACCATGGCGCGGATCAGGGAGATAACAGACTGTAGTTCCTCGACCTCTTCGGGCGTCTCAAGCCGCCGGACAACTTGCGCATGAAGGAACGACACGGGAAGAGCGCGGAGGACGCTCGCCGTCATGGGCGTGATCGTCTCAAGCTGACGCAGAACCTCAGCACGCGGCTCATGCTCAGGCATTGACAGCAGATCGACGAGCCCTCGGTAGGCAAAAGGGTGCAGCAGAGTGTTCCCAAGGCGGTCCAGGATACCCATAAGGCCCTTGGCGCCCGGGTGCAGGGCAGCCACGAGTGCGGCGTTCGATTGCCTCATCAGCGCGCGAGTCATCGTTCCTTGCGCATCCTGTTCTGCCAGGTCAGACGGATGGACCAGGCCAGCGTCGTGGAACCGCGCAACAGTAACTTCGGGCCCATTGAAGGAGGCATAGGACAGGGTCAGGACAATGGTTTGACGCCGGAGCGGGCTTGCCCCAATGGCGTAGCGTAAGAAACCAGGATGCTTCTCATCATAGGGAAGGAGGGCCTTCAGGGCCCATCCCTGGATCGGGCGCGGGTGGAAAGCATGACCGGATGTGGATGGTCCCAAGGGCAGCTCCGTTCGGGTGTTGGGCAAGAGCAGGACAGCGCCGGGATGGGCGCCGGCTCCTGTTGTCACTTGGGTTTATGTGTTCGCTGCGACAAAGTCGGTCGTAGGACACGTGCTGGAACGAAAGCGGGAGTCGCATCCGCATTGCAGCCGCGCTAAACGAAATGCGAGAGCCACACGCTACTATGGTATTGGACGTGCCGGCTGGAGAGAGGGATGTTCGACTTCGTCAGTGACTTGCACTTTGACAATGGAATGAGCGGCGGTCCCCTTGGATGGTTGGGCACAATCGACGTGTGTCCCTACAAGAATCCAGGGTCGTCGACGCTGCTGGTTGCAGGCGACACCAGCGAAACCGTCGACGATACAATCGACTTCCTCAATGCGGCCGCCGCTCACTATGAGCGCGTCGTCGCTGTTCTGGGCAATCACGAGAAAGGCTGCTCTCAGGTTCAAGCGCGCGAGAACGTTCATATCCTCGACCTCTGTGGTCACGAGTATCGAAGTGGCGCCATTGCCTATTTGGGCGGGTGCATGGAGAACGAGCGGGAGGTTGAGCAGGTGGCAGCAAGGCTCGACGCGGTACAGAAGGATAGCGCCGTCGGGCGCATCATCGTGCTCTCACATTTCGTCCCGACACCGCGGCTTTGTAATGTGCTTGGACGGGAGTTTCCTGAGAAGTGCAACCGCTTCCTAGATTTGGTCAGTCCACCCGTGAAGGCGACCGCTATCGTCTTTGGTCATGTGCATCTACCCTATGCAGGCGATCTGGATGGCTTTCAGTTGTTCTCGGAACCGCGGGGATACCGGGGCAAACGGCGTGATGGCTCGGCTTGGGGTCGCCGCTTCGGGGCATTCCCTTGAGGATCAGGGTGGCGCAGTGATCGTTGGCCTCGACCTAAGCCCGCTCGGACGAACGTTCCGTGCGGTGCCGCACAAGGGCCCGTTGAAGCTCAGCCACCATGAGATCCTGAAGGCGCGAGGGGGCCTGGATTGTGACGCTGTCGCCCCACGAAAAAAGGTGACGAACGAGCTCGAGAAGGCCGCCGGCCGTGAAGCGGATCACGATTGAGCCGTCCTCCTCAGCTTTGATCGTTTGCGACGGGTGAAACAGGAACCGTCGTGCATCGGCCGCTGCCGCTGGGTCGAACCGCAGAATGATTTCCTCCGGCGGCTCCTGGAATGCGCCGAAGGAGCGACTGGCAAATTCCGTCAGGTCGAAACCCTCGGGTGCTCCCTCAGTCGCGTCGCCGACCTCAACATCGCTGATGCGATCGAGCCGCCACAGCACTGGATCGGGTTTGTCGACCTCAGGTCCGACCAAATAGTATGCCTTTCCGAACAGAATCCCGTACGGGACGACACGTCGTAAGCGACCGGGAGCGTCAGGACGCGCGGCATAGCGGAAGTGACAGATGCGGAGGGATTTCACGGCGGCGCGCAGCTGAGACAGCGTTTGGGCGTCGGCTAACGGGCGCGGTCCGGCTGGAACGACGATCTCCTCGGCGTGGGTTAGGGCCTCGAGATCAGGTTCGATCCGCCGGCGTACGGGGCCCCGAAGGGCCGAACGAATTTTATCCGAGAGCGAACGGAGCAAGGCGGCACGTGGGGCGCCGCCGCTCTTGTCGAGGCTGCGGATCGCGGATTCGAGTTCGGCCAGCTCATCGGCTGTCGGAACATGCATGAAGCCGTGCAAGCCGCCTTGGATGCGGAAGCGCACCATGCGGCCGTCGCTCAGTTCTTCCAATTGTGGAAACAGCACCCGAAGGGCATCCCGCATACGCTCGACGGTTCGTCGGGTCACGCCAACACTGACTGCCATTTCGTCGAGCGTCATGCCTTCTGCACTGCTTGCTAACCGATAGGCTAGCTGCAGCAAGGTGACGGCCTTTTCATGCCTCATGGAATGTTCTGCGTCCGAATCTGTCGTGAGTGGACTGTAGATGATGTTTCACCCCGAAGGAAAGATCTCAGTGAGATCAAAGCTCTCGATTATGGGTTCTCAGAAAACCTGGCGATGCGTCAGGCGAAGAAACGCTACATCCAACGGAAGGCACGCATGAGCCGCACAGCCATCAAAGATCGCAACTTTCGCACGCTCGGCTACATCGAGACGATGCCGGACGGGCGTCAAAAGGCGCTGAACGCCAATTTTCGGACGCTGGGCTACTACGATCCCCGTCGGGATGTCACCACGGATGCAAACTTTCGCACGATTGCTCAAGGCAATGTGCTGTCTGCCCTGATCTATGATGAGGATTGAAGGGGCCAAGCGATCGACCGCTTCAGGTCGGGACCAGTTCCAAAGGCCCAGAGCCTCTCAAGTGCTTGGTGGAGTGTTACCGGCTGGGGACTTGGAGGCCCGCCTTATTCGAAGGAACGGCATCTCACATTTGGCGCCTTCCGCACCTTCAGCTTTGAGGCCAAGCTACGTCCAAAATTGTCGCAGTGATCGATGATACGAGTTCTCGCAAAGGCTGAACGACTGAGATCGTTCTATCTGCCACTCGATTCTAGTAAGTATGGAGTTGCTATTGGATAAACTACTGACCCAGAAACCTCGCACGCCTCGCCCCATTGAAGGATGGGCGCTTGATGCTCTGATCGAATTGGACGAACACTGCCCGGGCCTGTTGCGGTCCGCTCTGTCGGCCAGTCCATTTCGGCGTCAGGCGATCTTTCTCACCCTGTCGTCCGTGTTCTTCGAGGACGCCGATGCTGTTGCTGCGCGGTTCCGCAGTGGCATGCCTGAGCCCCACACGTTCGATGGAAGCGCGTCGGCCGTGATCGGACGGATGCTTGTGATGGGGCGGGTTCGTGACATCGTCTCGGCTCTCCATGGGCCGGTGCAAGGCTTGCTCGGTGCGCTGAACCGGCTCGGGGGCGATCCCCTTCCTCAGACCGCGTATCGTAGCCTCGTCCATCTCCTGACGGCTCCTGAACACAAGACACGAGCGAAAGCGTTGCAGCAGCTCGACAAAATCGATCTGTCGACGTTGTCTGCGCTGCGGTGGCTCCATCCATCCTTTGTTCATACCGACTTCGTGCGTCGGTTCCGGTCCGTCGAAAAGGTGGAACAGTTCAACGCCGCTATCGAGTTGATCCATGAGGTTGCGCCCCACGTCACGGACGAGGAGCTGGCTGAGTCGATCAAGGCCCTTGGACCGTCTTCTGATCTTGGTTCCTGGGTGAAACGCTGGCTGGCCAAGGGTGTTTTCCCGGTTGCGCAAGAGATTGCAGACGATGCCGAGTGGACTGGCTTGCGGTCAGCCGAAGCCATGCATGATGCCGCGGTCCGGTTCTCGAACTGCCTCCGAACGAAGGTCCCCCTGGTTGCGCTCGGACGGTCGTTCTACCTTGAATATCGTCCCGCGCCGGTCGTCATTGAGCTCGCCGGTCTTTCGCAAGGAAAATGGCTGGCCGAGGGACTGTACGGCCCCAAGAACGGGCCGGTCGATCCGGATGCCGTCCGTGCAATCCGGCAGAAGCTCGAACAAGCCGGCATTCTTATCCCCGCTCACCTGGGGGTCGCGAGCCGCTTCAACAAGGCTGCTAAGCTGATGCACATCAGCAGCTTCAGCTCGTTGAATGTTGAGGGCTTTGAAATGGAACCTGATGACGTTCTCGATGCTCCGCCGGATATCTTGGAACTCGCGGAACTCCTCGGCGGGATTGAGCCTCTCTCCGCTCTCCCCTGATGGCAAACGGCCGGTGGCTTGTGGCCCGGCGATCGTCATCGGACTGGCGAGACACGACGAGCCCACGGCAGTCCTGAGCCCAAAAGCTCTACCGCAAGGGAGACGGTGCCGCCGCTCCCTGTCAATCGAACCCGTAAGGAGATCATCGTGAATATCTTTGTACTGACCGGCGCTGGCGTGTCAGCCGAAAGTGGCCTTGGAACGTTTCGTGATAAGACCGGACTTTGGACGCGCTTCGACCCTATGAAGCTAGCAACCCCGGGGGCATTCGCGCTCAATCCCGATGAGGTGCATACGTTCTACAACTTGCGCCGCCGCAACTTGTTAGAAGCCTCGCCGAATCCTGCCCACGTTGCACTTGCAAGGCTGGAAGCCGAGCTGGGCAAGCGCAAGAGCCGACTGTTCTTGGTTACGCAAAACATCGATGACCTTCATGAGAGAGCCGGGTCGCAGTGCGTGACGCACATGCACGGCGAGCTTCTCAAAGCACGGTGCACCGCCTGCGATGCGGTGGGTTCCTACATTGACGATTTGGGTGTTGATGACCGCTGTCCGCATTGTGGTCAGCCTGGCTCGCTCCGGCCTCATGTCGTCTGGTTCGGAGAGTATCCTTTGCACATGGCAACCATCGACGAGGCTCTGCAGAACACTGATCTGTTTGTCTCAATCGGAACGTCCGGATCCGTGTATCCGGCAGCAGGCTTTGTCAAACAAGCCAAAGACCAGGGTATCCGGACCTGCGAGATTAATCTCGAGCCCTCCGACAATGCTGCACTGTTTGATGAAGCGTACTATGGGCCAGCCAGCCAAGCTGTGGCGGATTGGGTCGAAAAGATCATCGAAGTGGTGACACCAGCTCGATGAAAGGAGTCCCTGGTGTGCCGGAATGAACCCCGTCGGTTCACATCGAATCCCGCGGTGAAGATGCTGCACATCTTCAACAATGGAGAAGCATCATGATGGCGTTTGGTTTCTTCGTACAAGGCAAGGATGGGACGGCCCAAAGCATCCCGTTTGCATTTGAACTCGAGGACGCAATCCTTATTCTCAAAGGGATTTGTGGTAAGGACTACATCCCGAGGATCTTGCCGGAAGTTAAGATGGTCGAGAGCGGGGAGTTCTCGTCCGTTTCGATCCAATTCGATCGAGAAAAGCTCCTCGCCGCCGCAATCTCTCGCGCCACAGAGTCGATCAACCAATTCTACATCACGCCGCTGCGCAAGCAGAGAACCCGTACGCCTCCTGCTTTCCGAAACAGTTATCAGCTGAATGCCGTCGAGCGAGCCATCCACCTGGCCAGGAATGCTGCCTCTGTTCGGCTAGAGGTCACCTCAATGACGCATGATCAACCGTAACGGAGGCGGACAAGTTTCAAGGGTAAAAGTCAAAATCCGCGATGATCTTGTGCTGGCTCTCGACCGAGTCGCCGAGCGCGCTGGGCAAAGCCGCGAAGCTTTGATTGAACAGGTGTTGGTTTCTTTTCTCGCGGAGCAACAGAGGGTGCAAGCAATTGTCGATTCATGGACCGGTGACGATGCTGGAGATTTATAGAACGGCTCCGGGACACGTCGAAGCGTGGGTAAGGATCCACTCGCGTGTACGCGGTTCTGCATCGCTATTTCGGCCATACTGGCGACATCTCTCACCAACCGCAGCGTTACGACATGGCGCAGCCAATGGCGCTCACGGCGTACATACGTAGCTAGTCACGACCCGATGAACCTCAGGAGATTTCGGTGCCTGTCAAAATTCACACAATCGATGAGATCATGGCGCGTCGGAAGCGTGATACCTTTTTTATCCAGTTTAGAGGGCCTCGTTCGTCAAGGACGATGGCACGCCGGGAACACCTTGCATGGTTTGATCGTACGGCGCTGCGCTACGAGATGGCGGCCCCCCGTGGCTGGCTTGAGGGTGATCCCGGTCTCTTTGTGGTATACTTTGATGATACCGATGATCCGCGTCTCGGACAGTACTCCACTCTGTTTGAAGACCCCGATGGGCGAAGCCGGTCACCTGACGACTATCAGATGGTGCTGCTGCCGTTCGAGTCCTGGCTCAATGATCCTGCCCGATCAGCGGCGAGAGTCTGATCCCGGTAGGGCTGCTTGCTTTTGATCAGTCGGGAAGTCGTTCGGAGGGCATATCGCTTGGATTATGCAAGGAACCGCCGGCAGGCAGGGTTATCGGCCCGAACAAGCATGTCAAGGGCGACGGTCGCGCGCGTGGCGGCCGAGAAAATGGCTCTCAGGCTCGCCTCCAGTCTGCTCTCGTCGGGATCGACGTCCGTGAGAATGACCGCCGGTGATTGTTGCCCCTTGAAGCGCTGCGCGGAATCGAAGCGGATTTGCCCGGTCTCGAAGATCTGATTGCCGAGTGGATCGTATGAGCCGGTGAAACGGCTCAAGGTGTAGTTCTCGACGCCTTGAAGGTTCAGGGTCGCAGAGTTCAGACCGCGCAGGGACAAGACGGTGATATCGCTATGAGCAAATCCCTTTTTCATCAGTTCCGTGATGAGGTGGGAGACAAGTGCCGGCTGCTCCTGAGCGTCGGAGTAGGGCGTGACGCCGACCCTAAGCCCAGGAAGGTCGCAGGCGATCTCGAACTCGAACGGAAGGGTTTTTTGGAGAAACCTCGCAATGTTCACCGGAGACCGATAATTGACCCGGGTACGATAGCCAATGAACCCTTCCTGCAGGAGAACCGGCTCACTGCTTCGAAGGTTTTGATCGGGATCCTCGAGCCACAAGATATCGGCTTGCTCTTTCGCGAAGAGCCGCAGCGTGTCGAACCAAGGGGCTTCGAAATCTTGCCCCTCATCGACGATCAAGGTGTCGAACAGCCACTCGCCCGCAATGTTTTCCTCCAAAATGCGGTCCTGCAGCTGCTGCCAGAACAGCGGTTCAGTCTTCAACTTGGAGAAATTGATGACTTGGCCTCGGGCACGAAGGAAATCGGCCACGAGCCCATGCCACGTTGTGACCCTGCCGCCTGGGCCGAGCTTGCCTTTGAGCCGTTCGGCGAGGGGGCGGCTGAAGCACACAAGCAGCGGCCGCTTGCCCGCCGCCACCGCATCGTCAAAGAAGCGGGCTGCGACGGCGGTTTTGCCACAGCCGGGGGTGCCGCGGAGGCGCAGGCGCAAGGGGCTCATCTCAAGGCAGCTCACCATATCGGCGAGTCCGCCGCTGTACCGGGCCAAAGCCCGCTCGCTGGCCGCCGTGTACGCATGAACGTCGAGCGTGAGCTTAAAGCTCTGTTCGAAAAAGCGCCTGACGCGATCGCCGAAAGCGCTCGGTTGCCCGGGTTTCAGCAACGACGCGACGACCTCTGGCAGCTTGGCAGCCCGGGAAGCGTCGACGACGCGGCTTACGTCGAGACCTGCGGCATTGATGTCCTTCAGGCGGTGGTCGGGGCAATAGAGAAGGTAGTCGAGCGGGATGGCAAGATCGGAGTTCTGGAACCGGAACTTGTCGCGGATCCCGTCGAGGGTGCGATGGATTTGCTGAACGACGTTTTTGTCTTGTCCCTTATAGCGCTTCGTCAGCCCCTCCGATGTCTCGGTCAGGAAACCCGCCTTTTGCTCGATAACAAGCGCCTGGCCCGATCGGTTCACAATGATGAAGTCGGCCTCTCCGAAAACCGGGACGTTCCGGTAATCGCGCGACCAGTGAACATTGTGGAACACCGTATAGTCGGCAGGAAGAGACCGACGAAGGAGCTCCAAGGTCTCGAGCTCAGCTGTCTTTCCGCCCGTTAAGGCGAGGGGGGTTAGGTCGGACGGAGCGAGATAGGCCATGAAGCGGGTGAGGAGCGAGGGCGGTGCCGAAACGGCGCGAGTACAAGGTGCGCCGAAGGAGCACCCTCTGTAACGTTGTTGGCGTTTCAAATTGCTTAACAGGCGCACGGCGGATGTCGTGCAATGCATATCATGTGAGGAGGAGCTCCGTGCCCAGACAGATTATCGTTCATGTTCCGCATGCATCTGACGTCATTCCGCCCTGTGACAGTTACCTGATCGACACGCGCTTGGAGCGGAACATCGTCACAGACTGGTACACGAATGATCTGATTGTTGGGGACCAAAGTGTCACGTTCCCCTTCAGTCGGGTCTACTGTGACGTGGAGAGGTTCGAGAATGACCCTCTCGAGGCCGTCGGTCAGGGCATTTACTATACAAAAACCCTAGGTGGCGAGCCATTGCGAGAGCGGATGGATGACACGCTGCGCCAGGTTATGGCGCTTTATCGAAGCCATCATCAGTCTCTCGCATCGGCCATACAGCGAGCACTAGCGGTGTCGCCAGTGTGCCTGGTCGATGCCCACAGTTACTCGGATCATCAGGCCAGCTTCACGGGTCGCTTAGACGGCCCGGACATTTGCATAGGGACAGACCAGGAGCATTCACCCGGCCATTTGGTCGATGAACTCAAGGCGCTGTTTGTCAAGGCCGGCTATAGCGTCTGTCTTGACTCCCCATATGCAGGCACGATGATCCCTCAGGGCTTGCGCGGTCACCGAGACTTTTCGGCACTCATGTTGGAGCTTAACAAGCGCCTATACCTGCTCGACGAAGACCCACTTGCAATCCCACGACCCTCACTGGGATACGATAGACTGAGGCTAGTTCTCAAGGAAGCGATGGAGATAATCAGGAGGAGGTGAAAGATAGTTGCGAGCCCGATTCCACGCAACTGCTGTGCGCTTTAGCCCAAGGGTGGAGGGCCAAGCCGTGGGCACAATCTGCACCTCAGTTCTTGGGAGACCATAGATTCTCGGCTCTGCAGCCCAACAACTCACGATCGTAAGGCTGCAACACAAGATCGAAGTGCTGGCTGCAGCGAGCATTGCCCATTAATTGGCTCAGCCGGTTTCCGATCGAGCACAAGTGCTCCGAAATTATGCTCTAGGAGATAGTCTGTATGAGAGTACCGAATGGCGTCCGGAGCTAGCGCAGGCACAACGATGAAGGCGCTGTCGCACCGGCGGCCATGCCAGCGGAGAGAGTCCCTGTAGATGTGAATGTCTGCTAGAGCATCATGAATTGACTGACGGCTAGCACGATACTTTGCGTCAATGATCGTCCAGGCCACCAACGTTTGCTTGTCCCACACTGACAACGTGAAATCTGGTCTTCGTTTCCCACTCAAGCTCCGACGGCCCAGCTCTGTCTTACTCTCAGCGTAAGCACCAAACTCAGGCTGATAAGTTAGCTCGACGCGGGTACGATCGCTCTTGCTGTGCGCGATCCACTGGCGAGTGGAAGACCCATCGTGGGAAAGGAGCGCACCGGGTGTAAAGGGCCGCTCATCGATTTGCCACTGGGCGCCTAAAGTTTGGGTCAGTGCGCGCTGCAATCTCGAAAGAACCAGTAACTCAAACAGGTCAAACGTTGGTCGCAATGCACCCATCAAGCCTTCGGAAGGCACATCTCTATCCGCTAAGTCTAAGCCGGGTTCGAGCAGGCGGCGGACCATCGTCTGAATTCGTCCATATAACGGGTGTCCCCCAATAGCCTGGAGCGTCGTCTCGGTAAGTGGTAATGGTTCCAAATCTTTAAACAGGCTGCCCCGCAGAGTCGTTTGTATCTCCGCAACTGCGCGTGTCACCACAGAACCAAGATAAGCTGCGCGGGCCCTCGTCTCATTATCTGCTAAATGTCCTTCGCCACTCCCACGGGCAACACTTTCAAATGCTCGTGCTGTAAGACGTAGCGAGCGCTGTAATCGGCCAAGTAGGGACTTGATGTAGCGCGTTGCCGGATGGTTCGAAGTAACGAATACTGTACTCTGATCGACAACCAGGCGCGGATCAGGCAAGTCGGAGTTATCGGAGATCGATTTTAATGCAATTTGCGACTGACCTCGACTCAACATCCACTTCAATGTGCGATGGTCGGGCCTTCGGTTTCTAGAGAGCGGCAATACCTCCCGCCGGCGCTCTTGAAGTAGCAGCGGATCCGCCCGCAGCTGTCGAATCGCATCAAGAACAGCTGGAAGATCGGCTTCAATGATCGTTGGGTGAACGATTGGTGGCGAGTCTGAGCCGCGGGTTGCAGCGACGGCACCGGGAGAAAGACCCCACAGCAGATCTTTGTTGGTCTCTGCTAGCTCGTGCAGCATTTCGCGGAATCGAGCTGCGCCAAACTTCTCCTCATGAGGCGCAACATCGAGGGTCAGGCGATGTTCTTCACCACTCTCCTCAGACACGGAGAAGACGCTGCAGCCGGCCCAGACAAAGATCTCGATCTCCCACTGTTGAATATAGCCGCCCTCGACAGTATCTCGCTGCCTGTGGTCAATGACTACGCCTGATAGTCTGGCTGTCGCTCGACTACGAGTCTCCGCAACAATCAGCAGTCGCCAGCCCTCTTCAACCCGAACCTTCCTATCGACGATCGGAATGATTGATACTTCCGGACCAGGAGTGAGCCTTCGAACTAATAGCTGCATCAAAGCTCACGCCCAGAAGCGTGCCGCGCCGGTAGCCTCGAGCGCCTGTGACATTGCCTTCACCTTTCGGAGGCTGACCGGGAGGTTTTCTCGTTCACAGATGCCAGCAACACTGGCCAATGCAGCGCCCAGCTGTCCAGTATCGTCACCTCTTACCTTGGTCAGAATTTTTGCGAAGATGGCGTGGTCTAGTGCAGCGTTGAGCGCTGTGTCTGGAGCATCGTCGGGCACAATCTGGCAGAAGGCAAGCACCTCGTTTAATGCACGGTAGCCGAAGTGCCGGCGCGCTTCGTACAATGCATCATAAAGGGGTTTGACGACTGAGAAGACGCGCTCAAGTACAGCAGGATTCCCTTGCTTGAGTCGTTCATTCTTCCAACGCTCAAGATCGACGTCCCAGAACTCGAAAACGAAGGCTCGGTCAAGCACCTTGTCCGAGAAGGCGTGCGTGCTTTCGTCCATGTTCACTGTGCCGATGATGAAGAGGTTCTTTGGCCACTCAATACTGGCCGGCACATTGTCGATCACTTCACCTTCGGCGTGAATCTCAAGTCGGGCTCCTTCCATGGCTGAAAGGAGGGGAGCGAAGTAATGCTCGACTCGGGCGAGATTCATCTCGTCGAGACAGAGGAAGTAGGGTTCGTGTGGGTGTTTGGCCGCTCTCAGAAGAAATCGCAACGCATTGGTCGCCTGAAATCCCGGCGGGTTACCAATTGGGTTGAAGAAGCCGAGAAGCCCCCCAGGGTCGATCCAGTCAGGACGAACGGCGAGTTCTAGGCGATGCTCGTCAACGTGCAGATTGAGCGCCTCGCAGTAAGCTTGTGCATAGCCCCTTGCGAGGGCACTTTTACCAGTTCCCGACAAGCCCGCTAAAAGAACGAACCGCTTACCTGGCAGAGCATGAAGGGCATGGTGGACGAGACTTAATGTCTCTTCTAGGCCAACGAGATCAAGTGTCTTGAAACGCTCTCGGACGTCGGTGAGATCAGCAGGGCGCAGGGGCGCTTTGTCAGTGACCATGTCGTTCGCGGCTGCCGTGCCGAGCCCGTCGAGCGCAATATTGGATATGGCTGTAGCTTCGGCATCCGAGCGTTCGATCTTCCATGCGCTCATGTCGGTGGGAACGATTGCCGCCCATTCCTCTCCCGCTTCCGTGAGGCTGAGTTCCTTGCGTCCACCACTCCCAGGCTTGGAAATGATGAGCTTCAACGCGAGAAGCCATTGGAACAGGGCGGTGGGAGCAAAGGTCGTTGTCCAGTTCGGGTAGTACGACTGTAGCCGCTCGGCAAGTTCTCCCTGCACTAAGGTGCCTTTGGCGTTTCGGAGCTCATTCAAGATATGAGCAACACCAAACACTCTGGCGATAATCACCGGTGTAATTACATCACCTGGTGGCTCGCCGTCGAGGAGTGCGAGGCCGCGTTCCGTTGGGTAGTACGCTCCGTCTCGAAGTTCGATGAGGCCTAGTCGCGGGATCGTGGCGAATGCGCTCTGTGCAGAGTTCCTGTTAAGGAACGGGGCGTCCGACAAAATTTGCCGAATAAGATCATCCCGTGTAGCGCCATGTTCGCTTGCGCGAAGTGCGCCGAGGATCAGCGATATGTTGTCGCGGATGTACGACAGGCCCTTGCTCTGGACCTCAACGGGGAGGATCCGGACCGGCAATTGGGTGCTGTTCGCCTTGGCCTCGCGGACGTCACTTTCTGTGGGATTGCCCGTTGGCGAAATGTCGATCGCACCGTCGTCAGTCGGGCGGACCTTCACTAACATATACCAGGCGAACTGACTCCGCTCGATGTCATCACTCAGGTCCGTCTCAGGGCCCAGTTCGGAGCGCAACTTTTCCCGGAACAGCACCTGCTGCCCGATGAGATCCCAACCAGATTTCGGAATCCGAAATGCTCGCCGGACCCAGCCTGTCATGTAGTGGGCAAGCAAGCATACAGTGTCGCGAGGAAACATTGCGCAGAACAGGCGTGCGAGCCTGGCCGATGGACGACGTGCATTGTAGCGCGGCGTTACTGCCTTAAGGACCTCCTCAAACGCATCCTGAAGGAATTTTGCTCGGGCTAATGGCTCATCTGGCCGCGTCCAATTTCGCAACTGCCATAAGCGCTCTGCCAATTGGTTGTCGGCATACGCCCCGTCTACCGTCACCGAGTTTCCGGGCCCCAACTTGGCGACCGAGTCATCTTCCCAAAGCCATCTTTGGAACTCTGGCTGAAGCCATGTCTGATGATCTGCCGACTGAACTCGCTCAACCACGTTCTTGTAGGACTCAGCCCAACCGACGTATCCAGCGTCCCGATTCGGCAAGTAGTCTACCCGGTATGCCTGTGTGAGTGTCGTCACCAGTGCCCCCTCCCAATTTGCCTTCCCTTCTGCACCGGCAGGCGACCGGGAGCAAGCGACTCTCGACGCCTTTCTATTTCAAGTGATTGAGGTGTCCGGTCACACGTCTGTTCTTCCTGTGAATTCCCAGAAAGCTCTATGTTCCGTGCAGTCTTCGTTGATCCGGCTTATCAAACCGGGACCATCGATGATGCGTTTGAGCCGTTAAGACGTGCCCTGGCGCAGCTTGAGGCGAGCGCTCCGTTGTTCGAAAGATTGGTAAAAGATACCAAGAAGCAATTTACTTAGAGGGTGTGCCCAATTTGCCAGCGGGTTTCAAAACGACCTCTGATTGATGTCTCTTCAGTGAATGAGGTCATTTCGGAATGTAGTGATCTCCTTTATCTATACTCACGCTCAAATTCCCAAAAATGTCGCCAAGCGACACTAGCGGCGCGTCCGAGGTGCCCAATATCCGCTAAACTGGGATAGATAACGGCTATTCCTTCAGAATTGGCGCCAGCTCGCCGATATAAACTTCAACCGCGCCGGCCCATGAAATAAGTGGCAGTCGCAATAAAAATCGCTCAACACGTGTTCCCACGACGCTTTGCTCAGCGCCCCGTCGTCAAGGTCAACGGAGTTTTGTGGCAGGCCGCTGTTGTCGTGCGCCGATGTCTTGACAAGGCAAGGTACAGTCTCCCGCGCCTGGTATCGCCGCCGAACCCACCTGGGCACTGTCGTGGGCGGATCCCGCGATCTCACCATATCGAGTAATGAACTGCAATACGCCTGGAGGAACTTAGCGCTTCATAAAGCAGTTCTGGGGCGGCGCTATAGCATAAGACCGTTCAGGAAGACGCAAGTTGGCGCGCGACTGGAGGCATTGATCATCGCGCGAAGCAAACGGGTCCAAGATCCAGGCCGTACCCAAGGTCCAGGTGGTGGACGGTAATCCGCTCCCCCGACGGCTGATCATCCACCGGTCTATCGGCAGCGGAACTTTTACGGGCGACGCTTGTTGAGAGTGTTGCGTGGCTGGTGATGTTCGGCCTGCTGCGCAACACTCATTGCTGGGCCCTCGCCGACATTCAGGGCCGTCCACCAGATTCCTATTCGGATTTTTCCATTGGCGATCGTGCCGGAAGACCGGAAGGAGTCCTCCTATGTCCAAAAAAGCAGATCGGCATGGCCTTGGTGCTTCAAACGGGCATCGAGGCGCTTCATTGTCGAGCCCTTGGTTCTTACGACCACGACGACGGGGTTATGGCCATCTTTGGGCTCTTATCGGACGGCTGAGCCCATGTGCCGGCACCGACCGGCTCGACCGCACTCTGAAGAACCCCATTGGGCGCTTCTTGCCCGCTTCAAGCAGCATCAGCAGCCATATCCAATTGTGTAAAGTGATGCTGTCAGAGCCAGCTGCATTCTCGCGCTGCTCTGTCAACATGCAAATGGAGCGGCGATCGGACACCGTGCACCGGCGGGCCGCAATGCACTCGTGGTGCAAGCACCTATACCGCCGCCCGCATAGTATCCAGGCGGAGTGCGCCAGCAGCAAAAGCTGCCTTCGCGCAAGCGTCACAAGAACTGAACGGAACTGAATTCCGCTTCGTCGCGCGAATGCGTACCGATGCTGTTCATCCAGTGAGGAGACAACAATGCAGATCATAACGACACGACGCGAACTGCTGGGCTGGCTTTCGAAGCACCTGCTTGAAGTCGAGCCACTGCGCCCAATGGATGGGATAATCCTGCAATCCTATCAACATATTATCAAAATCTTTCAGGAGGATGGAGAGCTGGATGTTGACCGAACGAGGTGGAGCGAGCAAATCGACCAGCATTTTCTGGCGCTTCTGGACACCACCTCGACAATTATGCTCCCAGAAGCGGTTCTCGGGTTCATGTCGGACATCTTTGGTCGTGCGATCAACGGCGCTGTTCCCATCGAGGAGACCATCGAGTTGCTCATCCAGATGCTGGATTTTAAAGACAAGTACGTTCAATTCGAACGCGGAGGAAAAACCCGATACGTTGTCAGCACAGGTCAATGCGTTCGGCGGTTGAAGACCACATTCCGCGTCACACTGCGCCATGTGAACTATGCGTATGGGGGTGGCCGCGACAGCGATGACCGACTTCGCTATGGAGCCCTGTGGTGGAGGGAAGGCCAGTAGTCGCGAAAACGCTGGAAGGAGCTCCGAAGTGGCTCGGCTGGTTTGACCAGCCCTTCCGGACAGCCAAGTGGAGCGCCAACTGAGTCAGGCTGCCGCGAGGTGCAGCGGGTGGGTGAAGTCGGTCTGAACGGGTGTCCTTCAGACGCCGTGGGAAGGCCGCCACCGCTTGGCTGCTGGTCGTCAATCTTCAGCTCAGACGCTCTTGTTGGTTGCACGTGGCAGGCGCATAGGCGAGCATCCGAGTTGACGCCGGACAAGGTCAAATTCACCTTTTGGATGGAGCGCCCGAGATGGACACGCGAAAGCAACGCCATGAGCCCGTTCAAGGTAGACCTTTGGGCTATGCTCTGAACGAGTGCAGCCGAGTGCCAGGCCCGGCTGTACCAGAGATGCCTCTCAGCGCGCCTCAGGAGATAGCCTCGGCCTGATCCGCCGAGGCCGCCACCGCTGATGCCCATTCGCGCAGGGTCGGTTCGTTGGCAAACATCCAGGCCCTCAGCTTCGATGCTGCGCGGATCCCGCTGGCGACCGCGTCGAGCTGGGTGTTCACGGGGCGCTTGTTGTCCAAGCGAGGCGTGTCATGGACGAGCCCGAGACTGCGGCCCGCCCTTCGGAGATAGAGGCCTGTATGGCCCAGGGCCTCGCGGGCGCGGCGCTGCAGAAGGGGCTCGTACGCCGCCCAGCCGTCAAACATGATCTTGACGCTGGCGGATGGAGCCGAGGCGTCCCAGCATTGATGCGAGAACCGCAGCGTGGGCAGGAAGTCATAGCCGGGCAGAGTTTTCTTGGTGACGAAGTAGACCGTGCGGGATGCCTCTGGCCGCTCTCCGCCCGTGTTGGGATTCGGCTTCACAATCAGCTCAGGCGCCAGCTCTCGCACAAGCTGCCAGTAGCCTTCATGAAAATCCTGCACCTCCGGCACCGGGTCCGGTTCATAGGGCATGGCGAAGCGGCGAATGGCGGCCTGCATCAGCAAGGCATCCTCGCCGTCAGTCCAGTCGCAGACATTCTCGTAGCTGATGTGCGCTTTGAACGGGCCGACGTGGCGCGAGCGCTTCAGGTAGTCCGCAGGCGCGCAGATTACCGGCACGGCGGGGCGTCCGCTGCGGGACATTGCTGCCGCCGAGGATTCGTAGCGCTCGGGCTGACCCGGCGTGAAGCTGCTGTCGAGCTTGTTCTCGATCAGAATGCGCCCGGTCTCGCCGGAGCGTTCGGTGAACAGCCGAAGCAGAACGTCAATGGTGCCGCTGGTGCCTTCGTGCCGAACCTGGGCGTCGATGCCGACGCGCTCGCAGGCCAGAGCGATCCCGGCTTGCCTGCTGACGGCGTCGATCAGGTTCGCTGCGAAGCCGGCATCAGTGCGCAGCCGCCGGATCAGCAGGGCGTCAACGTCCCGCTCCAGGACGGCTGGTCGCCCCTGGGTCTCATCGCGTGTCTCTCGCATTGTTTGCTCGCTCCGTACTGCACGACCTGCTGCTGCATATTGGTCAAGGGACTCTTCGTGGGACTACAACTCATGGGCACAGCCCGTGCGGCCCTGTTCGCCTTTGAGTACCGCCTCATTAGCTGCTCCACCGCTGCAAAGCCTGCTCGTGCAGAGCCACTGCGTGCAGGCGGCGCTCCGCCGCAAAATCTATCACGAGCGCGGACAGGCGCCGGGCCTCGGCGAGCAGTGTCTCTGACAGCTCGCACGGCTGCGACAGGAGGGCTCCTTCCAGAGCCGCTCCGACCGTGCCGCTCAGGCACAGCGTTGCCATGTTCTCCCGGACGCGCGGCCAGCCCACACTGCTTTGAAAGTCATTGGCGGAGCGCATCAGGAGCCGCTGGCACGTCCGCGGCGTGATGGGATACCAGACTGCGTAGACGTGTTCAGGCTGGAGCGGACCGCCATTGAGACCCTCGCCAGCGCCGTCGAGCGGGACCCGCAGTTGATCAGCCTCAGCCTCATGCTCGGGCTCGGGCTCGAAGTCCAGGACTGCGCTGCGAACCACCCCATTCCAGAGCACATCAACCGCTTCGGTGCCGTCGAGATAAAGCCACGGGCGCAACAGCCGAATCGGGTTCCCTTCCGCCGCGACATCCACCCGAGTCCTCACCTCGAACAGCGGCCCTGCCTCGGTCAGGAGATCGACGGGGCCAATGGCCAACCGCAGCTCGCGAACGATCCGGACATTGACCTTGATAGCCTCGGCAGACCCCTCCGGGGACAGAAGCCGAAGCGTTCCCCGGCGAAAATGGGCCAGTTCGTCTTCATGGATGAGAACCGAGGGCACCGGCGGAAACTCGTCATAGCTCTCGAAATTGTTCGCGAGCGGACCGTGCTGAAACAGAACAATGGACGCGGGCAAAAGCTTGTCTGCCGCGAGGTCGTAGCGGCCCCGTGTGGCAGCCGCCCGCACGACATGGTCGTTCAGCCGTGCCCCTCGGATAACCCAGGCGACCATTTCGGAGATCTGCCTGGACAGCAGACCCCAGCATTCCTCCGCCTCCGGCTCGTGCAGGACCCGCAGACAGAGTTCTTCGTTTACCGCGTCTACCGACGTGCCGCGAAACAGATGGAGCAGCATGTCATCAACATCCATCCGGAGAAGACGGGCCGCCGCCATGCCGACGCGGGCATAGTTGCCCGGACCTTTCTGCAGGCGGCCCAGCCGAGACGCGGACGCGCCCTGGCTCGACGGCGGCACAGTGATCTTATCGAGGTCCTTGAGGCGCGCTCCCGGCCAGCCCGCCTGCAGCACACGGGTTTTTGGGATACCTTGGGCTGCGGCGCGCTCCAGGACTTCGCCGAGCCGGGCCGCCACGGTCGCAGCATCCTGCCCGCGCTTGAACTTCTTTGTTCGCGAGACGGCCTGCTGGATCGTCGTGCGCTCGGCATCTCGGACCGGAGCTAGTGCTTGGCCAGCATTGGTTTCGACCGGAGTTGGTGGTAATTGCGTCATGGTGGGATTCTTGGTCTGGCGAAATCTCGAGAACTCTATCACGGTAGCCATTGCGAGAGCCTTTAAGCGATATGCATTGAATGGGTTGCCATCTGGCGGCGGTATCGTCGTCCACGAGAGCCATGCTGGGGCCTAAGAACAGTCGCCACCCCTCGCTGACCGATGACGGCGACGAGACGGGTGGCCCTCGCGGCTTCATCCGGCGTTGCATGTCCTGAGGCAATCAGGGTGTTGGCATGACGGCGGCTGAGACGGATGTGCTCGCAGCCATTCCCCGCATGGATCGCCACGTCAGCATGGTCGAGAACAAGGTCAAGAACCCGCCGTGGAACCCCGCGTTGCCGGACGCGAAGATAGGCATGGCGCGTGAGGTCAATTGGCATCGGTGCTAGAGTTGTCATCGGGGATCGGCCTCCATTGCGGGCTGATCAAAGCGGACTCTGCAGACCAACGCTATTTCCCCCGAGGGAAAAGCGGCGGCATTTTTCAGGGAACCTAGAATGAGGAAAATAGGGAAGGTGCCTGTCGCCTGCGCGGCGGAAGGGTCAGCACGCGATTGAAGTCGTCTGTAGGGATAAGGGTTCGCCTGTGAGTTCTTCGAGCCGGGCGACCTAAGGGTGCTGCGCAGCCCGGGGTCAATGAGCAGGGGAGAGGCGTCACCCGAGGTCCGGCACATGACCGAAGGACAGCCCGAGCAATCGGATCTCGGACGCTGCGAGGGCAATACGTCATCGTGTTGGGCCTGCGCAAGGCGCTGCACGGGCGGTCAGCGTCCTATGTCCAGCGCAGCTTGCCAGTGGGATAGCCTGCTGAAGAACGCAGCTTGGCGGTCATCGGCACCATGGGTGTCGCGCCCGGCACTTCTTGGCAGGTTGGTCCGACTGCTTTGTCTTCACCTCTGGGGGAGTTTGTACAGCCGAAGTTTGGAGCAGCCGCCTGTGCTTGCGCGGCAGAGGCGTTCCGGCAATTGCAGCCTTTAACGCCATGACGAGGTGCCAGTTGCCCTTCTCTTTTGCCTTCGCGAGCCTTTGCTCCAGGAGATGTCTTTCTTCTGCGGCCCGGATCCGTTCTTGAGCGCTCTGACGGGCACTTCTTCGGGCATCGTGGTCATCGCGAAGGCTCTCATTCTGATCAGAGCGAGAGCTCTGGAATGAGCCAAGCCGCAGAAAATTACGCGCAGCAGATTTGAACATATTCAGTCCGTGATGTTGGGCGTGTGATCTGAATCCTGCCTCAGCGAAGTTAGCTTGGCAATACTTGTGGCATCGCTGGAACTTCGTACGGTGATGTCCGCTGCTGCGATTAAGTTGCGCTGTCCTGTGCGCTCGCCGATCATCCGAAGCGGGAACCCTCGTTGCAAGTATGGAACGATCTCGTCTTCCCGGATCGCGATTTGGTTGGCCGCAAGATGCTTCGTGCGTCCGAGGGAGGGGTCAGCAACCCGGTATAGGCCATCCTCATAGCGATAGGGAATGTAGCGTTCTCCATCGGGCCTGATCCGTTCGATTATGAAAAATTTCATCGAACTATTAGCCCGCTTCGGTGAGCTATCCTCTCTGGTCCGGCGAGGAGCCTGGTGAAGCGGGACCACAGGCTCGGACGCGCTCTCGGACATCGAGATGTCTGGGGGCGCACCGGCGAGGCGGACGGCCTCGCACGCCAGACGCTGCTTGTGACCTTGCGGAGTTGATGGACCACCCGCCATCCACGCTAGATGATGGCCGTTCAGCCCGGACGGATGGCTGATGTGGACCCAGATTACGTCGCCTGTCCGGTAGCTGACATCGTTGACGGGTGCGAACCTCGGTCCGTACAGAGACCGAACAAGACCGCGGCACCCCTCGATATATGCGTTGCCCGTGCCCAGCATCAGGACGAGCCGAACGGAGCGGGGGAGGTCCAGAAGAAAGGTCTCGGCACAGCGGCGTACGAGAAGGGCGACATCTTCCGTGAAAGCTTTCGGCATGATCGGACCTGTGCATTCAAGCCGCCCGGTTCCCTCGTTCTGGCGAGCAAGGCTGCATCTCACCAGAGAGCCGAATGCAAAGTCCGTCTCGGATGCTACCATCCTGTCATCGACTTCTTCCGCAGAGCCGAGAACGCCAAGAAGCCTGAGGCTCTCCGTGAGACGAGTCCGCATGTTCTTGAACGGAACATCCTCGAAGCGGCTGGTCCGGTAGGCTCCAGCCTGGGTGAAGCCCTTGCTGAACCCGAGGATCAGGACGCGGGGCGTCGCCGATCCCCATGCGCCGGGATCGTTCACGACCTGCCACTTCCCGATCCTCTGGGTATCATCCGGACTATTGAAGCAGCGGCGGCATGAGATGGGGCCATGAGCAGGTAGGCTCATTGGGTGCGCACCTTATCTTGTTGCTCAATCTGCAGGGTGACGTAGTCTCTGAAGACGCCATCGGTGGGCATTCGCATGGTATCGCGCCATAGATGAGAAGCCAGCAATTGTGTGAAATCTGAGAGTGCCTCGTTGAGGCCGCTGCGCGGGAAGCGAATGTCTAGCCCAAGGTCGTCGGGTTCGCCGTACACGATCATGACCCTCGACAGGAGCGAGCCGATCAGCGCGGGTCGATGGCGCTCGATCAGCGCTGAAACGGCAGTGCACAGGAGACGCTGGTCCTGTCGAAGTTCATCGTCGTGAACGTACGTGTTCACGAAGAACAGCCGTCCCTTCACGGGAACCGTTGCGGCACAATCGTACTCCTGAGCCCCCGTTTTGGTGATGATGGACGTCTGCGCGCCTCGGAGGCTAGAGGGCAAGCGCTCGGTGACAGCCAGACCGAGAAAGGCTCCGCCTGGGCAAGGAAGGAGGAAAGGTCTCGCAACAAATGGCTCAGGAGACCTTTCGATGAGTTCCACCAGAAGCAGGCTCGGCCAGAGCGAACGGGTCACGCTGGCATAGTCACGGTCAGAGCGCTCCAAAAAGCGGCTGATGGCATGTTCGCGCACGTAAAGGGGATATTCGTAGCGCCGTCCTTCAATCCGAGTTCGTGTGACCCGGTCGTAGAACAGCGAGAAGGCCCGGATTTTTTCGTCGTGATCTGTCCACGGCCACGGATTCCAGGAGAGTGCGCCGCCGGCCACGGCTTCATCAAAGTCTGGAGAGAGCGACTTGATGCAGGGATTGATGAAGTGCTCGATGAAGACCGTATGATGAGGATGGCTTTTAAACTCCCGGTTCCGCGCGACCAGTGCCTTGGCTTCCTGCTTCTTCAGTCTCCCCCGGCCTGTGATCTTCTCAATGTATGGCTTGAACACGGATGCTTGCGTATCCGTCACATCGTCCAGCGCGCGGAAATCCTGCCTGAAACCTTGGCGCGTAAAGCCCTTCGCCAGCTTGGCGTCCATCACGTCTGCCCCAAACTCTCTTGGTTCGGAGAGCTACCACTCTGGCGCTCCCTCTCATCAGCACTTTCCTAAGCAAGAGGGAAAGCATTATCAACGCTTAGGACAATAATCAGAAAAGCGTGCCGTGTTGATGAACACCACGGCACAACTCGCTGCTGTAACGGAATGGGCAAGTTCTGGCTTCAGGTGCTGGAGAATTGGCGAGGTTTCAAAGCCTATCCAGCATACGAATGCTGTGCGGAGTTTGCGCCGGAGCGCAACTGTCCCGGCAGTCTTGTATAACCGTGGCCGTTAGCTGCGCTGTAGTGGAATTGGAACGGCCAAGCTTTCTCAGAAAAAGCTTGCATTAGGTATATAATCCTAGTATACTGATTGAGCTTGGATGGAAGCTCGACCGTGATGCACCATGTAGCTCGGCAATATTAAGCATGGCTGTTCGCGTATAGCCGCCACCGCAAGCGAACTGATGACCAGGGCCCCACGGGGCCCTCCATCGTATTTGGAGGCCTTATTATGAAGCGCAAACTTTCAGAAAAGCCGACCGTCGCGCCCGGACCGAGCGTTGTACTTGTCGGTCCGACCCAAGCTGGCTGTGCCGCTGCCGCGTGGTTTGACAGCACGGAAGCCTCGCACGCCGGCGCCGCAGCAACCGATTGCGGATTTCAGGTTCTGCAGCTTGCCGATGATGAGCACAAACGGCTCGCTGCCAAGCTACCGCACGGGCGCCTGCGGAAAGACGGGATGCCGCATGTGCCGCGTGTGTCGGCCTCAGCCAGCGATGCGCTTGCTCAACTCAGACGGCTCACGAGCAAGCCAGCCGAAGCTCCCGCAACAGCGGGGCAGTCGGATCCGGAGAAAGCGAACGCCGCCGATGCTGGCGTTGGGTCCACGCTGAAGCCGCGCCTTGCAAATCGCTTGCCAGCAACGCTCGGCACAGTCGCACCTGCCCGCCCGCTGCCGCAGGACTTTGACGAGGTTGGTCCGGGATCGCTGGTGCTCGCACGGGACGACGAGTCCGAGGGTTGGTACGAGGCCATCGTGGTATTGGCACAAGGCGAGCACTTCTGGCTGCGGTGGCGGGACTACCCCCGCGAGCGGCAGATTCAGCGCAACCGCAGTCAACTCGCGCTGCTCTATCCCAAAGCCGCATGATCGAACGCACGAACGCTTGGGCCAAGTCATTTGGCCCAAGCGGCCATCGCGGTGGCCATCCGCGATGACGCTCCCATGCGGCACAGCCCATTATTCAATGGCCGACGCACCGGATTCTATGCAGCCGTAACACTTCCGATCCCAAGCGCACCACCCAGCCACCTCTTTGTGCATCTTAAAAGCCTAAGAAGTAACCTTTCGAGGAATATCTGCTTGCTCACTTCGCCTTCACAGTCAGTATTGCTCACCTAGAATCTCACCACTGCCATGCGTGGTTTAAAGACGGAGTTCTAAAGAATGTCATTTACCCTCCGATGGGCACGGCACTGGAGTGCTCTGTTCATCCTCGCCACATTGACCTGTGTCGCGTCCTCAACGCTGCAGGCCAGCGAAGTTACCGGGCAACGCCGGTGGCGGTTAGTAGAGGGTGAAACACCCGCGGGCGAAGCTTGGATTTCATCGACCAATCTCCCTGAGGTGGAACTCGGATTGGTGGGGTGCGAGCGGCGGCAAGGGGGCTTGGAAGGCGAGTTCATAATCCTTGTCAAGGAAGGCCACAAGGATCCTCGCATACCTCGCGCACTAGCAGCGCCGAAAAGGACTGGCCTGGTACTTTCGGTTGACTTCAATCATGGTGCTCAAAAGAAACTGCGAGCGGAGATAAGCGACTATTTTGCGGCCTATGGATTCAACGCAATCTTCCACCGCTCGGACGTTACGTCATCATCTCTAAAGCTAGCATTGGGAGACACGATGATCATGTTTGGCTGGCCGGAAATGAAATCCGTTATACAGAAGATATGTCGCTAGCCTTCTAGCGTCAGTGAACTCACTGGAACCTGTTGTTCAGAGGGGATGTGGCTAGCACGCCCAAATCTCCCGGTATTCATTTACTTGTTGCGGCGCAAAGCTGGATTAGCTTCTACGTCGCGAAATGTTTACACACTAAACCTCGGCTTTGGCTGTCTCAAGTTCACGCAACACATTGCCTCCTCCCTGCCGACACTGATGGTGTGCCGAGGTACCGGATCAAGGTCCCAACACTAGGAACCGAGCGGGTGGTCAATCAAACGGAGACAGCTAAGGTTTAGCAAGCCCAATCATCGCCAACCTCACATTACCACAGTCGATAGCTAGAGCCATGGTGGGGCGGAGAGCCGGATTTGTTTGTGGCATATCCTGAGAAGGCACCAACGGTAGACACCTGCGTTTATGCTCGCTTGGATAATCCTGTTTCAGGTGGTCTATTATAGCGGGCGATGGTGTGGAAGCGCATTTTTCCTTTGAGGCTTCACGTTGCAATCTTCAAGGTTCAGTTGGGAGAAATCGTCAGGCCTAAATCATCAAAGTTGTCCCAGCCCGGTACAAACTTGGCGAACCGAGCCGTCCGCTCCTCAAACATTACTTTATCCTGGCACCTCCGTATCGCCTTTTCTCGTGCCTCGTAGTTTGCATAGTTTGCCATTACTTGAGGTCTGAGGCCCTTCTCGACGGTCATCATTATTGATCTAGCTTCGGGCGGCGCTTTTGTCCTGCTCCTCACTTCCTATTGCAAGTCATCCGAAACAGGCTGCTCCCCTGAACTATCCAGTTTGGGTTAGCCACTGAAACCCAAGGGCCACCGTTAACACCGGGACGATAGGAACCAGAGTCAAGAAGTATCGTACTTGTACGGCAGTTTACGGTGATTCTCGTGGAGGATGACGATCTGTTTTCCTCGATGCACTTCTGGGCTTTTTGATCAGGCAGGGTGAGGTCCTGGTAACGCTCACAGAACTCTGCGGCGTTCGCATCCACACCCGTGCTGTAACTTCAACTGTGTTCCTATCCGTGCGACGGACTGAGGTGACCGTATAACCTGGTCCATTACCGAGTGCAAAGACGTCCCCAGCCTCGACTGCATAAGCAACATTTACTGAAGCCCCCACAAGGGTGAGAACAAGGGCAAGGCTGCGCGGGAGGATAATATGGTCCCCAAGGTTCATCGGATCTCTAACTCCGAGAAAGGCTTGGCTTTCAGATGTGCCTCGCCAGAAGGCATTCGTCTAGCCAGCCCATAGTCTGCTGCTGGGATAGACCACGACAGGCTGCCGAAGGGTGAAGCTCGCGCCTCGATTGGCCACTATCTGACCTTCTATGATAGTCGGAGGCGTCATTCGAGCCTTGACCGGGGAACGCCCGATCAGGCCTACTTCAAACCGCTGCCGCAACTCGCGGCGGCTTAACCCCGGCAGAGGCTCCACTTAGCGAACCGAAAGCGCTGTTCAGACAAACCGAACCACCTCACCCCCTTGAGCCCTGGGCGTGTCTTGGGGCTTTCTTTTGACTGAGCTTCCATGGAATCTGATCCACCTATTCTCCACAACGGCTTTGAAGGGAATCCAGAGGTGTATCTGGGGAGCGTAGTGGTGGGGGCGTTGATCTGACACGTTACCAGAGATCGTCATCTAGTTTTGTAGATCACGTATAACGCAGATCAGGTCAGACCTAAGACCCGCGATGCCTCCGACCTCTGGCAGATCACAACATCCTCATAGGAGTTAGGATCAATCTAACATTCAAGATTTATTGCTGCAGGTTGGTCAATGTCTCTTCAAAGCATCAATGAAGGCTACTATCCCCTTGCAGCTCAGGATGAGCCGCCAGTTCCCACGTTCCTGCTGTGGGAAAACTCACTCGCACGAACTGGATTTGAGCACATTTTGTCTGATACGTGCTTCCGGGTACAGGACAGTGCCATCAACGACGGCTTAACCCTCTCACGCTTCCCTGATGCCAGGGCCATCCTGTTCATTGTGGGGCCGACTCACAGCCCAGGCGAAATGGCTGACTTGATCCGGGGGCTGAAGGTGCATTACGCGGCTGCGCGGATTGTCGTTCTAGCCAGTAGCTTTGACCTAGACCTCATCATGCTGGCACATGAAGCCGGAGCAGCCGGTTTGCTTCAGACAACGACAGTCCCGGATGTTCTGATCAAGTCCCTTGAACTGGTGGCGCTGGGAGAAAGTGTTTTCCCCGGTGCAGCAATCCTGTCCCTTATCGAGAATGCGCGAAACGACCCTGCGCCATCAAATGTGCATGGAGCAACAGGGGTAACGATGGATGCGCCGCTCTTAGAGGGTAGAGGTCTATCGAACCGGGAGCAGGAGATACTGCGTCTGCTGACTGAAGGAGCTGCGAACAAGATGATAGCTCGAAAGCTCGATGTGAGTGAGGCAACAGTCAAAGTTCACGTCAAGGCCATCCTGAGAAAGATCGGCGCTCAGAACCGCACCCAAGCAGCCATGTGGGCCGTTAGGCATCCCTGATCGGCATCTGAGGGGAGGGGCGGCATGGCTCAGTATCAGCTCTTCCTTCGGAATAAGCACGATCGGTACAAGTACCCTATGAGCGTGAATGTATCCGACATTGAGGCTGCTCATTGCTTCGCCTTAAGGATGGCAAATGTCCTTCTGGAGAATACCCTCCTCTGGCGTGGCTGGTCCGCGAAAGAGCGCACTAACTTCGTAGTCGATGTCACGGACGAGCCTGGTCAGGCCGTGCTGACGGTTCCCTCTCGGTTCGTCGCTACAAGGCAGTTATTGGGGTCTCCATAGTATCCGCGTGTTATTTACCGGAGGGAGATGCCTCTTAGTTGAAGCTCCAGACGAATATCCTTCAGTCGTCTTTGAAGCTCATGTTCTCGCCGCTCGAATTCATCTCGTACAGCACTGAGTTTGCCCGTTAAGCGGTTATGTTCTAATAGCAGTGCTGCATTGTTTAACCTTCGTACGGCGGCACTAGATCTGCCTGCGCCGTGGGTCACTGCACGAATCCTTGCCAGAGTCGTCGGACCGAACCCTGGAAGTTTCAACAGCTTGGCATCGGGCACATCTGCTATCTCAAGCATCGACGGACAACGTCCGCCAAATTCGTCCAAGATGCTGTCTCGCACACGCTGGCCAAAACTCTCAATGGAAAATCGACTACCTAGTTGCACCACGCCCTCACGTGCATGTTCATGACATTGGTAACGTAACCTTGGCCATTAGCTTTGGTAGGATGGTAGTCCTGATGCTCTGATATCTTATCCAAAAGGAATTGCTCAGGCACTTCAGACCGGAGCAGCCTTACTTCCTAGGTAGGTCAGAACCCGCGAAAGGTGGCTTCCGTCTAGAGCCATCCCGGTAATCATTTAAAATGTGCTGGACCAAAGCAGTAGGGGCAGCGTTGTCTTTGTGCCAAGGAACTTCTTGTCAGCCTCATATGACGCCTAGGACGGTTCGACTGGTCCCTTCAGACAACCGTAGGACGCACACTCCTGGGGTTCTTTTTGTTCGTGTCGCATCGTAGCGTTAAGAACAAGGCATAGGATACAGTTGCGCTTGCTGCGCTAAAGTCTAACGGACCTAATGCTGGGAGACAGAGTTAATCTTGCGCTTGGCAGACTAGATCCTCACCGTTTTACCGAGCAGCGATGACTCAAGTGAGCGAGAGCCCCAGGAACCCCACCCCTGGGGCTTTCCTTTTTTCTCAGTGCTGGGCTGTCCGGTGCCGTTGGACTGATGCACAGTTATCACCAGAAACACAGGCGCACGGCTGCTAACCTTAGATCATCAACATACCGGGATGGTTCACAGAGAGGGCTTGAGAAAGTAAAAAGGGCCGCGCTGGACCAATTATTCGGTCTTCAGTCGCAGCCCTGGCCCAGGATGCCCCCACGGGTGTAGTAGGAATATCTGATTTGGCTGAGTGCCATCAATCAAAAAAACTACTCTAAATGATTAATCCAATGGACTATATGATCTTGGCCGTGTGAGAATTAGCTTGCATGTTGCTTCTATCACTCGCTAGGTCTGTAGGACCGATCACGAGATTTGCCCCTACGGGTCGGACCTTAGAGCGCCCTCCTGAGACGACGGGCGCTTTCTTTTTGCGCTGAACGGGGCAAACTTCTTCTTCATTCCTTTGCAGCACCTGGTCTGAGGAATGGCAGCGCGAGTGCGGGGCCAAGGCCGTTCGCGTCGTTAAGGCCGAGAGCCCTCAGACCTCTCGCTGGAGTCTGAGCATTCCTTGTGTCAAGAGGCCCGAGCCAATCCCTGCTTGGGTGCAGTGTATTCGTAGTTCCAGGCGGCTTAGATGAACGAGCAGCTAAGCTGTCAGTGGGATGCTAAGGACATGGTCTATGCGCAGGTCATTATGGTGACGGCGCAGCTGACTAAGAGATGATAGCGCAGGGGACCTTTGAAACAGCACCACACAGGTGCCGCAACCTCTAGGCAGCCTTCTTTTGAATGTGCCGCTCCAGCTTGCCGATCCCCCGCAGGTAGGGAGCTCGTCGTTCCTGGTGGCGCTTTGCAAGTGTAGCAATCGCGCGCTGTTTAAGCGGTTCGTCGAAGGTGCTCTTCAGGATTATCTCCCGGTCCTTCTGAAACTCAATGTCTACCTTGGCCAAGGCTTTCAGCCGCGGCTGCAAGAGGAGCGGAATTTCAGGCAAGTAGGTGCCTGAAGGCTGTTGAGACCTATCCAAGGTCACGCGCTTGAACATGGCAGAAGCCGTTGGACTTCTCCGAGTTTTGCTGCCCTTACAGCGTCGCTAATACGCGAGGGCAGGTTGTCCGGTTCTGGTGAGGGTCTGCACGAAGTCAGAACAAAGTTCCGTTGGGAAGGGCCTAATGCAGGACTGGAGGGCGTTCCGTTCCAAACAGAGATGCCCGCTTCCAGAGGAAAAAATGATCCTGCTCTGCAAGACCTAAGTGCGGATCCTTTTCAAGACGTGCAATCTGCGCCTCGACCGCTGCGAGTTGATGCTCAAGCAGGTTGACGCGCCGACGCTTGCTCGGCAGCAGCTTCTGTTTCTTGCTTTTCATCGACGCACCCCCATCCACAGCGATGCCATCGCCCTCCCTCAGGCTGATGCTTGGCAGTATCGCCGGCGATAATAGCGCCCCAAAACTTTGCTTATTTTTCCCGGGAATATGCCGATTCGGAATTGACCTGTCTGTCGGGCAGGCAACAGAACGGCAACGATTTCTTAACTTCCGTTTACGTGGCGCGGCGGGTCGAATGGGCAATAGGTCAAGGCGCGGCTGACAATGCGGCTTGAGACCCTGAGCGCGCGGAAACTGCATCAGGCAGACCTGCTTTGTCTCTAGCACAGGGAGAGGCAGTTCAGATGTGAAGCAGCTTCTGGACCATCTCACCCTCCCTCTTGTAGCTCAAGAAGGACGGGTGCAATCGGGCTGCCTCGGATCACATCTGACCTCGCCTCACTGGTTGTGGTGGCAGGCATGACAGGCCCCTGAAGAAGGGGCAGTGCGAGGATACCAGCAACAAGAGCTATCGCTGCAACGACGTGGCCGGTCAGCCCGTCGGCAGCCCTTTTGGAATGGAGGGAGAGGGTAGTGTCCCTTAGTTTGGAAGGTGCAACGGTCAACCCAGTGTGGCGCTGAAGGTCATTGTCGTTCGCCGAGCCCTCACACTGACGAGGGCTCATGGCGACCATCGGCAGCAATGCTTTCAAGAACATTCTTGCCGAGCAGTAGGAAAGGACGGTTTTCATCGTTCGGCCTCCCTGATAGTGGGTCAAGACTATCCGCCTATTCTGCAGGGAGGATGTGTGCTCGGGCACACCAAAGCGAGGCTAAAGCACGTCTACGGTCTATAGTGAGACTTGAATCCTTTAGCCGCTCTCTAGCAAACCCTTCTATCTCGTTTCAAAGGACAACAATCTGCCTCAGGGTGTCGGTGCGGGAGGCACAGTCAATCTCCAAGCATTATACTTCGAGGGAACAAGAATCCGCTCACGAGTTGCCTTGGATTAGCCCCGTTCTGCACGCCGCAATAGCAGATTGCGTGCTTGAGTTTGCAGGATGGCACATGCCCTTGGATAAGCCTTTTCCTCTCAACGCTGTTCCCTCTCGGGTGGCATACGTGCTTGTGCGTGAGTTCAAGCGGCGCTGCCCGAGCATCCGGGAGGTTGACGAGATCCCAGACAAGGATTGGCTGACGGCCCCAGGCATGGGGCCGGCCTCTCTGCAGATAATTCGTAGCATCACCAATGCTGCGCGTCAGCAGGAAGTCAGTCACGCCACTTCAGACCGCTTATCGGATGCCGAGTTGCTGAGGCGTCTTGAAAGGCTCCAAGAGGATCTGCGCTGGCTGAAGGCTCGACTATCCAAAGGCCCAAGGCGCAGACCGCAGCGTCACGAGCACAATCGCGCAACACGAAATGAGACTGACCTCCCGGATCGCGAGACTCGTGAGGCCGAAGCTTCAGAGCATCGTAGCGACCAAGGCCACATTGCTTAAGAGTTCTCGGCCCTCCCAGGATCATGCCGCCGCTCTTGGCTCGCTCATCCGCTTTCCTGGCGTGGACTCCTCCAAGGCGAGCAGAAGAACTCCGATGTCCTCGTTCAGCAGATTGATGGCATTGCGGGCATATTCCCGAAAGCGATCTTTACGATCCAAGGGCTCGCTATCCCACGCAAGTTCTTGGTGCTCGGCTTGGTGAATGGCCCGAGCCACCAGCTCGATTTTGTGCTGCATCTTGACCTCTGGTGTTCCGAGCAGGAGCTGTCCTGGCTCAAGGGAGCCTCCGGCGTCTGCCGCCTTAGATGGCAGTCAGCAGAAGGGCTGCTCCGATAAACGAACTGACAGACGCAACAAAGAGAAACAACGCACACTGCGTAAACAGGCCAGGGTTGGTAAGGTGCTTAGGATTTGAAGTAACGCCTTGGATGGCTGCCGATTGTCGGGTGACGCTCATAAGATGACCCTGTATCTGAATTGCCGATGAATGATCAGCAAACGGGTGCAGCCGCAGGCTTATTCCTTCACGAATTTTATATGAATGTTTCGAGAGTGCCTGCCGTGTTCTATCCCCGGTGGATCTTGTTCATTGCCCGCACGGGTCTGATAAACAGTGACCTCGTGGGAGCCCCTGGCAGGGATCAACTGACTGGCTGAGACTGCTTGGTAATTTCCGCATACGGGATGGCGAGGACTGGTCGGAGCTCCTCGTCTACAATCTCGATGACGATCTGGCTGCTATAATCCGGCGAGAGGCCCGCACAGCCTTCCAGCAGGTTCTCGCCAAGCCTCAGTGCCTCAGTTTTGGCAGTTGCAACGTCGGGCAGCTCGACGCCATCGACATCTTCTTTCCTCCCAAAATGGCTCCGAACGTCAATATAGTAGCGGGGCATGAATGGTCCTGAGGGAAGGGCAGTTGGATTGGAGGAGGTATCCGGCTGTCACATGCATCAATGTAGAACCAACCCACATCATCAACATTCGTTCGCGCGCTCACCTGCTCATGTGGGTGGCTGTTCTTTCGAGTGACCTTCAAGCACCAGCCTCACCCACCTTCTCAACGACGCCGCCTTTCACAAGGATTGCCTGACCCTTTTGAGGTACAGACGGCCATCGTAACGCTAAAGGGTTGATCTAGGGGCTAGAGCTACGACACCGTGCAACCGAGCAGGAGGCGTGTGTCATGGCTCAAGCACGTGTCGGCGTCCGAGTTGCTGATGATCGAAGGAGCGTAACCATCGAGATTGGTCCTGTTAATGGGCCATCAGCCCCTGTGGGGTTGGACCTCGAACAACTCACCAAGGTCATCACTCTGCTGGGGCAAGCACGACGGCGGATGCTTGAAGGTTCGCGGGTAGAACCTCTGGCTGGAAAGACGGTTGAAACCATTGCCAATCCTATGTGGTGTGTCCAGGTTGCCCAGATCGATGGTTCGCTGCTGGCGTTTGATCATCCTAACTATGGGCCTGTCGCCTTCGCACTCCCTAGAGATGATGTAGCCAGGATTGTTCAGATCCTGAGTGCCCACCTTGCACTTCCTGCGGGCTCACAGGGCAAGCCAAGCTGAATTGACCAGTGCTTGAACGGTGGGTGCGAAGATCCTTTTATGGTCCAGGAGGAGGCATATGGCTGAAGGTGTGAGCCGAGGGTCCGAGGACGGCTATTTCAAGCTCTATACGCACCAGAAGGCACGACTGATCCAGCTTGAGGAGGAAAACAGGCACCTTCGCTCCGCGCTGGGTGACATGCGGAGCATTCTAGTCGCTCGGCAGAGTCAAACCGGGGACTGGCACAAGGCGCTCATCACGATCATCGATGCTGCCCTCGTCAAGCCCCTCTAGGCCTGATGCCAAGGATGCCTGATCAGTGGTTGCCTCAGACCTGAAATTTCTGATGCTACCTCTGAGTCGGTATAGCATCGTCAGGTTTTCTGGGAGAGAAAGCTTACAGCCTAGATAGTTCTCCTAGGTGGCAGGGCTGGGGCACTGGTGGCTACTCTTAAGACAAACATTGAATACCTCAATGACGAGGAAACTCCAGACGCGGCGAACGAGAACCGTCCAGAGTTCCGCCAGCAGCAGTCCCAAGGCGCTGCCGCTATTGTCCGCCAACGCCAGAGCAGGTCCAACCCAGCATTGTCAGAGCCGGAGGCGCAGGTTCTCCAGTCACTCCTTGCAGGAAAACAGAGCAGCCAGATCGCTGACGACATCGGTGGCGGTACGCTTGCCGTGAGGGAACACATCAAATCGATGCTGAGGAAGATCAGAGGCCACTAGAGCCAGCCTGAGGTATTAGGTGCCGTACTCAGTAAGACCGCTAAACGACGTGCGCTACCCTGCCGGGAGTGAGTTGGTGTCAGTCTGATAGGGTAGTTCGTATTCAAGCTCGGCCAATGAGACCCTGAGAACCTTACGAAGCCTCTCATCAATGACTTCGATGATAATCTCAGATCGGGCATCCGGCGGCATCTCCGACCAGCGTTCTAACAGCTTGTGCCCCACCTTGAGAGCCTCGGCGCGTGCTGCGGTCAGGTCAGCGAGGTCAAGACCGTCACAGTCCTCATCCACCCCAAACCGGCTCCACACGTCGATGTAATAGCGAGGCATAGTTCGTCCTCGTTACCTATAGGCTCAGACCATCGCTCCAGTTGCCCGCATACCGGCAAGAAGCAGCCTATGTTAATCTACAGTGACGGATCGGAGAGCGAACATGGCCAGTTCGGGTTTAAACCCAAATATCCAGTGGGACACTCTGGAGTTCTCAGCCACACCCTTGCAGGGTCGTAGCGGTATTCTGGTCGTCGCTCAATTCAAGACCCAGAAGCAAGATCAAAAAGGTCCTGACGAATACCGCATCAACTTTGAGATAAACCGGCACCATGGTCTCGTATCCCATGACACTGAGGTTCTGGTCACGGCTGCTGGTGGGGATGGTCCACGCTGGCGGTATTCAGGACGGCGCGACCTTGTTGTGGCAGTCAAAGACCGCTTCCTCACCACACAGCTATACGCCCACATGGCACGCCAACTGGGCTGGGTTCCTGACACAAGTGTGCCGCTGAACCATGCACCTTTAGAACCATGAGGCACAGCCATCCGGAACATCGGCCATCCAGCATTGTTTGTCCGTGCCCTCACGTTCCTCCAGTCGTGACGGTTCCCTCTAGATGCCCCCTTCAGCCCTGAGCGTGTCTTGGGGCTTCTCTTTGCTTGGACCTCATAGGATTCCTAGCGATCATGAGCCATCCCAGGGTGCGGGCAACTTCTGAGGCAACTGACTTTGGGTCTGTGCGTTGCCTGCCATCAATGATGCTTGGGGGGTGGCCGATGCCCGACAAGAAGCGTCTTCGCCTATGCAGCTGTATCAGCCTTGTTGTGGCATCCTTCGCGCTGATTGGTGCTATTGTTGCCCAGCCTCTTCTGAGCGCCATGTGGTCCCCACCGATTACCACTGCTCAGCTTCGCTAGGCCACTCAGGTGAGAGACCCTGCTAAAGCCCAGCAGTCTGCTGCGGCCTACCGGCAAGCCCTTGCGAGTGCTGTGTAGATAGAGGATCTCGTTGCCTTGCACTTCGCCATGTTGGCGGACGAGTTGGAGCGCCAAGGTCAATCCGACATCGCTGATATGCTGCAAGAGGCATGCCAACACCATCAAGCCAATAGCATGATGAACCGTGCTCTTATGACGGCTCTAGGTGGATAAAGCCGCAGCAGCTTTGCGCTCTAACTGCTTCGGGAAGGCCAACCTAACCCGGACAGACTTCTTCGTAGTGAGCTGGCCAAGTCTGTCTGTGATCACCCGAGCAACCTCTGGCCCAATGTCCGGGATCTGGTCAATCACGGAAGCCATGGTCTGAAGCTGCTGAAGATTGTCGATGTGCGCGTCCTCCAGAGCCTTCCAGGCGCTCATGGGCAGGAGTAGACCACTGAATGGATCGTCAGGGTTCTTGGAAGGAGCTTGGGACATCAGACTCACCTCCTGATTGGGAGTAGTGTCAGGCCATTATGGCTAGAGATGAACCCCTTCCGATGAACTCCCGGTGAACATCGAAGCAGCCAAGCTCAGGTACATAGGAGCCCTCTCCAGCGTTGAGACAGGA
Source organism: Microvirga aerilata (assembly GCF_016743775.1). GTDB lineage: Bacteria > Pseudomonadota > Alphaproteobacteria > Rhizobiales > Beijerinckiaceae > Microvirga > Microvirga aerilata. The sequence goes on along the minus strand of NZ_JAEQMY010000012.1, from coordinate 41,652 downwards.
CATAGCCATGGAGGCTCTCTATGGACACTCACGACCTCAAGTCTCTCGTGATTCCGCTGATGGCAGTTCTTGGCTTCACCATCCTTGGGGTGCTGGTTGCTGTCTATCTAGGATTCGCGTGGGACTGACCCGCCACAGTCTTAGCTCAGAGCCTTACCTGTTAGCTTTGCATTTTAGGCATGAGACAACGTAAGGTGTCATCTTCAACTAGTATACTAGTATGATAATTGGCTCACGTCTCTGACGGTGATCTTTGGGTAGGTTTTGGCTGAAGCGTAGGCCAATACCCCGTCACCATCCTCAAACTTCATATCTCTCAGTTTCTATTTTGGTCATGAAGTATTGAGACAGTGGTTGTGCGCCTTATCAACTGAGTGGCACCCATGAGAACCTGTTACATCTTCCAATCTGATGCCAACCCCAATCTATGGGGTTTCACTGATGATCCTTCGGGCGACAAGCTGCCCACCGAGAGCGGCCCCTGGACACCTGTGAAACAGGTCAATCCCGAGGAGCGGTGGACCTATGGCGTCGGTCGCGCCATCGTTTCAGCGGGGATACTTGAGAACGGCTTCCTTGTATGGGAGGCAGGCAACCAAACGGGCAGCAGCGAGGCAGCCGAGTTTCACCCCGTGATCGAGAGTGATCGTGTGGAGGGCACGGCTGTGTTCAACCAACAGGGCAGACAGATCGGCACGATCAAGCGGCTTCTGATCGAGAAGGTGAGTGGGCGTGTCCTCTATGTGGACGTGACGTTTGGCGGCTTCCTCGGCATCGGTGTTCACCACCGCACCATCCCATGGGATAAGCTCACCTATGCCAAAGACCTTGAGGGCTACCGCACTGATGTAACCGAAGAGCAGGTGCAAAAGGCCCCAGTCTTCTATGGTGATGACGAGGTCTGGCCTGATCGCAAGCGTCAGCAGGAGATGAGGGACTATTGGCACGACTACCCAAGAGGACCAGTCTAACCTCATGCGGGAGTTGCCTATAGCTACGGGAAGGAGTTGATGCTGGCAGGATAGTTATCGCACAAGCGCCTGAACTGATTGTAGGCAGCCGCCAATGTAATCCTTAGGAGTCCATTACAGGATAGGCTTCCTTAGTTACACTATCATAGCCATGCCGACTTATGACGTTTACGTCTTGGACAACTTTCGCCGACTGAAATATCCGCGCGGCTTGAATGTTCCGAGCTTGGACGCGGCGCACGGTATTGCGCTGAGGATGGCGCGAGTGTTCATCGGACTTAGATCGCCCAAAGGTTACCTACCAGTAGCAGAGCGCGACTTCCTGATTGAGGTTGTTGACGAGGATGGTCGAGCCGTTCTTCTGGTGCCGGGGCGGTGGATATGCCCGCGCCCAAATCGCGTCTGGTAACATTGAACGAACGATCATCTCAAATTCAAATCGGGCTCAGTAACGGCTTTCCACTCGCTGTCTCGCGCCCCTACAGCCACCGATCAAGCGCAAACGCAGTCTCGACGCTCTGATCCTGATGGTTGCTCTTCCAGTCAGAAGCCAGCGCCAGTGAGTGAGATAGGAGTCAATCTCGGGCTTACGTTTGGAAAGCACGGTCAATCATCATCAGCTATGCTCTTCCACTCAGCGACCTCCTCTGCTGTAGCCTTCCGTTTGCTGACTAGATCAGCAAGCAAAATAACAGAGAATGAAGCGCTTTGTAGTGCAGTCGTGATGAAGCCGTGCTGATCCAGTTCAAAAAGTCGGATGGTCAGCCTATTCGGCTGCTCTGAGTCATACTCGATATCAAACGAATGGTAGGAACTGTTCTGTCGGTCTTCCACCGCAACGGGAATGTTAAGTGAAACTACTCGGTCATCAGGTCCGGAAAACCCAAGGCGCGCTTCAGGAATGGCGAAATTGGTCATGTTGTTATCAGTTAGCTTCAAATGTTGGCGGGATAAGACTGGAAAAGGAATGGCAGGTTAGCTGAGCTGGCTCTTCAACGATTTGTGGCGAAAAGAAGTTTCGCCATGAAAATTGCACGATTTAGTCGGGGTGGAAAGATAAAAGATAACAGGAGAAGCGCCTGATAGTTTTCTTATTATAGGAAAAACCGCAAGTAGTTCCGGCTTATCTTACGATCTGCGTACCCCAGAATAGCATCAGGCGCAGGAAGTCTTTTTAGAACAATGTAAAGACCAGTACTCCGAGAAGCTGTTAAGCTGAAGTCCTCTCTGCTGGGAGAGGGTTCATGGTGATATGACCGATCTGATCTGCCTTGAGGCATTTTGCGAGGCTTCACTCGATCTTGAGAAAGCTCAACTCAAGTACCGTCAGGCTGCCGTTGATCTGGCGCGTATCCGCGAAGAGCTAGAGCAAGCACTGGTTCATGCCTACAGGGAGCAGGCATTCGGTCCACTTGATCCCCTGTTCTCTAAGGAGGAGGCCGCACTTGCTCTGTTTGAGCAAGCAGAGGCTAAACTCACGGTTGCTGAGGAGCGATGGTGCGCCCTGAGGGTCGCTTTAGCTTACGAGAGGGAGTTGATGCAGGTAGCGCATCTTGCTCAGAAGCGACTGAACTGAGTTGTTAACAGATCGAGAAGTAATACCTATGAGAGGATTGATGGCTTGAAGTGCTTGGCTGATATTCCTTATCGTCATGCCCCAGTACACTCTGTTCATTTCCAATCATCAACGCCGGATTAGATATCCCAAAACTTATGACCTGCCCGGTGTCGAAGTTGCCCGTCAGGTCGCATTGAGAGTGGCTCGGGTCTTCGTTGAGGTTGTTCCATACTGGAATGATCTGTCCCCTGACCAGCAGGATGACTTCGCGGTTGAGATCGACGATGAGGGCGGCCAAACCATTCTGATCGTGCCTTTCAGGGAAGCGCAGGAGCCTGACCCCACTAGAAACTCCGATTAGAGAAAAGGAGCCCCACCAAGTCGCTCGACTGATGGGGCTGGCGAGTTCAGGAAGGAACATCCTCAGCTTAACAAACCCTTAGATAAGTCCATGCGGAAACGCACTTATACCCAATGGCGGAACCCGGATTGGCCTGCTTCAATTAATTTTACATGACCGGGCATCAACTCTGTGTCGGCGTTCATTGCACGTTTGGGTCTGCGTCAATGCAAGGCCTAATGACGGACCAGCTAATGCCGTCATAAGAATGGAGGAACATCATGACAAAGTATGTGTTCAAGATCGGTCAGGTCGTACAGGCTAGAGGAACCTCGCCAAAGCTTCCAGCTGGCTAGTTCAGGGTTCTTCGCCATCTCATGCCGACACCGTCCGGGGTTCCACGCTATTGTGTAAAGAGCGCCACAGAAACGACTGAGCGTGTGGCTGAGCAGGACCAAATAGAGCCAGTTGCCCGATAGGCATGATACGCAAAGCTTCGTCCGCGGGACTGGCGGAAGGCTTAGCCCCTAGTTTCTGAGCTTCGTTGATCCCTTTAATGAGCTTAGGAGCCTGATGGTATAATCCTCCCTTCAGGCTCTTTCTTTTGACCTGTTGCCGACCGTAGCCCTCGTCAATTTCTCAGCCACCTTCTCCGGCCTTAGGTGAGTGTATCGGCTCAGCATTGGAGCGTCTCTTTGTTCACCAAGCCGTCCCTTCTGGATGAGGAGGGCTGCCATTGTGATTACTCTTCTAGCCTGGAGCTTGATAAACCCTGTTACCGGACCAACCTTGATCTCTGAACAACATGGCTCCATTTGGCGTACAAGGGTAAGCAGGTAAATGTCTGGGGAGGCAGCGAAAGGCCGCAATCAGTTTTTGACCGTCCTCATCTGCAAGAACCCTTTGCTCCATGCAGGGCTCAAGCATCTCTTGGCGAACACCCGCTTCACCGTATCTGACAGAGTGTTTGATGAGACCTTACCTTGGCGACACCACCTCGGTACACAACCTGCTCTGTTCATCGTAGATGCCAACAACTCTTCCGAGGAGTCGCTAAAGATCATCAATCTTCTGAAGGTCCGACAGACCGAGGCACGGGTCGTCGCTGTCGCCGATCACTTCGACATTAACTTCGTGCGACTAGGAATCGACGCTGGTATCCATGGTTTCTGTCTGACAGCAAATGACCCTGAGGTTCTGATTAAATCGCTTGAGTTGGTCATGATGGGCGGGAGCACCCTACCCGTAACGTTGGCCCGTTCGCTGCTGAACGAGATCGGTTTGAACACTGAGCCGGATCAGGAGAGGTCGATGGCAGAGGCATTGCCTGTTGATCTGGGGACGCACAAACTCTCAAATCGGGAAGCAGAGATCCTGAGGTGCATCATGCGTGGTGAACCGAACAAGGTCATTGCGCGCAAGCTTGATGTTGCTGAGGCGACGATCAAAGTTCACGTCAAAGCGATCCTGCGCAAGGTCGGAGTTGCCAATCGCACCCAAGCTGCCATGTGGGCCAGCGAAAATCTTATCCGGGGGCCAACCTCCTCAGGACCTAAGTCGTAAGGTCCTTTGACTGGAAATGGGATCACATGTTTGCGGCACTCTCCGGAAGAAAGTTTCCTTTTGGAGAACGGTCGAAAACTGAAGGGTTAGATGAGTCCTAGGCACGGACGTTGCGTTGTTTCTGTGCCTAGGGTCTCATCGTTCCCTTGAAATACCTAGGCTGCTTCAGTACACCGACTAGAAGGCTCTCTCGCTGAGAACCCTAGGTTCCCTCGCCTGGGGCTTTCTTTATGCGTACCGGATCGCCGGTATTTAGAGTTGCAGCGGGTGAACAGCGACACTTGCGCATCGGGTAGAAAGGAGCAAGGTGGAGCGCGCTTTCGGGCAACTTTGGTATAAGACCTAGCTACGCGCGGTAGTCACGCCCTCAAAAAGACTGCTCTCGCAGACATATCCAACGCGAGCGGCCAACTCGATCAAAGCCCTGAACAGCAATCTGCCGCCGCCGCTTACCTCCCACACCAAGAATAACTGATTGCTTTGAGGTCAGGTACTCCAACACGCTTTCCGCCGCTGGTCCTGAGCCGATCATCTCCCTGAATTGCACAGGGTCAATGGCGATGAACGCACCATGCTCCCGATCAGTCCGCTTAAAGCCCCATGCCTGATTCTTCAGATTTGTTGGTAATGCATCTCCCTTTTCGACCTTAGGAAAGCGCCTTTCATCTTTGACAGCTTCGCGTAGGCGTTGGAGCAGACTTGCAGTTCTCTCTTCGACCGAGAGCGCCGACCGGCGGGCAAGGCGATACACTCGAACCACGCAACGCTTCGCGTGTTCCTTATCTACCGGCGCGACGCCGAACCCAGCAGCCAAGATCAGGGCTGCTGCAATCAGCCCAAACTTGCTCGCGAATCGCCTTTCCCACGCATCTGTATCGGCATGTACATGCTTTATGAAAGCAGCCACGATGTTCCCGATCCGCTCCTTCAAAGCATCTCGTTGGGCAGCAAGCTTCTCAGCAAACACCCTGATCGCCACTCCATGGTTGTCCGCAATTGTGTCCTCCACGAGTGCAGCTAAACGGGCTGCCTCCCTCCTCTTCTTCTCTGGGCTGCCTTCGACCAAGTTGAAGATCCCGCCAGTCTCCCGGCCTGGGATTTCAATATCAATATGGCGGACCTTCTCTCCTGCAACCCGCCTATCACCGGGCTGATCGTCAAGTGGCGTTTCGCCCGATGACAGTGCAAACAATTTCCAAGTCAGGTTGGCTAGGCCGGAGTCCTGTGCGGCCTTCACGGACCGCATCATGCCTCGCCCGCTTGGGACCGTGAAGGCGATAACCCTACGCCGTTCCCGCCGCTGATGCTGGCTGCCTTTGTTGCGACCTTCCTCATCGAATACCACCGCAAGGTCGTTGCGGGCAAAGCACAACTCCTCCAAGGCTCGGTCCGTAATATCGAAAGTTGCGAGATCTGATTTCCGTGCGCGGCCAAACACAGACTGAAGTGCCCGACCTGTCAAACTCTTGCCGCCCGACGACTCGCCCCGAAGGTGCAGGATAGCTCCTTCGTCCTCTCCGGCAAGTTCAAGGAGCGCGCCAGCAAATGGAAGCCCAATCCCGACCGTTAGAATGTCGGAGTTTAGGCAAGGTTCGCGAAGACCATTAAGCCAGGACTCTAGATCGCCGCTTGTAAGGCCGAGGCACTCATCGACTGACGAGTTGGCAAGGAGACGAAGCTGTTTTGTGCTCTTGACTGTCGTCCAGCCCCGCCCGAGAAATCCTTGTTCGTGCCAACCGCCTCGGCGAGTAGTTGCAACTTCGTGCTCTGGTGGTTGCTTCAGTGCGTCTGTCACGAAACCAACGGCAGATTGTGGATCATTGGGAAGGAGGGCTCCTGCATTCAAGAGGTCTTTGACAACATCACCTGGTCTGCCGAGCGCAGCCCGCGGAACCAGCAGGCTCTCGGACCCTCCTCCTACTTTGCGAAATTTTAGTTCTAAGGCGTACTTGTTCTGGTCTATGTCGTGGACGAGTGCCGTGACCCGCACATTAGGTATAAGGGCTAGTGTTTTGTTGTGCAGACCTGTGTTGGCGCGCGCGCGATTTTTGTGGTTCATCATTGTCTCTGTTCCTTGATTGAGAAGTGCTATAGGGGTGGTGCAACTGCTCACCTGCTCACCTGCTCACCTGAAATGGATCGCTGATATCAGCGGCGAGTGGTTGACAGGATCGGCGCCGACCAACGTGCAGTTCACACCGTTTTCTATCGATTTTTGTTGTTTAACGGGCTTCCAGCGGCTGATAACAAGCTAATTCCTGCCTTTTACGGATTTCACTGATTTTGCTTGTCATGGATTGAGCTTCGTGATCGGTCTGATCATCGGTCCGTGGTTCGTTCGCACAATGCGTGCCCCACGCATGAACAGTCGTGCATTGAGGCCCGCCTGATCCAGTGCGATCATAAGCTCGATTTGCTGTTCGACACGCAGCGGACGGTGGCGAGTGTTTTGACAGGCATGTTGTGAGCCATTGTCACTGGCTTCCCGGTCATAGGTCATGCGGCGGTTGAATTTGGATTTGATGGCGTATGCCAATGCCGCACGGTTGCCGTTCCATTTCAGGATTTTGACTGGACGACGTGTGGTGTGAGTCGGTGGAAAGACTGCCAGCAGATTTGCTTTGGATTTCCGTGCTTCGTGCCGAGGGATTAGCACCCACAGCTGGGGTTGGTAGTACGGCGTGAACTCGTCGGCTTCGTGCTCGTTGGCGCTAAAATCCAAGCCGCCGACAGCAATGGTGATGCCCGCCTTCTCCATGGCCTTTCTCACGCGGTTGGCCATGGCTGGTAGGACTTCAGGTCCGAATTGCCCGATGGGCATTCCTTGATCAGGTGGAACCAGCGATAGGATGCTGACATCCTGCCCGAGTTCCTTGAGAAAGCTGAAGCTCGAAGCCACAAACCATCGCTGCAGGATCCGTAGGCACTCGGGACAAGCACCGCTCATACAGCGACTGAGCCGATGGCAGATTTCCAATCGATTGGCTAGGACCAGTGCGGCTGGGTTGTGTTTACTAGCGCGTCGGAGTTGGTCAATCAGTTCGTACCGTTGCTGCTCTGCGTCCTCGGCTGTCTGGCAAGACTTTTGGAACCTGCCGACCTTCCAGTGCGGAGGACCATTCCCTTCGTAGCGCCCTGAGGCGATCATCTCACAGATCAAGGGCGACGCTTGGGTTGGGTCATAGGTGTAGCGGCGGTTAAACAGCATGGCCAACCTCCTCACGCAGCAGTCGGAGAGGGCAGGTAGATGTGGGCCACGGGCGGATGGCAGTGGGCTGGCCAATGGACGGCAAGAAATCGGGTTCGGGCATGGGTGTGATCCTGGGCAAGGTGCTCCCGCTCGTCGGCCATGCGAAATGGCTGACGTGTGAGCGGTTGTGGCTGTGAAATGGCGGCTGGCGCCGCTGTGCTTACTTTACTGAAATGGCTTTTCGCTGCTGCGCCAGTCCAACCGGCGCAAGTGCGCGGAGCTGCTTGTTAAGCGTGTTGTCAGCCATCAGTTTCTGCCGCTTACGAAGTGTTCGGGCCACGGTCAGGCAGGCGCTGGGCCGCCTCCCATTCCTCAAGATCGCGGAGCCACCAGTAACGCCGTCCGTTGACCACCAGGGGCTTGGGGAATTGCAGACGGGGGTCGCGGAGCCAACGCCATAAGGTCATGTCCGAGATGCCGCCAAAGCGGTGCCGGAGCCGAGGGGCTGTGATAAGGTAGTCAAGCGGGTTCATCGGTGGCCCTCACTGTCACAAAGCGCGATCCCGTGAGGAGGAGCGACTGAAAATCGTAGTGTCAGAGATACCGATGTTGATCGGCGGCACAGGGCACGACCGATGGAATTCCCGAGCCGATGTTTGCTCAGAGCAGTCCGAAGCCGTGGCGGCCTCAAAAGGCGAGCCTGCATCGCAGGACAGGTTATAAAGACGATAATAGTTTTGTCTGTCACGCCTAGAGCCTCCAAATCCATTTGAAGGCCAAGACAACTCACGTTGCCGCAGCCTTTAAATGTTCGGTTCCTCCTAAGGCGTCGCGCACCGTGTTTTGGCACAGTGCGTGGTGTCCCAAACCTTCACCACGATGGCAGTTGAACACAGGCTAGCGCGTGATGCAAGAGCGGTCACATCAGGCCTCTGCGTCGTGATATTGGTGTTGTTCACGACTTTGGCCTCTGGGCCTCCATTCAAGGCTGAGGGCAATTCTTTCATCTGCTGTGGTGAACCTACGATCCGAATCATGATCGCGGTGCCCCAAGAGGCGCGGTGCCCGTTCAAAATGGATGATGAGGAGAGGCGAAGGCGTCGGATAGAGAGGACTTCCTGCAGATGATTTGGGCCGTCACAAGCGATGTGTGCTGACGCGGCTGAAATCGACTGGCAACTGCTCCGGCTAGCGGCCCGGGTGAAGTTCACGTTGGTGTGGTCTCGCATCGGCTTCAAGTCAAGGGTTGGAACCTCAACATGATCGGAGGCCATGAGGGCGTTATGAAAGGCAAGCCGTTCACCCGTGCCTTAGCGGTTCTCCCGATGAGACAGAGGCCTCAGAGGCGGCAGCGCTGGTTGCCCCTAAATGAGGGAGCTGTCGCGGCGGACCGGCAAGGGCCTCGATGAACCGGCCCCAAGCTTCCAGCGCGTGCCGCTTTTCGACCAGATAGGAGTAGCGGTTGTAGATGGCAGCAACGCCGCTGATCGTGCCGTTGGTGTGGTTCAGGACTGCCTCTACGACATGTGGCGGATGACCCAGCCGGGCCAAGCCAGAGGCGAGCGTGCGTCGCAGGTCGTGCAGTCGCCACTCCGGCAGGATGATCGCATCCGGGTCCCCGCCGCGCGCCTGAGCCTCCGCGCGGGCACATTCCAGCATCAGCCGGTCGAGGCGGGCCTTGGCCTTGGAGTAGCCTGAGACGGCATGTTCGCCGGTGGTCGTGAACAGGTAGCCCGGTCGCCCTGCGACCGGCAACAAGCTGGCCATGACGGTTTGGGCCGCTGTGCTGAGCGGCACGTCGTGAGCAATGCCGTTCTTGGTGCGTTCGCGCGGGATCGTCCAGAGGTCAGGCTGCCTGAGTTCGTTGCGGCGTGCCTTGGCCACCTCATCGCGCCGCTGACCCGTGAGCAGGAGAAAGCGCGTGAAGGGGCCAAACGGCCAGCCTAGGCGCTCGCTGGCCATCCAAAGCCAGCGCAGCTCATCCTCGCTTAGCACCCGGTCGCGGCTCGTTTCGGCATGGGGTGCGCGCACGCGCATGCAGGGCGAGGCGTCCAGCACAGAGCGCTCGATCAGCCAATTGAAGAACTTGCGGACGGCGGCGAACGTACGATTGGCGGTCGTGGGGGAGCCGCGATCCATGAGCGCATCAAGCAGGGCGACCACGTCAGCGCGCGTGATGTCCTGCACCCGTCGGTTGCCCCACAGCGGGCGCACCTCGCGCTCTAGCAGGCGTTCGACCTCGCCCGCGTAGCGGGGACGGCCCTTGAGTCTGACGTGCCGGGCCAGGAACGCGTCGAGCTGGTCTGAAATAAGGTCGCTGGCGCCGTCGTCGGCAACTGCCGTAGCACCAGGAGCCTGTCGCTTGTCCGCCGCCGGATCCTCTCCGGCTTGGGCAGCCTTCAGAGCGGCGCGGGCGCGTTCCCGGGCAATGGCTAGGGTGAGGGCAGGGTAGGGGCCAAGCGTCAGCTTGCGGGTCTGGCCGTTGCGGCGATAGCGCACCGCCCATGACCGTGCGCCGCTCGGCTGAATGATGAGGTAGAGGCCCGGCAACAGCCCGTCGGGCACCTCCAGCCGCTTGGCGGGATTGGGCTTGAGCTTATCGACGCTTTGCGCCGTGAGGGGGCGGGCCATGCCGTCTGGTGCTCTCGTCGGGGTAACACAGGGGTAACGGATACGGGCCGTTACGCCCTGTTATCCAATGTGACGATCTTGGCTTAACACTGGACTTAGTGCAAGGAAACAAGAGACTTTTTTGGCCCTGATATGGGAGGAACTGATTGGCTCCGTTAAGGCTGTTCTCCAGATTGCGGATCTGGGGGCTCTTTGCATGGGCAGGGTGGCATGGAAGGGAGCGCTCGTTGGCTTTGTGCCGACTGACCAGAGCGTGTTCACTTGTCGGCGCGTGATGTCCTGAACTGGTTCGAGCGTCTGGAGGGGTCGCCAAACACCATTTGCGCGATTCAAGAAGTCTGCACAGGGAGCGAAGACTATATCTGAAGATACTCTATCTGAAGCTACTCTTTGGAATTGAATTGCCTCATCCTATCATAAGAGCCAAATCGGCAGAATAACGTTTTAGCATGGAACGTACCGTTCCTGCCTGTTCGATATGTCAGCTATTGATTCTACTGTGGCGAAGCGGGCGACTGCCAAGCACTTGCCCACGCCTTGGGGAGGCCACGCTCGGATCATGCTAAATACCAGATGATGGAGCCACGCGACTAAAAGTTGGCGGACTGGTATGATCAACCTGAACCTGACTTCACGGAGAAAGCGGGCTGCACGGCTTCAGAAGCCAACAAGCATAGGCGCTGTCCTTGCATGATCCAGCACCGCTCGAGCCGAAAGATTTGGGGCGTCCCAGGCCTAGAAGTTTTTCGGTTCGATGCCCGAAGACGCGCCGGTTCGCACGAAGCAACTCCTCATCGTCCGGTCGCCGCTCCAGTCAGCCTGTGCGACAAACCAGTATCAGACCAATTGCTGATTGGTTTAGCGGTGGTTTGCATTAAGATCATCAGTGCGCATGGTTTTGAACAGAAAGTTCGCCACGCTATGCGCTGGCAGAACAGTTGGTTCCGTTTGGTGTCCGATGTCCCAACCAGAGTCATTGCCTAATAGCTCGAACCTTGCCCTGGTGCGGCTTCGGGCTCTGCTTGAGGAGGGCTCCTTCGAGGAGGGGCAACGGCTCCCACCGGAGCGTGTTCTGGCCACGCAAATTGGTATCAGCCGACAGGCCCTGAGGCGGGCTCTCGAGGTCCTGGAAACCGAGGGACGGATCTGGCGCCATCAAGGAAAAGGGACATTCCTCGGCCCGCGTCCAGTTCAGCCCCACCCGAGCTTGGAAGAACTGACCGAGCGCACCAATCCCCTCGAGGTCATGGATGTCCGTCTCGAGATCGAGCCGGCCCTCGCGCGAATGGCGGCGCTGCGGGCCTCGAACGGCGACGTCCAGCGCCTGTTGCGCCTTGCCGACAGGGTCACGTCCAGCGCTGACGCGGACAGTCGCGAGCTCTGGGACAGCGCTCTGCACCGGACGATTGCGGAGATTGCCGGTAACAGCCTGCTGCTGGCGATTTTCGAGATGGTCGATCGTATCCGGCAGGACAAGACTTGGCTGCTTCTGCGCGAACGCGCTCGCTCCGGCGAGCGGCAGCGGCTGATCGCTGAGCAGCACCGCCGGGTTATCACCGCCATTGGACAGCGCGAGGCCCATGCCGCAGAGCAAGCCATGCGCGAGCACCTGCAACTCGTCCGTGACGGCATTCTCCAGACCATGACGAGCCCCCTATCCTATGATGGCTGGGCTTCGTCGGGAACAACCATTTCTCCTGAATATCAAGAAAGAACTCCAATATGGAGTGTGAAGCAGCGTGGCCGGCGATGAACTCTCCAGATGGCGTGGGACCAAAATCGTTCCTGCGCCCAGCGCGGGGCAATAAGCAAGCATCACTGTCGGCCGGGCAGGATCAATCGGGAACGCCAAGGAAAGTCTCAGTTGATGCGAGAGCCTGCGATGTTGCCTCTGATGAGCGGCAAGTTTTGCATAGGGGTCAGTAAGGATGAATGAGCAAACGATAACTCCGAATGACATCGAAGCAGCAGAGCGCCTCTTAGGGATTGTCTATACATCGCAAGAGCGAAGCCAAATGGCGGGCAATCTGGAGGGTCAGATCACCTCAGCCCGTGCCCGCCGAGCGGTGCCGCTCGCCAATTCTACGCCGATGGCTAGCCGTTTCGATCCCCGGCTCTCCACCTTCCGCATGCCCGCCCCCCTGGGCCCGCTGCGCTTCAGTGCCCCCGGGCCGACGTCCGTCCCGCGAGACGACTCCGACATCGCTTTTGCGCCGGTGACGCAGCTTTCTGCCTGGATTGCCTCGGGCGCTCTGACCAGCCGCAGATTGACAGAGATCTACCTCGCCCGGATTGAGGCGCTCGGACCTAAGCTTGAATGTTTAGCGATGGTGACGCCTGAACTTGCACGGGCCGAGGCGGACGCAGCGGATGCGCTGCTGCGGGCTGGCGTCAATCTTGGGCCGCTCCACGGTATTCCTTATGGGCTCAAGGATTTGTTTGACACCAAGGGTATTGTCACCGGCTGGGGAGCGGAGCCGTTCCGGGAGCGGGTGCCTGAGAACGATGCGACCATCGTTCGTAAGCTGCGCGCGGCCGGCGCGGTCCTGCTTGGCAAGACAACCGTCGGCGCCCTGGCGTACAACGACATCTGGTATGGCGGGCGCACCCGCAATCCCTGGAACCTCAACGAAGGATCGAGTGGATCGAGCGCCGGGTCGGCTTCGGCCACGGCCGCAGGGCTGTGTGCTTTTGCGATCGGTACGGAGACGCTGGGCTCCATCACATCGCCGAGTCAACGCTGCGGCACTACCGGCTTGCGCCCGACCTTCGGCCGGGTCTCGCGCGCGGGCGGTATGGCGCTCTGCTGGTCGCTCGACAAGGTAGGGCCGATCTGCCGATCAGTCGAGGACACCGCCATTGTGCTGGCTGCCCTCAATGGCCCTGATCTCGCGGATCGCTCGTCCATTGATGCGCCATTTCATTTCGATGCGAACGCGGACTTTGCGGGGATGCGGCTCGGCTACCTGCCTGAGGCATTTGGTGAGGGAGCCAACGCAGTCGACCATGCGGCACTTGAGGCCGTGCGCCGCCTCGGGATCGAGGTTGTCGAAGTCTCACTGCCCGATCTGCCCTACGGTTCGCTGATGAACATCCTCTATGCTGAGGCCGCCGCCGCCTTCGAGGAGCTGACGCTGACCGATCTCGACGACACCCTGACCTGGCAGGACGAGGGCGCATGGCCCAACACCTTCCGCAAGGCGCGGTTTCTCTCGGCTGTGGACCACGTCCAGCTCGACCGGCTGCGCTATCAGGTGATGCTGGCGCTAGACGGCCTCTTCTCCCAAGTTGATGCGCTGATCGGGCCGTTCATGACCGGCCCGATGCTGATCGCAAGCAACTTCACCGGCCATCCATGCTTACACCTGCGCGCTGGCTTCCTTGATGTTGGCACCCGCAGCGATGCCTCCCTCGGTGAGGGCAAGCTTACGACAGGCGAACCTGACGCAGCGGGACCGACGTTCAGGGTGCCGCAGGGTATCTCGATCTGGGGGCGGCTTTTCGAGGAGGGGTCCATCCTGAACTTGGGAATGGCCCTTGAGCGCGAGTTCGGTGTGGCCGCGCTCAGGCCTGGTCTTCCGTCCTGACCAAGCTGATCCGGGAGCGTCGTCCCGGCGGCAGGCTCCCTGGAGACACGCTCCCTGGAGAGGAGCAGGCCGAAGATCAGAGATTAACGATAAGAAGCCCGCGGCCACCGTCTGCCGGAGCCAGTGGGACAGCTCACAACACGATTAGCTCGCGCCCACAGCGCACAGTGAATCAGAGGGATCAGATGAAACGCAGAGACTTTCTGAAATCCACCGCAGCCGTTATCGGGGGAGCCGGCTTCCTCGGGACGCTGCACCCGGCCACCCTCACGGCTCAGGACGCGCCAAAACGCGGCGGCACCCTGATCTGGGGCCATTCGGAGACCACACAGAACCTCGACATCCACCAGACCGGGACAGCCTCTACCCTGCGGGTGCTGCAGAACGTGCATGCCCCGATCGTGACAGTCGATCAGAACCTCAAGGTGATCCCGAACCTCGCCGAAAAGTACGAGCAGAGCGACGATGGGTTGACCTACACCTTTCGCCTGCGACCCGGCGTCAAGTTCCACAACGGCAAGACCATGACCTCTGCTGATGTGAAGTACTCGTTTGAGCGCTGCAAGAACCCGGCCACTGGCGCGGTCAACTTCGAGGTCTTCAACAACGTCGCGGCCATCGAGACGCCGGATGACCTGACCGTGGTCGTGAAGATGTCCAAGGTCAACGCTCCCTTTCTCAGTCGCCTCGCGGAGAACGGAGCAGGCGCCATCATGCCGGAGGGATCGGGCGAGGCGCAGGCCAATACGCCGATCGGCGCAGGCCCCTTCAAGTTCGTGCGACGCGAGTTCGGCCACGAGGTCGAACTGCAGCGCTTCGATGACTACTGGGACGGGCCTGCCTACCTCGAGCGCGTGATCGCCCGCGAGGTGACCGAGCCCACGGTGCGCCTGACCGGACTTCGCACAGGCGAGCTCCACATGATCAACGATATTCCAGCGGACCGGATTGAGGAGATCAAAAGCAACTCCAAACTCCAGGTCCGGACCTGGTTCCCGCTCAACTGGGATTTCGTTAACTTCAATCATGAGTTCGAACCCTTCAAGGATAAGCGGGTTCGCCTGGCCTTCGACCTGCTCATCGATAAGGAGCAGTTGCTTCAGGGAGCCCTCTGGGGCCAGGGCAAGCTCACGGCCACCCCGAGCTACCCAACCTCAACTTCCCGCAACGCGGCGCTGAGCAACCGGCCTCAGGACATTCAGAAAGCCAAGGCGCTCCTAGCCGAAGCAGGCTACGGTCCTGGAAAGCTCAAAGTCGTCTTCAAAACAACTACAAACTATCCTTACCACATTGAGGCTGCCCAGATTATGGTCGAGTGGTTCCGCGAAGCGGGCGTCCAGATGACCATTGAGCAGCTGACCTGGAGTGATTGGCTGAGCCAAGTCTGGACCAACAAGGACTTCCAAGTCAGTATGATGAACTTCTTCACGTTGTGGGAGCCTGACTTCCTCTACTACAGCGAATGGCATTCAACGGGCGCCTTCAACTACCGCAAGATCAAGGATCCGGTCTTGGACGAACTTCTTGAGAAGGCACGCGTCACGACCGATCCTGCAGCGCGGGATGATATTTACAAGCAGGTGCAGCAGCGCATTTTCGATGAGGTTCACGATGTCATCCTGTGGTTCCGGAACGGCTCAATTGGGGCGCAGCCGTCGGTTGGTGGAATTGACACGATCGTTCATCCGAACGGCAGCAACCTGAACTTTCATAAGGTTTGGCTGCGGGCCTAACCTGCGCAAAGGCCGGCGCGCAACGGCGCGCCGGCTCCGTTTGTTTTGGGACGCGGCCCTGTTGGATACACCTCATGACCTATATCCTGAACCGATTGCTCTCGATCGTCCTCACCCTCTTCCTGATCTCGGTGATCACGTTTGGGGTCACAAACATACTTCCAGGCGACGTTGCCACGATGATCATGGGCACCCAGAGCAACCCCGCGGCGCTGGCCGGGCTGCGCGAGTCGCTCGGCCTCAATGATCCCGTTATCATGCGGTACGGCCGCTGGATCGGCGGGTTGCTGACCGGAGACTGGGGGCACTCACTGGTGTTCAAGCAGCCGATCGCGGAACTCCTGATCCAGAAAATCAAGGCGAGTTCTCTCATCGTCATCATGTCGATGGTCATTGCACTCGCATGTGCGGTTCCGCTCGGGGTATGGGCTGCCGTCCATCGCAACCGATGGCAGGATACAGTCAGCAGCAGCAGCGCCCTGCTCGGGATCAGCTTACCCGATTTCTTCTGGGGCATCGTCATGATCCTGCTGTTTGCCCGAACGCTCGGCTGGTTCCCTTCGAGCGGCTTTGCCGATCCGGCTCAAGAATTCGGGCGTGCTCTGATGCACGCCTTTTTGCCCGCTCTTGCGCTCGGCCTTGGCCTGATGGCGCATCTCACCCGCATGACACGATCCACCATGACGGGAATTCTCGAACAGGAGTTCATCCGGGTCAGCCGCGCCAAGGGGCTCGCTGAGCGAACGGTGGTTTGGCGTTACGCGCTGGCGAATGCAATCGGACCCGTAATGACCGTCGCTGGGCTCCAGGTCGGCTATCTCTTCGGGAGCATCATTGTGGTTGAAACGCTATTCAATTATACCGGCATGGGTTGGCTCACCTATCAGGCTCTGCTGAACCGCGACGTGCCCCTGATCCAGGCAACCGTCTTTGTCATCGCTGCAGTAGTGATGTTGACCAACCTGATCGTCGATCTGCTTTATCTGCTCGTCGATCCTCGCATCCGGCTGGGGTAGGCGCAGTGAAACGGTTTCTCACTCCTAAGGGCCTCATCGGACTCTCGTTGGTTCTAGCGATCCTTTTGATTGCGATCCTGGCGCCTCTGCTGATTCCCGCCGATCTCGCGACGCGGATGACCATGACCGCTCGGCTCCGCCCCCCTTCGGCGGATTACTTGCTCGGCACAGACCAACTGGGACGCAGCCTGTTCTACCGCGTAATGCTTGGCGCTAACACTTCGCTGATGATCGCCGGGGCCGCCGTTGCGATGAGCGTACTCCTCGGACTTCCACTTGGCATCATCTCAGGCTACTATCGCGGGCATGTTGATAACGTGCTGATGCGGCTTGTCGATACTCTGTTGAGCTTCCCGGCCCTGCTGCTGGCACTAACCATCAGTGCAATGCTCGGCCCGAACCTGCCAAACACGATCATTGCCATCGGCATAGCATTCACACCCTTCCTCGCCCGGATTATTCGAGGCGAGGCGCTGCGGGTGGCACAGATGCCCTATGTCGAGGCGGCTCGAGCTGCGGGCACGAACGACCTGCAGATGATCCTCCGGCATATCTTGCCAAACATCATGCCGCCAATCATCGTTCAGGCGACGATCAGCCTCGCCTTCGCCATCCTGGCTGAAGCTGGTTTGTCCTTCCTCGGCCTCGGAACACAGCCTCCGCAATCCTCCTGGGGCCTGATGATCCAGGCCTCGCGTGACTACCTCGATATTGCTCCCTGGACAGCGCTGGTGCCTGGAGCAGCAGTGGCCCTGACGGTGCTCGGTCTCAACATGTTCGGAGACACTCTAAGGGATGTCCTGGATCCGCGGACCAAGTAGTGGCGCCGATGACTGGAACTGAAGGAAAGTTTGAGATGCTCGACAGGAAATCTGAGACGCTCAATACTGCAAGCAACCATAGCGCCCAGCCACTGGTATCCGTCGAAAACCTGCGCGTTGAGTTCGACACAGATGACGGCATTGTCGTTGGCGTCGAAAATGTCAGCTTCTCAATCATGCCGGGTGAGACCGTGTGCGTGGTCGGTGAGTCGGGATCAGGAAAGTCCGTCACCTCGCTTTCGCTCATGCGGCTGGTCGAATTCGGCGGCGGGCGCATCACGAAGGGGAGTCTGCGGTTCAATCGAGCAAGCGGCGAGATGATGGACGTTGTCCATGCGGACACTGCGCTCATGCAGGAGATCCGTGGCAACGAAATTGGCATGATCTTTCAGGAGCCGATGACGTCCCTCAATCCAGTCTTTACCATTGAACGCCAGCTGACCGATGGCCTCAGGATCCACAAAGGTTTGAGCCAGGAAGCGGCGCGTGCCATGGCCCTGGAACTCCTGAAGAGCGTGCGAATTCCCGAGCCAGAGCGGCGGCTCAAGCAGTATCCACACGAGCTCTCAGGGGGTATGCGGCAGCGGGTGGTGATCGCAATGGCAATGGCGTGCGAGCCGCGGCTTCTGATCGCTGACGAGCCAACCACCGCTCTTGACGTTACGATCCAGGCTGAAATCCTTGCCCTGATCGACCGGCTCAAGCGAGAGAATGGGATGGCGGTCCTGTTCATCACACATGACATGGCAGTCGTGGCGCAGATGGCCGACAGGGTCGTGGTGATGTACCGCGGCAACGTTGTCGAGCAGGGAACAGTGGATCAGATTTTTGAGACGCCCCGCGAGGAGTACACGAGGGCTCTGCTTGCAGCCGTGCCGAAGCTTGGCGAGATGCGCGGCAAAGCGGCACCGGAGCCGATGCGCATCCTCGGTGCTGAGCCGACTCCCCCAATCCAGCCGAGCGTCGCTCAGGACCTTGACCGCGAGGTGCTGCTCAATGTGAAGAACCTGACCACGCGCTTCCCTGTGAAGGGTGGTGTGCTGCGCCGAACGGTTGCGAACGTCCATGCTGTGGAGGATGTGAGCTTTTCACTCAAGGTGGGAGAGACACTGTCGCTTGTCGGCGAGACAGGCTGCGGAAAGTCGTCTTGTGGGAGATCAATCCTCCGGCTGATCGAAGCCTACACGGGAGAAATCTGGCTTGATGGCCAGGACATCCGAAAGCTCGGCGCCACCGAGCTGCGCCAGGCGCGCCGGAATATGCAAATGATCTTCCAGGATCCCTTCGCCTCTCTCAATCCCTTTCGGCGGCTTCAGGATCAGGTCGCTGAGCCGCTGCTGAACTTCCATCTCACATCCGGCAGGGAACTTGAGGATAGGGTCGCCCATCTTTTTGACAGGGTAGAACTGCCGCGCAGCTTCCTGCGCCGCTACCCGCATGAGCTCTCCGGCGGGCAGCGCCAGCGTGTTGCGATTGCTCGGGCAATTGCAACTAATCCTAAACTCATCGTCGCGGACGAAGCGGTGTCGGCATTGGATGTTTCCGTGCAAGCGCAAGTCTTGAACCTCTTGATGGAACTCCAAGCCGATCTTGGATTGTCCTTCCTGTTCATCAGCCATGATATGGCCGTGGTCGAGCGGGTTTCGCACTCCGTCGGGGTGATGTATCTTGGTCGCATTGTCGAACTCGGGCCACGGCAGGCCGTCTTCGAGGATCCGCGTCATCCCTACACGAAATCCCTCATGCTGGCCGTGCCGATCGCGGATCCGCGGCAGCGCCGTATGCACGAAAACCTGAAGTTTAAGCCTGTTCCCTCGCCCATATTCCCGCTGGGACATGAACCAGAGCGTTCGGCCTATGATGAGGTCGCGCCAGGCCATTACGTCCTCCGCCCCTCCTGAGGGCACGGCGGCACTTGGCTACGATGAAAGCTTGGCCAATACGGCCCAGCAGGACAGGGCTCTTTCAAAGCGGGGGAGACAGGGTTCTGACCGAAAATGCAGTCTTCAATCTTCCCTCTGACCAACAATACGATTGCTATGGAGCGACGCCTCACATGCCCACACTCGACCTGATCAACCGCTTCGCTGATGAGCTTACGGCGATTCGGCGCGATCTCCATGCTCATCCCGAGGTCGGCTTTGAGGAGGTGCGCACCTCAGGCCTAGTGGCCGAGAAGCTTGCATCGTGGGGCATTGAGGTTCATCGCGGCATCGGCCGAACAGGCGTTGTTGGCGTCCTCAAGGGTCGCAGCGATAATGGGCGGCGCATCGGGCTCCGTGCCGATATGGATGCCCTCCCAATGGAGGAGGCAACCAACCTGCCGTACCGATCGACCATCCCAAACCGCTTTCATGGGTGCGGCCATGATGGACACACCACGATCCTTCTCGGTGCTGCGCATTACTTGGCTGAAACACGGAATTTCAGTGGAACCGTCGTGTTCATCTTCCAACCGGCCGAGGAGGGGCTTGGCGGCGCCCGCGCGATGCTGGCGGATCGCCTGTTCGAGCGCTTCCCCTGCGATGAGATCTATGGTCTCCACAACGCGCCGTATCTTGAACCGGGGCAGGTCGCCGTCTGGCCAGGAGCCGCTATGGCAGGTGCTGATTTCTTCGATATCAGCATCAAGGGGCGCGGGAGCCACGGTGCGATGCCGCAAGAGGCGCGCGATCCCACAATCGTGGCAACCGCTCTCGCTCAGGCGCTACAGAGCATCGTGAGCCGGAATGTTCATCCGATTGAGCCCGCTGTGCTGTCGATCACGCAGATCCACGCTGGATCCGCTTACAACGTCATTCCAGAGCATGCCGCCCTCGCCGGGACAATCCGGGCGTTCTCGGATGAGGTCCGCGCTAAGATACGTGACAGGGTCAGAACCATTGCGGCGGGGACGGCCATAGCGTTCGATGTCGAGATCATTGTCGATATCCGCGATATTTTCACCGTGCTTGAAAACAGCGAGGAGCATGCTCTTGCACTGGCTGAGGTCGCTCGTGAAGTGGTCGGCGAGGACAAGGTTCTGACAGCGCCTCGACCGATGATGGGCAGCGAGGACTTTGCCGACATGCTCCGCGCGGTGCCGGGCGCTTACTGCTGGCTCGGCCACAGCGGTGACGTCCCGTTACATAATCCAGGGTTTATTTTTGACGACGCAATCCTGACCACTGGCGCGAGCCTCTTCGCCCGTTTGGTCGAAACACGCCTGCCTGCGTTGTGAAAAGAGAGGAGGTTGTCGATGGCGCAAGTCCTGTGGCAGAACCTTACGGCCGCTGAACTGCGTGACCGTGCCGGCCGCGGAGCCATCGTGCTCCTGCCTGTCGCATCTACGGAGCAGCACGGACCGCATCTTGCCACGGGTGTCGACGATGTCCTCTGCTCGGAGGTTTGCCGCCGGGCTGCGCTGAAGCTTGCAGGCCAGAACGCCCCAGTGGTCGTCGCACCGACAATTGGGATCGGGCTCGCCGAGCACCACATGGCTTTTGGCGGCAGTCTCACCCTTACATTGCCAACTTACCACGCACTCCTGCGCGATCTATGCGGTTCTATTTTGCGGGCCGGATTCAGCAGGATCCTGATCGTCAATGGGCACGGCGGCAACATGAGTGCCCTGAATGCTTTGATGGTGGAACTCACGCGGGAGCTTAAAGCGCCGATCGCCACCACATCCTACTGGCTTCTCGCCGATGAGGCCTTCGCAGAGATCCTAGAGGATCAGCAGTCCGTCCTGCACGCCTGCGAGGCCGAGACCTCGATGATGATGGCAGTTCGACCAGATCTGGTCGACGTCGCAGAATTACCCAATGCCCTGGGGCCGCAGGCAAGCGGAGCGGGTTCTGTGCTGAGTCCGCCATTGCACCGGTGGCGATCATTTCAAGAGTTCGCCCCAACCGGGGTGATCGGTGATGCCCGTCGCTCTTCGGCTGACAAGGGCGAGCGTCTCCTGGAGGCGGCCTCAAGCGCCCTTGCAGATCAACTTGCTCTCGGCAAACCTTGGAACTGAATATTCCTTAGCTTCTCTCAGCCCCTTCACAGTGGAGCCGTATGGATGGTCGAGATCAATTCCACCCGCCTGCTTGATGATTTGGCGGCGCTCCGACAGATTGGCGGCCACGGCACCGGCGTGGTGCGGGAGGCTTTCACTGCCACCGATCTGGAGGGGCGGCGTTGGCTTGCACGGCGTTTTGCGGAAGCAGGTCTGCGCCCTGTATGGGATCCAATCGGCAATTTGTTTGGCTTGCCTCCTACAGGGAGGCCCCTGGTCCTCATCGGCTCCCACTCGGATACACAGCCTGAGGGCGGATGGCTCGATGGAAGTTACGGTGTGATCTGCGGGCTGGAGATTGCGCGCGCAGCGCAGGAAGCCGGCCGACCGGGTATTGCCGTGGTTTCCTTCGCTGATGAGGAGGGAACCTTCGAGCCGCTCTTGGGAAGCCGGGTGTGGAGCGGCGAGTTGCCCTTCTCGGCAATCCTTGACAGGACTGACCGCAACGGCCGTAGGCTCCGCGATATTCTTGCCGGCATGCCTGAATTGATAACCGCGGAACAGGTCTCGCCTCAGCTCTTCAAAGCCTATATCGAGGCCCACATCGAGCAGGGGCTTGTTCTGGACGACGCCGACGAAGCGATCGGTGTTGTCGAGACGATTGTTGGGATGCAGCATGTCGAGGTAGCGGTCATTGGCGACCAGAACCATGCCGGAACCACCCCGATGAACCGCCGGCACGATGCTGTCATGGGCTTTGTGGCTTTTGCCCATGCGGTGGACGAAGCGTTCCGCTCCGAGGCCGGCCCCTCCACCGTGTGGACCTTCGGGCGCGTGACGGTTAGCCCGAACGCCACATCCATCGTGCCGGGCCGTACCGACGCCATGCTCCAGATCCGCGATCCCGAGCAAGCCCGCCTCAACCACCTCGCCGCACGTGCCGTGAGCATTGCAGAAAACATCAGCGCAAAGGGAGCCGTTCAGATCAGGACGCAAGTGACCGCTAAACTCCCGCCAGCGCCGTTAGATGCTACGCTGGTTAGCACCCTCGCCAGTGCTGCCGAGCGTCTGTCACCAGGATTGTGGCGGCGGATGGTATCCGGTGCACTGCATGATGCGGTGCCGGTGAGCCGCATCATGCCAAGTGCCATGCTGTTTGTGCCGTCGATTGCCGGCAGGAGCCATTGCTTTGAGGAAGACACACGGCCTGGTGATCTTGTTCAAGGTTGCACCGTTCTCGGAGCCGCCGTTGAGTCACTGCTGTTGCTTAGTCCCTGAACCGTCAACTCCGGCTGGCTGCCCTCACTGGGATATTCTCAGCTTCAATGCCTGGAACGCACGATTGGCATGACAACGCCTTTCGTCCTTGGCGCGAGGGGACGGACGGCAGATGCTCCGCCTGTGCTACCGGACTTCTGCCACGCCGTAGCCACCGCCGGTTGGTGTCTTGATGATGATCGCATCGTCGGCCTCCAAAACGGTCTGATCACAGCCACCAAGCCGTTCCATGTTCCCGTTGGCGCGCCGGTCTCAGTGCTCACCGACTTGGCCCGGCTCACCGCCTGCAAGGCTAAAGGGGCGTACCCGCCGGTGGCCTGAGAGTATGGCGCAATCCATCCTTTGCATGAACCGGATCGTGCGGGATGTCCCATCACCGGCTTTCCAGCGGCCGGTCCCGCCGGATCCCCGACGGATTCGTCAGCTACTCCATCAAGAAGCTGGAGCGCCTTAGCTGATCAGCCGCCATAAAAGGGCAAGGAAAAGCTGGTTTCATCGACGGCCGCCGGCACGAAGGCATGCGAGAAGTACAAGGCCATCCGGGAGGCGCTTCTGGTCGAGCCTGTCGCCTCCTTGGAGCTCGACGAGGCCATGCTCTCGCGGATCGCGGGGCAGATGCGGACGCTCTCCGGGTACTATGACCAGGCGGCGAGAGCGGCCGCTTCTTTGTAGAACAGCAAAGGGCTCCTTTTTGCGCGCGAGAACTGGCTTGATGAGTACTGTACGCTTAATTCTTGGGCATCCGGTGTCCAGAAGAGAAGCCTTGTACCGATTTCTCGACAAGTTATCGGTAGTTTGTCATCATCCGCTGCAAGGCCACGGACGCTGGTCGGTGAGGGAGCGAAGTATGAGCAATGAACTGAAGCAGTTTAACCGCCGTACTCTTCTGGCAGGTGCCGCTGTCGGCGCCGGAGCGCTCGCGCTCCGCCCCAGCGCAGCTTTCGCTGTCGGGCAAACGGTCACGCTGGCAGACATTGGTGTTGGCGATCCAAACGGCGACTGGTCCGGCTACGAGAAGGCCACTGGAAACAAGGTCAACCTCGTCTCAATTGGCAATGGTCCATCGGCTGTGTTGAACCAGTTGATCGCCGGCGGGGGACGGCAAACTTACGACATCATCAACATTGTCGGCGGCATGCAAAAGCCATTGGTCGAGAACAAACTGATCCTCCCACTTGATACAAGCCGGCTTAAGAACTGGCAGAACAACGAGTACATAGCATCGTATTTCAAGCCAGGGTCCAAAGGCTTCGACTTCATCGGCTATGACGGCAAGGTATATGGTGTTCCAACCATTCTTCAGGGAGACTCCTTCGCCTATCTGCCAGAGAAGACCGGCGGCGAGCTGAACTCCTATGGAGCACTGTTCGATCCCAAGTTTCGTGGCTATGTCGCACTTGAGGACAACTACACAACGGCAGGTCAAAAAACCGCGCTGTACCTTAAGGCCGCTGGATTGGTTGACATCAAAGATCCTTCCAACATGACCAAGGAGGAGATCAAGAAGGTTGTCGATTTCCTGATCCAGAAGAAGAAGGAGGGGCAATTCCGCGTTGTCTGGTCCAGCTTCGAGCAGGCCGTCAACCTCCTCGTGAACCAGGAGGTCTACGTCATGGACTGCTGGGAACCGATGGTTTTTGCCGCTAAGGCCAAGGGCGTCAATGCCGTTTACGCGTCTCCGAAGGAGGGATTCCTGCTGTGGGCCATGGCAGCCTACCTTGTCGCGGGTAACCGCTCACCAGAGAAGCTTGAGGCCTCCTACCAGCTTCTCGACTTTATGCTGAGCCCGGAATACGGTGCGGTGATTACCAATCTTCGCGGATACATGACAAACCCGGCGGCTCCCGAGTTTGCCTCTAAGTCCGGCAAGTTTGATCCTGTCACGGCCAAAAAGATCGCCGACATTGATGCGGGCGTGAAGACCAAGTTCCAGTCCGGAGGAACCTGGCAGGCTCGTTGGCCCTCGAACATTGAGGCTTATGAGGAAGAGTGGCAGCGCTTCAAAGCCGCGTAACCACGATATTCCGGGGTGTTTCCATGAGCGCTGCTGTGAAGCGTCGGGACCTAGGGGCGGCGGTTCTGCTTGGAGTACCTGTTCTCCTTTGCGCTCTTGCCATCGTGGTGCCCTTGGTCCTGACGCTGATCATCAGCTTCTGGGAGCGCCAGATGATTGGCATGAGGCCAGGCTTCAGCCTGGCCTCATATGCGCTGTTCTTCGACGGCGCGCGCTTTTCTGTCCTTCAGCGAAGCTTTTGGGTCGCGACCAGCTCAACGCTCTTAATGTTGGCGTCCGCCTATCTTGTTGCGTATCTGATCACCTTCAAGCTTCCACCAAGCCGGACACGGATCTTTCTCTTTCTTCTGTCGGTCCCGTTTCTCGTGAATTACGTGATCCGGACCTTCTCGTGGGCCTATCTCCTCGGGCGAACTGGACCCCTCAATCAGTTTCTGCAATGGGCAGGCCTCACGAGTCATCCCATTGACTGGCTGCTGTTCAGCGACTTCGCCGTCTACCTCGGGCTTGTGGCGGCCTACATGCCCTTCATGGTCTATCCGATCTGGCTGTCACTCAGCGCCATTGACAGACGGCTCATCGAGGCAAGCTGGATGCTGGGGGAGCCCCCGCTGGGTACCTTTCTGAAGGTTGTCCTGCCGCTTTCGCTGCCTGGTGTGTTTGCCGCCGCAATCTTCGGCTTCGTTGGTGCCTTCGGTGAGGTGGCGGTTTCGCAGATCCTTGGCGGGGTTGGCTACCAACTCATGGGCAATGCCATCACGAGTTCCCTGGACGTTCTGAACTATCCGATGGCAGCCGCCATGTCGACCGTCGTGGTCGGCTGCATGCTGCTCCTGCTCCTCCTATGGCTGCGGTTCTTTGATCTGCGGCTCTTCCTGGGCAAGATGCTGGGGCGTTGATGATGAAGCCGTGGACGCGCATTCTGGTCTGGCTGTGCCTCGCGGGCGTTCTTCTGTTCCTGTATGCGCCGCTGTTCCCGCCGCTTCTTCTGGCAATCCAGGATCCCGCGACCGGGCAGCTGACACTGCAGAACTTCGGGACGATCCATTCCGACCCAACGCTGGTCGGAGCGTTGATGAATTCCATTATTCTCGCAGCCATCGTTGGAGTAGCCGCTCCGTTGCTTGCTCTGGCTGCGGCCCAGGCCGTCAGGTCCTTCGGTATTCCCCGTCTTATTATCACAGTGATTTTGCTGCCGCTCTTCATCCCGGGCGTCAGCATGGGAGTTTCGACCAGTCTGTTTTTCAACCTGACGGGGATTGATCCCTCTCTTCTGACGATGGCTGTGGTTCAGACTCTCTGGGCTTTGCCATTCGCCTTCTTGATCATACTGACCGTGATGTCAGGATTCGATACGCTGTACTTGGAGGCGGCCTACACGTGCGGAGCCAACCGGGCGCAGGCCTTCCGCGAGATCGAGCTCCCGCAAATCGCGCCTGGCATTAGTGGCGCGGCGACGTTCTCGGTGATCCTGTCGTTCAATGAGACCATCCGCACGGCGGTCGTGCAGGGGGGCAACAATACCATCCAGACGTTCATCTGGTCCCGGTATCAGCAGGTCGGCCTCACCCCGAATATGTACGCCCTAATGAGCCTCATCATCGCAGTCACGCTCCTGCTAATCCTGGTGCTCGTCGCGCTCGGCCGCAAGCAGCAACCCGCAACCTAAATGAATGGGAAGCAGACCATGCCTGAGATTCTTCTGACCGGATTTCAACCCTATGGAGGGCGTCAGCTCAATCCCTCCGCCGAGGTCGTTCGAGCTCTCGATAGAACCCAGATCGGCGGCTGCACCGTTCGGGGCATGCTGCTTCCGGTCTCCCTTGGCGCAGCACGACAGCCCCTGGAAGACGCGATTTTGGAGCATCGTCCGGCCCTTGTCGTCTCGACCGGCCTCTGGCCCGGTGAGCCGGTCATCCGGCTTGAAAGGGTGGCCGTCAACCGGGTCAGCTTCGAGATGCCTGACAATGATGGGCAGCGCCCCTTGGATGAGAGCGTCGATCAGGAGGGGCCGGTTGCTCGGGCTGTGACCCTGCCCGTAGGCCAGATCATCGCCTCGCTGCGCGAGAAGGGCATTCCGGCAAGGACGTCTGACACGGCGGGAACATTTCTGTGCAATGCGACCCTCTATCGGGCCCTTGGGGCCTGCGAGCAGCTTGGGATCGGCACGCGCTGCGGCTTCATTCACGTGCCGTATCTTCCGCAGCAGGTCGCCGAGCTCCTGAACGACCTCAGCAACGAAGGGCGCCTTGAACTGCACCAGCGGGCGGATCTCGCGTCGATGAGCCTGGACATGATGCTTGACGCCATTCGCACGACGCTGGCCCTCTCCCTTGAACAAGGCTGACTGCCCAAGCAGGACCAAATGAGCCCTTCTCCTCTTCTCCATGTTCACGCCGTCCGGAAGCAGTTTGGAAAGCAGGTCACGGCTGCGGGTGTCGACCTCCAGGTTGCAAACGGAGAGTTCTTTACGATGCTCGGGCCGAGCGGGTCCGGAAAGTCGACGATCCTCCGCATGATCGCAGGGCTTGAGCATCCCGACAGCGGTCGCATTCTCATCAACGGCCAGGACGTCACTGACCTTCCGCCGTGGCGCCGCGACCTCGGAATGGTGTTTCAGCAGTACGCCAACTTCCCTCACATGACTGTGGCCCAGAACATCGCCTATGGCCTGCGCCGTCGAAAACTTGACCGGGAGGCCGTGCGCAAACGGGTTTCCGAGCTTCTCGACCTGGTGAGCTTGCCCGGTTTTGAGGAGCGGCCAGTGACGCGGCTTTCGGGAGGTGAGCAGCAGCGTGTTGCCATCGCGCGTGCCTTGGCCCCCCGGCCGCGGCTCCTTCTCCTCGATGAGCCGCTCTCAGCACTGGATGAAAAGATCCGCCGCGAGATGCAGGCGCAGTTGAAGGACATCCAGAGGGTAACCGGCACGGCTTTCGTCTACGTGACCCATGACCAGGAGGAGGCTCTGACAATGAGCGACAGGGTGGCGGTGCTGAACTGGGGACACCTTGTCCAAGTCGATGAGCCGCACGCGCTGTTCCGCCATCCAAGAACAAAGTTCGTTGCAACCTTCTTCCGTGGCAGCAACGTTGTTGAGGGAAAACTGGTTGGACAGGGCAGAAGCAGCATTTTCGAATGCTCGGCGTTCCGCGTTGCCCTTCCAGAACTCCCATCAAAATTCGCCCATCCGCCCGCCGTTGCGATCCGCGGAGAGGACCTGCGTATTAACGGCCACCCGAGTCCTGAGGACATCACGTTTGATGCGGTTCTGGAGCGGGTGGTCTACCGCGGCGTCTACACGGATTATCAGCTGAGACTTGTGGACGGACAGGTTGTGACCGCATCCGCGACATCAGGGCAGAACCTGCCTGCAGGACAAAAAGTTCAAGTTGCGGTGCGCCCAGAGGGGATTACACCACTCCAGGCTGAGCCTGCCTGAGTTCCACTTCCAAGCGCTCTCTCGTGACGGTGAGAGGCTGTGAATAATGGCTACCAATGCACTTCAAGAACTGTCAGGAGGGCTCTGTTCAAAGCGATGTACGATCACCTTAAAACCCTGCGTGTCGTCGAAGGAGCATCCTTCATCGCGGCACCCTCGTGCGGTCTTCACTTGGCCCAGCTCGGAGCGGAGGTGATCCGGTTTGATCAGATCGGCGGCGGTCCCGACATTCATCGCTGGCCCCGCATCCCGGGTGGACCGAGCCTCTATTGGGAGGGCCTCAACAAGGGGAAGAAGTCTATTGCACTCGATCTGACGCGTCCTGAAGGGCGCGAGCTCGCCGTGCGCCTGGCGACCGCACCCGGGGAGAACGGCGGCATTTTCCTGACTAACTACCCGGTCGATGGCTTTCTATCCCATGATCAGCTGCGAATGACCCGCCCGGACCTGATCACGGTAAGGGTTATGGGATGGCCGGATGGGACGCCCGCACTGGATTATACAGTTAATTGCGCAATCGGCGTACCGGCTATGACCGGCCCCTCGTCCCTGAAGGGGCCGGTCAACCATGTCCTTCCGGCCTGGGACCTGCTCACAGGAGCATACGCGGCCTTCTCTCTGCTGGCCGCAGAGCGGCGGCGGCGGGAGACCGGTCAGGGCGAGGAGGTGCGCGTACCGCTCGGGGATGTCGCAATGGCAACACTCGGCAACCTCGGCCAAGTTGCCGAGGTCCTCATCGGAGGGAGCGATCGGCCCCGCACGGACAACGATATTTTCGGCGCTTTTGGACGCGATTTCATCACCCGCGATGGCCGCCGCCTGATGATTGTCGCGATCACCGCCAAGCAGTGGAAGGGACTTGTCCGTGCGTTAGATATCCAGGAGCAGATTTCCAGCTTGGAAGCCGAACTGGGGCTGTCCTTCGCAGTGGATGAAGGACTGCGCTTCGAGCACCGCGGCAGGCTGAACCCCATCGTGGCCGCAGCCGTCGCCCGCAGAGATTCCAACGAGCTTACAAGCGGCTTTGATGCCGCGGGTGTCTGCTGGGGACCTTACCGCACGCTCAAGGCCGCCCTTGAACAGGACGAGCGCCTCTCTCCGCGCAATCCGGTGTTTTCGGAGGTCGAGCATCCGAGCGGTCACCGTTACCTGACGCCGGGATATGCGGCGACCATGACTGGCCACAGCCGTCAAGCCCCAGCCTGCGCACCGCGGCTCGGCGAGCATACCGAACAGGTCCTCGCCGAAGTTCTGCGGCTCACCGATGGCGAGATCGCGGATCTTCACGACCGCAGAATTGTCGCCGGTCCAGCAGAGTAGGGCTGGATGAGGAGATCAGCGAGATGTCAGCGGAGCGTCTGATTACCGACAGCATGATCGAGGAATATCGGAGCTATATCGGCAGCAGCCAGAGTGCTGTGCAACAGACAGACGCCGCCAGTCTGGCGCGCTTCGCTGTTGCCGCGGGACGGCGTGCAGATGAACTCTTTGCGACGGTGCCGCCGATGATGCACTGGGCATACTTTCTTCCCGCCGTAGCCACCCATGACCTTGGCGAGGATGGACACCATCGACGCGGCGGTTTCATGCCCCCCGTTACCCTGCCCAGGCGCATGTTCGCGGGGGGGCGGACGGAATTTCTGTCGGCGCTGAAAGTTGGCGCAGTGGCCTCCTGCGTCACGAGGATCCGTGATGTCACGCACCGGACGGGGCGGTCCGGCGAACTCGTCTTCGTCGAAGTTGAAAGGCGGATCGAGCAAGAGGTTCGTACGTGTCTCATCGAATCCCAGACAATCGTGTACAGGCAGGCCGGGGGCTCACCTCCGGTCATTCCTGCATCAACACCCTTGGAAGGCAACGTGTGGCAGCCAAATACCGTCGAGCTTTTCCGGTTCTCTGCTGTCACATTCAATGCCCATCGCATCCATTACGATCAATCCTACGCACGGGACATCGAGTTCTATCCCGACCTTGTCGTGCAGGGACCGTTTACAGCTTTGAAACTGTGCCTGCTGGCCTATCAGGGCGAAGAGCGTCCCATGCGCTCATTCAGCTTCAATGGGCAGGCTCCGCTTTTTGTCGGTCAGCCGGTGCGCCTGCGGAAGGAGGAGGTCGATGACGGCTACGACCTTTTCGCCGACCGCTGCGACGGCGCCATCGCCATGAAGGCCAAGGCTGCCTTCTGATCAGGCAAACGAGAGAAACCTATGCACATCCACGCGATTCACCCGCTCACCCACGATACCGTCGTGGATCTTGCAGTCAGCGCGGCGGCCGCTGCCCGCCGGTACTGCACCGCCGCCGAGCGGATTGTCGCTCAGAATCTCATAGATCAGAATGGCCGCGTCGATCCTCAGACCCTTAACCGGGAACAGCGCCGTCTGCATGGGCTTGCATGGATCGCCACCACCGTAGAGACGCTGGCCCAGACGGCATCCTGGGCAAATAGCCTCAAGAATTCGGCGACGCTCGGACAGACTGAGGCACTGATTGTCATGATTGGCTTCGGCGAGTACCTCGGGCAGTTGGTTGGCGGCCTGCCGATGAGCCCGAACGAGATCGTGCGGCCGGGCGAACTCGGGCTTGCCGCTGATGCGACGGCCCTCCAATCCGATCCCGCGGTCGCGGTCTTCCTGGCCTCCGGCAATGTGGCCGCCAACCGTGCTGCATTAACGGCCGAGCTGCGCGCGGGGCATCGCCCTGACGAGACGCCCGGTGACGACACTCTGGACATGATTCGGGATCAGTTTCGCCGCTTCGCCGCGGAGAGGATCGCCCCGCAGGCGCATGCTTGGCATCTTGCCGATGCTCTGGTTCCGGATGAAGTCATCGCCGAAATGTCTGAGCTCGGGGTGTTCGGTATCTGCATCGGTACGGAGTATGGAGGCCTCGGCCTCGGAAAGCTTGCCATGTGCGTTGTGACCGAGGAACTGAGCCGAGCTTGGATTGCTGCAGGATCGCTCGGCACGCGCTCGGAGATCGCGGGCGATCTCATCGCCAGTGCTGGAACGCCGGAGCAGAAGGCCCGTTGGCTCCCGCTGATCGCTTCAGGCGAGGTCCTGCCAACTGCCGTCTTTACCGAGCCGAACGCCGGTTCTGATCTGGCGAGCCTTCGCACCCGCGCTACGCCTACATCAACCGGCTGGCGGATTGACGGCAACAAGACCTGGATCACCCATGCGTCACGCAGCGATCTGATGACGATCCTTGCGAGAACGGATCCTTCGAAGCCTGGGCATGGTGGTCTGTCGGTGTTTCTGGGACCGAAGCCGCGCGGCACGGACATCGATCCCTTTCCGATCGAGACTATGTCGGGAAGTGAGATCGAGGTCCTCGGCTATCGCGGAATGAAGGAATACGAGATTGCGTTTGACGGGTTCGCACTGGGGGCGGAGGCCCTTCTTGGAGGAGGGGAAGGGCAGGGCTTCAAGCAGCTGATGCAGACCTTTGAGGGTGCACGCATCCAGACCGCAGCCCGTGCTGTCGGAGTTGCATGGAAGGCTCTCGACCTCGGAATGCGCTATGCACTCGAACGTGCTCAATTCGGGAAACCTATCATCCAGTTCCCGCGGGTTTCCGACAAACTCGCGCTGATGGCGGTCGAGACCATAATGGCGCGCGAACTCACCTACTTTGCCGCGCGGGAGAAGGACAGCGGCCGCCGTTGCGATGTCCAAGCGGGAATGGCGAAGCTGTTGGCCGCCCGGGTGGCTTGGAGCAACGCGGACGCAGGCCTCCAGATCCACGGAGGCAACGGCTATGCCTTGGAATACGAAATAAGCCGCGTTCTCTGCGACGCCCGAATTCTGAACATCTTCGAGGGCGCTGCCGAAATACAGGCCCATGTTGTCGGTCGCGGTCTCCTGGCACGACACCGTGAGGCCAATGCGGCTGCCTAAGCGGAAGCAATGGCCATGAGCCAGTTGAGGCTACAGAATAGGCTTCCGGCCGCAAATCAGGTTCAGCCGATTCGCTCGGCCACTCTCAACATGCTTCGCTCCCGTTTCGGGGAGCGCCTCTGGCCGGAGTTCGTGTCCGGCCGTGGTCCAGCATTCGGACAGGTTCACCCGAGAATCCGATCCATGGCCGCGAGGGTAAGGGGCTCACTCAAAGAGGGTTGTGGGTGCCACTGGGGTAACATCAGGGTAACGGAGATGTCGTGTTATGCACCGTTATGGCTTGAGCATAACGAAGGCGAACATCAAGGTCTAAGCCATTATCTATCAATAGTTTAGGAGGTTAGGGATGGCCGAATTTGTTACGTTCTGTTAGGTCTTCGGACCAGATTGTGGATCTGGGGGTCCCCCGTTCGAGCCGGGGCGGCTGTACCATTTAAATATCAATTACTTAGCCTTCGTAGGTTCGAGGCTTGCTCCCCCAAAAAGTTCTTTGGGGTAGCATTGGGGGAGCAGCCTGTGCAGCAAACATCGTGCTGCTACATGTTTGCGTTCCACCAGTGGAGATCTCCCATACGTAGATTGCTGGCGGTAACAATGCCTCGAGCACATGTGCAGCAAGCGACAGGCGTGACGTTTCGATAACGGCCCTTCAACCTTAGGTGGCTGCACCCGAAGATGAACTACACGTCTTTCACTAGTAAGCCGGTTAAAGCTGCCTATATGGGGCGAGACATTGAACGGCGCGAAGGGAAGTACGGCATCCCAGTGCAGATGCCGGTCCCATAACCAGCCAAGAACCCTAGCTTGGCCACTAAGAGGCAATTGTTGGTATGCAGGAAGGATGGGGCAAGCGCTTCATTCAAGCCGCATATAGGCGCTGGTTTCGGTTAGGTTAGATAACGGGGAGTGATCCTAAACGCAGCGAGTGCATCTGCAAAGTTGGACAGGATGTGTACGTGTGCTGGACAAAGCACAATCTGACGAGACGGCCCAGATCTTGGACACAGAGACGAGCTAAAAGCGTGAATTCGGTATCTTTGTCAGCCCGAATCTTGTGGGTGGCCGCAAATTGTTCTGGGGACGGTCGCTTGAGGATGCAGTGAACTGACGACGCTACTGTTGGAGGATTTGAGGGCTCAAACAAATTGCGCGTAATACTTGGTATAGAATGCGAGCCGCTGCGCTCCAGACCCGGCATCCCGTGCAGAGAATTCAGGTCTCATCCTCTGGCAGGGTGGTTCCGCAGACCTCGTCCTTGCCCTCCCGCGTGATGACAACGATTGTTTTGATCCCTGCTTGTGTCCGCTCCGCGGCACGTTTGAATGTTACCGAGAGTGCTTCCTCTTCGGTCGGGTAGGTAGCGAACGTCTCTCCATCATACGAGACCGACCAGATACCTTCCCTTGTTTGCTTGACCACAAAGCAATCCAAGCTTGCGGCTCCCTGTGAGTGCCAGTAGTCAAGCTTAGGGTATGGGGCTTTGCTCCCGCACTGGGTCGAAGGGAGTAGCGCAACACCAAAAAGCCGAAGCCATTGGCCAAAGCCACGGCTTCATTCACCTGTGACGCGACCGCTTTGAAAAGAAAGGTCGTCCTGCGGTGCCCATGATTTTGATGCTTGATCAGGCAACAGAAAGGCCTCCTGACCCACAATGGCCAAGGAGGCCAGCCTGCCCTGTTTTGATCCATGGGCGCTACTGGGGCTTGGATCGGCACCGCCGGGCAGCAGTTGGCGGACGTCTTCTTCAGCGAAGAAGAGGTAGAGAAGGCGCCTAACGCGATTATGCGAGTGAACCGGCGTCAGGTTGAGGGCATTCTCATCAGCAGACTCTCGGAGGAAGAACGATGTCAGATGTCACTCACGCCATCGAGAACCCGGAGCGACTAGCGGCTCTCCGTCGTGCTGACCTCCTTGACACTCCGCCTGAGGAAGCCTTTGACCAACTGACTCGCTTGGCTGCAAAACTTCTTAGCTCGCCAATCGCTCTGGTCTCCCTCGTGGATAAAGACAGGCAGTTCTTCAAAAGCTGCATCGGTCCCTTGTCAGAGCCATGGCTGTCGCAGCGGCAGTCTCCCCTATCTCACTCCCTCTGCCAGTACGCCGTTGCTTCCGGCGAGCCACTCATTATTGAGGATGCTCGAGATGATCCCGTAATAAGGAACAATCTTGCCGTCACGCAGTCTGGAGTCATTGCTTATGCGGGCATC
The DNA here is from genome assembly GCF_016743775.1 of Microvirga aerilata. Classification (GTDB taxonomy): domain Bacteria; phylum Pseudomonadota; class Alphaproteobacteria; order Rhizobiales; family Beijerinckiaceae; genus Microvirga; species Microvirga aerilata. The sequence goes on along the minus strand of NZ_JAEQMY010000012.1, from coordinate 7,420 downwards.
CCGCTTATCACTCCGGACAGTCATGTGCTGGGGACATTGTGCGTTTTCGACTCCAAGCCGCGGCATTGGACACAAGAGCAGATCGAAAACCTGCGTTCCCTTGCCTCCTCTGTAATATCGACAATTATGTATCGCGCAGCCGCTCGCGCGAGTCAGCCTGCCGCCTTTGACGAGGCTGGTGCGCCTGCTCCGGACCAGGAGGGCGTCTCACAGCTGGAAGAGGCTGGAGATGTGCTGGCGGAGGCCGTAGCGGAGTACCTGAGGAGTTTAAATTGGTTTGATGAATGCTTGCAGGACCCAAAACGCCGCGGCCAAGAGGCGGAATGTCAGAGCGCACTTCTGGATGCTGAGGAACGGATGAGACAGGCTACGCAGGAGTTCCAAAGGCGCCTGGGGGAGCTGAGCGAGAAGCCGGATACTCCGAAGCTTAAGCCTGCACTCGAACTTTTGCAGGCGTGTGTAGCCTACTTTAATGCGCAAAACCGCAGGTCAGAGGTCATGAAGCACTTCACAAAGCTTCAAGCCGCTCTGAGCGAGGTAGAGCGCGAGGTTATGCTTGTTACGAAAGCGGAGCATGCGATCCGCTTAGCCTCACAGATGTACGAATTAAGACGCGAGTGACACCCTCTTCGTGACCCTGATTTAATCCATTAGGTCTGATTGTAGAGCTTCTGGACAAAGCGGAAGAGGCGATCGTTGCAGACTGCCTCAACCCCCTTAATCTGCTTTATCTTGCGGTGGAAGATGGCCCAGCCGATGCCCTTTAGCTTGTCAATGGGATCTCCCTGCTACCTCGACCGTGGGCTATCCAGCGTGTCTTTATTGAACATGAAGTGCGACTGGCCCTCAATTGATACTTCACCATGGCGCGGCGCGCCTGCGATGCTATGGATGACAAAGACATGGTCACGCCTGTTCTCCTGCTAACCGTGGGATTCTGCACGATTAAACCTGAGGCAGGCGTCGGCTATTGTAGATTCACGCCCTCACAAAATTAGTTGCAGACATCATAACCGCTCATGTCATGGGCGAAATGGAAGCTGTGGCCTTTACTGGCGTGATCCTATTTGCGGGTTCCTTAGCCACCTGCAACTGGCTCCTAGGCATTGCGTGATTTTGCAAAGGCGCAGTATGGCATGGGGCCGACACTGGCGAGATGCTCAAGGTAGCTGCGCGGGGGGAAAGCGTATATCGGAAACCGTACCCCGAGGGGATAGGGTATACGATCGTTGCCGCCATACGATACGGTAGTGGTCAGCATGAAACCCAACAGTGGCAGTCGCAAGTGTGACCTTGAAAGCCTCGCCTATGTTGGGGCTCTTCCGGGCGTGCTTGTGGCCGGAACGCATCAGATGTATTCCATCTACATGGGGGACTTCCACAGCGACGATCCGTTCACCCACATGATGGTGGAGTTGTTTGGTGCTGCACTAGGCGGCTCTCTCCTGTTCTGCGCCGTCGGCTGGATTCGAAACCAGAACGTCGCTAAGCAGGAGCGCACGAGCCACAAGGCACCCTCTAAACCAGAGACATAACCCTGGGAGCATCTATGAGGGAATGATGCCGATTGAGCGCGTGCCCGACCTACGTGAGCACGGCGGCTCTTGCCGTCACATCTTGAGGCCCAGATCATTCGCCAAATCGATTGGCTCAAGCTTGTCCTAGAGCAGTCCAGCTCCTGATACTCTATGCGGCTTGCCAACAGGGTGATGGCACCAAGGCGGGCCCCGAGCCCATTGATGGCGACAGCAGTATGAGCTTTTTTGTGGGTGTCAACGCCGATGATGATCTCGGCAGGATCGGTCTCTTGCATCCCTATCCCTCCGCAGCTGAGGCCCTGACGGGTTCCTGCGGGCGGACAGGACTGTGACGGGACGAGTTCCCCCAAGCTCCTATCAAGTCACGCTGTAGCAGAAGGTCAGGTGGCGCCCGGAAGGCGGACACGTCAACCCAATGACACGCGGTCAATCATAACAGGGGTCACACCCTCGAGGCGGCTCTGACATTCTCACAATCACAACAGTCATGATCTCCCATGGTGCTTCTTCAATCACCCAATGGCCTGATGTTAGCCTTGACCGATCCAAGGTGAGAGAACCAAACAATAACATGGCTTGCATAGCCGTGGAGCAGAACGATCCTGTCCTCCTGAGCCTCAATCGCTGCAGGTGGGGTCAGGGTGCAGCCGTCTTAAGCAGCGACCGGATGTAAGTTTGAATCGAACTAGCTCCTGGGTTACGCATCAATCTCATGTCTTGGAGCCGAAGTGCCTCAGGGATTGCCATTATGTTCGTCTCCCGGAAGCCGGCTTAAGCCTGCCATCCTCGTGTAAGTTCTTTTTCCGATCTGTACTACTTTGGGGTATGCGCTGCCTAGTCGCAGCTCAATTATAAGCAATGCTTTTATGCTGCGTTCCTTCTGACCCTCATCATGGGGAGCTCTCTACAAAAAGTAGCTAATGCTTTCAAAGGGTCAGAAACTACCTCTGAGGTCAGCGTTTTCTTTCTCGCTATCCCGGAGATGGTTTAAGGTAGGGGGATCGTTATGGATCTAAACATCGTTCTGCGCGGGCAATCCAACGCTTATTGGTTTCTAACCTATGGCGACGCTGAAAAATTAAAGTCTACCGTCGAGAGATACCTCGGGTTTGATGGCATCAACGACAAGGTAAACCTTGTTGCTGATGTCGCGCCGTGGGATGTGACCAACAACATGCCCGCCGCAGGCGAATATACCATCTTCTCGGGCACGGCATTTCTGCCCGGCTCAAGTGGTGCATCTGGCCAGTCTTGGATATCTCCTTTCGAGAATGGGGATTGGCGAACAGGCTGGAAATCCAACCCCTACCACCTGGGCTTTATCAACGAGCTGTCCGGCCTCAGCGCTGCGCAAAAAGCCGCGCCGACCGCAGTGCTCTGGTTTCACAGCGAATCTGACAGCTGGAACTATACAAATGTAACAGCCGAACAGTGGATCAGCGGCGTGCGGTATGACGCCAACTTAGTCCGTACAACTTTGGGGCAGGCTGCAGCGACAGTGCCATACATTTTTGTAGAGGCGATCCCTGTTGGTGGTGGCAGCGACTTAACTGTTCAGGCCATAAGGGTTGGTATGGATACTCTCGCCGCTGATCCCTTCTTTAATGCTTCCATAGGGGCGCAGTTTGGCGACGTCGATATGAACCATGACGGGAAATACGGCGGCGCACACATGAGCGCCTCCGACTCTCTTTTGCTGCTTGAACGCTCGGCCCGATCGATCGCTGAAGAGTTCGCCTCATATGCCTTAGCTGGCTCTCCTATTGCGCAAGCCGGCGGGAACATCGCGAGCCTCGGGCCTCAGGTCAGTAAGGCGTCAATCAACCTCGCTAGTCCAGATCAGCTGATTTTGGAAATTGCACATGACGCGGCCACAGGCTTCCAGTCGATTGATCCCGATGCAGCTACTGGACTCGGCTGGAGCATACACTATGGTGGTAGTGTCTTGCTCGCAACATCCGCTGCGATTGTCGACAGCACTCATCTCATGCTGAAATTCCCGCAGAACATTCCTCAGGAAGTAGGTGCTCTGCTCCACTATGCTTTCGGAAGTCAGCGCCTCGCCGTCGGTGAAACGTCGGGCTCTGGAAACGCCATCTACGACAATCATGGCTTGCCGATCTGGACTTTCTCAGCTGGCGTGAAGATAGTCCCTTCTACACAGCAGCCGCCCTCACCTGGGCCAGATACAACCTTACCGGTTCTGAAGATGACGAGCCAAACGCTCGCGCAGGACACCGGACGATCTCAGACTGACTTCATCACACGCAACGGGGTCATTACCCTACAAGGAACAGTATCGGATGACCGTCCCGGCGTGGTGGTTGAGGTCTGGAGCGGCAGCGTCAAACTCTCTGACAGCGTGCAGATAGATGCAAACGGCAACTGGAGCCATAAGATCACTTTGCCTGAGGGAGCGCACCAGATGCGCGTGTCGGCGACCGACGGAGCTGGGAACATGACTGATGTCAGCGCCTCAAGACCTATCGTGGTTGACAGCACTCCCCCTAGCGAGCCGTCCATAGGCCGCATATCCGTAAGTGCTAAGGGAGCTTTCAAGCTGTTGGGCATAGGGGAGGCAAACAGCACAGTCACCATATTTGAAGGCACGAAGAGCCTGGGAGCCGCTGATGTGGACGGAACCGGGCGGTGGGAATTTACAACAGGTTCAATGTCGCCAAACTCTCACAGTTTCCGCGCCAACAGTACTGACACTGCAGGAAATACAAGCACCAACTCCGGGCTTGCAATCTACGGCGGCAAGAATGCGGAAACGCTAACCGGAGCCGACAAAAACGATCTTATCATCGGCGCCGCAGGCAATGATGCACTTTTCGGAATGGGAGGGCGAGATGCATTTGTGTTCACTCCTGGATTTGGGAAAGATACCATCAGAGATTTCAATGTCGGATCTAGCACCGACGACAGGTATGACAAAGTCCTGTTCAGCTCTGCGCTATTTTCAAGCGTGGACGGAATTCTCGCTCGCCTCGGCGAAACCAACGGCAATGCCATTATTACGCTAGACCCGCAGAACAGCGTTGTCTTCGCTGGAGTCAAAGTTCAGGACCTGAAGCATTATCACTTTGACATATGGTAGGGACATTGAAGCGCCAATTACCTTCGAATCTGCTTTGAGGGAGTAGGTAATAAAGGCCTGAATCGGACTGTGTTGGATATCGCAAATGCACACGGCCTGGCTTTAGTCGATCGCTAAAGACAACCTGTATGTTTCGCAAATCTTCCGAAACATACAGGAGGGCTACCTCTATTAGAACAGGCGCTGTCCACAATTCTTCCGAGGCAAAGCTGAGGCGCCGAATTTTGGATATTGTGTGATAGTTGAGGAGTCGACCCTTACAGGCTCGAAGGCGTTACATAAAAACGAGACACAGGAGATAATGTCTTGGAACTGTTGATCGTTGGAGGGACGCCTTCGCATCGAGGCGGGGTCGAAACTTTCTGCGAGCGCGCGCGCGCTGCTCTCACCAGCATCGGGCATCATCAAGTTGAGTGGCTTCCAACACATACCGCTTTCGCAAAGCGGCAGACCTTGCCTGCGGTTTTTCGAAGCTTGATACATCTCCTGAAGATGCGCCGCCGCTGGAGCAGCATGTGGCTACAATACGTAAATTTTCCAGATCTGCTATTCCTCATTGTGGGAAAATTGTGCGGTTATCATATTGTGGTTACTCCCCATCTCGGGGTTAACTGGCGCTCCCAATCGAGCGGCACGCTCCGGGCGATAAGTATTGGCATGTTGCGGTTTGCCGACCGCATAGCCCTGATTTCCCCGACGCAAGAGCAGGAACTCCAGTTTCCACCATCTGTACCAAAATGCCATATCCGAACATTCCTTCCGGGTGGAATTGGGAAAACAGAAAAGCAAACTTTCGCTAAGTCGTCCGATGGAATGATGCACCTTGCCCACGCCGGCCGCCTCTCCAGCGGTAAGGGCACTTTTCTTTTCCTAGAGGTATGCGCGGAGTTGAACCGTGCCGGGCGTCCCTTCAATGCCTATCTGGCAGGTGCGGCCGATCCGTCGACAAAGCAACAGATCGACTTTTTTATATCTGAGAACAATCTGCAGTCAAAAATCCACGTGCTTGGTCCCCTGACTGAAGACGCACTCTTGGTTCATCTGTCCAAGATGGATGTTCTTGTGCATCTCTCAATCATTGATTCATTCCCGCTGATCGTACTGGAAAGCATCGGCTGTGCTGTATTTCCAATCTGCAAGGATCTGCCTGGAGCTCGCTACATGGTCGAGAGGTATTGTGGCCATGTCGTGGGACAGAACGCAGTCGCTGAGACGGCGGATTTTCTCCTGCGAGCCGATATCAATGAGATAAGATCGGCCGCCTTGGATGCGGCTCCACGCCTTGGCCATTACTACCAGTGGCAGGCATGCGTCAAAGCACTTGAAGCAGCAATGCTATCGCAACCCAACTCCGCTGAGCACTGATGCCGAACTCTGAATCAGATCGTCCTTCGAGGACAATTCTCGGTGTGGAGATTGAGGCTTGGAGCCTAAGCGATGCCATTGAGTTTATGGATCGTCGGGTTGCTTCCTCAGAGGCGACCTGCGTCGCGTTCGCAAACACGAACCTGCTCAACCATGCCTACGAGGATCCTGAGTTCCGTAGGGTGCTGGGCCAGTTCGTTGTGCTCAACGATGGAGTCGGCCTGGATATAGCAAGCCGGCTGCTATATGGGGCCGCCTTTCCGGAGAACCTGAACGGTACAGATTTCATCCCCGAGTACCTCCGCCGCTCGCAGCATCGGCATCGTATCTTCCTTCTGGGTGGAAAGCCGGGGGTTGCGGAGCGCGCGGCGCTCGCCGTCTCCAAGTTGAGTGGTCAACATGATGTTGTAGGCAGTCTGAACGGGTATTCGGATCTGCTCGACACGAAAGCAGTGTTAGATACCATCGTCCAAGCGCAAGCGAGCCTCCTGCTGGTTGCTATGGGAAATCCAAAGCAGGAGTTCTGGCTTTCGGAGCATCTTGTCTCAACAGGGTGCAAGCTAGGCTTTGGGGTTGGTGCTTTGTTCGACTTCCTTGCCGGAGACGTTGCGCGAGCGCCTCAGATTATTCAGCGGATGAGGCTCGAATGGGCTTTTCGGCTGGCTCAGGAGCCTCGCCGACTCACTCGCCGTTACTCCACAGAAATGGCCCTTTTCCTCGGCCGTGTTCTTTCTAAAGGCGTTATGTAGTAGAGCAAGCCTCTATCTGTCTGGTAGCGGAACGTTGTTGGGATCAGGTGCGTTGCGCGATTGAGGAGTATACTTGGCGCTTCGATGGTCTACGACGTCGAGTTCCTCGCCGCAGGAGGACGTGATGCACTCCCTTCATCCGCAAGCCCGCACCACCCCCGCCGTTCGCCAGGAGATCGCCCGCAAACACGAAAGATAATTGCTCACTAGATGTTTGATCCCAGGGTTTGACGGTGCGATATTATCCCTGGAATGGAGGGAAGCGTTATGGGCCAAGTTCTCCATGGGAGCGCCACCACGACGGAGGCAGTCCGTCGCGCGATCCAGCTACGTCAAGAGAGCGTGAGAGCGCTGGCCAAACGCTATGGGATCAGTCCCACCACGGTTCAGAAATGGCGTAACCGCTCCAGCACAGCCGACGCCAGGATGGGTCCTAAAGAGGTGCGCTCCAGTGTGCTGACAGCAGCGGAGGAGGCCATCATCGTGGCCTTCCGCAGGCACACGCTGCTGCCGCTCGATGACTGCCTCTATGGCCTTCAGCCAACCATGCCGCACCTGACCCGGTCGGCTTTGCATCGCTGCCTCCAGCGGCATGGCATCAGCCGCTTACCTGAGATCACAGGCGACAAGCCCCAGAAGAAGCGGTTTGCCGCTTACCCGATCGGTTA
>NZ_JAEQMY010000129.1 GCF_016743775.1 Microvirga aerilata | reverse complement strand
ATCCTGGTCGCCTCGTGAGAGCGACCGCCCACCTGGGAAACTCAGGTGATCAGGCGTGTGTCGTGGAGCCCCATGATGATCATGGTCCTGTGGTGCAGATCGGCAAGTCGCTGCACGTAGGGCTCGCGTTCCCGCTGATGGTGCTCTTCAAGCTGAGCGGTAAAACGCATCTTGATGGCTTCAGGACCTGTCCACGCCTCAAGCCGCTCCCGGTCGACCTGGTACCGGACCTCAAGGTCCGCCAGCGCGGCCAAGGTGGTTTGAAGCTCATACAGGAGGTCGTCGGGCTAGCCGGGCGTCTGTGTCAAAGGTGCAAGATGTTGTTGCGCGGCAGAGCTACAGGTCATGGGTGCTCTCCCTGTTCTGGACGGCACCCATGGTAGCACCATCGAGATCACACAATAGGATGATGCCTCGCGGCAGAACAGCGCGTGGCTCCTTCCGATGCCTGGAATGGGCGCTTACCCCGAACCAGCAAACCACAGGAGTAGAGGTGCATTGAGCTAATTAGCTCAATGCACCTCTACTGGATGAACGAGGCCATGCCCGCTACTTCTTCCATCGCCTGCAACGGTCCTGTTAGACCCGCATTGCGGCCTCCACCACTGTCAGCGCGGTCATGTTCGTAATTCGGCGTACAGTGCTCGTAGGCTCCAAGACATGGACCGGTTTCGCCGCTCCAAGTAGGATTGGTCCCACCGTGATCCCCTGCCCTGCCACAGCCTTGAGAACATTGAAGGTGATGTTCGCTGCGTCCAGATTCGGCATGACAAGCAGGTTCGCTTCAGCCGTCAGGCCAGCGCCGGGAAACACATTGTCAAGGGTGCCTTTGTTAAGCGCCGCGTCGCCCTGCATCTCACCCTCAACCTCCAGATGAGGGGCCCTCGCCTGAATCAGACCAAGTGCCCCTCTCATCTTCGCTGCGGACACAGTTCGTGCACTGCCAAAGCTGGAATGGGAGAGAAGTGCAACTCGTGGTGTCACACCAAAGCGGCGCACCTCCTCGGCAGCAAGCAGCGCGATATCGGCGATCTGCTCGGCGGTCGGGTTCTCGTTGATGTACGTGTCAGTGATAAACAGCGTCTGCTTTGGCAGCATGAGGACGTTCATGGCTGCCAGGGTGTTTGTGCCCGCCCTCTTCCCGATCACGTCCACCACATGTCGCAGATGAGTGTCGTAGGAACCGAAGGTGCCGCACAGGAGGCCGTCGGCTTCACCACCGCGCACCAGCATGGCACCGATCAGCGTACTGTTCCGGCGCATCTCGACGAGAGCTGCGTCACGGGCCAACCCCTGCCTGCGGCAGATCTGATAGTATTCGGTCGCGAGCTTGCTGAGCAGCACTTCATCATCCATGCTCACCACCTGATAGTCGCGGCCTTCTTCAAGCCTCAAGCCCAACTCGGTCGCTCGGGCACGGATAACATCAGGTCGACCGATCAGCAGGGGCTTTGCCAGACCTTCCTCGACTGCCACCTGCACAGCCCGAAGCACCCGCTCATCCTCCCCTTCAGCATAAGCGACCCTCTTTGAGGATTGTGCTGCTGCCGCAAACACCGGCTGCATGATTGTGCCCGAGCGGTACACGAAGGTCTGGAGCTGATCGCGATAAGCCTTCAGGTCTGCCAGCGGCCGCGTGGCAATGCCAGAGGCCATAGCGGCCTGCGCCACTGCGGGAGCAACTGCCGTGATAAGGCGTGGATCAAAGGGGGCTGGAATGAGGTACTCTGGCCCGAAGCGGATGTCCCGTCGCCCGTAAGCTGCAGCCACTACATCAGACACATCTTCCTTGGCCAGAGCCGCAATGGCTCGCGTGGCTGCAAGCTTCATCTCCTCATTGATGTTGGTTGCGCCCACATCAAGCGCCCCGCGGAAGATGAAAGGGAAGCACAGGACGTTGTTGATCTGGTTCGGGTAGTCCGACCGGCCGGTTGCAACGATGCAGTCGGGGCGCACGGCTTTTGCTGCCTCTGGCCGGATCTCCGGCTCAGGGTTGGCCAGAGCCAGGATCAGGGGCTTTTCCGCCATGGCCTCGACCATCTCAGGCTTCAGGACACCGGCCATCGACACGCCCAGGAACACATCTGTGCCTGGCATGACGTCTGCCAGTGTCCGTGCCTCTGTGGCTTGGGCATAGCGCTCTTTTTGGGCATCCATCCCCTGCCCTCGCCCTTGGTAGATGACACCCTTGCTGTCCGTGACCCACACGTTCTCACGCCGGACGCCAAGCCCCACCAGGAGATCGAGGCAGGCGATCGCCGCAGCCCCGGCCCCCGAGCAGACGAGTTTGATCTCCTCCATCCGCTTGCCGACGACCTCCAGGCCGTTCAGCACACCAGCGGCTGCAACAATGGCTGTGCCATGCTGATCGTCATGAAACACCGGGATCTGCAGGCGTTCGCGCAGCCGGCGCTCGATCTCAAAGCATTCAGGGGCTTTGATGTCCTCAAGGTTGATCCCGCCGAAGGTGGGCTCAAGTGAGGCAATGATGTCAACGAGCTTGTCGGGATCGGTCTCATTGACCTCAATGTCGAACACATCGATGCCAGCAAACTTCTGAAACAGGCAGCCCTTGCCTTCCATAACGGGTTTGGAGGCAAGCGGACCGATGTTGCCGAGTCCCAGTACGGCTGTGCCGTTCGAGACCACGGCCACAAGGTTAGATCGGCTGGTATACAGGGCGGCAGCAGCCGGATCGGCATGGATGGCCATGCAGGGAGCAGCGACACCAGGCGAGTAGGCCAAAGCCAGATCGCGCTGGTTAGTCATCCCCTTGATCGGCAGGACAGCGATCTTTCCGGGTCTTGGAAAGCGGTGATACTCCAATGCACTCTGGTTGAGAGCCTCCGTCCCGCTTTGATCAAGGTCAGCGGTGCTTGAATTGACCTCTTGGCCCATAGGGCTCCTCCCGGCTGCTGTTCTGTTCTTCGCCCCCTACCCTCATCAAATAGCGCTCAAGGTTGTGGCGCAAAGGCCAACCTTGGGAGGCCTTGTATGAATTAGGCAGCGCCGTCTGCTATGATGTCTTCCCCGGTCGTGTGCCACAGCGAGAGATCTGAGGCCTTAGCTACCATTGGGAGGTGCAAGAGAGTTTGCGAAGTTAACCAACCAGGCCTCAATCAAGCTTGGCACCTGATGAGCGAACTGCTTCTCCCCATTTGGTCAGATCATCAGCTATTAGAGCCGAATATTCCTCAGGGGAGCTTGGTGCAGCCTCAGCACCGTCCGCGATCAGCCGCTTCTTCATATCCTCCGACGTGAGCACTGACTGCAGCTTTGTGTTCAACAGCTTGATGATCTCGACGGGTGTACCAGCAGGGGCAAGAATGCCGTAGTTCAAGACAGCCTCAAAGCCAGGCAGACCTGCCTCCGTCGTTGTTGGAACAGAGGGTAGGGTCGGCGAGCGCGTTGCACTGGTGACCGCGAGGGCTCGCAAGTTGCCGCCCTCCACCTGAGAGGCCACGGACGAGGCAACGCTGAATGAGACATCCACCCGGCCGCCAATCAGGTCGGTGATGCTCGGGGCCGTCCCACGGTAAGGAACGTGCGTCATCTTAATCCCGGCACGAGAGGCAAACAACTCTGCGGCGAGATGAGATCCGGTGCCGACACCGCTTGAGGCGTAGTTGAGCTGACCAGGAGGGCGTTCTTTGGCAAAGCTAACAAACTCGCTTACTGACGTGGCGGGCAGCGATGGATTCACCACCATCACCAGTGGGATACGGGCCACAAGGCCAGCCGGGGCAAAATCCTTGCGCGGGTCGTAAGTAACATTCTTATACAGGTAGGGGTTAATGCCAAGGGTGCCTGTATGGCCCAGCAGCAAGGTGTATCCGTCAGGCGCTGCTCGTGCAACGGAGGTTGTGCCCAAGACACCGCCCGCACCGCCCTTGTTCTCAACCACAACCCGCTGGCCTAGCGCCTCTCCAAGCTTATCGCCGACAATGCGTGCCATCGCATCGTTCCCGCCACCGGGAGGGAACGGAACCACAAGGGTGATTGGTCTTGTCGGATAGTCTTGGGCCTGAGCGGCGACAGCCCCGAAGAGCGTTAGGACGGACACTGCCATTGCCATGACAGTCGCCGAAGGGGAGAGCTTGCATCGATGGCCGGGGAACATGTCTATATCCTGCGAGGTGGAGTGCTTAGAACTTAGGGTGCTGCCACAGTTTTTCAGGCGGAGTCATCGCGCTCAGATCCTAATTTCATAACAGTCTGCGAGAAAGTGCTTGGATCAGATTAGCGATAACTCGATCGTGAGATCCAGATTTGGCCTTCATATGGATGTCCGCAGGTTCTGTCGCAAACTTGGATTCTACTTGTCTATACTGGCGAGCTCGCGCTGGTCGGCTACTGTAGAATCAATGGCTTTGGGGTCGTCCAAGAAACGCCAACCAGATTCGTGACGCGTCGTGAGGTGCCCAACGGCGCGGACCCGCTGGGCGGTTACTCAGGAGAAAACCATGACAGCTTTCCGGCTAAACTTAGTTCAGCCTACAGGCTCTGACATCTGGCTCAGATCAAGGCGGAATGGCTCACCGGTCTCAACCAGGGTCTTCAGACGGGAAAGAGCCTCGGTCCAGCCACTGCCAACAGCATGGTAGGTTGCGGTCTCGCTCTCGAAGGTGTCATGCACCAGGGTTAGTTTGCAGGCGTCCCTTCCAATGGGCGTGATCTCCCATGCGACCCGCGATGCCTGATCCGCCGCGACATCCGGTGCCCACTTGGCGTGAAAGGTCATCACGAACCGGTACGGCGGCTCGAACTCGGTGATCTGGCCTGCAATCACGACATTGCCGTTCATGATCCACTCGATAGTTCCTCCCTGATGCCATTGCGTCCGCGAGTTCATGTTGAAGTGCTGCCAAAGCGGCGTTTTCTCATCGTCGGTGATTACCTTCCACAGGGCCTCGGCAGGAGCACGCATAAACATCTCATAGACATGCTTTGGGGCTGTGTTCGACATCGATGAGCCTTTCTGTTCCAGTTGGATTTTGAGATCACTCATTGCCTGTACGAAGGACGACGCGTAGAGGGAAATCCAGCGATCACTGATCTGCTGTATTGGAGCGGGGTTGAGGTAGTGAAACTTCTCCCGCCCCACTTTGCGCGTCAGGATGAGATGGGCGTCCACCAGCACCTTGAGATGCTTCATCACGCCGAAGCGGGTCATCGGAAGCTGGGCTTCGATGTCGCTGAGGGTCCGTCCATCCTTGTCCCGTAGGAGATCAAGAATGGTGCGGCGTGTGGCATGGCTGAGAGCGCTGAAGACATCGTCCATAGACCTAAATTACGTGAACATAAGGTAACGTGTCAAGGCGGTCACATTTTCTGGTCTGATGATATGCGGCTCGGACGCCCTCTCTGCGGTTAATATTCAGACATGACTTCTGCTTGGCTTAAGAAGGCGCTCAAGGAACAGGTGAGCCCAAAGCACCAGGTGCCACGATGTTGCTTGAACTAAGCAAGGAGCAGTTGGGCGTTCTGAGACGAGCCCTCGAAGCGAGAGCCCGTGATATGCAAATGCGTCTCGGCAGCGATCCTGGCGACGAGGGCCTCCGGCGCGAAGCAACGCTTACCACACAGCTTCTTCGGCGGGTCGAAGCCATGGAAAGGCAAGCCGGTCACCGCGCCAGGGGTATCGGGAACATCGAGTCGATGCCGGAAGACGATGAGAACTGAACAGCAGCACGTCATTCCACCGACAAACCGTCGTCAGTCTATGTTCCCAGACTGTCCTGTAAGAGGTCGGTTTGACCATCTGTGTCGGCAGACAAATCTTTCGGTCTTCGACACCTTGGCCGAGGCCCGTTTGGGCAGATTCGTATTGATTGGCTCTCGCCCAAGCTGAGTGCTATCTGCTATCTTAATCCAGCAGATGTGCCAACCCGTGAGGCGGATCATGCAGGTGGAGACGCACTATGCCAGGAGCGGCGATCTACGGATCGCTTATCAGGTGGTTGGCAAAGGACCCCTCGATCTGGTCTTTGTTCCTGGCTTTATCTCCAACCTCGATCACTACTGGGACGAACCTGCCCTGGCGCATTTCCTTAATCGCCTGGGTTCGTTCAGCCGTCTCATCCTGTTCGACAAGCGCGGGACTGGCCTCTCCGACCGCCTTGGAGCCTTGCCGACCCTTGAGGAACGTATGGATGACGTGCGAGCCGTCCTGGATGCGGTGAACAGCAAGCGAGCGGCCCTTTTCGGCATTTCTGAAGGCGGTGCAATGAGCATACTGTTTGCTGCAACGTATCCTGAGCGCACCCAAGCACTGGTTCTATATGGAGCCTACGGTCACTTCCCGTCCTGGGTTCTGCCTCCTGATAAGCTTGCAGCGTTCCTTGAGATGATCGACCGGGACTGGGGTACTGGCACAAGCCTGAAAGCCTTTGCGCCCAGCAAACTGTCGGATGAACGCTTCAGACGCTGGTGGGCACGGTTTGAGCGGCTGGGAGCCAGCCCATCTGCTGTGATTGCATTGATGCAAATGAACAGTGAGATCGACATCCGCCATATCCTACCGGCGATCCGGGTGCCGACCTTCGTCCTGCACCGGACCGATGACCCAAGGGTCAACGTCGAGGCAGGACGTTACCTCGGGGCGACGATCCCTGGTGCAAAATACGTCGAGCTATCCGGTTCTGATCATGTGGCATGGGTCGGCGACGTGGACCGTTTGGCCGATGAGATCGAGGAGTTCCTGACAGGAGCCCGAGGCGCTCCCGAGCCTGACCGGGTACTTGCGACCGTGCTGTTCACCGACATTGTGGACTCGACCAAGAGGGCTGTGGAACTTGGCGACCGGCGCTGGCGGGGCCTGCTGGAACAGCACGATCAGGTCATTCGGGAGGAGCTTGCTCGGTACCGTGGTTGCGAGATCAAGACCATTGGTGATGGGTTTCTGGCCACCTTTGACGGTCCAGCCCGAGCCGTCCAGTGTGCAAGCGCGATCATAAAGCCGATACGTGCGCTGGGCTTGGAGGTCCGCTGTGGTGTGCATACGGGCGAGATCGAAACGAAGGGCGACGACATCGGCGGCGTTGCCGTTCACATTGCAGCCCGTATTGCTGCCTTGGCTGAGGGTGGTCAGGTGTTGGTGTCCCGAACGGTGCGCGATCTGGTAGCTGGGTCTAACCTGCTCTTGGTGGAGAAAGGTGCCTATACCCTTAAGGGCTTGAGCGAGGACATGCTTTTGTTCGCAGTCGCGGCCGAGTGGCGGACGCTGAGACCGATTGCGTGAACTCTACTGAAACGATCTTCGCGTGTGAGCGTGGTTGTTGTCGCGCAGATGCTTGAGGAAAGCGTCCTGGACCGTTGCAGGAGGTTGTGCGGCCACTTTCTGTCCCTTCAGAAGTGACCTTAACAGGAGGCCAGCAAGGGACCTCAGCAATACCAACATGATGTCCGCCGCGCCAATTAGCACTTGTGGTAGCTCTAAAGCGAACGAAGTCTGGACAGCCCATATCAGAGTATCCAGGAACTGCGCCGAGGGTCCCATGGATCGCCAGGAGCACAGGGTCGAGCGGCGGCTTGCCGCGATCTTCGCTGCCGATGTGGCAGGCTATTCACGCCTGATGAACCAGGACGAGGTCGAAACCCTCCGTATCCTTACTGCCCACCGGCAGATCATGGACCAGTTTATTGCTGAGTATAGCGGTCGTATCGCCAACACGGCGGGGGACAGTGTTCTGGCCGAGTTCCCCAGCGCTGTAGATGCCGTTCAATGTGCCATTGCTATTCAAGAGGCTCTTACGCAAGCCACTCAAGGGATGCCCGTGTAGCAACGTCTCCTATTCAGAATCGGAATACATGTCGGGGATGTGATGGTCCAAGGAGGCGATCTGTTAGGTGACGGGGTGAATATCGCTGCCCGACTGGAGGGGCTTGCCAATCCCGGTGGCATTTGCATCTCGGAAGCTACCTTTAACCACTTGCGAAAGGCAGTGCCGGTCGGCTTCACCGATCTCGGGCCCCAGGCGGTGAAGAATATTGAGGAACCGATCCGCGCCTATGCCGTGAAGGCGACCTCGTCTGCCACAGCCGGAATAGTGCAGGCCAAACCGCTCCCCTTCCCAGATAAGCCCTCCATTGCCGTCCTGCCTTTCACTAACATGAGCCCTGATCCAGCGCAGGAGTTCTTCGCCGATGGCATGGCCGAGGACATCATCACCGGCCTGTCCCGCCTCCGGTGGTTGTTCGTCATCGCCCGAAACTCGACTTTCACCTACAAGGGCAAGGCCGTCGATGTGCGACAGGTCGTTCGGGAGCTTGGCGTCCGCTATGTGCTGGAAGGCAGCGTCAGGGCGTCTGGCAAGCGCATCCGAGTCACAGCCCAGTTGATCGATGCGGAAGCAGGCAAGCACATCTGGGTCGAAAAGTATGACCGGCAACTTGAAGATGTCTTCATCGTGCAAGACGAGATCACAGCCAGCGCTGTCGCAGCAATTGAACCACACCTATATGCTGAAGAAGGTGCTCGCGTAGCCAGTGAACCTCCTCAGAACGTCAGCACGTGGGGCCTTGTCGTCCGCGCCATCGGTTTAGTCAGCAAACTCGGACGCCAGGAAAGTGACGAAGCCCGTTCTCTTCTTCAGCAGGCTACTGCTACAGAACCGAGTTATTCCAAGGCTCACGCGATCCTAAGTTGGGCTGTCTGATGGGCCGCATTCAACTACTGGCTTCCTGATGAACGCAAAGGAGTTGAGGAAGCTCAAAGGCATGCTGAACGGGCCCTTGTTCTCGACGCGAGCGAGCCTTGGGCTCGCATGGTGCTGAGGATGTGTCTGACTTCAGGTGGTCAGCACGACCGAGGTCTGCACGAGCTTCAGGCAGCGCTTCGGGCAAACCCGAACTTTGCATTGGCCCGTGCGCTCTCCGGGTGGGTCCTCTCTTGGACTGGAAGGTTTGATGATGCTGTGGTGGAAACCCAGACCGCACTCAGTTTAAGTCCAGCGGATACATTCCTTAGCCTCTATGAATTTTGCCATGGCTCTGCCCTCTTAGCCGCACGTCGTTTTAAGAAAGCCTTACCTTGTATTCGCGATGCCATCGTCTCTTTTCCAGGATTCCCTGGACATTACGCCTTGTTGATTAGCTGCTGTGGGCATCTCGGACTTTGGCAGGAAGCGGAAGTGCTTTTGGCGCAACGGAATTTGCTTGCTGGCCCACCGCTGACCGTCAGCTTAGCTCGTACCCAACTGCTCGGGTTTGAGCAGGGGCTGGTTCTTGTGGAGGGGTTGATCAGGGCCGGTGTTCCAGAAAGCTAAGTCATTATTCAGTTAGATGAGTGCGCAATTCAGGTCGCGTACCTGATCGGGATGATGAGGATCACTCGCGAAGAGGGCTGGCCTGATCACCGGCAGCATATCGCTCCCACAGAATTCCTCCCCATCAGGAACCTACCCGGGGTGACGCCGCACCTCCCGAGGGGCGCGTGTTGTTCTTAGCTGCCAGGGCTTTGGTCATCAGTTGATATCTCAAGCCGTTCCATCGACACCCATCCCACACATGTCCTG
>NZ_JAEQMY010000128.1 GCF_016743775.1 Microvirga aerilata | reverse complement strand
CATTCGCCAGCCCATCCACTTGCTCATTCTCTGGGTGCCCTGCGTGACCCTTCACCCACTTCCAGGTGATCTTCCGGCCCGCCATCACAGCGTCCATCTGCATCCATAGATCCTGATTGAGGACAGGCTTGCCGTCAGCCTTACGCCAGCCCTTGGCCTTCCATCCACGCAGCCACTCAGTCGCGCCCTTGATCACATACTGGCTGTCACTGTGGATCACGATAGGGAGACCCTGAGGGACGGCCTCAAGCGCCTTTATGGCTGCCGTCATCTCCATCTTGTTGTTAGTCGTTGAGCGGTCACGACCCACGATGGTCTGCTCTTCACCTGCGATGGTGACCACAGCGGCATAGCCGCCTGGGCCGGGGTTGCCTAGGCAAGCGCCGTCTGTGAAAATAATGGCTTGATTGGTCATTCAGATCTCAATGAGTGGGTTAGTAGAATGGGACTGCTCCAGGGGAGCGAAACAAAGAGGGGGCTTAGACCAGGGGGAGCTTAAGATCTGGTGACTGCACGAGCCGTCTACAGGCCGCATTCATTCGCATACCTTCCAAGGCTCACCTTGAAAGATCGTACCTTAGCGTGAGGCAAGGTGCCGCGATCCAGCGAGGGGTTGGAACCGCCCTGGGAGCCGGACGTTACGTCGCGAATGTCAAAAGGATCAAGCTCATGAAAAAGATCGCGTTTTTGGCGGTAGCCGCGATTGGCTCCAGCCTTTTTGCTGCCTCACCCTCAGCAGCACAGCCCCAGCTTCAGTTTGGAGTCGGTCCTGATGGTCGTCCTCAATTCGGTGTCCGTGATCCTCAACAGGAAGAACGGGAACGCCGTGAGCGTTGGCGTCAGAGGCGAGAGGCAGAAAGTGCCCGTGCCTACGAGGAAGGACGACTCGATGCTCGGCGTTACGATTCCTATGGCGAGACATGCCGGAACGTCACGATTGAGGAGCAGGACCGGCGGGGACGCACTGTAGTTCGACGTGTTCGTCGCTGCGACTGACTTAACAGGCAATACGATCACGATCCTAAGCGTGAATTGACCATCTTCTGAGATGAATTGAGGCTCCTTTTGTGGAGCCTCTCTCGTTTGGTCAAGGTTCTGCCCCTTTGCGTCCCAGGTTCCACGTAGGCTGAAAGCTCCAGAGTAGAGGAGCCCTGTGATGCGTAGCCTCAGCTTGTCGATCCTCCTGCTTGCTTCCGCCGCTCTGCTGGCTCCGATCCTCTTGTTCTTCGGCTACGCAGCCAGTGTCCTGACCTCAGCCCTTGTGTTTCCCTGAACCCTCTCGACGCTGCTGATGTGGATCATCTCCTCTTCTGGGTGAGCAAAGATGTCATTGTGATTACCCTTCGATCTTGGAGCTTGATTAGCCTTGGTCTCTGACCGACCTTGATCCCTAAAACAACATGGCTCTGTTTGGCGTACAAGGATAAGTAGGTAAATGTCTGGAGGGGCAGCGAACGACCGCAATGGTTTTGCGACCATCCTGATCTGTAACAACCTCTTGCTGCGTGTAGGGCTCAAGCACCTCCTAGAGAACACCTGCTTCGCTGTGTCCGACACGGTGTTTGATGAGACTGCACCGTGGCGGCACCACTTTTCTACTCAACCTGCGCTGTTCATTGTAGACGCCAGCAACCCGTCAGAGGAACTGCTTGCGATCATCGAGCGTCTGAAGCAGCGGCTGTCCGCCGCCAAGATCGTCTTAGTTGCCGACCAGTTCGACGTTCGCTTGGTGCGGCGAGGATTTGCTGCTGGCGTTGATGGCTTCTGTTCAGCGGCAAGGGGTCGTGAGGTTCTGATCAAATCGCTTGAGCTGGTCATGATGGGCGAGAGGATCCTGCCGGGGGCGCTGGTTCGTTCGATGCTGAGCCAAGTGGCTTTGACCGCTGACAACGATCAGGACAGGCCCATGGCCGAGCCATTGCCCTTCGATCCTGGGATGCACAAACTCTCCAGCCGAGAGGCAGAAATCCTGAGGTGCATCATGCAGGGTGAGCCTAACAAGGTCATTGCACGCAAGCTTGATGTTGCTGAGGCAACGATCAAGGTCCACGTCAAAGCGATCCTGCGCAAGATCGGTGTGGCCAATCGTACCCAAGCCGCCATCTGGGCGACAGAGCACCTGCCAAAGAAGCAGGATCGTTCTTGAGATTCCAGCAAAACCAGTTGATGCTCAGTTTGCATTAGCCCGCCATCACTGGGGGCTCCAGCAGACTCACGTCGTTGTTCTTGAGCCTGTTGATCTGAGTGGCAACTTGTCATCTGACCATCCTCTCAGCCGGGTACTGCCGCTAGAGATCGCCGGGATGCTCCTCGTCGCCAAAGTCCAGTACCCTTATAGACGTCCAGAGAAACCGTAGGCCGCAGGCTTGGCTTTTCCCTAGCAGTGGCTGCAATGGAAAGGCTGAGCCTAGCGGATTATGAGGCCCGCCTGGGCAACAACCAACTGTGCTCTGGTGTAAATTAAACCATAGCTTTTATGATCATCCGTAAAGATACATTTTTTGGCATAACACGGAAGTATCGAAGCATCATCAATCCACATAAGAGCTTGCTTGCAGGCTCATCTGCCTTGTTTTCGCCAGATATCACTGCAACCAACTGTAACTCGCAAGGAAAATTGGCCATGCGTTTACATTTTGCACTTGCCTTTGCAGTGGCTTGGCTCATCGGATGGTTCGCCCCCAATCCTACCCAGCCTGGGATGGGACTCTCTGCTCAAGCTGATCCTGACTACTACACCCGAAAACGGGTGAACGGCGTTTGGATTACAGGGAAGTTTCCTCGGGCCAATTCCACGAAGAGGGCCGCCCAAGTTGCATCGGCTGATCCTACGGATGTCACTGTTACAAACTCCATCCCGACACCTGTTCCAGTGCTTCCCAGTATGGTTGGGTTAGCTTTTCCTTCTTACGTGTCATCGAGCCAAACCGCCGAGTTCCCGCATGACTCCGGCGAAGCTCACCGGGAAGCATTGCGATCTGGTCTGGAGCAACTTGCGCGAAGGATCTTAGCTAATGCCGAAACGGTAACAGCGGCAATGCCTATCCAGAAGTGAGCAAGGGCGAACCTGAAGAGCCGCCTTGAGAAGTCATTCGGCTCTCGCTAGAGGATTATAAGATAAAAATGTGATCGGTTATGGTAACAGGAGGACTAACCTCCGACGTCCCAGTGACGGTGATCGTGTGTGGCCCTGGCGCGAGCCCCTCAATCATCAGGTAATAAACCAGTTCCCATATTGGGGAAAAGATCGTCCCCGGCGGAATACCAAAGCTTGCTAGGAGGCTTCCCGGCTCTGGATCACCAGGAGTGAAATAATCCGTTCTCACGAGGTATGCCTCGATGTTCTCAACTGGGTCTCCGTCGATAGTAGCGGAAAGACCCGTTACGCCAGCCTCCCACGCAGCAACCGCTTGGTCAGTGTAGTCGGGCGGATCACTGTTGAAGGCGACGGACACGAAGTTGTAGACGGGAATAAGAATCGGAGTGTCCTCCGGCACGGTGAGTGTTCTTTCAAATGTTCCGCTGAGCGCACCGGCGGCAAAAAACACAGGCCCTTCGTTGTCGATGTCAGCCCACTGGCCGGTCGGGTCGTTAAGGGGGTTCATCGCTGCTGGCGCTTGGAGCGCCCACGTCCACCAGTTTTCAGTCCAGTCCTTGATCAATTTCCCAAATACTTCTGCCGTCGGAAGGGCAATCCTATAGGCGTGACCATCGAGGAAAATGCCGGTTGCGAACCCCTGCCGGGCAAAAGGCACATCGCTGTCGGAGATACCTGCGAGATCGTTGCGGTAGGTGGTGTAGTCCCCACTGATCAGGTCGAAGTCTTTGGACGACTTATCATAGACGAAGGTGTAGGTGGATGTGTTTTTTCCGCCAGTCGGGCCGGTGTTGATCCCGTAAGCATCAGGATCGACTGCCCTGTTGAGGCTATTCACAAGCCGTCGTTCGAGTTGTTCTTCCCAGGTATTGTCCGTTGTGACACTGACCTCGATATAGCGGTCGCCGTTAGGAGCCTCCTCGATAGCGCCTCGGTCGAGATCAAGGGTCCTGTCAAGAAAGTCGAGGTAATTGTTAAGCTTTGTTGCACTGGTGGCCATCAGTACCTCCCTTAATGGCGTCACAATCTGTTGGACGCTGTCTTGCGCAGACTTCGGCACGCATCAAACTGGGGAAGGCGGCAACGCAACCTTACAGGATATTTACCCGCTGTTGTGTGGGGGCGCTCCAAGCTTGCGCCTGTTTTGGCATTCCGCAAGCTAATGGCGTTTTAGGGATAGCTGACTGCGCCGTGTCACTCATATGGCTACGAGCGGGTAGATCAGTTCATCCAGCGGCGAGGCAACTGTGCGGCCATCATCCGCTCTTTCTCGTAAGCTAAAGCAACACTCAGAGCAGACCACCGTCCTTCCGCTTCGCCTACTTTGGCAACCGCTTGCTCATAGACTTCCAGCGCAGCCTCCTCCTCATCAAACAGGGTGTTGAGGGGACCAAAAGAGTGCTGCTGACAGGCAAGGTCTAACCTTTGATCCAGCGTCTCTCGGATGATTGCGAGAGCATGAGCGGCTTCGCGATAACTACCCCGCGCCTCTTCGAGTGCACGATATGCCTTATAAAGAGCCTTTATGCAGACACTATAGGTCACATCCCCATGTTGCTTTTCCCTGCCATGGAAGACTCAATCGTAGGGATTTCTGGAAAGCCGCTTCCAAATGGATCAGTAAAAACCCACTGAACCGCGACTATTTCGGGGGAGGCGATACGGTCGGCAGCGGGGTGGAGGGAAGTAAACCGCCGTGGCACAGCCTCCATTGCGGTGCTGGCGAGGCAGTGCCAGCGCCCTAGTAACTTACGCGAGAGGTTCGCAAAAAGGGGCTAAAATGCCCAAATACCTCAACAGCCTTAGCCCCAAGCAAGCAACAAAATTAGCATACTGCTTCGAGCCTTTAGGCAGTGCCGCCACCAAGCTAATCCCGGCTTATTGGAGCCCTGCGCCGCCGTAATGGGTTCCGCCGACGTGCTCTCCGGAAGGCCATAACGGGAGTGGCCTTATAGCCTCGTTCCCGCGCCAGCCGCTTCGCCTCCCAAAGAACCTTCAGGCCCCCACCCGACGCGGCGCAGTGTTCTGGTTTGGTCAAGGTGCCAGTCGTCGCGATCAGCAGCCGCCGTTGAAGACCGTGAGTGGATTCTCGAAACTGAAACCACTCCTTCTCGTGCCGCGATCCGGCGCTTGCTGCCTGATTACATGACGCACGCCATGCGCCTGAGATGTCCGATCTGCCGAGCTCACTTCACCATTGAGTTTATCATGGGAGAGCCAAAGTAGTGTTGAATTGGCTCACTAAAGGAATGCCTTTCTCGAGCAAGAGGTCAGCAATTTCATAGGTATACTCGCTCGCTAGTCTCCTATGAATAACTGCTAGGTCGAAATCTCCACTTGTCGCTGCTGAGTATAACTCATCACCAGTTGTAAACAGCAGAATTTTCACTCGAGATCAAGCAGCATATCCTCAAGCAGGAGTAAGACCGCTGGGTTCTCATTTGCCAGGGGGACACGTTTATCCTTCAACTGGAGGTAATCTTCTTCGAGCGGCCCTTACGCCATTCCAGAAGCTCTCTGCTTACCTTTGGACCAACTACAATATGCCGGATACCTGGAAGGCGGTAGCCTCAACGAGTGCCATGCCCACCTTGCGGTCCCTGTCATTGTCGGCCGCAACGGGAATGGCGATGCGGTCCGGACTGCCCGCAGGCTTGCCGTTCCTCGCAAAGGAGTCGGACCCGATGGCGTTCCATGCCTTGACGATGGGGCGGCCCAACTGCTCGGCCACCCACAGGGTCTCGACCCGACCGGTCTCAATGGCGTCAAGCCTGGCGTCGCGTGCCGGGTAGTAGTTCGACGTATCGATGACCACCGTCTCGGCCGGGACCGTGGCGATCAATGACGCAACGTCGGGAACACGGTTCAGCGGGATCGAGAGGATCACGACGTCCACGTCCATCACGGCTTCCGCCGCCTCGACCGCACGACCGCCAGAGGCCCGCACATCAGGCTCAATCGTGTCCGGGCCGCGGGAGTTGGCCACCTTCACGTCATGTCCGGCCGCACTCAGCGTTCGGACCAGGGTCTTGCCGATGTGGCCAGTCCCCAGAATGCCGATCTTCATGATTGGATCTCCTACAGATTCTTGAAGGCTTCACTCGCTCGCTGGGTGGGCGAGCGCTTCGAGCGTGCGGCGGAGGTCGTCCATGCCTTGGTCGGTGAGTTGGCAGGCCGACTTGATCTTGTCGGTGATGCCCCGGACCTCGGCCTCGAGGGCACGGCCACGGGGTGTCAGGTCGACCAGCACGCGGCGTTCGTCGGCCGGATCGCGGGTGCGCGTGACGAAGCCAGCCCCCTCCAACCGCTTGACCAGCGGCGTGATCGTGCCCGTGTCCATGTCTAGGCGGGCGCCGAGCGTGCCGACGGACAGGGGCGCGCCGTCCAGCAGCTCAAGGATCGCGAGATACTGCGGGAAGGTCAGGCCGAGCGGCTCCAGGAACGGCTTGTGCAAGCGCGCCATGCGGTTTGCCGCACCGTAAAGGGCGAAGGACAGTTGCGTACCGACGGTGTGCCGTTCCGAAGTCATGTTTTCTCTAGCGTTCTAAAATCTAGTACGCTAGATAAGCGAAAGCAGTGGGATGTCAAGCTGACCCTCGTGGTCGAAGCGCACCCAAGACAACCCAGGAAGGATCTCCCATGAGGATCGGAATCATCGGTGCCGGCCATATCGGCGCGACACTCGCCCGAAAGCTGGCCGCCAGCGGCCATGAGGTCAAACTCGCGAACTCGAAAGGGCCGGACTCCATCCGCGACCTTGCGCATGACTTGGGCGCCGTCGCCGTCAGCAAGGAACAGGCGGTCAGGGATGTCGACGTGGTCATTCTGTCGATCCCGTTCGCGAGGTACCCTGATCTGGCGGGCCTGTTCGGCGATGTCCCGACCGAGGTCGTGGTGATTGACACCTCGAACTACTATCCCTTCCGCGACGGCGCGATTGCCGAGGTCGATGATGGTAAGCCCGAAAGCGTCTGGGTCAGCGAGCAGATCGGCCGCCCGATCATCAAGGCGTGGAACGCAGTGCTGGCCGCCACCCTGTCCGACAGGGGAAAGCCGTCGGATCTGCCGAAACGCATCGCCATCCCTGTCGCCGGAGACGATGCAAAGGCGAAGGCTACGGCATTCCAACTGGTGGACGCCACGGGGTTCGACCCGCTGGATGCGGGCTCGCTCGCCGAGTCCTGGCGGCAGCAGCCCGGCACCCCGGGCTACTGCACCGAGCTCACGCTGCACGAGTTGGAAGCCGCTCTGGCGTCCGCCGACAGGCGGCGGGCTCCGGAGAACCGCGAGGCGCTGATCAATGGATTCATTTCAGCGGGCGCCACGCTCACTCACGACGAGATGGTCGCCCGAAATCGCGCTGCCACGGCATGATGGCCAAGTCACTCACCTCCGGCAGGACATCGCAAGCGGGGAAATACCCCGCTTGTCTAGTTACTCACCTGCTGCCTGGTGGTCTTTGCTACCGAATGCCGGACATGACTGCCTTCGAACACCAGATAGGCCGCCACGTTGTCGCCCTCGGCGATGATGTCCCGGATGGGCATCTGCCAGACGGCGAAGGCGTCGAAGTTCTTCTTCTCCGAGGCGATAGACCCCTCCACGCCTGGATGCGGGGTGTCCATCTGGTGGTAGAAGACGAAGTCCTCGTGGCAGTAGGCCGAGAGGGCGCCGAAGTCGCAGCGGTTGAGCGCGTCCTAGAAGGCCCGGGCAACCTCCTTGTTGGCTTCAGTCGTCATGGTGTCCCTCTCAGAACGTGTTGGCTTCACCATCGTTCGGCACGAGCAGACGGTCGGTCATGCCGTTTGCCTCAGAGTACTCCCGCAACTCCTGCCGCGACAGCATGCTGTGGTTGACCGCCTCCATGTGGCTGGCAACCAGCATCGCCTGCGGGGCGGCCCCATGAACCTTCCGGACGTCTTCCTTGTTCATGATGATCGAGCCGAGCCCGGGAACCTGGGCATCGCCGCAGTTCAGCACAACTACGTCCGGCTGGTATGCCTTCAGGTTCTCCTCGACATACCCGTTCCAGATCGTGTCGCCGGCGAGATAGAGGGTCTTCTCGTCTTTGTGTTTGAACACGACGCCGCAGACTTTGCCCAGGATCTCGCCGATCATCGCATAGGCCTGATCGGTTCCATGCTGGCCGGGGGTCTTGATGAGGGTGATGCCGTCGAACTCGGTGTTCTGCTCAAGCACGCGGGTGTTGCTGAACCCTGCCGCCTGGATGGCGGCCGCGTCATCTTGGTTCTGTGAGAAGATCAGCTTGTCCTTCGGCACCAGGTTCTTGGCCGCCTCGTCCCAATGGTCCGGATGCAGGTGCGTGACGATCAGGGCATCGACAGCGAGGATTTCGTCCATCGTCATGGTCAGGTCGGCCAGGGGGTTACGCTTGTCGCTGTTGGCCGTGCCTTCGAAGCCGGGATAGGCGCCCTTCTCGGCCAGCATGGGATCGACCAGGATCTTCTTGCCGGCGTACTCGATGATGAGGGTCGCGTTGCGAACTTGTGTGATCTTCATGGGTAGAGTTCCTTCCGTTGTCGGCCCAGGTTGCGGACCGGATGGTCCAGATTGGTTGTGGAAGAACGCGTTGAATGATCGCGTTCGGGTCAGTCGAGGTTGGAGAGGATCAGCCTCAGGGCATCGTCGAGCCGGGGCTTGTTGCCCCCGGCCCGCATCATCACCTGGAGCCCCGGGAACGCCACCACGAAGAGCCGAGCCAGCTCCCGAGCATCCTTGTTGCTCCTCACTGACCCGTCTGCCTGGCCACGCTTGATGGTGTAGGTCAGGGCGTCCTCGATGCGCTGGAAGTCCTCCTCCACACGGCCTTGGATCTCGGGGTCGTGCGGGGCGAGCTCGACGGCCTGGTTGATGCTCATACAGCCGCGCGAGAACTCGGAGGCTCGGGCAACGTCGATGATGGTGCGAAAGAATGTCTCAATGGCTTCACGGGCGGATCCCTGATTGAGGATCTGCCCCATGTCCCGGGTCCGCTCCTCGCGATAAGAGTCGAAGGCAGCCAGGAACAGCTCGCGCTTGCCGCCGAAGGTGCCGTAGAGGCTGCTCTTGCTCAGCCCCGTAGCCTCCAGCAGGTCGACAAGCGACGTCGCCTCATAGCCCTTGCGCCAGAACACGCCCATGGCTTTGTGCAGGGCTTCAGCGGTGTCGAACTCCTGCGGCCGCGCCACGGTGGATCTCCAATGCCTGTCATTCGGGACCACTTGGTCCGTTACGCAGTGATATACGAGTTGAGGACCGATTGGTCCAGTATAATTTTGCCGCAGGCAATGCACCCATAGCCTTGGAATTGAGCAATCCGGTTGAAAGTCGCCTATGGGTCAAATTCTGCCTTAGAGCGATGCCATATGAAGGTCAGCTCACCCCGCAAAAGCAGAAGCCAGGTCTACTTCCGGGATGTGCCGACAAGCGACGTTCCGATGGCTCCTCCCTACAGGGTGTTCCGCACCGCTTCCATCGCTTACTAAGTGGTGCATCCGGTAGGTTGCGGGGTATAATGGCGGCCCCTTCTGACCTGCTGGCGGAGGCGACCCATGGCACCAGTC
>NZ_JAEQMY010000127.1 GCF_016743775.1 Microvirga aerilata | reverse complement strand
CGTATTGGTCACCACAAAGCGTTCCATGCTGGCGCTCCTCCGTGGGTCTGCCATCAAGCTTAACACTTTGGGTGTGCAGGTGCAGCACATCTGACGAGGTACAGCCGCCAGATTCCTCTCCCCCAACTGCTACGGGTTCCAGAAACGGTTGCCCGTGCCTTTGCATCCTTTCCTCAGAGTGCGGGGAAAGGGACCCGGTGCACCCCAGACATCTGATTCAAACATCAATGGCCTCGTTGCGAAGCTACGTGTAGACGTTTCATGCCTTGCAAGTTCCTATACGGCGACTGCGGGCAGGCGTTGTCCATCCCGGGCGGGGGGGTGTGCCCGAGAGCGTGAATGGCCGCCTGTGGCGTCTTATTCCTCACTAGCGGTGCAGCGCCGTGACTAACTTTGCCCCAATCTCGGTGCAGGCTGGGTGGCTAGGCTCCATACAAGCACCAACCGGAGCCAACAGACGAGGCTCGGCAGTTGATAGCCACGAGGCGGCTGATCCACGCAATCGCGGCTCTCTCAGGACTGGTGTTTGGTCTTTTTCTGAAGCAGCACGGATTTCAGGCGACCTGGAAGGCCCGACGAGCTCGTTCCCGGATCTCGTCCAGCCCGTCTTGCAGGGAATTGATCTGCCCCTCAATCGCTTCGAAGGATCTGCACCCCGGCGGGATGAGCAGGCGCCCATCTTCGCCCCTGGTGTAGCACAGGAGGGCTATCCTGACGCCTGCCGGGTCGTCTGGCGTTCCCGGCTTAATGTCCAGCTCAAAGGCTCCGAAGACGTGCATGGGCGTCTCTCCTTTATTTCTCGGTGAGTTATAGAGCACACTTGCACCCTGGCGCTAACAATAGGTTAGATATGGGATCGGGTATTCTCTGCCGAGGGCTCACGGTCGTGGTACACTGGACCATATGGGGAGGAGGCAGGCATGCGTGCAACCCGCCACAAACCTCATCTCATGTCACCGCACGACTGCCCGGCAGTCTTGCCCCCAGGTCTCCATGCAGCGGCCATCCTGGTGCTTGTCCTTCTGTCATCCCCTGTCAGCGCCCAACCACGGGATCCGCAACAAGCGGCTTTGGACGACTTCGTAGCCGCCCGAATGCTGACCAACAAATGCCCATTCTGGCAGATTGATCAGGCTGGGGCTCGCACGCGATTTGCAGAACTCAACCTTCAACCAACTGACTGGCAAGAAGGTGGACGTCATGCCAGTTTCTTCGATGAACGCTTGTCCTACTATGGCAGTCTTCTCTCCCGCATGCCTGAGACACGGGCCTGCGGGGCAGCAGAAGAGGCATTTGGGCCGAATGGACGGGTCAGGAAAGGCTGGATGAAGCGACAGTGATAGAGCATAGCCTCATCCCTGCCCTTGTCAGCGGTAGGCCGGGTGTGGTGTAGCAGCTTTATGAACAGTCAGTGCTAGCGTAGGCCCTCTTGAACTCTGCGGTGAGAGTTCTCTCGATCTCCCATGTCAGGGGTGTGGGATTGTCTTTGCTCCATGCTCGTTGCCCCTGCTGGATAAAGCGTTTGCGTGTGCGCTTGACCACGCCTGGCAGGTGCTGGGCCAAAGGTGTGAAGCTCCGGCGCAAATGAACCTCAGTCCTCTTCCGGGAGGGCATCGCCGCCTCCCTGGCCTCTGCAGCAGCAATGTCCTCCGGCGTTGGGTCGGGATGACGAGCCTGGGCCTCTTTCTCGATCTGGCGGAAGGCTCTGTGTTGCGCTTCATGCCAGGCTCTCAGGCCTGGAACATGTTCGAGCAGATACGCCTCTAAGGCTTCATCCTTGTCATCCTGCTCTCGCTTGATCCAAGGCACCCTCCTGCCCTGCGTTCCTGGGTTGCTTGTCATGCCGATGGTCTTTCTGGCTCGTGCCCGCTTGGCAGGGGCGTAATGCTTGTGTGGGTTAAGGGGTGGGCCTACCCTTGGGTGACGGTCTGCGTTCCCCTGCGTTCTCCGGAACACGTTAGCGGAAATCCCTTCCGATATGCCACCGGAAGGACGTTCCGGCTTAACCCTCTCTCGACGTTTCAGGCTTGGGCGCTGCCCTCCGGGTCGCCTGCCCTTCCAAGACGTCCCATACTCGGCGTGATGCAATCGAACAATGCGCGGGCGTGACGGACACTCAAAACTGGCTATGCTGCCTCAATCCTGGGAGGTTGGAATGTCCGAGCCCAAGCCGTGCCCCGTCTGTGGAGGAACCGAGTTCAGTGTCGGATTCGAGGAGACGGAACGCGGCGTGGCAGCCTTCCTTATATGTGATGCCTGTGACGAGGTCGACGGAACGCGCGGCCCTTTAGGGCAGCCTTGCGGCACTGATGTGGATGCAGAAAACGAGGCTATCCTCGCCTGGAACCGCTTCGTCGATAAACATAACGGCTAACCACGCCACTATGGGGAAGGCTTCACGCCGTCCTTGCTTCAGGACAGTTCAGTACTGGCGGTTATGTAAATCACGGGACTTCCTGCAGGTGCGAGGACACACGCTTTGTGGTGGACTTACGTCTCCTCTTAAGGAGGAGTGTGGCTATTCCTGGACAGAAAGAACGGGGAAATGATTCACACCCAGGCCGGGCAGGCCGTGATCGAGCCGGTCAACACCATCATCCGCGGCACCAACAAGGGGCAGACACCGGTGAAGATGGTAATCTTTCAGGTAAGCCCACCCGAGATGTCCGAGTCTCACCCAGCTCCGTCACAGTCGCAAAGCAGCAATGTCATTGAATAGAGGGCGGGATGTTCTCCTGCCCAGTGCTGTACAGCGTCTTACGCTCAAGCCGCAGGCGATCTTCCTGCTTTTTCTTGAGGACCACCCGTGCCAACGCCCACCTCCTTTTGCGCAAGATCCCTCCCAGTCAGAACGGTGTAAGATGCTCGGCCTCGGCGGTCCTCAGTCCGCCAAGAGGTGGAGCCGCCGAGAAATGGAGGCATCCATGTTGTTTGTTGTCATGGGCAAGCCAAAGGCCGCGAGCACAGGCAAGGAACGGATCGCCCGCCGTGTGAGCTGGGAGTACCCTGTGGGCATGCGGATGGTTGCAGAGTACTGGCCCATGTCCACCGAGGTGGCGGTGATTGCAGTCGCCGAGGCAGACAATGTCGCCTCGATCATGAAGGCGATCGTGGATTGGGATGATGTCTTTGACCTGACTGTCGTGCCAGCAATGACCGCCGAGCAAGGGCTCGAGATGGCGAAGCAGATGCAGGCTGGCCCCGCCGCCTGAGGCCTCGTAGAGGGCTTGCAGATGTTACCCTGGTGCGTCTTCGGCTCACGGGGACGCACCAGGGTCCACCTTGGTTTGCTGTTTCCCATAGAAGGGGCTGCTGCAAACTCGTGTCGCGGTACTCGCACTGTCGCTTCTCCCGGCGACCACCTCCAGAACCCCTCCAGCCTCCTGCTCGCAAGCAAAGACCTCTACCAGCTCCTGCCTGTTAGTCCCGATGCGGCCCAGTTGCGCAAAGGCGAATAGTCTCGAAGAGATCCCGCTCGATTATCAGGCTGTAGAAGCGCCGGATGCCCTGCTCGGGATTGGGTGGTGCTAGATGGAGAACACTTGTGGTCCTGCATGACAAGCGTGAGACTAGGCCTTGCCGGGCTTCTCGCCCGAGACCTCCAGCATCTTGATCATGGCAAATATCCACTCTCGCATCTTGTCTGCAAGCTCCAGAGCAGCAGCCTTTGCTGCTGGGTTGGCCTGATAGGTATCTGCGGAGCTTTGCCGAAAGTTCCTGATTTCAATTTCTATGAACGCTTCGCGGTCTATAGTAGGCAAGGCGAGTGCTCGCGTCGTGATCGTTTTAACAAGGTTCAGGAGCCGCCTCTGCTGAGTTTCTTTGTCCATTCCCACTTTCCGTTGC
Source organism: Microvirga aerilata (assembly GCF_016743775.1). Taxonomy (GTDB): domain Bacteria; phylum Pseudomonadota; class Alphaproteobacteria; order Rhizobiales; family Beijerinckiaceae; genus Microvirga; species Microvirga aerilata. The sequence goes on along the minus strand of NZ_JAEQMY010000127.1, from coordinate 5,857 downwards.
ACATTTGGAGTTTTATAGAACGTTTCGGCTACGCCAATGGTCCCCTTGGGAGTCCTTGATCAGGCCCGAGAAATGCGCGGGAGCGGGCGCCAGCCAGCAATGTGCTGGTCGAAGTAGATGTGAGTGCCGTAGCGAGCTCCAAAGACACGCCAATAGCACCTTCGTGTCATGTCATTGGCTTCCCAGACGCCGACCGTCACGGGATAGGTGGGCGCAGCCTCCTCGTCCTCGATCCAGAGGATTACGGGTGTTCCGTCCCGTGGCGCCAGTCTGACAGGTAGCCAGTCCTGCATGATGGCTCTCTCCCCGCTCAAGGATCGAACGCCGTCCTACCCTCACCAGCCCCGTCTCTCCCCTGAAGGCCCTTCATGAGCCCGCACGGGGTGTCCGTTGGCCGCATATGCAGCAGCCCTCCCGTGAAGGTCGTACATGGTGTCACCCGCAGGTAACACTGAGCGTCGATCTGCGGGAACCGTGGACTTGGCAGTTGATCCCCTGCACCCATCGGCCCAGGTAGGCAGCAACATCAAACAAATTCATCTTCTGGGCATAACCGTGATCAAGCAACTGTTGCATTGGGCAGCGAAGCCCCATTCGTCAATCGATAAGGGTCTCATGGTTGCGGCTCTATCAGCAGCCAGCGTCGCCTTCTTCATCTGCGCACAGTTGCCATAAGGCTCCCCGTGTCGGCAGCATTAGGCACGCCTCGCTCCCCATCATCGCTGACGGGCTTTCTTGGGTGGATGCAATGCGTCTGCTCCGACGATGAAGCGGCAATGATCAAGATCGGTCCTGGGCTATGCGTCCAGGAAATCCGGCTGAGCGCGCGGGCCTATTGAGGTGCCTAGCTTGTGCCCTAGCTGGCGGGTCTGAGTGAGCTCAGGAGAGCAAACCAATGCGCATCTTAGCAGTCGCTACGGTAATTGGATTACTCGTCACCCCCCACTGGGCTGCGGCACAGGGGAAGAAGCCTCAGACGGGCACTCCAGAAGCTCCCACTTCAGGAACTGTTACGAGGCAAGAGAGCGAGGCACAGGCCGCAGAGCGTAGGAAGGCGGAAGAGCTGGCAAAGGCTCGCCAGCGCAGAGTGGACAGGCTTAGCAGAAGCATCTGCAGCGGCTGTTGAGAGCTGTCTCAGGCGACCTGAGGCCGCTCACGAGAAGTCTGAGACCGCCTTCTCTACCTGAGCGGTAGTATCCAGCATACGCGGCCTCGAGAATTAGTCTGGTGCCATGGCTTTCCGAAGAGCTTTGATCAGGGCTACCGAGCGAACCGGCTTGCGAAGGAAGATGGTATTCGGCGCCAGATTACCATGACCGGGATAGGCTTGGCCTGAGATCACCAGCACTCCTACCTCAGGCCAGCCCTGACGGACCAAACGCGCAAACTCGAAACCGTCAATCGACCCCGGCATATTGACGTCTGTAAGTACGATATTGATATCGGATCTGGACCGCAGCAGATCGAACGCTTCATCGGCGTCCTGTGCTTCCACAATCCAGAACTGGGCTTCCCGCAGCATGTCGACCAAGGTCTGGCGAACAAGAAAGTCATCCTCGACAAGGAGAACTACGGGCTGGTTGAGGATCCGACGAGGTGGCTTCATCGTGCGGAAACGAACCTTCGCCGATACAGTTCCGCCCGGTCCCAGCCGGTATGCCGCCCCCCCAAGGCACTGGAGGATGGGTTGCGCCGCCAACCTCTGAATTCATGCGTCAGCGGATCACGGCACGGCCACGCGTATGGTCCGCCTGACCCACAGCAGACCGCTCTGCCTAAGCAGCGGCATCGTCGGTGCTCTTGTTCCCACAAGATGGAAGCCTGCCTAGCCCAGCGCGCCGGCGCACAGCAGAAAGGTGGAACGCGATGTTTAGAAATACCGGACCTTTGGCTTGCGCTTTGGATCAATGAGGCTGCCTCGCATGCCGGCGCATGGCGTCCTTTCAGACCTCAGTCTCCGACCTTCGCCCCTGGATTGGCCCAGAAATCTGAGTTCTTCTGAGATCCCGGAGTTGGAACTGCCCGCGTCACTCTGGACCTTGGGACACCCCGACACACCATTGCCGGAGTGTCTCCTTATCTCTTCCCGGGGCGTCTGGCAGGTTTGGAATGACGTGTGAGGATCTGATCGCTCTGTATGGCCGCCTTGGGTTTGTGCTTGGGGTGATGGTGTTAGCCTTGGCGTTAGTGTCGGATTTCCCAATGAACCAAGCTGGCTGATGAAACCGTCTGAGGTGCATCGAGGGCGCTTTGTGCATGCCCGTCAGAGTGCCGAAGGATCTAAGGGTATAGACAGTAGGTCTGCAGCTTTCTCCAGCAGGGCTTGAAACGAAGGCTGATCCTTCTGCCCCACCACTACAGCGTAGAGCCTGAGGCTGGCGGCTGTTTGCTGGTCCTGCTCGCCTTGAGCGATCTTGGCCGCGGCTCGATCCAGCAGTTCAGCCCAGTCCTTCTCACCCTGACCCAGCAGCACTGCAGACCATAGGCTCAGTTCGCCAGAGAGCATCTTGGGATCAGGCATCAGCGCTCTTTTTTGACATGCGTGGCCTCTACCTGGGACAGCGGCCTAGTCCCTGGGTCGTTAGTCTCCGCAGATGGCTAGCACCGGGTAATTCAGGAACGCCTCAGCCGAATGAACCGGGCGGGGTTCTCAGCTGAGGCGCATGCGGTGCCGGTTGCAACACCGCCAGACGACTTTGAACCTTGCTGGGTAAAGATCTGGTTTCCAGCATTGCTCCGGCATGCCGCACCAGAAGTCAGGTACGGGTGAGTTGCCGTTATGCCGCTTGAGCCACAGGTGCCGAGCCCGCTTCGCCCATCGCCCGCATATAAACGTCGAGCAGGGTGTCATGCTCGTCACGCTCGTCTTGGTCCTGCTTGCGCAGCTTGATGATCTCTTTGAGCACCTTCACGTCGAAGCCTTCGCCTTTAGCCTCGCAGAAGATCTCCTTCTTGGCCTCAGTGAGTTCCTTTAGCTCGGTTTCGATCTGCTCGATGCGCTCCACAAACGAGCGGATCCGATCGCCCGCAATGCCCACTACATCACTCATGGTGTCTCCTTTGCCGTGCATGGACCGGCACTATCGAGCGGGAGAGTAAGCGCTGGGTTAATCCGGACAGCTGCAGTCGTACCTGACCGATCTCCAATGACCAGGCACCTCTGAGCCCTGGAAGTTCTCCTCAGACTTTCCCAAGGTCCTGTCCCTTGCCTCATAGATCGCGAATACATTTCCATGAGGGAGCGGCCGGTGTATCCTCATGGAGGCGGGAGAACGGTGATGACCGAACCTGGAACACCTCCGATCATCCTATGGGATACCCTCAAGCTCTCAGCCACACCCTTGCTGGGTCGCAGCGGTATTCTGGTGACTGCTCACGTGCAGGTTCGCAAGCAGGGGCACACTGGCTCGGACGAATACCGCATCAACTTCGAGATAAACCGGCACCATGGTCTGGTGTCCCATGACACCGAAGTTCTGGTCACGGCTGCTGGTGATGATGGTCCTCGCTGGCGGTATTCAGGCCGGCGCGACCTTGTTGTGGCAGTCAAAGATCGCTTCCTCACAACGCAGCTATACTCACACATGGCATGCCAACTGGGCTGGGTTCCTGACACAAGTGTGTCGCTGAATCATGCGCCTTTAGAACCATAAGGCACAGCCATCCGGAACATCGGCCATCGAGGATTGTTTGTCCAAGCCCTCACGTTCCTCTTCCTCCTGATCGTGGCGGTTCCCTCTGGTGAAGCCTTGAAGCCCTGGGCGCGTCTTGGGGCTTTCTTTTGCCTGAGCCTCACAGGAGGCCGGGCATCGACTGTGGAGGCATCACCGATAGGAGTGGTTGTTAGAGCTGTCATGTGTCCGGCTCGGGTAGATACCACCTAGCTTTGTATCGGACACTGGGTAGATGTAGTCAAACGTGCCGAGAAACGCCACAAGGGTGACAAGCACTGAGCCAATGGCGATAACCAGTAACGACAATCCATCCATGGTAAGCCCCTAATCCAAGTTTAATTGCCGCCCAAGGCAGATTGAGACTCTTGTCTCTTGGGCAGATTACTTCAATGTATCTGAGGAGGCACTCCGCTCGTGTTCGAGGAGCTTGTTGCGATCGTTGGAGGCCGAACAAGAAAGTCCTCAAGCCCGTCGATGTAGCAAAGCCAATCAGATGCGCTGGTGATGTGAAACAACTTACTCGTGCAATGGCGAGGCTTGTGGCTGCAAACCTTGGCAGTAAAAAGGCAAATGTCCGATTGATCCGCGTAAACGAAATCCTGCCTTGCGGAGCAGATGGGTGACGTTTTTGTCAGGTTCTAATGACTGAACGGCGAGTATGCCACTATGTGAGGCAAGCCGAAGTGTAACGGCTAGCGATACAACGGTTCCTCATCGTGAAGCCAATTCCGGTTGATCTCACGATAGAGGGTCGAAGGATGGCGGTTCAGACGTTCGGCGATAACCCGCATCGGGATCTAGGCGGAGCGCAGGAGGGGAACAGCTCACGGCGTCCGTGCAGGCTCGAGTGAGTGTGGGACGGTTTCATCCAGTATCCTTGTGCAAAGCCTTGTTGTGTAACTTTATTCGCACTTCAGAATAGAATCCACCAACCTAATATAACATTTCGCATAATATCTGTTTAGACAAGAAGTCGCCATTCGACGCGTACACAAGCTGGAGTCAGTCTGCGCCTTTCTTCGGGAAGCGGTAAGCTCGGAGCAAGCTGTGTTACAGGCAACATACGCCAAGATGAATGACCGCATTCCGTCCTGAAACGGACATGCGGCGTACGTCCTGGAAGTGCCATGAACGGACGTTCTTGGTTCACAAGTTCATTTCGCGAATGCCACAATGAAACGTGCCGCTCCTTGTGACTAGATCGCCGCTGCATCATTCCGGCATTCGGTAGCAAACGCCACCAGGCTTGAGGCACGCTTTCCAGCGTCTGGACGCCCTTGCTCGCGATGAGCCAATCACGGGGAGCGTTTCGGCGATAGCTGAAGCGACCTTCGTGTTGGCAACTTTGTCGGGGAGGCCACGAGATGGGCTTCCACGCAGCACAATTCCGAAAGTCGTCGCGACATGCTGCCAGGAACGCCCTCCACCAGTAAGCGATCGGTTCTCGAGGTCAATCCAACCCGTCAATCCAGGCCGGCACGGGCAAGTCCCTCGATCAGGCGCGCCCGATCCTCGGCGCTGACGAAAGAAGATGTTGCTCCGACCGCGTCCCGTGAGATGTCAGGGACGAGCGACTTGAGCCGTCCGAGCAAGTCCGTGGCAGCCTCCTGGTCGTCCAGAAGTCCGGCACAGGCCGTGCCGATGACCAGCGGAACCGCGTGGCCGGACCGCAACCGATGCGCCTCCCGTGCATAACTCAATCCAAGCTCGTAATTCGCGCCCTGGAAGTAAGCCATGGCGTAGTAGAACTGAAAGTCGCCGAGAAAAGCCTCGCGCGGGCTCAGTCTGAGGGCGTAGTCGATGCAAGGAATGGCGTCCGCCGCGCGGCCCCCGTTGGCATGCGCAAGTCCCAACTGGCCGTGTGCAAACGCGGAGTTGGGGTTGATCGCGACAGCCTGGCTGACCGCTGCCATCGCCAGGACATTGTCACGCGTCGCAAAGGCTATCATCGCCTGCGCAAGGTAAGCCCACGGTTCCTTATCGTCCGCGGCAATGGCTTGTTGGACGATGTCCCTGGCAAGGGCCAGGGCGTATCCCATGTCCTCCCAGCCCTGGAACGCGCGCCACATCGTAATCCAGCCTTTCATGGCGAGCGCCTGGGCATAATCGGGAGCCAGTCCGATTGCCCGATCGAGCAGGGGGAGCATCTTCCGGCTGCTCTCCTCAGACAACTGGGAACACAG
>NZ_JAEQMY010000126.1 GCF_016743775.1 Microvirga aerilata | reverse complement strand
CTGTGTTCCCAGTTGTCTGAGGAGAGCAGCCGGAAGATGCTCCCCCTGCTCGATCGGGCAATCGGACTGGCTCCCGACCTCTGACCGGCTTTGCCTCGAAGACCTGGTCGGCAACCGGAACACGGCGCAGAACTACGTCTGGCGGACCACCAACGTGCCGGAGCGCCGGGCTAACGAGGTCGCCGAGTGCAAGAGCCGCGTCGTAGCCGTTCAGGAGGTGAGCCAGCTCCCCTGAGTTCTCCCATCCCAAGTTATCCGGGATCGTGGCGAAGCCGCCATCGCTGATGGGGGCGAGTTAATCCGGCTCGGCACCACGCATGGCGCGTCAGCTCGTGTCGCAGGCTCATCGCCGCGACAACCTCCCGGTCTCTACCAGCTTCATCCGTGTTGAAGCCCATGACCGGGCACTTGTTCTAGGCCATCGGGCTCGGCAGCGAATGGCCTAGTGCAACACGAACGCCAGGATGATCGCAAGGAGGACAGCGGCGGCCGCCGCCGTCAAGGCAGTTGTGACAGCAATGGTGGTCTGATCGTTGCTCATGACCCTATTGAGCCGGAACAGGCGCCCAACGCAAGGTTTAGTTGTCGCTAAGGAGGCGGTTGCGGGGCCTCGTCTGCACCGTGTGCGCCACTTACACAAGCGCCCTATCTACATTGCTGGTGCTGCTGCTCGGCCAAGGTCCAGGAGGGAGGCGCACTTCCAGGGTAGGGCGACAAGGTCAACCTTAGGTGAAGCAGATGCCAAGTCATTTCGACGACCGCTAGTGGTTAAATTCTAACGCTTGGTACCGACAGTTAGGCTGGTGCTCGGGTGGGAAGCGGACATTCACTTATCCTCTCCGTCCTACCGGATTTGAGCCTGGCTGTGTAAAAACGCGGTCGATGATATGATCTCTCAGCCATGTTTGGGGGATCCGATGAGACGCTTTGTTGAAGGCGTGAATCGCAGCCAGACCACCCTGTTTCCCGAAAGCCTGGACGACTGGGTTGATGAGAACAACCCGGTGCGCGCCATTGACGCTTTTGTCGATGCGCTCGATCTGAGGGCACTCGGCTTTAGTGGCGTCGACCTTGCCCGGACAGTGAGGCTCAAGTGGCCGTGGATTAGGACGGTCCTGACCTCGGGTGCGCCGCTTGAGGACGACTTTGACAAGGCACTGCGGCACGTCCGGTTCATGCCAAAGCCTTGGCGAGCTTTGGAAGTCCTGATGGAAGCCGAGAAAGCTGCTGATGCGAGCCAGTATGAGACGATAGTGTCTCGAACCGGCATCGGAGTGGTGAGAGCGTTACGGGCGTAATCTCGACAGCCTCCGATGGTATTGTCAACCTCGCGAGAGTTCGGGGTCAGTGGCAGGGTCTCGGGCATGAGCACGACGTCCAATCCGTATTGGGGCTTCCGCTTATCCGGCTGAGATCATCAATCAGGCCATCAGGTTGTATCACTGCTTCAGCCTCAGCCTGCGCGAAGTCGAGCTGATCTTGGCCGCGCGTGGGGTCGTGGTGATGGGGGAATGGCTTTCAGCGCGCCTTCACAGAACCATCTGTACCTGCCCTAAGGGGCAGGAGCTTGAGGTCATTGTCCGATGACCATGAAAACAGCCGAAAGAGTGGCTGCCAGCAGCACGCCACTCAGGAGCATTGTCCCAACGGGAATATGGCGACTCTTCCAGGACAAGCGCACCGCTTCCTTGTGCGCTTCCCGGCGGGGGTCTGGCTTTTTGTCCGCCATGGTTGCCTTCACCCTTCCGGATAGGTCCGCCCGCTTCAACATGATAATGCTGGCGACAGGCCTCTTTTCTATAGAAGAGTCATGACCAGTAATGTGAGCTAGCACACGTGAAAGCTTGTTACTGGTGCTCGAAGCCCACGAACTCGGATGCGGGTTGGTCGTCTGCGGGAGCAAGGACGCTCTTGCCAGACCCCCTTTGCCTCAAGAGCGGTGGAGAAGGCCCCGTCTCCCCTATCGAATGGAGCCATCCAAGTGGCTGTTTACTCTTCCCCCACAGCTGCTTAAGGCCAAGGTTAACCATAGTGCTCTCAGTCTCAAGGACGAATGCATTGCGCATCGAAGGTAAGCATCCGTGCCTGACCGAAAAAGAAGGTCCGAAGCTGCGAGCATCAATCGCGACGCCAAGAACCGCATCGCTGAGCTGATGCGAAACGTTTACTTCCCGCCTGATACGAGCCCTATATCCGACGAACAGCTTGATCTTCTTGCCCTGCGCCGTAAGGAGCGGGAGTGTCGTCAGCCAACATAAGAAGGCGGGACCCTGGTTCTGTTGTGACCCCGTAAAGGCCGGGAAAGCAGAAGGTGCATCGCGCCGACCTACTTGCACGAACCTCACCCTTGTGGAGATGCCCGCCACCCATGCTGCGGCAGATCGGGCGCGCTTGCCGAAGCTGCGCGACCTGATTGTTGCAGCAATCGTGGAGCGGGTTGGAGACGGCACAACGAACCCGGATGCGGCGTTCGCCTGAACCGTGTGCTGTACATGGGAACCCTGGTGCGTTCCCCACTGGGCAGCCGTGAAGTGCTTGGACTGTTCCCTCTAGGCACCGACGGCTTCGATGCCTAGCTACCACCCCGGATCATGGAGGCTGCAATGGCTCAGACGGCATTGGTGGTAGGCGTGAGCGGGATCGTGGGAAGCGCCACGGCGGCGCTTCTGGCGGCAGAAGGCTGGGATGTGCTGGGGCTGGCCAGACGGCCGACCGCGCAGACGGGCATGACGCCGATTGCGGCCGATCTCCAGGATGAAGCTTCGCTCGCCGCAGCCCTTGCTGAGGTCAAGCCGGAGGCCGTGTTCATCACGACGTGGTCGCGGCAGGCGACAGAAGCCGAGAACATCCGCATCAACGCGGCAATGGTGCGCAACCTCCTCAATGGGCTGCGTCCCGCCGGCACGCCCCGGCATGTCGCGCTGGTCACAGGCCTCAAGCACTACCTCGGCCCCTTCGAGGCCTATGGCAAGGGCACGCTCCCGCAGACGCCGTTCCGGGAGAAGCAGGGACGGCTCGACGTCGAGAACTTCTACTATGCCCAGGAGGACGAGGTGTTCGCCGCGGCAAAGCGCGACGGCTTCACCTGGAGCATCCATCGCCCGCACACCGTCATCGGCAAGGCGGTTGGCAACGCCATGAACATGGGAACGACGCTGGCGGTCTATGCCACGCTGTGCCGAGAGACGGGACGTCCGTTCCGCTTTCCCGGTTCGGCGGCCCAATGGAATGGCCTGACCGACATGACCGATGCCCGGCAGCTCGCCCGCCATCTCCTTTGGGCTGCGACAACCCCGGCTGCCTTTGATCAGGCGTTCAACGTGGTCAATGGCGATGTCTTCCGCTGGAGCTGGATGTGGGGCCGCCTTGCCGAGTGGTTCGAGCTTGAGCCTGCCCCCTTCGACCGCTCCATCCTGCCGCTGGAAGAGCAGATGAAGGCGGACGCCCCCATCTGGCGTAGAATTGCCGAGCGGGAGGGCTTGGCCGAGCCGGATCTTGGTCGTCTGGCATCCCCTTGGCACACGGATGCCGATCTCGGCCGGCCGATTGAGGTCGTGACCGACATGTCGAAGAGCCGTCGTCTCGGCTTTACCGCCTACCAGGCAACTGATGATGCGTTCTTCGACCTGTTTGCGGAACTCCGGGCTGAACGGCTAATCCCCTGATGCTGACATGGCCATTTGGTGGCTAACTGATGCCGGAACGTAGCAGGCCGAGCGTTCGGGGTAGGGAGGGAAATCGGGCCTTCATATGGTCACGCTTAATGGCTCAGATCGGCTGTGGCCCTGCGGTCGGGCCGTGGCGCCATCAAGTCAGGGCGGCGAACTGCTCCACAAGCTTGGTCGGCCCCGACACGATGAGAAGGTCGCCTGCCTCGACCAGGGTCTCAGGCCGCGCATAGGTAAAATCCGTTCTCGGGCGCTTCACCCCAACCACTGTCACACCGTATTTGCTTCGCAGGGCGGATTCCGCGAGCGTCCTGCCCGTCGCCTGCTGGGGCGCTCTCGTTTTCACGATTGCAAAACCGTCATCAAACTCGATGAAGTCAATCATCTTTCCGGTCACCAGATGCGCCACACGCTCGCCCATGGCAGCCTCGGGATAGACCACATGATGAGCGCCGGTGCGCTCCAAGATGCGTCCATGCTTGTCGCTTAGGGCCTTTGCCCAGATATCTGGGATACCGAGATCACACAAAGCCAGCACGGTCAGCACACTCGCCTCAATGTCCGTGCCGATCCCCACGACCGCGCGTCCGAACTCGTGCACACCGAGGCGACGGAGGGTGTCGCTGTTGGTCGAGTCCGCTTGGACCACATGAGTAAGTCGATCCGACCATTGCTGGACGATTTCGGCGCTTTCGTCGATGCCGAGTACGTCGTGGCCAAGGCGGACGAGCGAGTTGGCCACGGCACCACCGAAGCGGCCGAGGCCGACCACGACGACGCCATCGCTCCGGGTGGATCTGGAATTAGCCGACAATGGGACGCTCCTCCGGGTAACGGTAGGGCCGCTGCTTGCCACGCAGAGCAAGCGCCGTGGCCAGGGTGATTGTTCCCACGCGCCCCATGTACATCAGCACCGTTACAACAAACAGGCCGAGGGGCGGAAGATCTGGCGTGATCCCAGTTGAGAGACCGACAGTAGCAAACGCCGAAATTGTCTCGAACAGGATATCCTCCAGCGCAAAGTCAGTCACGCTCAGGAGGATCAGGGCCCCAACAGTGATAGACCCAACAGCCAGCAGGACGATGGTCAGGGCCTGACGCTGGACGTCAACCGTGATGCGCCGCCGAAAGACCGTGGTGTCGGGTTCCCCGCGAACCTCCGCCAGGACGACGAACCCGAGTAGGAGGAAGGTTGTCACTCTGATCCCGCCGGCGGTTCCAGCGCTGCCTCCGCCAATCAGCATGAGGGCGTAGCTGACAGTCAACGTCTCCGGTCGCATCTGCCGCATATCGAAAGCGTTGAAGCCGCCGGACCGGGTCATGGCGGAGTAGAACACCGATCCGAGCAGCTTGCCAGCTGGGTCCTGCGGTCCAAGGGTTGTGGGGTTCCTCCACTCGAAGGCCAGAACCGCAGCAAAGCCTCCGAGCAGCAGAATGGCTGTCCCAAGAAGCGTGAGCTTGGTGTGAACCGACCAGCGCGCCGGCTCTCGTGGCTTTTGCCGGAGTTCATGAAGGACGGGGATGCCAAGGCCGCCGAGGATGACCCCCATCATGATTGGCACGAGGATCAATGGATCGGCTGCAAAACGCACCAAGCTGTCCGAGTAGGTCGATAGACCCGCATTGTTGAAAGCCGAAACGGCGTGGAACACGCCGTGCCAGACCGCTTGTCCCCAGGGCTCATGGTAGGCGAACCGCAGGTGCAGGATCAGAATGGCCGCAATGAGCGTCTCAACGCCGAGGGTGACAACAAGGATCAAGCGCAGCACTGCGGTGACATCACCCAGCGCTACGCTGCGGGTCTCGGCTTGGGCGATGAGGCGGGTGGCCAACCCCAGGCGTCGGGTTACAAGAAGCGCAAGCAGCGTGGCGCCGCTCATGATCCCGAAGCCACCAAACTGGAACAGGATCAAAATGACCGCTTGCCCGAACCCGGACCAATAGGTGGAGACGTCCACGACCGCAAGCCCAGTGACGCAGATAGCGGAGGTGGCGGTGAACAGGGCAATCAGCAGCGGGGCTCCTCCCGGTCCAGCCCGAGCGATTGGCAGTAGTAGCAGGAAAGTGCCCACAGCAATGGCACCCAGAAAGGCCAGCGGGACCAGCCGGGCTGGATGCTGTATCGGATGACGCAGCGCCAAGCATCCCTCTCCTGGAAGTTGCCGAACCGGGAACCCAGCTCCTGGCTCCAAACTGCCAGAACTTCGGAGCGGAAACATCAACTCTCTAGGATGAGACCCTTCATACGCTCCAGTTCCTGAGCCTCACATACCCACCCTGGCAGGCCTACCCTGGCTGGGCTACGCGTCGCTGGGCGGATCTCTCCTGTTCCGCGCTATTGGCTGGCTCCGAAACCAAAGCGTCGTCAAGCAGGAGCGCACGTTCCACAAGGCCGCGTCTAGGCGAGAGATATAGCTCCGAGAGCATCAATGAGGGGATGATGCCGGTCGAGCGCATTCCGGACCTGCATGAGCACGACAACCACTTTGAACCCGGCTTGTTTGCGCTCTGCAGCTCGTGTGAACGTCTCTGAAAGCGCCTCCTCTTCGGTCGGGTACGTGGCAAAGGTCTCTCCATCATACGAGACTGACCACCGACCCTCCCTTGTCCACGTGACCACAAAGCGCTCCATGCTTGTGGCTCCCTGTTGATGCTAAACGTCAAGCTTAAGCATCGTGCCACGCTCCCGCAGCAGGTCTAAGGGGAGTAGCCCAGCACCAAAAGGGCTGAAGCAGACGGCAACAACCCGCCGATGGCTTCAGTACCAATGCGAGCACCATCGGTGAGCAGATTGTTTACCCTGGCTGCTCTAAGATGCGTGTACCGGGCGCGTTGCGTATCAGCCCGAGCAGATACTCTTGTGTCGTTGATGAATGGCATTGGAGTTGTTGGGGGGCTTCCCCTCCGCTGACACCCTGGCTGAGGGTTTTCATACAGCACCCTCAGCTGGGGCTTTTTGCACGCAATCAGCCATGTCGTTGCTTGAACTAGAGTCCGAAGGTACGCCGGGGAGGATCTGAGTAGGGCTTCTGTTCGGGGACCTGGTCCGCTACACCTCCTACTGTCCTGCTGCTGTCAATGTCCTCCCCAGAAGGTTCAGAATGGCCTACAAACTCTCCCGGCTTGCTCCAGGCAGCTATGACGTGCTGCTCCATGGGGTGATTATCGCCAGCTTAGTTCAAAGCGGTAGAACTGATGGTGCTACCTGGACAGCTGAAATACTGCTCGATCTGCCTCCTGGAGAGAGGCCCGCCCCATTCACCGAGATCGAGCATACATTTGGCAGTCTTGAAGAAGCCCAGAGATGGCTCGGGGATGCTGAGATCCGTGGAGACGGGGGAGGGGACTAGGCATGGCAGAGGTCATTGCGTTTCCCCAGCGTGTGGAGACGAAGACACTCCACTTTGATGAGAAGCATGCCTTCGGAGAGATCGGCGGCCTTATGCTCTCGCTCGTGCAGGAACAGGGTCACCCAGAGGGACCCGTCACGCTCGTTCTGCTCGGAGGCGTTGACGGCTTTCTTCCGCTCGAGTCATTTGAGCCAACACCGGAAGGCTTCGAGGCTGCCCAAGCAGCAGGCGAGATGGCATTGCGGGTTCTGGCAGTGGGGCACACCAATTGGGCGGAGTAGCCGTTAAGCAGGTGAAACGGCGCCATCACGCACCTGTCATTTGCTTGCCCGTACGGTTTTGGCCCTCTAGTCCGTATCTGCCCCTTTCAAGTGCCGAGACCTTGCGCTTTCAGGGCGCTTTTTATTTGCCCAAGCATTCCGGTACGGGGGAGGGGCCTCACCGATCCAATCACACATGGTGTCCGACGATAAGTCGCCATCACTCATTGAGCGGGTGGAGATCACGGACTCATCTGGTGCAGGCCGGAGGTGTCCAGGTGGGTGTAGATCTGGGTAGTCTCGATGCCCGCATGGCCGAGCAGCTCCTGCAGCACGCGCAGGTCGGTGCCGCCTGAATGCATGTGGGTGGCAAAGGCATGCCGCAGGACGTGAGGGGACACCCGCTCGGGACTGGCCAGTCCTGCGGCCACGGCAGCCTCCTTGATCTCCAGCAGAGCGGCCTAGGGCGTCAAAGGCTTGGTGCCGTTGCGAACGGAGTGGAAGAGCCACTGGGTCGGCTTTGCTTAATGGTCTCAATAGCCCGCTCATGGAGGGGCACGAGCCGCTGCTTGTCGCCCTTGCCACGGACCATCAGCATGCAGGTGCCAGGCGAGGCCGCATCGGAGAGCAGTGACAAAGCCTCGCTGATGCGCATGCCCGAGGCACAGAGCGTCTCGAACAGGGCGGCCCTTCGGGCATAGCCGGCCTGCCGGTAGAGGCCAACCGATGGATCGGCCGCAAGCGTGTGGGCGGTCTCCAGGAGGGCTTCGGTCTCGGCAATGGACAGAACGAAGGGCCGCTTCATAGCCAGCATGGTGGATGTGGGATCGCGGGAGCCGAGTTCCTCGGCGATCAGGAAGCGATGAAGGTTCCGGATGACGGTAATGCGGCGGGCGATGGTCGATCCGGCATAGCCGCGCTGGTCGAGAGCAGCGATGTAATCCCGGACGTGTTCAAGACCAACATCTTCCAGCCCGATGCTTTTCTCGCCAAGCCAGGCGAGATAGCAATTCAGATCGTCGGTGTAGGTCTCAATGGTGCCCGCTGCTGCCCTGAGCTCCGTCGCAAGAGCATCAAGCCATAGCTGGGCCAGCCGGTGATTGATACCCATAGGATCCTCTTGGACAGGAGGACCTTGGCATGGCAGGAGTTACAAACTTTCTGTCATAATGATAATTCAGCGCGGTTCGCATGTAGGCGCAAAGCTAAGATGACAGACAGAGCAGCGTCCAAGGGGGCTGATCATTGGACAGCCTGCAGCCCTCATGCGTTATGATCGCTCTGTCCTGCAGGGGGGCGTCAGCATAACTCATAAGCGGGAGAACACTGCCATGATTGGAGCATAGCTAAGCTTAGCCGAAGAAGTGATGCCCAAGCATGCTAACAATTCCAACGGCCGATAAGGACAGCACGAACCATGTCGGGCAGTGGTGGGAATAGTCCTCTGCATCGAGGCCAAGATCTACAATGTCTTTGCTAGGAGTTCTCATGATGCGAATGCGGGTACTATCTGGGCGCTTCAGTGTTGTGACATGGCTCAATCGTTGAGCATCGTGGCTCCGATGTCAAAGCCCTTTGGCCATAAAGCCTGTAATAGAGAGTACGACATTCGGATAAGATCTGCTTGAGAGCCTGGCTACATTTCTGGTTGCCGAAAAGCTTGAGCTATCTACCGTCGGCAGCATCCTCTCTGCATGAAGCTACCTAGTAGCTTTGATTACCCAACGACGCGCCTAGAAGCCCGCTCTTTCAGCCATAGTCAAAGGTATGGCTAGATACCTGCTTTGCTTTATCGAGCATCTCGGGGCAGATCTAACGCAGCCCGCACCTCTTCAGAAGAGGATGGCTCTGTCCCACACTGCTCTGACCTAGGGTGCTCGTCCACCCATTATTGCCTGGGACGCCTGCAGACTGCTAAACCGCTCCTGTTGCGACCCTGTAAGGAAAGGAGGAGATCGGTGGCACTCACAACCAAGATCATCGATGGCAACCTCCTCATGCTCCGCGTCGGGTTTGCCGATGGCATGACTGTCACGGTGACTGCCGGCAGGAACGGCAAGAGTATCAGTGTGACACCCAACAACCCGGAGACGGCCGAGAGGCTGTTGTCCATCTTCCACTGGAGCGTCAATAAGGTAGGTGAGCCGGGCTATCCGTTCACCAGCCTCAACCAAGTCATCTACGGCATGGAAACGCTGGCCCGCTCTGCGTTGAATGTGGAGCAGTTTATTGCGGGTCTTCGGGAGGTGCTGGAGGTGTCCGACAGGCATCCCGTACCCGAAGTCAGTATCAGGCCCCCATCATTCACCGTCGTCGACCTGAGCCCTAGCGGGAACGGGTGGTTTGTCGATGCCTGCTTCCAGAGCGGCGAGCGCTTTAAGCTGGCCATCAACAAGGCCAGCATCGGTTGGGCCGCGGAGCCCCCAGAGCCCACGCGCGACAAAGATGTCATGGATCTCCTGTCTGGCATGAAGGGCGCCCGGATGTCGACGGACGAGGACGTTGCGCTGCTGGTGATGGAGGTGGCGCATCATTCCTCCGACATA